>JAHEYB010000040.1:0-18894 GCA_023251805.1 Bacteroidota bacterium | reverse complement strand
TAGTGTCAATATATGCTTTGCTAGGCATTTTGAGAAAATAGATCTGTAGTTTATTTGTGTAATCTGTGGTGGATATTCTAAAAATAAAATCCCTGTCCGTTTTACAACAGAACAGGGATTTTACTTGTAACAAACAATTTATTTATCTAAATCTTCGAAATTTACATCCGAAAAGTTTGAATCTGTTTTTGGAGTTTCATTCGGAACATATTCCGGACGAGGTTCAATTGCAGGAGAAATAGATTTGATATGTGCTACTGCTTCATTCAAGCCTTCTGCAAATTTTTCAAAATCTTCTTTGTATAAAAACAATTTGTGTTTTTCATAAAAGAATTTACCGTCATCACCAAAGCGTTTTTTGCTTTCTGTAATTGTCAAATAGTAATCATTTCCTTTGGTGCTTTTTACATCAAAAAAATAAGTTCTTTTACCTGCTCTAACAGATTTCGAGAAAATTTCTTCTCTGTCCATTCCGTTTTTATCAAATCCTTCTTCCATCTTGGTTAATGTGTTGTTTATTTATCGGTTTTTTAAATTAGATTCTGACAAATGTTTACAAAAAAAATTGCTAAAACAAGGCTTGTTAATAACTTTTTAAAGCTTGTTGGGAGTGGGGATTTGTTGTTTTATGGATGTAAATCGAGTTCAATGAATAGGCATCCGATACAAATGCTTTGAATTGTAAGGAAGCAAGCGCCCTTCTCTATCTAAGCTACTTTCTCTTCTTCCAATAACTGCATCTTGTGCAATTCGAAGTAGGCACCTTGTTTTTCAATAAGTTGCTTGTGGGTGCCCGACTCAACCATTACGCCTTTATCAATGACAATAATATTGTCAGCATTTTTAACTGTGGAAATGCGGTGGCTGATAATTAAACTGGTTTTACCTGACATCACTTTTTTCAGGTTTCCTAAAATTTCCTCTTCCGTCTCCGTATCAACAGCAGAAAGACAATCATCAAAAATCATTATTTGCGGCCTTTTGATAATCGCACGAGCAATGGAAATGCGTTGTTTTTGTCCGCCCGACAAAGTAATTCCTCTTTCTCCAACAATGGTTTCAAACTTGTCTTTGAAACTAATAATGTTGGAATATATGGCAGCATCCTTTGACGCTTGCACTATTGCCTCTTCTTTTTGTTGTTCCTCATCAATACTAAAAGCAATGTTATGTGATATTGTATCCGAAAATAAAATAACTTCCTGAGGCGCATACCCAATCTGACTGCGTAAAGCAGAAATAGGAACCGATTTAATATTTTTAGAATCAATCAAAATTTCACCCGAATTTACATCGTACAACCTGCAAATAAGGTTGGCAATGGTTGATTTCCCTGAGCCCGTTCTGCCAATAATGGCAAGGGTTTTTCCTTTTGGAATTGAAAAAGACACATTGCTCAATGCTTTTACTCCGGAGTCGGGATAAACAAAACTCACATCTTTAAATTCAATATCGCCTTGAATGGTTTCTGTTGAAAGAGGTTGACTAACAATTTCGCTATGTGTATGCAAAAATTCGTTGATGCGTGTTTGTGATGCAGCCGCACGTTGTATCAAGGAAGTTACCCATCCTAAGGAAGCAATAGGCCATGTTAATCGGTTAACATACACAATAAATTCTGCAATGTTTCCATAAGAAATTTTATGCCCAATGGCTTGTATTCCACCAATATAGATAGTAAACAAGGTACTTAAACCAATAAGCAAAATCATAAATGGCTGAAACAAGGCTTCTACTTTTACCAATCCCATTGTTAAATTTTTGTAGGAATTGCTTTGTTTTTCAAAATCAGAAATCGATTTATCCTCACGCCCGTAAGCTTTTAAAACCCGTATTCCCGAAAATGCTTCTTGTGTATGAGTCGTGATTTGAGATAATTGTTCTTGTACTTTGGTGCTTTTTTTATTGATGGTATTACTCACATAATAAATGGAAATAGCCAGGATAGGTAATGGAATCAATACATACAATGTAAGCTCAACATTTACGTTTATCATTTCAGTAATGGTGAAAAAAAACAAAAACAAAGTGTTGAAGATATACATGATGGCCGGACCGATATACATGCGCACCCTTCCTACGTCTTCGCTTATCCTGTTCATCATGTCGCCAGTATTGTTGCGCTTGTAAAAAGCAGTGTCAAGCTTTTGATAATGTTCGTACATCTCATTTTTTAAGTCGTACTCAATCAAACGCGACATCACAATAATAGTTTGCCGCATTAAAAAGAGAAAAAATCCGCTTAAAAGTGCGTATCCTAAGGTATAAAGGCCGTAAATCAACAGCTGATGATAGCTCTGGGATGGCGGAATGCCTTGTTTGATAGAAGTTCCCAGATAATCAATCGTTAAGCGTATGTATGGAACGGCAGTGACAGCATAATAGTTCGATATTCCTACAAACAAAAGACCTAAAAGTAGCCTGAGCCGGTACTTATAGAGGTATTTGTTGATATGTTTTAATGATCTCAAATTTATTCTAACTATCTTTAATGTGTCAAAAATCTGCTTCTATGTCTTTATTTTTGCCTACTCGGAAAATAACTATATTTTTGCGGTCGAATAAAAAGCAGGCGGTATTTTTAGCGCTTCAAAAGTACTTAAAAAAATAACGAACATTCTACTAATTCATAAACAAAAAACGTACAATGGAAGTTCAAGATATAAAAAAATCACCTTTAGCTGAAAACCCAGTGATTGCGCAAATGGGTTTGAATAACCATGAGCAAGTGGTATTTTGTAACGATAACGATACAGGATTAAAAGCAATTATTGCAATTCACAATACTATTTTGGGCCCGAGTTTAGGTGGCACGCGCATGTGGATGTATAACAATGAAATGGAAGCACTAACAGATGTGTTGCGACTTTCACGTGGCATGACTTATAAATCTGCAGTGGCAGGATTAAATTTGGGTGGTGGAAAGGCCGTGATTATTGGTGATTCAAAAACGCAGAAGAGTGAGGCATTGATGCGCAGATTTGGAAAATTTGTGAATAGTTTATCAGGTAAATACATTACTGCAGAAGATGTTGGTGTGAGTACAAAGGATATGGAATACATCAAAATGGAAACCAATTATGTGAGTGGTTTGCCTGTGAATATGGGTGGTAGTGGCGATCCTTCTCCGGTTACGGCCTATGGTGTGTACCTTTCCATGAAAGCTTCCGCAAAAGAAAAATGGGGAAATGATAGTTTATCCGGAAAAAAAATAGTGGTGCAAGGAATCGGACATGTAGGAGAAAATTTGGTGAAGCATTTGGTAAAAGAAGGTGCAATGGTTTCAATTTTTGATATCAATACAGAGCGTTTGAAAGCCATCGCAAAAGAAACAGGTGCAAAAGTGATTGTGGATGGTAATTCTCTTTATGATCTGGAAATGGATATTTATGCCCCATGTGCTTTGGGCGCAACAGTTAATACCGACACCTTAAATCGTTTGAAATGCGCTATTATTTGTGGTGCTGCAAACAACCAATTAGCCGATGAAAATATTCATGGCAAAATGGTCATCGAAAAAAACATTTTGTATGCTCCCGATTTTGTTGTCAACGCTGGTGGTATTATCAATGTGTTTTACGAATTAGAAGGATACAATCGTGAACGTGCAATGGCACATGCTGAAAAAATTTATGATACTACTTTAAATATTTTTAAAGTTTCCAAAGAACAAAATATTCCAACATATATGGCAGCAAATCGATTGGCAGAAAAGAGATTGGCTGATATTGGGAAGATAAAGGTGAAATTTTAGAAAGAAGCAGTAGATAGTAAACAAATAAAAAAAGTAAACAATTTATTGTTCCTTGATACGAATTATTTTAGAACAGATTCGTATGTCACTCTGAGCGTAGTCCAAGGGCGTTAAGATTCGTAATTCGTAGTTATGTTAAACAGAAGGTATTTAAGAATAAAAGTGATGCAGGCCTTGTATGGATTTTTTCAGTCCGATACAAAAGATTTGGCGAAAAGTGAAAAAGAATTATTTGCTGGGATCGACAAAATATATGATTTGTTTATATACCAATTGGCTTTTTTAATAGAGCTGAAGCATGTTGCAACTGTTTTAATGGAAGATGCTAAGATAAAACGACTTCCCACCGTACAAGATTTAAATCCTAATTTAAAATTTATTGAAAATAAATTCATTAACCAGCTTGCTGAAAATGTGCATATAAAGCGAGAAATTAGCAATCGTAGAATTAGCTGGAACAACGAATTTGAATTGGTTAAAAAGGTTTTTAATGCAATAAAGGTTTCTGCTGATTTTGAAAAATACATGAGCGTTTCTGATGATGGTTACGCTACACATCGCAATTTTGCCTTGGAAATGTTTAAAGAATCAATTGCAGATTTTGAATTGCTGAATCATTGGTATGAAGAAAAAAATCTGCATTGGGGTGACGATATTTACATTGTGAATCCGATGATTGTTAAAATGCTCGAATCTTCAAAAGAAAATGCCACCTCCGATTCGGCATTAATGTCTTTATACAAGGATAAAGAAGAGGATATGGCTTTTGTAAAAGAATTGTTTCGCGAAACAATTATGAAAAACGATGAGATAGAAAAATTGATTGGCGACAAAACAAAAAATTGGGAAGTGGAACGGATTGCGATGATGGATGTTTTGCTGATGAAAATGGCGATAACCGAAATTTTACATTTTTCGAGTATTCCTGTGAAAGTTTCGCTAAATGAATTTATTGAAATTTCAAAAATGTATAGTACACCAAAAAGTAAAATATTTATAAACGGAATTTTAGATAAAATTGTTGCCGATTTAAAATCAGGAAACAAATTAACTAAAATGGGCCGTGGTTTGATGGAGTAGTAAGGAATTATAACTTGCCGGTAGCGTCATTGCTAGTGAAACGAAGCAATCTCATTATAGAATAAGAAATAACATGAAAACAAAACTTTTTATTTTTCTCGTAATATCAGTGTTTGTAATGTCATGTGGACAAGACGATGGAGATAGAACCATTTCTTCGGATGTGGTGAATATTCCAGCTACGGCATCAGGTAAAGTTGCCCCTGTTGGCTCGGCTCCTAATATTGTTTTTGCAGAAGAAAAGCATGATTTCGGAAAAATAACGCAAGGCGAAATTGTAACTTTTGCTTTTGTGTTTACGAATACAGGTGGCTCCGATTTGGTGATTTCTTCCGCACAAGGTAGTTGTGGCTGTACTATTCCCGAGGTTCCAAAAGGAGCAATTAAATCGGGAGCACAAGGAAAAATAGATGTAAAATTTGACAGTGCTGGAAAATCAGGTTTGGTACAAAAAACGGTAACCATTGTTACTAATTGTACTCCAAGTACCAGAGTTATTACCATTGTAGCAACGGTAGACGTACCGGAAGAGGAATAAAAGGAATGGTGATTGTTGAGTTGTGAATGGCGAATAAAAAATGAATAAATAGTTAACAATCATCAAGCATCAATTAACAATCAACAGTCGAAAATCAACAATTAGTAAACAATAATTTAAAAACAAAATAATATGGGTCAATTAGGTCAATTTCTTCCATTAGTATTAATTATAGTCGTGTTCTATTTTTTCATGATTCGTCCACAATTGAAAAAAACAAAAGAACAAAAGAAATTTCGTGAAAATATTAAAGTGGGTGATAAAATTGTAACCATAGGTGGAATTCATGGTAAAATTTCAGATGTTGCTGAAACTACATTTATGATTACTGTTGAAGGTGGTGTAAAGTTGAAAATTGAGAAAAATGCAGTTTCAATGGATACTTCAACATTGATAGGAGCAGAACAAAAATAATTTCAAAGATAAAAGAAGAAAGCGTTGGGTTATTCAAAGCTCAACGCTTTTTAATTTGTTAATAGGTAGAAGTAATTTCAAGCCTGTCGAGAAACGCCTAAAGGATAGCATAATTTGGTTGTCATTTCGAGCTTGTCCAGAAACGTCTAATGAATGCTATATTTTATTTGTCATTTCGAGCTTGTCGAGAAATTAGTAAATTTGCTCATACATGAAATCAATTTTTTCTAAAAGCAATAAATCGAATCTAAAAGATACCGCTCGTTCAAACAGACGAGCAATCACATTTATTTTTTGTTTGTTGATTTCTATTTTTATTTGGCTTTTGATGTCCCTTTCTAAAGAATACACAATCGCAGTTAGTTTTCCTGTTAAATACACCAACTTGCCGCACGATAGGCTTATCGTAAATCGACTTCCGGAGGCCATTGATATTGAAATAAAATCCACAGGTTTTAATCTGTTGTTTTATAAGTTAAAACAGCATCGCGAAACTGTTTTGCTGGATATAAAAGATGCTCAACCTACTTTTACTAAAAACAATTATTTTATTAATTGCAACAAACGATTGGATAAGATAACCGGACAATTCAGTGATGCCATTAAAGTAGTTCACATTAAGCCGGATACCGTTTTTATTAATTACAATAAAAAAATTACAAAAACGGTTCCTGTAAGAGCAAATTTAAAGTTAGATTTTGAACAACAATATCAGCAGACCGATAGTGTTGTGTTAGAACCTCAATTTGTTGAAGTATCTGGAACAGCAGAAGATTTAGCTAAAATTTTATTTGTGGAAACAGCGCCATTAAACCTTGAAAAAATCAATAAGAATATCGCTTTAAAATTAAATTTGCTCAAGCCAAAAAACATGAAACAGGTGGAGTATTCTTTTAACAATGTTATGATAAAGTTAAAAGTTACAAAGTTTACTGAAGCGGAAGTAGATTTACCCATAGAGGTAGAGCATCTTCCAAACGGATTAAATTTAAAAACGTTCCCGGATAAAGTTTCAGTGAAATATCAAGTAGCTTATGATGATTATGGAAAAATAAACCCCTCCGATTTTAAAATTGCTGTTGATTATTTAAAAATTGAAAATGGAAGTAATAAACTTAAAGTACAAGTGATTCAATCTCCTCCACAAGTTCGCGCAATAAAATTAGGAAACGAAAAGGTAGAATTTATTATTCGAAAATAAAATGCTGAAAATCGGTATAACAGGTGGTATTGGTAGTGGCAAAACTACAGTTTGTAAACTGTTTGAATTGCTTGGTATTCCTGTATATTATGCTGATGCAGCATCAAAAAAAATATTGAATGAAGACAAAATTGCAAAAGAAAAAATAGTGAATATTTTTGGTACTTCTATTCTGGATCAAGAAGGGTTAATTGACAGAAAAAAGCTTGGCACTATTGTTTTTAATAAAAAAGTTGAATTAGATAAACTCAATGGAATTCTCCATCCCGCTGTTGGCTTGCATTTCGAAAAATGGTTGAAACAACAAAATGCAGCCTACATTTTAAAAGAAGCAGCTATTTTATTTGAAAGTGGGGCATTCAAGCAAGTGGATAAAGTAATTACTGTTGTAGCTCCCTTGGAATTAAAAATTTCCAGAATAATTCAACGTGATGGAATCTCTCGAGAGGAAGTGTTAAGTAGGATGAAAAATCAAATGACTGATGAAGAACGGGTCAAACGCTCCGATTTTGTGATTCATAACAATGGTCTGGAACTACTAATACCAAAGGTTTTAGCTTTGAACAAGCAACTGACCAGTAAATAATTTTGCCCATCTCCAAATTCTTTACTATTTTCGATTCATAATAAACTAAAAACTATGGAAAATCAAGGAACACCAAATCAGGAGAATGTAAATCAACAGTTTAATCAACAATTCGGACAACAACAATTACCTAACGCCACAGCTGTATTAGTATTAGGAATTATTTCAATTGTTGGCTGTTTTTGTTATGGTATAATCGGACTTATTTTAGGAATTATCGCTTTGGTAATGTCCGGAAAAGCAAAAAAGATGTATGCTGATAATCCCGGACTGTATACCGAATCATCTTACAAAAATATGAAAGCAGGAAGAGTATGTGCAATCGTTGGATTGTGCTTGTCGGCTTGCTATTTAATATTCTTCATTATTTATATTGCAATCATTGGAACTGTGATTTCAGGAATGCCTTGGAATATGCACTACTAAGATTAAAAAAATCAATAGAGTCCAGAGTAAAAACTCTGGACTTTTTTATTTTCTCATAAATGTATTCCTTCATTCATTGGCTTGAAAATCATTACATGACTTGCCCTTATAAGGCAATGATTGGAATAGATTGTCCGGGTTGCGGAATGCAACGTGCATTCATATCATTGCTAAAAGGAAACTTACTGGAAAGTTTTCAGTTATATCCAGCGCTTCTGCCTACTATCTTTACGTTATTATTCACAGCGTTGCATTTGATTTTTAAATTTAAAAATGGCGCTGCAATTATTAAATATTCCTTCTTATCTACCATTGTAATTGTGCTACTGAGTTATTTGTTTAAAATGCTATTATGATTAGAGCACTAAAATATATTTTCCTTTTTGTATATTTTTCTTCTTTTGCCCAAGAAAAAACAGTTTATTCGGTATATCTAGTTGGCGATGCTGGTGAAGATACCATTCCAGGAAAAGCATTGTTAATACTTAAAGATCAATTCTCGGACGATACAAACACTGCTGTTATTTTTTTAGGCGATAATGTATATCCAAGCGGACTTAATCCTAATAACAAAACATCGGTTTTGCATCTTGAATCTCAATTGCAAATTCTGAAAGAGTATAAAGGAAATGTTTTTTTTATTCCCGGTAACCACGACTGGGATTCACAAAAACGAAATGGAAGGACTGTTCTTAAAAAAGAAGAAGAATATGTAGAAAATTACTTAAAAACAAAAACAACTGTTTTAAATAAGGATGAACAAACATTTCTTCCAAACAATGCCTTGCCTGGGCCAGAAAGCATTATGCTCGATAGGAAGTTGCGTTTGATTATTATCGATACGCAATGGTTTTTGCATGAGCACAAAAAAAATACAGTTGGAACAAAAAAGCAAACGCAAAACAATTTTTATAAAAAGTTAGATAGTTTGCTGATACTTTCAAAAGAGAATCAGGAGCAGGTGATTATTGCTGCACATCATCCCATGTATTCAAACGGACAGCATGCAAAAGCTAAACAGCCTTTTCGTTTTTTGGTGAATTGCACCCCGTTTCAAATTTTTGGTTTGTTGGGTATCAACAGGTTGTATTCTCAAGATTTGGCACAGCCTCGCTATAAAAAAATGCGGAAACGTATGCTGACTATTTTTAATAAATACGATAACATTACTTTTGCCTCTGGCCATGAGCATAATTTACAATGCTTCAAAGAGGGAGGAAACAGGTATATAGTTAGTGGTTCCGGTAGCAAGCGTTCTCATTTGTTGAAACGAAAACATATTGATTCGGCATTTCAAGATGATAAAAAAACAGGATTTATTAAATTGGAGTATTCAATTGATAAATATAAGTCAACAACTATTTACAGGGTGGGGCAAGAAGAGAAAGTACTAGAAGGATATTAATACTTTAAACTTTGAACTTCGAACTACTTCTTTCCGTCTTTGCAATACTGTTCTAACAAATCACTGGCTTTTTCGTTGTTCAAAGCATCTGCTTTTTCTAAGTCTTTACAAGCACCTTTTTTATCGTGATTGGCATATTTTACCAATGCCCTATTGATATAAGCAGACGAGTAATCAAATTTTAATTTGATTGCCAAATCTAAATCTTCCAAAGCCCCTGTATAATTTTTCATGGCACCTTTTGCCGTTCCACGATTCATCAATGCAATTACATTTTTAGGTTCAATTTTTATGACATCATCATAATCACGCACAGCACCTGAATAATTTGCTAAATTAATTCTGGTTGCACCTCTGGTAATTAAAGCATCAACATTTGCAGGTTCCATGTCGATATACCTACTTAAATCTTTTTCAGCATTTTTGTAAGCGCCTCCTTGATAATTTGTTTTGCCTCTCAGTAAGTAGGCTTCAATATTATCAGGGTCTAATTCAATGTATTTATTTAAATCGTTAAGTGCTAAAACATAATCTTTCACTTTTTCCAAGTAAATTTTTCCCCTGATGAAATAAGCTTCTTTGTAATCTGGTTTTGATTCAATGGCATGAGTGAAATCTTCCACAGCAGGCGTTGGGTTTCTGCCTTTTAGCTTTATTGTTGCTCGGTAATAATAAGCTTGATAATCATCATAATTTTTATCAATTGCTTTATTAAAATCTTTTATAGCAAGTGAATCAACTCCTAAGCCCATTTGTGCCACTCCTCGTTCTCGAAAAATATCCCCTCTTTCAGGTTCTATTTCCAAGGCTTTATCAAAATTAGGGATGGCATTTTTGTAATCTTTTGTTTGAGTTTGCGCCAATGCCAATTTGTAATTTGCTTCGAGGGAGGTTGGATTTACTTTTTGAGCTTTTTTATAATCTTTTATTGCTTCAGAATAAAACTTAGAGGCACCTTTTGTATTTTTTCTTTTTAAATTAGCAAGTGCCGAATCACATTTCATGTTGCCACTTTTAATAAAAGCAAAACTAGCTTCTGTGGTATCAAGTGCAGCTTTTACTTCTTCCTGAGCAAAGGAGAAAGAACTTAAACCTAAAAAAAACAAGAAAAGAATTTTTTTGTTCATTTATTTGATATAATGTTCCCTCAAAGGTAAGAAAAAACAGAGTTGATTTCGCGCAATATTACAACCTAGTATTACTCTGTTTTATTTTGTCTTTCGTTTTACTATTTCAACGAACGGCTTGTTTTCTATTTTGCTGTCTAGCCAGGCTATGAAGTCGAAATAACGCGTTACTTTGTCTTCATTCGGATTTTTCTCTAATTCCGTGAATTCATCCCTGAGCTTAGTAAAGTGAGGGATAATATCTGCTCGCGTATTTGTTTTAGGTAATTGATGAATAAATTTTAAAATTGCTTTTTCAAAAAGGTGCAGATGTTCCATTTTGAGCAAATGTTTGTAGGTTGATTTTAATATGTATTCCAGTAAATCGTAGTTTTTCAATTCATAATGAATCATAAGGTTTAAAATTTTAGAAAAAGATTTTAAATCTTCTCTTGTCCCAGGTGAGGCATCATTCATAATTTGGTTGTTCCATTTCAAAGAGCTTTTGTAATCACATTGCATAAAAAAGTACATTGCAAGTAAATAGCACATGGTTAATTCTACTTCTTTGCTTAGTTTGTTTTTCAGTCTGCCCATTTCTTCAATCGATTCGTTTACAAAATCATTGCTTTTTAGCGAAAGAGTATTGATGTGATATACAAGTTTTTGTTGGTAATAGGAATTGAAGATGGATAATTTGATGGATTCGGATTGCGATTTTATTTTTTTTAGTTTTTCTATGGTCTTTGTAAATTCTTCAAACTTTTGTCCGTCCAGCTGAATATTCAACACTTGTTTTACTGCATGGATATAGCCTGCCGGGTCTTCTTTTGAAAAATATTCTTGTTTTTCCCATTGGTTAAGAAGAGCAATGCGGGCAGCAGAACTTTTTTCAGTTTCCCCAATTAATCGGTAGTAGTAGGATACTATTTGATGATAATATACTTTAGATTGGAAAGACAAGGCATTATTTATATCCAACATAAGCGGATGCTCAATTATTTTTCGAACTTCCGCTTTTTCTTTTTCTGTTCTCAAGTGAATATATTTTATCATCAACATGGAGATTTGTCGGGATAAAATCCAGTAGTCATTAATATTGTCAATTTTTTGTATAATTTCTTTTTGTTCTTCTTGTATCCGAAGCGCATCGTTGTATAAATTGATATTGTTCGCTTCTACTGTATTTAATTTTTTTTCGAGTTTTAGGATGTCCAACAAAATTTCAAACTTCTCAAATTTATAAGCTATTTTTTTTGCCTTTTTTAGTTGTGTATTGCATTCATCTAGATGGGTTTTTTCAAAAAGAAAATTTGCTGAAGAAAGCATTTCACGAAGTATGATAGAAATGGAATGTTCGGAATGGTACAAGGTCATACTTTTTAAAATCACCTGATAAAGCGCATGTTTTGTTACAGCAAACTGATTGCTGAATGATTCGTTTTTGAAATGTTCTTTGACTTTTTTCTCATCGTAATTTTCCAACTTATTGATATAATCAAATAAGATTAAGTAGGAACTGGATTCTTGATGTGCAGAAGCAAACAAATGGAAATACCTTTTCTCTGGTTTAGAGAGGGATTTTATAAGTTGGAATAGCTGATTTGATGCTTTCATAGAAAATTAATAATAAAATGCATTAAGTATAGTAAATATAGTAATAATTTTGTATATATTGTTATTTAGAAAATTAATATAATAGCTCATTTAGGTTTTATTTTCCTTTCCTTAGAAGCTAAATTTGGATTATAAACTAAGGCTCATGAAAACCAAAATCTCTCTCTTATTCATTCTTATACAGTTTATAGTCGGATTATCTCTTGCTGGTTCAATCAAGCAGACTCCCTCAGCTGCAAGTAATATGGCACAAAATCGATGGACATCATATGCTTTTGGCAATCCTGAATTTATTGAGAATAAAGGTCAGTTCGACTATCAACTGGCAGGTGAAATGGATGAAAAGCCTTTATTTATAGCTGATTTAGGTTTGATAAAAGCTTTTTTTACTTCAAAAGGTGTTGTTTTTAGGTACAACGAATTTTCAAACGAAAAAATGGAAGCGGAGGAAGAAGGGGAGGAAGAGGAAGAAAAAAGAGAAAAACCTAAAACTCGTGTTTTTATGGAATTTTGGGAAGAAACATCGAGCGATTTAAAAATTACTGCTGAAGAAGAGGTTTCAAATTATTACACCTATTCCAATGGAGATAAAAATACATTTGTGGCGAAAGCCTACAAAAAAATTATTTATAAAAATCTGTATAAAGGAATTGATGCTGAATATATTTTCCCAAAAGATGAATCTGGAATTAAGTACAATCTCATTATTCATCCCGGTGCAGATATTTCAAAAATTAATTTAGTGTATAAAAATGCTAAAAAAGTTTCTTTAAATGAAAAGGGAGATATTGTCATCAAAACGTCAATGGGCGCATTTACCGATCATGCTCCGGAATCTTTTTATTCGGATGGAAAAAAAATCGTTTCCAACTATATTCTAAAAGGAAAACATGCAAGTTTTAATTTGCAAAAAATTGATTCAACAAAAACAATTATTATCGATCCATGGATTACCAATCCTAATATTACCAATCCGGGTTGGGGCCCAAACACCAATTCTGCTTACGATGTAGATTATGATATGAACGGAAACGTTTACGTATATGGTTCTTACTATCCTTATAAATTAGTGAAGTTAAATAGCGCTGGAGTGATTCAATGGACATATACTGTCCCCTCTTTTCTCCCCCTTCCAGCTGGTACATTTGCAAGTAACTATGGTGATTTTGCTGTTGACAGAGTAACTGGAACATGTTATTTAGTAGAAGGTGTTGGAACAGGAACAGGTGGTGGAGCAAGAGCCATAAAAGTAAATTCGGCAGGTTCTCTTATAGGAATTTTTTCGGGTGATCCCTTGCTCCTTGAAATGTGGAGAGTGGCGTACGATCAATGTTCAAATACAATTGTTGTTGCAGGCGGAGGAAATACTGTTACAAATCAAGCTTGTGTGTTGGATACAAATATGATGAGCATTACTCCTGTAAATGTATTGGGTGCCACTCAAGGTTTTCATGATATGTCACTCGTTGCAATGGATCCTGCAGGTGGAACATGCTACATGGCTTCTAATAAATCAAATGTGTATTCGAGCACTTTTGATAATGTGCTTTTAAAATTACCGGTTCCTGCATTGGCGCCAACTGCCTATCAAGTGTATGATGGTTATCCTATGCGCGAAGCTTATATGAATGCGTATGTGCTCGGTGTTGTGTCTATCGCTAACCCAAATTCATTTACAAATGGATTTAATGGAATGGTAGCCAGCACAAATTGGTTATATATGTCAAACGGTACCTTACTTACAAAGTTTAATAAAAATACGGGCGCTTCTGTTGCCAGCACTGCTGTTTATTCATGGCCATTTTTTCTTTCACAGGATTCTATTCGTTGGGGCGGATTAGATGTGGATGAATGTGAAACTATTTATGCGGGTGTTGCAAACTCTATAAAAGTGTATGATGCAAGTTTAACACTTATACAAACAATTGCTACTCCGGATACCGTATATGATTTAAAGCTGGGTGGAAACAATATTTTATATGCTTGTGGGAAAAATTTTGTTTCTTCCATTGATGTTACAACAGGTAATGTTGTAAATTTTTCTGTCACGCATGTAAATCCTGCTCCCTGCATTTGCAATGGTACTGCAACGGCAAATTTTTCAATGACTTGTGGAGATACTACCAATATTCAATATTCCTGGAGTACCAGTCCGGTACAAACTACTCAAACTGCTACGGGTTTGTGTGCAGGTACATATACCGTTACCGTTAGTTTCCCTTCTTCATGCAGTAAATTTTACATCGATACAGTTACTTTATTTTCCGCTCCGGGTGGTTTAGCAGTTACTGCAACAGTTCTTTCAAATAATGCTTGCGGAGGAGGAACAAATGGTTCTGCTGTAGCAAATGTTACTGGTGGAAATCCTCCTTATTCTTATTTGTGGAGTAACGGACAAATTGGTTCAGCAGTGGCAGGTTTAGCTTCCGGAACTTACACTGTTGTTGTTACGGATGCAATCGGATGTTCTAATTCAACTACAGTTTCTATTACAAGTAGTGTTGGACCAATTGTTTCAATAACTTCCCAAACCAATGTCACTTGCAATGGTGGAAGCGATGGCTCTGCAACTGCTTTAGCAACAGGTGGCACCGGTTCTTTGTTATATTCTTGGTCAACCACTCCTGCGCAAACAAACTCCAACGCAATTAATTTATCCGCAACAAATTATATTGTTACAGTCACCGATTCTACCGGTTGTAGTGATACTGCTTCTGTAATTATTACAGAACCGCCTCCTTTAACCCTTACAATTAACAATGGAAGTGGCGCAATTTGTTTTGGACAAGCGGTTCTTATTCAAGCAACCGTGGCTGGTGGAACAGGTCCTTATTTTTATGCTTGGAATAACGGACAAATTACAGATTCGATGAGCGTTTCTCCTTCGGTAAACACAACTTATTCTTTAACTGTAACGGATGCGAATGGCTGTACGATTAATTCAAGTACTTCCGTTACGGTTGGTACAAGTCCTTCAGTTGCTTTTGTTGCTAACACAACTACTTTTTGTGGGAATGCATGTGTAAATTTTACAAGTACTGCAATTGCTGCTGTTTCCTATAGCTGGAATTTTGGTGATGGCGGAACAAGCACGCTTGCAAATCCTACTTATTGTTACACGGCAGTAGGAAATTATATAGTTAGTGTACTTGTCACCAGTATTGGTGGATGTACGTTTACATATAGCCTTCCAAATTATATTCACATATATCCTTTTCCTGTTGCTGCGTTTTCTGCTAGTCCAACTTCTGCAACAATGTATAATCCAACCATTTATTTTACGGATGAAAGTGTTGGAGCAAATAGCTGGAACTGGACATTTGGAGATAATCTCAATGGAACATCATCCAATCAAAATCCGTCTTATACCTATTCTGAGATAGGAACATATACAACTGTATTGATTGTCTCAAATTCATATGGCTGTTTGGATACTGCTTCAGAAACAATTTCAATTCAGGATGAATTTGAATTTTATGTTCCTAATGCATTTACACCAAATGGTGATGGAACAAATAACACCTTTCAAGGATATGGAGTAGGAATTGCAACGTATCAAATGGAAATATACGATCGTTGGGGAATGATGATTTATGAAACGGATGATTATTATCGACCTTGGGATGGTACAACCAGATGGAGTTCTACCATTGTTCAGCAAGATGTTTATGTTTACAAAATACATGTGTTAGATATATTCGATAAAAAACATTTTTACTTGGGAAGTGTAACAGTCGTAAAATAAAAATTACTTTTTCGAATTTTGATAATACGCCATTGCAAATCGTATTTCAGAATAGGTATACTCTTCTCCTAAAGATTGTTTTATGGGTCCAAATAAAGTTGTATCCAATGTTTTTGAAACAGTAATGATATTATTCATTTTTTCTTCCTCAACAAATTTTTTCACATCAATCATTCCCAATCCGGCATAATGTGCTAAATGTCCTTCAATTGTCATCACAACCATTTTTCGCTCGGTAGCAATCTCTTCAATGGATTTTCCTGATTTGTATAAATCGTAACTGACTTTTTTGGTGTCAATTTTTTCGGTTTTTTCTTTTTTGCCTTCCTTGTTGGCAGACAGGTCGCGTGATTTCCTTTCTCTTTTGACTTTGAGAGGCACCGCACTTAATTCCTTTATTCGTGCTATGTTTTCTTCAGACGTATTGATTTTATCTTTCGAAAATTCCAAATTTTCTGTGGCACTTTTCACCATCGCCTCCGCTTTGTTGATAAGTTGCAGCTGCTTAAAAAATAAAGCATCCAACTCAACCAGTTCTTCTAAATAAGTCTTAACTTTTTTCTGATCTTTTAATAGTTCAATTTGCTTTAAGACGGTTTTTGAAAACTGCTTTAAAATAGGAGCGAAGTGATTTTTTGCTGCTTCTACACGGTTTTTTAGTTGTTCTTTATAATCAGTTTGTTTGGAATTGAAAATTTGTTGGAGTTGGTTTAGAAACTTATCGGAGACGAGCTTAGTGGCTTCTACCTCCTTTTTTAATTCAAAGGCCCAATTAAAATATTTTTGTTTGGCTGATTTTGCCTCGTCTTTCTGATAACTTTCGATATGAGCTGTTAGTACTTGATTTAATGTCGAAAAATTAAAACATTGAACAACATAATTTTGAAAAAACAAAAATGATTCTGATTCAAATAAACTGGTTAATGTTTCTTCACTTTCTTTTTTATTGGAATATTCAGTAATATTCGAATCAATATTTAAACTATTGGTATTTATTGGTGAAGACAATATTAATCCGTCTAAGCTAGTTAGTCGAGATAGCGCAACATATACTTGTCCGGGTGCAAAAGCTTGTCCGATATCTATAATTGCTTTTGAAAATGTTAAACCCTGACTTTTATGTACCGTTATAGCCCAAGCCAGTTTTATAGGATAATGTGTAAATGTTCCGTTTATTTTTTCTTCAATTTCATTGGTGGCTTCGTTTATTGTATATTTAATATTTTGCCATTCGTATTTTTCGATACTCACCGATTTGCTGCCATCATTAAAACTAACTTCAATAGTAGAATCGTTGAGATTACTAATGATTCCAATTTTACCATTAAAAAATCGCTGAGCTCCGGTTGGATCATTTTTGATGAACATAATTTGTGCTCCTTTTTTTAACTCCATGTTTTCTTCAACAGGATAGGAGTACTCATTAAAATCACCTGTTATTTCAGCTTTAAAAAAATAGGATTTTTCTTCTAACTTCTGAAGTGACTCACGATTTAAGCTATCTGCTTTGTTATTGTGTGTAGTTAAATGAATGTATCCTTCTTTTACATCCGCCTTAAAATCGGGCTTGTAATAGGAATTGAGTTTTTCAATGTCTTGTGCACTAACTTGGTTGCTACGTAAATTGTTTAAGATAGAAATAAAAGTAGTATCGTCTTGACGATAAATTTTATCTAATTCAATGTAAATAGGCTTGGCTTGCTGCAATACTTGCGCATCAAAAAAGAAGCTACTTTTATAATAAGATTTTAAATAACGCCATTCATCCTCTTTTACAACTGGAGGAAGTTGAAGTAAATCGCCTATGAATAAAACTTGCACTCCGCCAAATGACAAATGATTTTTTCTTCTGACACTTTTTAAAACAGTATCAATGGCATCCAGCAAATCGGAGCGCAACATGCTTACTTCATCAATAATCAGGAGTTCTAGTTCTTGCAAAAGTTTTCTTTTACTTGCATTCAATTGAAAACCTTTGAATAGTGTGTTGGGTGTATTTATTTTAATGTTTTCGTTAAACTCGATAGCGGCATCCCGAACAGGAATAAATGCTCCAAAAGGTAGTTGAAAAAGAGAATGAATAGTAACTCCGCCAGCATTAATCGCTGCAATTCCGGTTGGGGCAACTATCACAGCGTTTTTATAAGTGTGTTTGATAATGTGCTTTAAGAAGGTTGTTTTGCCGGTCCCGGCTTTTCCGGTTAAAAACACATTTTTATTAGTGTTGTTGATGAATCTAGAAGCAATAGAAGCGATTGCATTTTCCGTAATATTTTGTTGAGTCATACCCTACTTTCCTTTTTTGTTTTGTATAAAAATAAGCAAATGGAAGCAAATGCTATATTTTTTGTTTAAATAATTTTTACAACAAAATTGTTTATAACTACCCGTGTAAATCGCCTTTGTTTTAAAACTTCATTTTATTTTAGAACTTTTTTTATAAAAATATTGTACATAACAAATTGATAATATAGAAATACTTTTTAATTGTTTTAAAAATAAGCATGAAAGAAAGACACAATTATTACAACACTAATCTTCAACCTTATGCTCATGAAAATAGGGGGCAAATGACCAAAGCAGAAGCTTGTTTGTGGAAGTATCTCCTAAGTTCGAAGAGAATGCTCGGGTACACTTTTAATAGACAAAGACCCGTATTAAATTATATTGCAGATTTTATGTGTAAAGAGTTAAAATTAATTATTGAAGTTGATGGTTATTCTCATACCTTGGAAGAAGTTGTAATTAAAGATAAGAAAAGGCAAAAAGATTTGGAAGATGTAGGTTTTATTGTAATTAGATTTACAGATGAGGAAGTGCTAAAAGGGATTCAGAATGTGAATCGAGTAATTGAATTAACAATCGAAGAACTTGAGAGGTCCTTGCGCCCTCCCCCTGCCCCCTCCAGAGGGGGACAAGCTCCGAAATAATATCTTGTGCCACGCCATTTATTTTTGGAAAGAGAAGTTAAAACGAAGACTATCATTTAATTTAAATGATGAACAGTGCAGTATTTCTCCAG
>JAHEYB010000039.1:3566-31494 GCA_023251805.1 Bacteroidota bacterium | reverse complement strand
AAGTGAAGGTGGAGCCGACCGCAAATGAAAAGGTTTTGCTTTGGTTAAATCGTTCGATGGATAAATGGACGTAAGGACTTATGCGATTAAAGTTGAATTTGTCTACCCGTTGATCTTCACGATAATTAATTTGATTCAGTTGGAAATATTCTGGAGGTGCTGTTCCGGAATTATATGTAGAATCTATATACTCCCATGCATATTCGCGATGTTCGCTGTAAATAAAATCGAAATTAATTCCCGCCTCTAAATTTGCATGAATTCTCCCTTCATTTTTTGTCGACACAGTTATTGATGGAGATAAACTCACATAACGATTTCGTATCAGACCAATAGAGGTGAATTTAACAACATTAGGATTTATTGTTTCATAATTGTAATTCAATTCATTCCAGCCCTCATGTATATGCATAAGACTTAGGTTTAATCTCAATGATGGGCGTAATTCATAACCTATTTTAAAATATTGATAATCGGATAATAAAATATTGATATGGTTAGGTTTTTTTTCCTCAGTACATTTATTGCAAGGTATAGAAGGGTTTAAATTAGAATAGTTCGGTAATCTAAATTTCATCACGGAGACTAAAGACATGCCATAGCCAATCGATAATTTGTTGAATGGTTTGCTTGTGTCAGAAAGGTTTTTCCCGCAGATAGTTAATGCCTGCATGAAAAAAAGGAAAATAAATATAAGCTTTTTAGAAAAATACATTATTATCTATTTGTGCGCGCTAAGCTCCTTGTAAAACAAATATAAACAATATTAGCAGAATGCCTTTTGTGTTATAGAAATCGGATTCAAACCTTAATTTGTCGTATACCCCCAATCGAAAAATAAAAAAGCCCTGAAGTATTTTACCTAAGGACTTTCTATAATAAAATTTTTTTTTCGAAGCTCACTCCCTCTCCTTTGGAAATCCCTAAGGATTCGATGACGCCATAAAAAAATGCAAATTGTCATCAAAGGGTTGGGGAGAGGTCTACGCCAAAAGCGATCTAGAAATAACAATCTTTTGTACTTCCGTTGTTCCTTCGTAAATCTGAGTGATTTTTGCATCGCGCATCAAACGCTCCACATGATACTCTTTCACAAATCCGTAACCTCCATGTATTTGAACCGCTTCCACCGTTACTTGCATCGCAACTTTTGATGCAAACACTTTCGCCATTGCACTTGCTCTGTCAAAATTCATGTGTTGATCTTTCATCCAAGCAGCTTTGATACAAAGCAAACGAGCTGCTTCAATTTCTGTTGCCATATCTGCCAATTTAAATTGGATGATTTGATGCTGGTTAATTGTTTTTCCAAATGCTTTACGCTCTTTTGAATATGCCAATGCTAATTCGTAAGCGCCAGATGCAATTCCCAATGCTTGAGATGCAATTCCAATTCTTCCGCCAGATAATACTTGCATCGCGAACTTAAATCCAAATCCGTCTTCGCCAATTCTATTTTCTTTCGGAACTTTCACATCGGTAAACATCAATGAATGTGTATCTGAACCGCGAATTCCTAATTTGTTTTCTTTCGGTCCTACCACAAATCCTGGTGCACCTTTTTCAATAATCAATGCATTGATTCCTTTGTGACCTTTCGATACATCGGTTTGAGCAATCACCATAAATACAGAAGCAGAATTACCATTTGTAATCCAATTTTTTGTTCCGTTTACTAAATAGTGGTCGCCTTTATCAATCGCAGTTGTTTTTTGTGAAGTAGCATCTGAACCAGCTTCCGGCTCCGAAAGACAAAATCCACCAATGATTTCACCTTTTGCTAAAGGAATTAAATATTTTTGTTTTTGTGCTTCCGTTCCAAATTTTTCAAGTCCCCAGCAAACCAGGGAATTATTTACACTCATCACAACCGAACAACTTGCATCTATTTTTGAAATTTCTTCCATCGCCAACACATAGGATACACAATCCATTCCACCACCACCGTATTTCGGGTCCACCATCATTCCCAAAAATCCCAATTCGCCCATTTGCTTGATTTCAGCTGCAGGAAATTTTTGATGCTCATCGCGCTCAATTACTCCCGGTTTTAAAACATCATTTGCAAAATCTCGAGCCGCCTTCTGAATCATTAAGTGCTCTTCTGTTAAGTTAAATAGCATTCGTAATAAATTTTATGTTAAAAATTGCTTTATTTTTGAGTCCGACACCAACAAATTGTTTCATTTTTTGGTTGGAAAGCAAATGTATATTTAATATTCAAATTTTGCTAATAGTTTAGAACAAATATGGCTCAAGAAACCTACAATGTAATTGGTCTTATGTCAGGAACCTCACTTGATGGGCTGGATATCGCTTTCTGTCGTTTTTCTGTTGATAATAACTTATGGAAATACGAAATTGTTGCCGCGCAAACTATTGCCTATCCTGAGCATTGGAAGAAAACCCTTTTAGGATTAGAAAAAACAGATGCGCTCCATTTCCAGCAAACAGATGCTGAATACGGCCATTATTTAGGTGGATTAGCCTCCGATTTTATCGTTCGTCATTCTGTAAAACCTGATTTTGTAGCTTCACACGGGCATACTATTTTTCATCAGCCTGAAAAGAAGTTAACGGTTCAAATCGGAGCAGGAAGTGCCATTGCTTCCAAATGTAATCTTCCGGTTATATGTGATTTTAGGAGTTTAGATGTTGCTTTAGGCGGACAAGGTGCACCGCTGGTACCGATTGGCGATAAAATGTTGTTTTCCGAATATGATTTTTGTTTGAATTTGGGTGGTTTTGCAAATGTTTCTTATCAGTTTAATGGGCAGCGAATCGCTTATGATATTTGTCCCGTAAACATTGTGATGAATGCCATAGCCGAAAGAAATGGGAAAGCTTTTGATGAAGGTGGAGCCATGGCAAAAGAAGGCATGTTGAGTGGCTACCTCTTAAATGAATTAAACCAAATTGGTTTTTACAAGATGATAATGGATAGTCCCAAGTCTTTGGGAAAAGAATGGGTTTTGAAAAATATCAATCCACTATTAGAACAATATGAATTATCGGATGCCGATTTGCTTCATACGTTTTGTGAGCACATTGCTTTTCAAATTGCAAAATCCTTAAAAAATAAACCCAAAGGCCTGCCTGCCGGACAGGCAGGTAAAATATTGGTAACAGGTGGTGGAGCTTACAACCATTTTTTGATGGAATGTATTCAAAAACAAACCGAGCATCAATTAATTATTCCTGATAAAAATACAATCGAATATAAAGAAGCTTTAATCTTTGCTTTTTTAGGTGTGTTGAGAATGAGAAATGAAGTGAATTGTTTGAAGAGTGTTACAGGTGCTTCAAGAGATAATTGCGGAGGGACAGTATGTAATTGAAACAGCCCCCTTTTCAGGAGGCTGCATATAATATAGCTTAAAAGTCTTCATCGTAGAAATCTTCATCTTCTTCATCGTCCCCAAAATCGTCATCGAGTTTCACATCGTCATCCATCGTGAAATCATCTTCATCATCATCTAAATTACTTTTCCAACTTTTTTTGTCTTTTTCTTTTAAAGGAGTAAGCTTTGTTGGTTTCCTTAGTTCCCCCGAATCCTTTGCTTTGTCAATGCCTTTTTTTGCCGGACTCTTTTTTGAATTGCTTGGCTTTTTCATTTGTAATGAAATTTGTTTTGCAAATTGTTTTTTAGATTTCTATTAAAATATATACCATTTATACAAATCTCCGAATTTTTTTTTTTCAAACAAAAAATAATTGTAAAAAAATCAACAATTTTTTGACCCCTATTTTCGAGCGATTTTGTATTCTATTATAAAAATAAAACATAATTATATAAATACATAATTTTTTTTAATTCTTTTTTTTGCCCTTATAGTATGTGGGAATGAAAATAAATGATACAATTTCCATTATTTTCATTTTTTTTAGTCGGAATACAATAAAGAAGTAACTGCTTCGTTAAAGTGTTATAATAAGTTCACATCCCCGGCTTTTATAACAAGCTTTATAGTACACCCGTTTTTTCGGGATGAATCCCCTGCTTAAAGATTTTAAGGTCAATCAAAATACTGCATTTTGATTATGGAATATCCAATATTCATGCATCTTATAATCAAAAATAAAACAGATTCATCTAAACGTTAAAGCCATGAACCTACAATTCAACTCCGCAGACAAATTCACCGAATTAATTTTCGAAGATAGAAACAAATCGTATGGCGCTTATGCCTTGCGTAAAACACAAAAAGATAATATTGCTTTTTCTTTATTTATTACAATCGCATTTTTCGGATTGATGGCTTGGCTGGCTATTTCTCTCACAAAAACAACAATTGAAATTCCTTCTTTTGAAATTAATAATGGAGGAATAATTATTAATGGCCCCGAAATCGTAGTTCCCAAACCGATTATCAATCCAATACAAAAAGTGGATGTCGCCCCTAAAACTACATCCGGGCAATTAGTAGCTTCTGATGATAAACAAAAGAACGACCATAAAATAAATGATTTGTTGGTGATTAATAAAAACCCAAATCCATTTGGAAGTGATAGCGCTGCTCCCAAAGATCCTGAAATAAAAGCACCTCCTGTACTACCGGCAAAAAAATTAGAAATAATAACCTATGCCGAAGTAATGCCCAAATTGGATAATATGGATCAGTTTATTCATGACCATTTAAAATATCCTAGAATTGCTGTTGAAAATGGAACGGTTGGAACAGTTTACGTAACATTTGTTGTAGAAGCTGATGGAAGTATTACAAACATCAAATTATTAAAAGGAATTGGTGATGGCTGTGAACAGGAAGCAATGAGAGTGGTTGCACTAATGCCACTTTGGGAGCCCGGAACTATCAAAAATGTTCCTCAACGTGTACAATGCAATTTGCCTATCAAATTTCGTCTTAAATAAACAATTCAGTGTTTATAAGTTGGGTCAAGTGTAAAAAAAGAGCCCTTCTATATAATTAATTTAGCAATCGTGAGTTTATATACTCTCGATTGCTTTTTATATTTAATAAAATCTAAACTAATAACCATGTTAAATTCCATTTTATTACAAGGTATAACCGTTGTTTCGGGTGCGGCTAATCAAGTTGTGGATACAGCTAAAAATGTTGCTGCGCAAGCTGCTCAGCTACCAGCGGCAGCAACCTTAATCACTCCCAAACAAGATACATTATCCTTACTCGACTTAATTATGAAGGGCGGACTCATCATGATTCCAATGGGATTATTGTCTCTCTTAACGCTATATTTTTTCTTCGAACGATTGATGACTATCAGTAAAGCATCCAAATTGGATAGAAATTTTATGAATAGCATTAAAGATTTTATTCATCATGGAAATATTGATGCTGCCAAATCATTGTGCAGAAATACTACCAGTCCCGCTGCTCGCATGATTGAAAAAGGTGTTGGCCGCATAGGTAAACCAATAAAGGAAATTGAAGAAGCAATGGAAAGTGTTGGAAAATTAGAGTTGAATCGTTTGGAGAAAAATTTAAGTGTATTGAGTTTGATTGGAAGAATTGCTCCCATTTTTGGTTTCATAGGAACAATTGCGGGGGTTATTAAAATTTTCTATGACATATCCTTAACCGATAATATTAGTATCGGTGTTATTTCTACCGGTTTGTATCAAAAAATGATTACCAGCGCCTCAGGCTTAGTTGTTGGTCTTTTGGCTTTTATCGGATATTACATTTTAAATGCAATGCTGGATAAAACCATAAATAAAATGGAAACAGCATCCGTAGAATTTATTGATTTGTTACAAGAACCAACTAAATAGTAGACAGTAAACAAATCAAAAGTCAATAAAAACTGAAAATATAATTTATAAAATTAAAAAGCCTTCCCTTTGGGGAGGTTTGGAGGGGTCAAATGAAAATAAAACGTAGACATAAGGAACATGCCGAAGTAAGTACTGAGTCATTAAATGACATCATGTTCTTCCTTTTGTTATTCTTCCTAATCATCTCTACACTCGCCAATCCGAGTGTGTTGAAGCTGACATTGCCCGGTTCAAGCTCCAGCCAAACGATGAATAAGCAGCAGATTACCATTGAATCAGATGCGAACCATCAATTTGTAATAAATAAGCAACCGGTAGCGTTTACTGAGTTAGAAGACCTGCTAAAAGTGGAAATTGCTCGAATCAAAGCATTGGGAATGGACCCAACAGTTGTTTTGAAACTCGATAATACCTTGTCGATTCAAGATTTAGCGGACGTAATGCAAATTGGATATGGCTTAGGAGTGAAAATGGTGTTGGCAACAAAATCAACTGATAAATAGAATGGAAGCAGCAGAAAATAAAAATAAGTATTTGGCTATGGTATTCACAATTGGATTCCATGCTTTGCTATTTCTGCTTTTCTTGATTATTGTTTTTATTACTCCAATTCCACCTTTTGAAATTAAACCTGTTCCTGAAATTGAAATTGGCTTAGGTATGGAAGGTGCCGGAAATACTGCGAGTGGTGGATCAGGACAAAATGATCCGAATATTGAAACAAGTATGGATGCCGCTGTAGCAGCATCCAATAGCGCTCCTAATGTGATTACGGATGCAACGGAAACTGAAACAAGTGTGCCCGCAAATCCCAAGGCGAAACCTGAAAGTACTGCCGAAACATTGACTCCGGAAGAATTAAAAGAACGCGCAGAATTGGAAAAAGCCTTGGCCAAAATCAAAGCCATGAAAGATAAAAAAGGAAATGGTGATGGCGGAAAAAATACAGGAGGCACGGGAAATGGGAATAACACCGGAGTGGGTGATGGTCCTGGAACAGGTATTGGCGATGGTACTCCAGGCGGACCAGGTGGAACAGGATGGGACTTGAAAGGCCGTTCTCTTTTGAAAAAACCTGCTCGAATGACTGATTCGGAAGATGAAGGAAAAGTAGTGGTTGAAATTATTGTAGATGAAAATGGAAAAGTAGTGAAAGCAACTCCGGGAATACGTGGTTCAACTACTACCAATTCAAAATTATATGCCAAAGCACGTGGTGCTGCTTTAGAAGCAAAATTCAGTCCGAGCCCCGATGGCATCAAAGAACAAAGAGGAACATATACCTTCGTGTTTACTTTAGAATAAAAATTCAATTACTTTTGTGACGTCACACTGAGCGTAGTCGAAGTGTTGATAGTCTTCGACTACGCTCAGACTGACGCTCCGTCACATTATTTGGAGCTGAAGTGTAGCCAAGCAAAAAGCATATGAATTACCAACAAACACTCGATTACTTATTTAGTCAGCTACCCATGTTTCAACGCATCGGTAGTGCTGCATACAAGGCCGACTTAAACAATACCATTGCCATTTGCAAGCTCCTTGGCAATCCCGAAAACAAATTTAAATCCATTCACATTGCCGGTACCAACGGAAAAGGCTCTACCTCTCACATGTTAGCTTCCATTTTACAAGCCAGCGGATTAAAAGTTGGGTTGTATACTTCACCTCATCTCAAAGATTTTAGAGAACGCATCAAAATAAATGGTGCAATGATTTCTGAAAAATATGTGATTGACTTTGTAGAAAAATACAAAAACGATTTCGAAAAAATTCAACCTTCCTTTTTTGAAATGACAGTTGGGTTGGCTTTCGATTATTTTGCAAAAGAAAAAGTAGATATCGCCATAGTAGAAGTAGGGCTGGGAGGAAGGCTGGATTCAACCAATGTGCTCACTCCGGAAGTTTCTGTGATTACTAACATTAGTTTTGATCATACTGCGCTTTTGGGAAATACAATTGAAAAAATTGCAAAAGAAAAAGCAGGAATTATTAAGTCGGGTGTGTCAGTTGTGATAGGTGAAACGCAGATTGAAACAAAAAATGTGTTCTTGAAAATTGCAAAAGAGAAAAACGCGAATGTTTTTTTTGCGGATGAACTGTTTCGTGTATTACCTATCTCTTCTTCAGATGCCTTGCTTCGTAAGTATACCGTGATGCATAAGAATGAAGTGGTGTTTGCTGAATTAAAATGTGATTTATTAGGGAACTACCAGCAAAAAAATATCGCGACTGCTTTGTGTGCGATACAGGAACTCATCCAAAAAGGGTTTGTGATTAAGAAAGAAATGATTTTGCTAGGAATGCAAAACGTAATCAAACAAACGGGATTGCTGGGCCGTTGGCAAATCTTGTCACAATCACCTTTGTCAATTGCTGATACAGGCCATAACGAAGCGGGAATAGCGGAGGTGCTGAATCAAATACAACATACCCCACATGAGCATTTACATTTTGTACTAGGAATGGTGAGTGATAAAGACATTTCAAAAATGTTATACATGCTTCCGAAAAATGCAACGTACTATTTCTGCAAAGCAAATATTCCTCGTGCATTACCTGCTTCCGAATTATCGTTGCAAGCAAGTAAGTTTGGTTTAAAAGGGCATGTGTATGCTTGTGTACAAGATGCTTTAATTGCAGCTCAGGAACATGCGAAGAAAAATGATTTGATATTTATAGGCGGAAGTACGTTTACTGTTGCGGAGGTGGTGTAAAAAATATTTTTTAGTTTTAACCAAATCAATAAGAAAACAAAAAGCCCTCCGAATTCTCGAAGGGCTTTTTTATATAAATCGTTTTAGAATTATTTTCCTAATCCAACCGGACTACCTACACGCGTCATTGCGCAACGGAATCCAATCCAAGCTGTTGCTTGACGTTGATCTAAAAATCTTCTTGTTCCCGGTACCATCCAATATGCACGGTCTTTCCAAGAACCACCTTTATAAACACGCGCTTTATCGTTAATCATAGAAGTGTTAGCATACTCATACATTCCACTTGATTCAGGTTTTCCTGAACTTGGGTCGTATGGTTCGCTCCAGCTTCCACCAACTAAAGTAGCTGCTTGTGATTTCACGTCACCATCTAAATAGTTGATGTTATCTGCGTAAGTATAGTTTCTTCTTTCATCCAAGTTATCATCAGGGAAAGCAGTACTTACATCTCTCCAACGAACCATTCCCGGAATTGAAATAATATTACTATCAGCATCATACTTAATAGTATCGTTAATTAAAATTCCATCAACATCTCTTTCTTGTGTTTTGAAAACGTTACCACGGAAAGGGCGGAAGTCAGCTTTATCTTCAGGAGATAAAATACGATACACATCCATTACCCACTCAGAAACGTTACCTGCCATATTATACAAACCATAATCGTTTGGCCAATAAGAGAAAACGGGAGTTGTGATATCACCGGCATCGTTCAAACGACCCGCGTTACCCATCATATCTCCGTTAGAACGTTGGTAGTTCGCTAGCATTTGTCCTAAGTATTTAGAATCAGGGTTACGAGTACCGTGACCATTCCAAGGATACAACCTTCTGTCGGTGATACGCTCACCAATTGTGTTTCCAATTAAACCATAAGCAGCATATTCCCACTCAGCTTCTGTCGGTAGTCGGTAGCGTGGTAAAAAGATACCATCTTCCATTCTAACCAAACGCTCACCTCCGTTAGGGTCCATACTAGGGATTGGGTTTTTGATTGGGCCCGTCCATTTACCTGCAAGGTATTGGTCAGTATTAAAATAATCGTTTTCGGTAGGAGATGGAGCATAGTCCAAGATACCTTCACGAACCAAAATAAATTCGTTTACACGGTCAGTTCTCCAAGCACAAAAGTCAGATGCTTGTAACCAGTTTACACCAACAACAGGATAATCTCTGTATGATGGGTGACGTAAATAATATTCTACGTAAGGTTCGTTATACGCTAAACGATCGCGCCATACCAAACTATCCGGTGTTGCTTTTTTAAGTACATCGGGGAAATTGGCAGCAAATACGCGACCTGTCCAATGCAGATATTCAAGGAAATCGAGGTTACGCACCTCTGTTTGATCCATATAAAATGAAGAAACAGTAACTCTATGAGGAATAGCGTTCCAGTCGTAAGTAACATCTTGTTCGGCTCTACCCATGGTGAACGTACCACCTTCAACCAAAATTAGTCCTGGTCCGGTTTCTTGTTCTTCATAAGGTCCAACTTCAAATCCTCCGTTTCTAGGCTCATTGTATTCCCAAGCTGTAACAGGAGATCTCTCTTTGCTACAAGATGCAAGGGCAGCGAGAGCTACTAGTGCGATAAATTTGCTTGATACGTTTTTCATTTTGTTTGTTTTTATCCACCGTAGCTTTAGCGAAGGTGGGTTTGTTTTAGTTTTTAATAATATGCGTATTCGTAATAAAACTATGTTTTAGCTATAAATATTGTATAATGATTGTTTTTAGAATGAAGGACAGCTAACTGTTCTGAATTTTTTCTTCTTTGGTTTACATTCGAATTGTAAAGAAAAAGAAATTTCGTGAGAACCTGCAGTTGCATTTGTAAGCTTCGACACGGTTACGTCATAGCTGTATCCAACTTTAAAGAAATGTTGCTGAAAACCAATAAGGGCAATAAATGAATCTTGGTTACGATACCATAAACCACCAACTACTGAACCTCTAACTACATAAACTCCCAAGTTTAATTGCTGGAAATCTTGTTGTTTTTGATACAATACGTTTGGAGAAATGTAAGTTTCGTTTCCTTTATCACCAACAGGTAATACCGCTCCGGCATGTCCTGTAATTTTTAAAGGTAATTTACTTGGACCAATTAACCCTTCATCAGGTTGTGTTAAATGGTGGAATGCTGCTCCGAAGAAGTAGCGTTTGCTGTATCCCAATAATCCGGCAGATAAATCCACATTTGATTTTTTAGAAACACCCGGTACTTCATTGGTGTTATATACGAACCCTCTACGTTCGTCAATCATATCACCAAATGTTAATTTGCTCCAGTCGATACTTTTTTGGAAGTAGGTACCTTGGAAACCAAATTTCATTGAAAATTCGCGATTGATATTCAATTGATAAGAATACATCGCAGAAACGTTTGTAGTGGTTAATGTTCCTTGCCCTGCTTTGTCGTTTGTTACTAATAATCCCAAACCACCGGCAATTTTATCGATGTGTTGGTCATAAGAAGCAGAGTAAGTGATATAGGTTCCAGAGATGTTAGGCCACTGGTTACGGTAGTTTAAGTTAATTCTAGGACATCTTGCTGTCCCAGCAAATGCCGGATTGAGATAAAGTGGATTAGCGTAAAACTGAGTAAATTCAGGGTCTTGAGCGAATAATTTCTCACTAGATCCGAAAGAAAATACGACCAATAAAATTAAAACAATACGTTTTAACATAATTAACTGTTTTTAATGGGACACAATTATACACAATTATTATCAGAATGTTACATTTGGGGGGCATTATTTTGCAGATTCAGACAATAAATTGGCAAAAAAAGCGTTCTCCCAAAGAACTTTTCAGAACTTTATATATACAAATTTATACAAAAAAATGAATACATACAACAATAAATGCTCATTTTTAGCTAAATTTGAAATCTAATCACCCTTATTTGTATGCGCGCTACTCTTGCTTTGTTTGTGTTGTTTATTGTTGACGTTTCGGCTTTTGGCCAAACGAGGTCCGCATCCAAACAAACCCCATCCGATTATACTATTTTATGGCAACAGCCTGGTTCTGTTAAGCCATCGGAAACCGAGACTCAAAAATTTTTAAACTTTACAGGTGCTCACTACGAGTTTGAAGATGCCTTTTTACCTCGCTTTTTTGAAAAAGTAGCGCTGAAATCAAACGATGTGAGCTTCGAAACGGTACTTGTAAATCCAGCTTTTGAGTCCCTTTCCGATGCAGAAATTGCCATCATCAAAAATCCTTCGCTTATCTCATCCGATATTGTACTAAAATCGGTCGTTTCCATTGCCAAAAAGCAAAAATATGGTACGGTTTCCTTTGTTCCAATTCGTAAAAATCCGAGTACTGGAAAATTCGAAAAGTTAGTATCTTTCAGTTTGTCTGTTATTGCCGATTCAAACCCGCTTAAGGCGAGCACACGTGCGGTTCATACCTATGCAGCAAATTCGGTTTTGCAAAGTGGCGATTGGTATAAAATAGGATTAACGCAAGATGGTATTTACAAATTATCGTATTCTTTTTTTCAAAATTTAGGAATAGATGTTACTACACTCAATCCTCAAAACATTCGTATTTATGGTAATGGAGGAGGAATGCTTTCGGAATTAAATTCCGTTTCACGAAAAGATGACTTGGTGGAGAATGCGATTTTTGTTCAGGGTGAAGGCGATGGCATTTTTGATGCTGCCGACTATGTTTTATTTTATGCGAAAGGTCCGCAAGATTGGTCGTATGATGCAACTACTTGTCCACAATTTTCTCACACACTTAATTTATATTCCGATTCGGCTTATTATTTTATCAATGTGGATTTAGGTGCCGGCAAGCGAATTCAAAATCAAGCATCCTCTGCTTTGCCTGTTACCAATATAGTAAACACTTTTGATGATTATGCTTTTCACGAAAGTGACAATATAAATTTTATTAAATCGGGGCGACAATGGTATGGTGAGCTGTTTGATAATATTGCGAGTTATAATTTCGCCTTTACTTTTCCGAATATTGATATGACTGCCAATACAAGTGTGGCTGCTAGTATTGCTTCCCGTTCTTTAACTTCTGCAGCAAGTTATTCGATAATTAGTCAAACAGGAAGTACTGTTATTTCAATAGGCGCAACTCCCGGTGATGCATACAGCGATTATGCAGTTATTGGAACCGGTTGCTATTCTTTCATTCCAACAAATCCTTCGCTGGTTGTTACAGTTTCAAAATTAACTTCAGGCGCACAAGCTTGGTTGGATTATATTACTGTAAATGCAAGACGACAATTAACAATGTCGGGTTCGGGTGACCAGTTAATTTTTAGAGATGCTCAATCTTTTGGTGCCGGAAATATTGCTCAATACAATGTTACCAGTACCACACCTATTCAAATTTGGGATATAACTACACCAACAAATGCATTTTTGCAAACAACAAATTTGCTTGGATTTGACTATCAATTTGTACTTCCTGCAGATACCTTAAGGCAATTTATTTCGCATACCGGTTTGAGTTATTTTGCTCCAACCATTTCCGGTAAAATAGCCAATCAAAATTTACATGCACTTTCTGATAAAGATTTTATTATTATTTCGCATCCCGATTTTTATTCTGATGCTTTGCAATTAGCAAGTTTTCATGAAAGTCACGATACACTTTCCACCATTGTAGTAACGCCACAACAAATTTACAATGAATTTTCTTCCGGAGCTCAGGACATTTCTGCGCTAAGAGATTTTGTAAAAATGTTTTATGATAAGGCAGTCACCGCTCCGGAATTACCGCAATACTTATTGATGTATGGTGATGGTTCTTATGACAACAAAAAAAGATTTTCGAGCAATACCAATTTTATTCCAACATACCAATCGTTTAACTCTACTGTTTTAACTCAGTCGTATGTATCCGATGATTTTTATGGGTTGTTGGATGATGCTGAAGGTACTTGGGCTGGCGCGAGTGATGCCATAGACATTGGTATTGGAAGATTTCCTGTAAAAAACATCGGTGAATCAACCAATATATTAAATAAAATACTCAATTATAATAAAGTTGGATTTTCACCATCCACAGTTAATAATGGTTGTTCTAATTTATCTGCCAATTCCCCTTTTGGTGATTGGAGAAATATGGTTTGTTTTATTGGTGATGATGAAGACGGAGGTTTGCACGAATCGGATGCTGATAAATTAGCGACTATGGTAGATACTGCAGCAGATGATTACAATGTAGACAAAATATATTTAGACGCTTATCCGCAAGAAGCGACTCCTGGTGGAAATCGTTATCCAGCAGTTGCAGATGCAATTGATAAAAGAATAGAAAAAGGTTGTTTGATAATGAACTATACTGGTCACGGTGGGGAAGTTGGTTTAGCCCATGAGCGCGTAATAGAAGTTTCTCAAATTAACAACTGGAAAAATTTCAATAATCTTCCTTTGTTTTTTACGGCTACTTGTGAGTTTAGCAGATTTGACGACCCCGAAAGAACATCAGCCGGGGAATATGTAATTATAAACGGACAAGGTGGAGGAATTGCCTTGTTTACAACAGTTCGTTTGGTATTTGCTTCAGGAAATTTTGCTTTGAACCGCGATTTTTATGAGCAGGCTTTCGTTCCTGCTGGAGGGAAAATGCAGCGCTTAGGCGATTTGTTTGCGTACATAAAAAACCAGCCCGCGGGAAATTCTGTAAACAGTAGAAACTTTACGTTGCTGGGCGATCCTGCATTAACCTTGGCATATCCAAAGTTTGATGTGTCAACAGATACAGTAAATACCATTCCTGTTTCTGCATCCAGTTCCGATACATTGAAGGCGCTTTCTTTGGTAACAATAAGTGGCTTTGTGCGAAATAGTGGTGGAAGTATTTTGAATACCTACAATGGAGTAATTTATCCAACGGTGTACGACAAATCACAAAATATTACCACACTTTCTAATGATGGTCCTGGTGTTAGTCCACCGTTTACATTTGGCATTCAAAAAAACATTTTGTACAAAGGAAAAGCAAGTGTTGTAAATGGCGCATTTAAATTTTCGTTTGTGGTTCCCAAAGACATTGCCTATGCTTATGGAATTGGTAGAGTAAGTTATTATGCCGAAAACGGAACAGAAGACGCCAACGGCTATTATGAAAAAGTGATTATAGGCGGCTCCAATGATTCGGCTGCTTTGGATAATACCGGTCCAACTGTGGATTTATATATGAATGATGCAAAATTTGTTTTTGGAGGATTAACTGATGAAACTCCCGATTTGTTTGCAATCTTAAAAGATGAAAATGGTGTAAATACAGTAGGGAATGGAATAGGTCACGATATCACAGCAGTGTTGGATGGAAGTACTGAAAGTTCAGTGGTATTAAATGATTATTATCAGGCCGATTTAAACAGTTATAAAACAGGAACTATTCGTTATCCTTATTCCGAATTAAGTGAAGGAAAGCATACCCTGAGTTTAAAAGTGTGGGATGTTTACAACAATTCAAGCGTTTCGTATACCGAGTTTATTGTGGCACGTTCAGCGGAATTGGCCTTGAGTCATGTTTTGAATTATCCTAATCCTTTTACCACAAAAACACAATTTTATTTTGAGCAAAATCAGTGTTGTCAGACCTTAGACGTTCAAATTCAGATTTTTACCATTTCAGGAAAACTCGTGAAAAGCATCGACCAGTTTGTTCAAACAGAAGGCTTCCGTTCCGACCCGATCGATTGGGATGGCCGTGATGATTTTGGTGATAGAATCGGAAAAGGTGTTTATATTTATAGGGTAAAAGTAAAAACCAGTGAGGGGGCAGCTGCCGAAAAATTCGAAAAGCTTGTTATTTTAAATTAATTTGTACATTAGCAATCCTAAATAAAAATTGAATGATAGATATTAGAGCATACGGCAAAAAAATATTTTTATTTGCTACCGCTATTATAATTGGGAATACTGCTTATTCACAATCCACTTCCAGCCAAAGAGCGGAAGAATTGCAGTTAAATACCATCACAACTGCAGTTCCGTTTTTATTAATTACACCCGATTCAAGAGCAGGTGGAATGGGCGATGCAGGTGTTGCGTCTTTAAATGATGTGAATGCCATTCACTGGAATGCATCAAAACTAGGGTTTACTACTAAAAAAATGGGCTTTGGTGTTTCTTATACGCCTTGGTTAAGAGCATTGGTTCCGGATATCAATTTAGCGTATATCACTGGTTTTTACAAAATGAAGAAAAAAGGAACATTGGCAGCTTCGCTTCGTTATTTTTCTTTAGGTGATATTACTTTTACAGATGCAAATGGTCAGGTTACCGGTCAATTTCGTCCGAACGAATTTGCTTTTGATGTAGCTTACGGAGTGAAGTTGGCAGATAATTTTTCAGTAGGCGGTGCTGTACGATATGTCAATTCAAATTTAACCGGAAATGCATTGGTGCAACAATCACAAACACATGCAGGTCGTTCTTTTGCTGTGGATCTTTCGGCATTGTATAAAAAAGAAAAAGTAAAATTAGGAGATAAAAAAGCGATTGTTGCAATAGGAATGAACATTTCCAATATTGGCGCTAAAATGTCGTATTCTGATAGAGGAGAAGCAAACAGCACAGATTTTATTCCAATTAATTTACGTTTAGGTGGTTCTTTAAATGTGAATTTAGATGATTATAATTCCATCTCCGTTTTAGCGGATATCAATAAATTGTTAGTTCCAACACCTCCAACGTACAAATATAAAGTGGATGCAAATGGTGTTACTACAGGAGAAATTGACACCGATGCAGATGGAAATCCGATTATTGAAAAAGGAAAAGATCCGAATCGTGGGGTAGCTGAAGGAATGTTTGGTTCATTTAGCGATGCACCCGGTGGCGCTAAAGAAGAGTTGAGAGAAATTAATTATTCCTTAGGTTTAGAATATTGGTATAACCATTTATTTGCTGTTCGTGCTGGTTATTTTTATGAGCACCCAACAAAAGGTAATCGCCAGTTTTTTACCATTGGAGCGGGAGTAAAATACAATGTTTTTGGTTTGGACTTCGCTTATTTGATTCCAACACAGCAACGTAACCCATTAGAAAACACATTGCGTTTCACGCTTACGTTCGACTTTGATGCTTTCAAAGATCAAAACAAAGAAGAGCCAGCGAAAACAGAATAGCCTCATCCGCCCTTCGGGCACCTTCTCCATCCATTCGACTACGCGGGTGACAGAGAAGGAAAAAAAAGAGAATAATATGAAATTAAAGAGAAGCCCATATTCAACATTTTGAATGTGGGTATTTTTTTAGGAGACAATTAAGATATGAAAGTACGAGTAGGTTTCGGATTTGATGTACATCAGCTAAAAGAAGGAAAAGAACTTTGGCTGGGTGGTATTCAATTATCGCATTCAAAAGGAGCTGTCGGTCATTCGGATGCTGATGTGTTGATACATGCCATTTGTGATGCACTTTTAGGTGCAGCAGGAATGCGTGATATTGGTTTTCATTTTCCCGATACAGTTGCTGAATTTAAAGGCATTGATAGTAAAATTTTATTAGACAGGGTAAGTCAATTATTGAAAAAGGAAGGTTACAGTATTGGAAATATTGATTGTACCTTGGTGCTAGAGCAACCGAAAATAAATCCTCACATCGATACTATGAAAAAAACATTGGCTTCTATTTTAAATGTGGAGGTGACTGATATTGGCATTAAAGCAACTACCAACGAAAAGATGGGATTTGTGGGCAGGGAAGAAGGTGTTTGTGCTTATGCTGTTGCTCTTATTCAAAAATAATTATTTCAAAGTAAGCGTATACTCCAATCCTACAATGTATAAATTTTGCGGAGCCGAAACGTTATATTCCCTTTGAACCATATAGTAAAGGCCAAAGTTATGCATGTCACTTTTTTTGTAATCCAATCCTACAAAATAACGATCGCGGTGCCATGTTTTATCTGATTCAAGCATTCTTGGATTATTAATTTGATAGCGGAATTCAGCAGCAATATAGGGCGTTACGGGTTTATCAAAATCGTATTTTATTTGAAATTTATTCCTGGAGTACCATTCAGGAATATTTCCAATGTCACTAGAATATACATTTCTTACTTCTGCTTGTATGCGTTGACGGTAAGAAACAGCTAGCGGACCAAACTTCTTTTTCAAAGAAATATCCAACATTCCTCTATGGCGGTAACTGATAGTATTGTCAAGCATAAATTTTTCGATGCAACGATAAGCCAATGAAATTTTTAAAAAGTCATTCGCTTTGAAAGTTACTCCTAAGTCGGTATAAAAAAGATTATTTCTAGAAAAATTTTCGCGTACACGGTATTCTTCAGTCACAAACATCCCGAATTTTTGATTAAAATCTTTTTCCACATTAAATGTGCACCACAATCCGGCATCATTAACTGTTTGTGATTTAGCTCCGGAAGTAAGTCCTGCAGCAAAAATAAATAAGATTAAAAATTTTCTCATGTGTGTAATTTGAAAAAAATAAATTTTATTTTATAATATTGTAGTACACTTTGATAATGGCAGTGTCCTTTAAGAAATCAATTTTGCCAATTGTGATACGATTGATTTTAATTCCCATCCTGTTTTCTAAATCAGCTATTAATTCTGCACGTAGCTCCGGTTTAATCATCTCGATGTTTTCGTATTGGATATTTTGAGAAACCTCCTTTTTCATAAACACGGTGGTTTCCAAGGCGAACGTAAAAACAATAATAATAATATTAATAAAAGAAATTTCAAGTGGATTTCCTTTACTAAGTGCAGTGATTAATCCCATAGCAATGACTAAAAAGAGGTAAGTCATATCCTTTGTAGAAATTCCTTCGGTACGATAACGCAACATTGAGAAAACGGCAAACAAACCAAATGCGGCTCCCATGCTCATATCCGATTTGTTTAAAATGAAGGTGATGAGAAAAATGATGAGGTTAAAAATAAAGAGTGTGAAAAAATTCTCACGATTTTTATAAACGGGGAAATAAATGAAACGGATTAAAATAAATACAGAAACAAAATTAATACCTAAACGTATAAAAAATTTCGGTCCCAATTTTTCAAACAATGAAAATCCCGTGTTTACAGTTTCTTCAGCTAACTCTTGCAGTAGTACCATACAAAGCTTTTTTAATTAAAATTAATTTTGGTTTAAAGTTATTATGCTTTATTGTTCCGAATAGGTTTACTATTCCGAAACAATATTTGCTTATTGCCCCTTGGCGAATGTGATACTTTTTCATCAATTTTATGAATGCCGATTTTACTTCTTTGTCCTGTTTTACCTCCGCAATCACAATATTGTCAATTGTTTTATTTTGTTGTTCGTTTTTAAAAGTCAAATTTAGGTCGATGGTCACACGTTCAGGAGAATTTTTATTCACAAAGGTAATTCGCGAATAATTCACCCAAATTTTTGCTTCCAGATTGTCTGATTTTAGGGATGTTTTATCATTTAATAATTCTTCGGCTTTTTCTTTTATAGAGCCATTAATTTCTTTTTGTCTAACTCTATCCTTTATTGTACGACCTTTGTTCGTTTTAAATTTCACTTCAAAAAAATTTAATTCTGACTCCACATACTTTCTGAATCGAACTTTAAATCTACTTGGCTTTCCTCTGTGATGCGCATGGTATAAACCAAAATCTTTTGTATCAAAATAAAGTGATTCGTATCTGCTAATTTTATTGCCATTGATATCCAAAACTCGGTAATCGTTTTTAATTTGATTTAAAAGTTCAGCCAATTGGTCGAACCTGAAAACAAATTTTGTATCCGTTCTGTCCATCAACTTTACGCTATCCATTTCCTGAAGAGTAATGGGAGAAAATTCATTTAATATGTTTTTTAAGTTTTCCAAAATTAATATTCGTAAGTGTATTTTTTGGTAGAAATCACTTCTCCGTTAGCGTCTGTTGTTTTCTTCTCTGTTTTTAAACCATTTTTGTCATATGCATAAATGGATTTCTTGATTATTTTACCTTTCTCATCCATTGTTATTTCGAACGATTTATCTCCTTTTGCATTGTATCCATGTTGTGTTTTTTCAATTAGTTTACCGCTTCCATCATAAACAGTTTCATTCGTTTTATCTTTGTTGATATTATAATCAGTTGTGGTTTTCTTTTTTACATTTCCCTTTTCATCATAAATAACTTCTTCAGTAACATCATTGTTTTTATTATACTTATGTGACTCCTTTTTTTTGAAGCTACCGTCTTTATTGTATTCTACTTCCTCAGTAACGTTCCCTGAGTTGTCGAATTTTTGGTAGGAATCGTTGCGAGATTTCTCTTTCCCATCCACTGTTTCAGTCACAATAACTGTACTGGATTTTATTTTGTATTTCTTCACTTCTTTTTTGCTTTGGGAAAAAGCGGAAAGTTGTATCAGCGAAAAAAAGAATGCGAGTAAAAAAAGTGGAATTCTCATTTATAATTGCTTTATTGAATTATCTTGTAATTGCAATTGTTTCACATTCAACAGTTTGTTTTTTGCTGCTAATCTCTACGTCCTTTGAAACTTCTAGTTTATTCAGAGTAGTTAAAGCAGTGCCGGTGGAATAACAGTAAATTGTATACTTGCCGGGTCGTAAATATTTGAATTCATAAATACCATCGAAGTTAGCTTGTATTTTATCGCCATAAGTAGCATCGTCTCCATAAATGATGTAAACATCCTCATATGCACCAGCATAGGAATTCATAGGAACTCCAATAGCGTTGTATCGTGTTACCCATACTTTTCCTGTGATTGTTGCTTTGCCACCTTCTCCTTCTGATTTTTTGCAAGATGAAAATGTGAAAAGGATTATAGTAATTACGGCTAAAATTTTGAATAGTTTCATTGTTAAAAAATTTAATTATTTATAAATAACAAGATTTTCGGTTTCTACCACTTCTTTTTTATCACTAATAGTAACAGAAACATCCACAGTTTTAATTCCTGAGCCGTAGAAATAGGAAGCACGAGTTGTGTCTTTCGATTTCACATAAATTTTATAATCACCTTTTCTCAGGTACTTAAATTCAAATATTCCATCGGGACCGGATTTAACTTTGTTGCCGTAGCTAACATCATTTCCATAAATGATGTACACATCTTCATCAGCACCAGCAAATTCTCCTTTTAAAAAGTAGGTGTCGGTAATGCTATTTAATGTGTTGTAGTTCTCTACCCATATTTTCCCTTTTATGGTTGCTCTGCCGCCTTCTCCCGCAGGTTTTGAACAAGAAGAAATTGCTAAAAGTGTAATCAACGCTATTGCAAAAACGGATGTTGTTTTTTTCATATGTGTGGTGTTAAAATAATGTTATTACAATGTTAAAAATAATTTCTGTATTAATCCTGTAGTGCAAACATTTTATAATGAACAAAATGAGTTAATTAGATTTAGCTCGTACCAGCTTGACTATTTTTGTGAATTCGGATGTCTTCAGCTCAATAAAATACATTCCTTGTGCCAAAGCCAATCCATTGGTATCAAAGTCAAACGAATAAGTTCCTTCAGGGTGAAAAGTGTCTGGTGAAATGATGGTTGCTACTTCTTGGCCAATGATGGAATACAATTTTACACTTACTTGCATATTTTTAGGCAATTGAAAATTGATGGTGATAGTATTGCTAAAAGGATTAGGGTAAACATCCAACCCTAATTCTAGCATTTGGAAATGAGCCTTAAAAACATCATTGGTATCAATGTTTAACGAGATGCTGGAAAGGGAGTCGTTTGTGCTTAAATTACTATTTGCTTCCCAATACTTGAATTCATAACCAGGATTTGCAATTGCTGTGATGGTAACCGGGACTCCATCAAAATATACACCTGTCCAAGGAAGTGACTCGGGAGTAATAGTGCTAATTTTTATTTTCCCGGCTCCGGCAGGAACAACATCTAGAGAAACATCTACTTGCTTTGTAAGAGCAAATTGACTTTGTATTTGATTGCGTGCAAACCCAATTCTATCGGTTGCAAACAGCATCATACTATCAATTTCATATTCCCACTCTGTAACATTATCTGATGACCCAATTAATCCGCCCCAAAAACTTCCGCCCCAACGAGTAAAGTGTCGTGGCATTTCGGGTAACATTTCATCGTGCAAAGTAGTTACATTTTTTTGCATTTCAGATGGTAGAAAAATGGTGTTCATTAAATCGGCATAACGGTCAACAAAATAATTTTTGAATTCGGTATTCGCTAATAATCCTTTTAGCATTGTTGAATGTGGATTTAATGTCAGAGGATTTATTGCAACATCTAAAAAATCGGTGTTTACAGCACCGCCCCAAGCGCTTGCGAATCCAAGTGACAAATCGGTATCCCATAGCACATAACGCCATTTTCCAGCCGGACTGTTTGGTCGCCAAAATTTAATGTTGTTTGTATAACTTCCAAGCCAATCGATATTGATGATATAGGTTTCAGTAATAAAATAGTCACAAAAATTTTCGATGTCGAGCATACTTTGAGCGGTAGTATAATTTGCAGGAATCGACATGTCGTTTGTTCCTATCCAGGACGACATATTTAAAAAGGCGGTATTACTTCCTTCAATAATACTTCCATCAAATTGTAAAAAATCAATTTTATCAGCTGGAACACCACTATTATTTTCAATAAAATCTTTGTCTTGTTTTTCGCGCAATTCATAAACGCCCCAATAATCGCCATTGATGAATAACACGCAAGGCCGCCCGTCCATGATATCGAGTTTGGTGCTTTTTTGTGCATTTTTTTGATTGAAGCGGTCGCGCATGTGAGCTTTATTCCAATCGGAACCGGCATTTCTAATGTTAAAAGATTTGTATTGAGTAACAAATGGTTTGTCGGGAAACAGAGGATAATCAATTGTTTCGCCTTTGTAATTTTCTTTTGTTTTAACTGCAAATCCTCTTTGTGGCCAAGCCTTGGAATAGTTTCCTTGTATAGCTATAGAAGATGGAGTTTCAAATCCAAGATTCCCGTTTGGGTCGAAATATTCAATATTTGCAGGTCGTTCCCAGCCTTGCCAAAAATTTGCACCTTGAAATGGAACGTTTGCTGTATCGGCATTTGGTCCCATAACATAAATTCCATAATAGTAATCGAATAAATTATAGGGGTCACTGGTTAAGGAAACAACGGGGAGTTCAATATTTTCATTAATGAAATAAGTGTTGGTGATAATTTCGCTTGGAAGTTCCAACGGATTTGTAGAATACGTGCGTGCTCTCACAACAGTAGTAGAATCAATAGTAATAGGCGAGCTATACAAAGCGCACGTTTGGTCGGGGTCGCTTCCATCAACTGTATATCTTGTTAATCCCGTGGAGGACGACATGCCCAAAGAAACCGTGGAAGGATAAAATCCGGCACCTAAAGAAAAGGCCGGTTTTGTTAAGTAGTTGGTATAATAAGCAGAAGTGTTATTGCTGGTGTCGGGAGTGGGAGCATCAAAAAAATACCAATTGCTACTTCCGTTTGGTCTTCTTCCATAGGTATTGTTCAATTGCATATCGCCAATAATTTTTTGGTCTAAAATAGTTCCTGAAGCATTTTTTAAAATTAATTCTTGTCCGGTACTATTTAAATTAAAACTGGTGTGCAAATTTACCGTAGCAGCAAAAGGGAAATAAGTCACTGCGGTATCATTTACGCCAATTAAAAAATAAGGAATCATTGAAAGGTCATCCGTCCCGCTGGAAAAATTATGAACCTGAACGCTAAATACATTCACTCCCGGCTTAATAGCAGCATCTACTACTGCAGGAGAAACGAAATAAGCACCGGAAAAATTTCCGGTCGAATAAGCTGTTGCTTCGTGCTCGTCATAAGCCCATGTATTGAAGTTGGGGCGGTCGCCATAAATTCCCACGTTTGCACGTGCTATTTCTACCCCATTTAAATAGGCAACAAAACCATCATCGTAATCCAGAAAAAGCAATGCAGTTGGAATTTTACTTGTATCTGCAATATTAAAACTGGTACGCATAAAAACGGAAGTGATAGGAGGAGTAATGGTGCTATCATCGCCATCGCCATATCCGATTCCTCCCATTCCTGTTAACCAGGATGCATCATTAAAGGTGATATCGGGCCAATTGGTTGGTGGGTTACTTACTCCTAAAAAATATTTCCAGGGAAGCTGAGGGTAAACGGGCACTTCCCAATGATCGAAATAAGCATTGCGGTTTTTTCCTGAACAAAAAACAGTTAGATATTCGTTTGCTTTTATATTGATATTAGGGAAAGTCCAAGATTTTGTTTTTCCGTTTTCGATAGAAGAAATGGTGTAACCTCCCATATTAATAGCTGAAGCAGTAGGATTGTAAAATTCAATCCAATCTTCTTGATCGCCATCTTCATCTAAATAAGTTGATACACTTGCACTAGATACTTCGTTGATTACAATTTGAGCGGTAGAGGAAAATGTGCCAAAAAGCATAAAAAACAGAATAAAACGGAAGTAACGTTTATACATAATTGACACTTAATTTAATGTAAATTTAACATAAAAACGTAAGGAATACAAGCATTTACAAATTTTATTGCAAGAAATTTAGCGAACAATTAATCCGATTTTGGACGAAAAAACGGATTGATGGTTTAATCAAAATTTGCTACTTTTTAAAAATGGCATTAAAATCGGCTTCATAACTGCTTCCAATTGGAATTTCTTTTCCTGCAATGGAAATAATTTTTTTTCTGACATTTTCTATTTTGCCAAAGGGAACTATGAAAGAGCGATGCACACGGATAAATTCTTTAGAAGATAATTTTTCAAGAATTCCTTTCATTGTCATTCGTGTTACAATAGGTTTGGGATTGTTTTGGAGGTGAATTTTTAAATAATCGTCCAAGCCTTCCACTAAAACAATGTCATTGATTGCAATTTTAATGAGACTATAATCGGCTCTAACAAATAAATATTGTTCTAAGCTCTTTTCGATTGCCCCGGATGTGTTATGAAACTCTTTGGCTTTGCTTACTGCTTGTAAAAAGCGTTCGTAGGTATAAGGTTTCAGCAAATAATCTACAGCATTTAAGTTGAATCCTTCTACGGCAAATTCGCTATACGCTGTTGTGAAAATTACCATTGTATTTTGCTCAATGGATTTATAAAGTTCAATTCCGGAAATAGAAGGCATGTTGATATCCAAAAACAAAAGGTCGGTAGGAAACTTTTGCAAGTGTTTTAATGCTTCTGTAGGCATCGAAAATGTTTTTTGTAATTCGATTAAGCCGGATTTTTCACAAAAATTTTCAATAATTTTTAGTGCCGGTAATTCATCATCAATCGCAATTGCTTTTATCATTTCAAGTCGAGGGTTAGTGAAACTGAATATTCTTTTTCGGTATTATCAATTTGTAAATGGTGCTTCCCGGGATAAATAATTTGCAATCTGTTTTTTGTATTTTCAACACCCACTCCGCTCTCCGATTCTTTGCTTCGTTGAACAAAAACTTTATTGTTTTTAACAAACAAAAATAATTGTTTTTCGGTTGTATCAATTTTTATTTTGATGATAGAATTTTCTTCTGCGTTTACACCATGCTTGTAAGCATTTTCAATAAAAGGAATCAAAATGAGCGGAGCAATAACTTTGCCTTTATGGTCGCCTGTGATAGTGCATTCAAACTGGATGAAATCGCCAAACCGAATCTGTTGCAACTCAATAAAATTTTGAATGTATTCTATTTCTTTTTCCAATCGCACAAAATCATTGGAGCTTTCACTTAATACGTAGCGCATCATGTTCGATAATTTTACGATGGACGATGCCACATTATCGGATTGTACAATTGCTAGGGAATAGATACTATTTAAAGTGTTAAACAAAAAATGAGGATTGATTTGGGCTTTTAAATAAGCCAATTCAGCATCCAGCTTCTCTTTTTCCGATTCTTTGAGTCGGATGTTTATTTTTAACATCAGTGAAAAAACAAATACAATCAAAAATTGAAAAAGACGAATTTTTAACTCACGAATAAAAAAGGTATCAAAAGAATTGGTGTTGAAATTAGTTGAGGTAATGAGCACAATGGGTAAACAGAAAATCAGCAAAAAGCAAATGAAATTGATAAAAGAAAAAATAAAATATTTTTTTTGAAAATACAATTTCGGAATAAGCACGATATAGCTAAAATAGAAAAAGGGAATCAGGAAAATGGAAAACAAAAAATCGCGTTGAAAACCTTTTGCATGAATAAAATCAAAGTCGAGGGAAAGGTCGGGTGAAAAAATAATAGGGAGCGCCAAAAAGATGACACACCCTAATAGATGTACAAAAAGCTGATCCGTTTTTTTATTCATTCCTACAAATGTAAATTAAATTAGAAATGAATTCAATTTGATTGCTATTTTATTTTCTGAAACTTCAAATAGCTATTGTCGTTTGCTTTTATTAAGTAAACGCCTTCTGAAAAAGCTGAAATGTCAATGTTTACAGATGAGCCGACTGATTCTTGTTTGTATACTTCTTGTCCCAAAGTATTGTAAATGCAAATAGTATTATCATTGGATTTTAAATCAACACTAATAAAATCGTTTGCAGGATTTGGATATACGATAATTGCATTTGCATCAGCAGTTGTTTCATTTACGCCAACATAACAACCATTTGAAAACAATTCGGAAATAAGCCATGTTCGTCTGGCGGAAATAAATGATTTTATTCCCATTGTGATTCCTACATCGTTGGTCAAATTATTATCAAAATCGGCATTGGAATAAAATTTTATCGGGTCGGCATACACATCAGTCCGAATAGCATTTGCTAGTGAATCAATTTTTGGATCTAAAGTGGCATTGCTAAAATCAGATTGTAGCCATTGACAAAAAACATCTATCAAGGTTTGTTTATAAGCCGGAACCGCAAGCATATTTGTAACAAGGGGGCGACTGCTTGTTGGCGTGGAAACATGGAACATGCTTAAATTTTTTAGCTGAGTATTGGTGAGCCCCATATTAAAATTTCCGAAGGATTCGTTTGCATCCCAGCTAATCCACTCAAATTTGTCAGAAAGTGTATCGTGGTAAATAAAATAATTATGTCCACTCCCAATGTATGCATCCAGATTCACAAATAAATTCATAGCTGCCCAATGTTGAATAAAACTGCTAGTGTTTAAAACGGTTTCAAGAGAGTCATAAAAATTTGTTCCGCTATTGTTAATTTTATTAATTAACTCTACTAAGTCGGTCCAATCATTAGTGGTGGTATTTGTATGTAATTCATATTTGGTATAATAAGATGATGGAGTACTGTTTATCCATTTCAAATCTCCCATCGGGTCGCCTTTAAATAAATTTCCTTGTTTGTTTCCAAAGCGGTCGTCATCATCCAAAAATGTTTTATTTGCTTCTTCTACAAACATGTATAATCCCCAATAGGTTCCATTAATGTAAACTCGCGTGTAGGAACAGCGTGGAGCAGCTAAACCATGCTCATTGTAAAAATCAAGTGCCACTTTTTCTCTCATAAAAGAAGGGTCTTTAAATCCATTGTTGAGGTTGAATTTTTTCAATCCATCCAAAGCAGTAGTCCCCCCAAATTCATTCAAATCTATTTTAAATGGTTTTTTTGTACTTGGATTTGAGTAGGAAGAATTTCCTTTGAACTTAACGCCCACATTGGGATAAAGCACTCCGTCAATAGTAACATCCCCTTTTAAATATTGATCCAAAGGTTTGTACGCAACCAAGGAATCCCAATAATTAGGTTGAGTAAATGTCATGTACACATCATGAACTGCTGCTGTTCCAAAAAACACATCACCTTCGGTTTGGGCGAATATTGATTTGAAAGAAAGGAAAAGGAGTGTAACTAACGAGAGTAGGTTTCTTAATTTCATGTAATTTTTTTGTTTTTTAGACGATAACAATTTTTAAAACTTGTGTTAGCTTGACAATTTATTTGCAAGAAGGTTTAATGATGTAAGTGATTTTTTATCCAAATCAAAAATAGGACAATTGTTTTTGATTGTCAAGTTAGCCGAAACCACTATCTTTGGGCTAAATAGCTGTAAAATGATAAAAAAGGAATTAAGAATTGACTTTACTGAATATAATTCTGAGGAAGAGCTAAATAAAGATGAGCAGGAATTATTAAAAAAGGCCAAAGAAGCAAGTAAATCAGCCTATGCGCCTTATTCCAATTTTTATGTGGGAGCGGCTTTGTTATTAGAAAATGGTGTAATTGTTACTGGAAATAATCAGGAAAATGTGGCTTATCCAAGTGGATTGTGTGCCGAAAGAGTAGCAATTTATGCTGCTGGGGCGCAATATCCGAATGTAGCCATCAGAACCATTGCAATCACCTGCAATTCTAAAAAATTTCATGTAAATGAGCCACTTTCTCCTTGTGGTGCTTGTAGGCAGGCTATGTCGGAATACGAAATGCGACATAAAAATAAGATTCGAACGATTTTAGCAGGCGAAACAGGCAAAATATTGGTGATGGATAGTATAGCAGATTTGTTGCCATTTATGTTCAAAGC
>JAHEYB010000039.1:0-3466 GCA_023251805.1 Bacteroidota bacterium | reverse complement strand
AAATGGTATGAATCAATGTTGTTGATGCGAAAATTCGAAGAGAAAACAGGGCATTTATATATTCAACAAAAAATTCGTGGTTTTTGTCACTTATATATCGGACAAGAAGCATTGGTAGCCGGCTCTGAGTCGGTTTTACGCAGAGAAGACAGAGTTATTACCGCATACCGCGATCACGCGCATCCAATCGGAAGAGGTTTACATCCCAAATACATAATGGCAGAAATGATGGCAAAAGTTACCGGTTGCTCAAAAGGCAAAGGTGGTTCGATGCATATCTTTTCGAAAGAATTTAATTTCTTTGGTGGACATGGTATTGTGGGCGGACAAATTCCTTTAGGAGCCGGTCTGGCTTTCGCGGATAAATACAATGGCAACGATAATGTGACCTTGTGTTACATGGGTGATGGAGCAGTTCGTCAAGGTGCATTACACGAAGCTTTCAATATGGCGATGCTGTGGAAATTGCCCGTAATCTTTATTATTGAAAACAACAATTATGCAATGGGTACTTCTGTTGAACGCACTTCCAACGTACACGATTTATGGAAATTAGGTTTGTCGTACGATATGCCTTCTTATCCGGTAGATGGTATGACTTGCGAAGCGGTTCACGAAGCAATCGAAGAAGCGGTTAACAGAGCACGTAAAGGTGATGGACCAACATTGTTGGAAATGAAAACGTATCGTTACAAAGGTCACTCCATGAGTGATGCACAAAGTTACCGAACAAAAGACGAAGTGAAAGAATACCAAGCACAAGATCCAATTGAAAAAGTATTGGCAACTATTCGCAAAAATAATTGGATGAGCGATACGGATATTGAAGCATCTGAACAAAAAGTTGATGATATTGTTGCTGAGTCGGTAAAGTTTGGAGAAGATTCTCCCTATCCAACGGCTGATGAGCTTTACAAAGACGTTTATACGCAAACGGATTATCCTTATATTCAAGATTAAAAAAATTGTAGAATTTTAGAATTGTAGATTTTTAGAATTTATACCAATTCAACAAATCAAAAATTCAACAAATCAAAAATTAGAAAATTTATGGCTGAAGTAGTACGAATGCCCAAATTAAGTGATACCATGACCGATGGTGTTGTTGCAAAATGGCACAAGAAAGTTGGAGATAAAGTGAAGTCGGGTGAATTGCTTGCTGATATCGAAACCGATAAAGCAACCATGGAGTTTGAATCATTTCAAACAGGTGTTTTGTTGCATATTGGTGTTCAAGAAGGAAAGGGCGCGCCTGTAGAATCTATACTTGCAATTTTAGGAAAAGAGGGGGAAGATATTTCTGCTTTATTAGCTGGAGAAGCACAACAAAATTCTTCTGCAAAAGAAGAAGTGAAAGCAGAAACAAAGAAAGACACTTCGACTACCCTCAGTGTGACAAAAGCTGTAGAAGTAAAAATTCCAGATACTATTCAGATTGTTCGTATGCCTCAGTTGAGTGATACAATGAAAGAAGGAGTTGTAGCGAAATGGCATAAAAAAGTAGGCGATAAAGTAAAATCAGGTGAGTTGCTTGCAGATATTGAAACGGATAAAGCAACGATGGAATTTGAATCTTTCCAAAGCGGTGTTTTGTTATACATTGGAGTAGAGCAAGGAAAAAGTGCACCCGTTGAATCAATACTTGCTATTTTAGGGAAGGGAGATGAGGATTTAGCAGCAATATTAGCAGCAGAAAAAAATAAGGGGCAAAATTCAGAAGTCAAAAGTCAAAAGGAAGAAACAGTTCAAAGTTCAAAGTTAGAAAGTTCGAAAGTTGCTGTGGCTGAAAGCAAACCAACAACCAACAACCAAAAACAAACAACCAATAGTGGTGAGAGAACAAAAATTTCTCCGCTTGCAAAAAAATTAGCTGCTGATAAAGGAATAAGTGTAACAGCCTTGAAGGGTAGTGGCGACAATGGTCGCATCATCAAACGCGACATTGATAATTTCCAATCAAACGGTTCTCAATCAACTTTTGTTGGTGTAGAAAGTTTCACTGAAGAAACTGTTTCGCAAATGCGTAAAGTAATTGCAAAACGATTGGCTGAAAGTAAATTCACTGCTCCGCATTTCTATTTAACAATGGAAATTGATATGGACGAAGCAATAAAAGCTCGTGATGCCATCAATACTGTTGCAGGAATAAAAATTTCATTTAACGACCTTGTGATTAAAGCGGTTGCTGCAAGTTTACGCAAACATCCGAAAGTAAATTCATCATGGCTGGGCGATAAAATTCGTTACAACAATCACATTCATATTGGAGTTGCCGTTGCGGTAGAAGAAGGCCTGTTGGTTCCTGTTGTTCGTTTTGCTGATGGTAAAACATTAACACAAATTGGAACTGAAGTGCGCAACTACGCTGTGAAAGCAAGAGAGAAAAAATTACAACCAAGCGATTGGGAAGGAAATACATTTACCATTTCTAATTTAGGAATGTTTGGCATTGAAGAATTCACTGCGATTATCAATACTCCTGATTCTTGTATTTTAGCTGTAGGTGCAATTAGAAATGTTCCTGTTGTAAAAAATGGACAGATTGTTCCAGGTAATACAATGAAAGTAACTTTATCTTGCGACCACAGAACAGTAGACGGAGCGGTGGGTTCAGCATTCTTGCAAACATTCAAACACAATATGGAGAATCCGGTGTTGATGTTGGGGGCTAGCTCAATATAATTTTTTACCGCAAAGACGCAGAGTCGCGAAGAATATTTAAATGTCAGCTTGGGCTGACATTTTTTTTGTTGGAATTTTGTATATTAGATAAATAAATAAAAAAGATGTACGGCAAATATTCTGAAGACGAGCTGATAGAAGCGTATACAACTATGATGGACTATTCAGGAAAAGTAGAGAGCGAAATCTTGAATGAAATAGAGCATCGAGGTGGCTTGGAAAAATTTCTCCAGTCGATGCAACAAAAGGAAGTTAACAAAAAGGAATCCGATCGAATTTTAAATGAAATCATTCGTTTCAACAAGGAAGGGAACGATTTGGAAACGATAAAAAAAATCATTTCTTCAGAAATCTGGACTAAACAACACTTGGATGCATTTGTAGAAAATAGATATATAAGACATCAATTTTATCTTAATGATAAATCAATAGATAAAGAAGTTGTTACTAAAAGCATTCTTGGAGTAATTGTTAGTAGTTTAGCAGGAACATCAATATGGGCATTTTCAATGCTGTTTTTGAAATTTGTTTTCTTTCCTATTTTAATTGTTGTTTATTTTGTCTCATATTTTATAATTAAAGGATTTACAGGAAAAACGCGGAATAATGGAGTTGTGTTCATTGCAAGTTTTGTTTCAACAATAATTTCATTTCTAGTAGGTTTTTTTATTTTGAATAAATATTTTTAATAGTAAACTCAGAAGTAAAAATGAACACCACTTCCATCCCTAAACTAATAACAACTTCCCCAGTCGAAACGATGATTGTGTGCTACAATTTTTAT
>JAHEYB010000067.1 GCA_023251805.1 Bacteroidota bacterium | reverse complement strand
CACACCGTATCCAGCTGAAAGAAAAGGCAATCGTGAAATAAAAACGACAGAGAAGAGAAGAAAGAAAGGCAGGTATTTTCTATCTGAAAAATTCATCTTAATGAACTAAACGTTGGCTCACCGCTTCATATAAAATAATTCCACAAGCAACCGATACATTCAATGACCCAATTTCTCCAAGCAATGGAATTTTTGCTTTTCCATCCGATTTTTGAAGGTATTCATTTAAAATTCCATCTTCTTCGGAACCCATAATAATGGCAGTAGGTACAGTGAAATCTATTTGGAAGTAATATTCTTCTGTTTTTTCGGTACAAGCAATGATTTGCAATCCACATTCTTTTAAATAATCAATAGTTGTTTTTAAGTTTTCTTCTCTACAAACAGGAATTTTTTGCAAAGCACCTGTTGATGTTTTTATTGCATCGGCATTTATTTGAGCACTACCACGAGAAGGAATAATGATGGCATTTACTCCTGAGCATTCAGCAGTGCGGGCAATTGCACCAAAGTTGCGCACATCTGTAATTCTATCTAAAATCAACAGAAGAGGAACTTTACCTTCTTCAAAAACTCCAGGCAATACATCTTGAATTTTATGATAGGCAATAGAAGAAATATAGCCAACAACTCCTTGATGATTTTTTGAGGTTAATCTATTTAATTTTTCTACTGGCACGTATTGAAAAGCGATGCCACGTTGTTTCAGCAAACCCATCAGCTGACTCACCAATTCTCCCTTCAAACCACTTTGCACAAGTAGTCTATCAATTTCTTTACCGGCATTAATTGATTCAATAATTGGACGCATTCCAAAAATTAAACTTTCTTCTTCCTTCTTTTGTTGTCTCGTTTGCATGATATTTAACTAATTTTTATTGAATTTCTCCTTCACAAATTGCTGAGTCTAATCTTGTAAATACGTTCGTCCCTGTCGCCATATATCAACTGCAATTCCCCAATTTTGTTTGTACACAGCCGAACGCTCCAAGGTATAATCATTATCTGTAAAAGGATTGTCCACTTTTGAAAATGAATAACTCAAGGAATTAATATTATTTTCCTCGCCATAGGTCCAAGTTTCGGCATACGCTGTTCGATAAATCACATTGGGCGCTCCATAAATTAAGTAAATCATTCCTCTATCAGTCTTCCAACCTTCCAGATAAGAAGTAAAAAATAAGTTGGCATCTTTTTCCCTGTTATAATACTTGCGAATAATTTCTTTGGCTCTATCTTGATTACCAGTACAATTCAACCAAAATTTTTCAACTGCTGCTTTAGGTGTTGCACTTGCTGTTAATTCATCGTATTCCTGTTTTGAAGTAATGAAACGCAGAGAAGGAACCAAGTCTTCCGCTTTTTTAATTTCAGGAAAAGTTTCAGAAAAATTATACAAGGTCAAACCAATTCTTTTTGTAGTATCCAGTTGAAAATGATAAAATCCTTTTTTAGCTGATGAAAAATTTGCCGAACCATTTTGATCCAGTTGAATAGTAAACAAACTATCCGCTTTGTATTGAAAAGGAGCTGGATTTGCAACAGAAAAAGGTGGTGCAGCCAAGGGAAAATCACGATTGTAATACCGAACAAATAAGGTTACAGCAATTTTAGCTTTATAATTTATGACAAGCTGTTCGTTTGATTTAAAGTAATTGTGAAAAAGAGGAGAATCATCAACTTTTGATTTCACCAAAAAATTTTGTCGGTTTAAATCACTTATCTTATCTATTTCTATTCCGTTTGAAACACTAATGTTTCTATTCAAATCTGTAATAGTAATTCTTAAATAATAACTTCTGGGCGTAACAGCTCTCACATCCATTTTACCGATTAAAAACTTGCTTGAATTGTCGTTATTCAGATCTACTAATCTTACAGAAGAACTATCAATCACTTCTTTTGAATCAAAATTGCTGAATAAGCGATAAGAAATCAAAAGATTAGAGGAAAAATTAATTCCGTCAGGGCGCGTATATAACAATTCTTTACTGCTGATTTTATAGTGCAATTCGGTAATATCGTCACTTGCGTGAAACACCGTAAACTCAGGATGGATAGTGCTGGCATCGTGTTTATAGCTAGCAACGGGTGCTGCATCAAGACCTGCCTTTTTTGAAGTGCCACAAGCAATGACAATAATTAAAAATAATAAATATAAATAATTCTTTTTCATCATGCCTCCGAACCTTCTGTTAATGATGGGGATTCGTTATTTTCAAGAAATTTAGAAGAAATCGATTTCTCTGTTTTTGCACCTAGCACTTTTAAGTTTTCTACTCGTTTCACAATATTACCACTTCCTGAACTTAATTTATTTATCGCAGACTGATATGCTTTTCCGGAATCATCAATTGATTTTTCAATTTTGCTCATGTCTTCCAAAAAGCCTACAAACTTATCGTAAAGTGCCCCGCTTTGTTTAGCAATTTCCAATGCATTTTTTGTTTGACGCTCCTGCTTCCAAACAGAAGCTATTGTTCGAAGTGTTGCAAGCAAAGTAGAAGGACTAACAATCACAATTTTTTTGTCCCAAGCAAAATTAAATAATTCCTGGTCGGCCTGAACGGCTATACTAAAAGACGATTCAATAGGAATGAAAAGTAATACAAAGTCGGGAGTATTTAAACCACTAATCGCTTGATAGTTTCGTTCGCTTAATCCTTTGATGTGATTTCTGATGGAAGCAATATGCTCTTTGATGAATTGCTCACTTTCTGAAACATCCGTTGCATTCACTGCTTTTTCATATGCCACCAAGGAAACTTTCGAATCTACAACAATGTGTTTATTATCCGGCAATAAAACAACAAAATCGGGGCGATCGCGACTCCCATTTTCATTTGTAATACTAAATTCCTTTTTATATTCCTGGTCTTTAATCAAGCCTGAACGCTCAAAAATATTTTCCAAAATGTGTTCACCCCAATTCCCTTGCAATTTATTATCACCTTTCAACGCTTTTGCAAGATTGTTTGCTTCTTCGCTGATTTGTTTGTTGAGATCAACCAGATTTTTAATTTCGGTTTTTAAGGTAATGCGTTCATCCGACTCGGTTTTATATGATTTTTGGACTTGCTCTTCGAAACGTTTAATATTTTCCTTTAATGGATTTAAGATGACATCCATATTGGTTTTATTCTGCTCTATAAATTTTTGAGATTTTTCATCCAGAATTTTATTGGCTATTACTTCAAATTCCGTAGAATATTTTTTGTGAACTGTTTCCAGCTCCGATTTTAGCGTGTTGAATTTCTCTTCTTGAGATTTAAATATTTCTTCAGCACGGGCAATTCTTGTTTCAGCTTTTACTACTTTATCTTTTTCCGAAATTAATTCCAAATCTATTTTCTCCCTTTCAAAATTTAAACGGGTTTTTTCTTTTTCGGCAAAGGACAAGTCCTTTTCCAGTCCAATTATTTTGGAATCCAAAATAGTAGTATCCGAGCTCACATTTTGTTTTCCTTTTAAAAACAAATATGCTATTCCGAAACCTAAAATTAAACCAACAACTAAAAATAAAATCTCCATAAATTTTTGCGAAATATGAATGGCTAATTTACGCAATAATTTGCTAGGTTGGAAGGGAGTTTTTGAACAAAATCAATCTTATTGAAGAGTCTCCCTATTCAGCCACAATTTGCCTTTCAGAGAATAAGTGCCCATTGCTTTAGCCTTTCTAGCAGAGAAATAAATAACCAGTCCCAAGGTAGCAAAACGAAAAATATTGGCGTTCAAATTGCCCGTAACATTCGATTGTATCGAAAACATATCCCATGCTAAATCCATAAATCCATGAAGAAAAACAACCATCCACAAACTTCTCCAAGTCAAATAAAACCATGCAAAACCTGCTCCACCAAGCGCTGTAAACAAAAAGACACTCAAACCTTCTGTTAGTGTTTCAGCCTGATATAAATGGCCGATTCCGAAAAAAATTGATGGGATAAATACAGCTGAAATGAATCCCCAACCGGCATAATAGAATAATATTCCAAACAAAAATCCACGAAAGAAAAGTTCTTCAAAAAAACCAGCCAAAACCATATCTAAATGAATTCTTTCAACTGTAATATCTGTTTTAAATTGAGCACCATATCCATACCCAATAAACATAGGAATCGTGAACAGAAAACCGAACAACATGCCTTTTAGAATATCCGTTTTTAATCCTAAAATTTCAAATGGCAACTTCTTGAAGAGCAGCCCAGTAATGATAAACACAATAACAATAATAGAATAATTGAGTAGAAAAACTTTAAAATTAAAATCCATTTTATCCCAAACCTCTTTTCCAAAAATGCAATAACCATAAACATACTTCAAATTGCGAAGTGCAATAAAAGCTAGAATTACAACGACTGAAATAATTATTTTTCTTTTCATATTAAAAATAATTTACGATACCAAAATGTATTTTACCACTTCTAAGTTCAATAGGATTATTAAATTGTTTTCCTAATGCATAATTGATGGAAAAAATTCCGGCTTTGGTCTCAAAGCTAATACCCGCTCCGAAACCAACCGGAGTGTCAGAAACATACTGTATCACTTCGTTATTTTCGTACCAGGCACCATCTCCAAAAACATACAAATAAGAGTTTTGTTCTAAAATAAATCGATACTCTAAAGTAAGTATCGAAAATGTAGAAGCATAAATAGACTCTTCATCAAAGCCTCTTAAGGTTTTTAAGCCACCTATTCTCAACAATTCATTTTGAAAAGTATTTTCTCCATAAATGAATGCCGTTTGAGCACCAACTTTTATCGTACTTCTGTCGGCTAAGGGCAAAAACATATTTCCTTCAAAATCTCCTGCATACAAAGCAGAATTCAAATTTAATTTTTCATAAACAACGGGATTCAAATTGTCATTTACCTTAATTTTTTTTGTTCCAGCACTCGCATTCATCAAAATGTTATACCCTTTTCTTGGATTTAAACGATAATCCAATTTTTCATATTTCAGTCCTAATCCATACATATTTGTACTCACATCGGCATTCACAGGCAAAGTAGTTACATTCTCTAAGCCTTTTGTAGAAAGCAATGTAGACGTTTTGTTGGAATAGAATACTTTTAAATAATTACCGCCAATCAGCATATATTGTACACCAATATTTTGATTCACATCTAAAAAAGTAGTATCTTTTTTATACAATTTAAAATTATAATCCAAACCAAAAGGTGTGCGAAAAAGAAATGGATAAACGAGTCGCGCTTTTAAATCCTGTGTTTGTGTTTGCAGCCTACGCCAATTCAAATCTATCAACTCTCCTCTGCCTAAACCATTTTGCAATTTCAAACGCACATCTCCTGTAAACAATATTTTTCCTGTTATATTATCGGGTAAAATTCCAATCACTCCATCAAACTGACTAGCACGTTTTTTTTCTAGATTTAAAATTAACTTATTGAACTGTTCGGTAAATGTAACAGAAGCGGGGCTTGTAGAACGAATAAAGGGCAATTCCGCAATTCTGGTATTCACCTTTTTTAATTGCGATTCATCATACAATGTTCCGGGTTTTATTCCCAAATAATTATGGATATAAACAGGTGTAATTTGAGCCGTTCCTTTTATTATGATGCTGTCAATTTTTATTTCTTTATTTTTTTTGAGGCACAAAACTGCAGAAATACTTCCTTCGTTAATCGCAATACTGTCGAGCTTTACAGATGCAAATGGATATCCGTTGTTTTCGTAATAGGCAATTAGTTTTTCCTGAACACGCTTAACATTTTTATAATTGATTGGCTTATTGCTATACAATTTTTCCCTGAACCCAATTTCACTTAGCACTCCTTCATCCACATTTCCTTTTTTCAAATCTGCCCATTTATATTGAGCGCCAAAATTTAATTCCGCTTTTAAGGACAATGAATCAATCAGCAAGCTATCGTATTTAGCTGTTAAGTATGCATTGTCAAAACAGGCAAATAAAACTTGTTGTAGTTCTTTATCGCGTTCAGCTTTGGAAACAAAGATTTTTTTATAGGGTATTTTTCTTAAAAGCGCTGCATCTTTAACTGAGCTTATCTCCAAAGAATAATTTTTTTGAGAAAAAAGCACTGAAGTTGAAAAAATAAATAATGCTATTGAAAAAGTAATTTTCAATGGTTGCAAGGATAATATTTTAAAGAAAAAACTTAAAAAAGACATCGTATAAAGGTACACAATTAGCCTTAACGGAAAAAGTGGGCAAAAATTGAGTTAGCAGCAGATAAATTGCTTCTCCACAGCTTCAGCAATACAATAAGGTTTAAAAATGCTTTATTGGTGATAAATCATCAAAATAATTTTGGCATTACAATAAATATATTAGTTTTGTTAGCAGTAAACAAACAAAAACAACAAACTACTTTTTAAAATGATGCGACTAACAAAGTATATTGCGGTATTTATAGCTTCTTTAAGCTTAATCAGCTGTGGTGGCTCCGACAAACCAACGGAAAATCCCGTTGATTCAACCGAAGTTAAAAATAGTATCGATACCTCCAAAAGTGTAGTGTTTTATAACATTCCATCACCTTTGGAAACATTTACTATTCTTAAAATGTCGGGCTCAGCCTTTGATAAATCGGTTCTAAATCAAACGGATAAAATTACCAAGTACGTATCCAGCTTTTCGAAAGCGGCAAACTTAGGTGCTTACTCTACCGACTTATCCTTTTGTTATTTATACAGACAAAATCAGGATTTTAATAATTATCTGAAGAACATCAACGAACTAACCAACGCTTTAAGTATAGATGGAAGCTACGGACAAGAAGTCAACAAACGACTTCAGGCTAATAGCACCAATTTAGATTCTTTAATGGCAATTGTTACAGAAGCGGGAATAAATGCAGACCAATATTTGAAGGATAACCAAAGAAACACGGCCACGGCTACAATAGCCGCAGGAGGATGGGTGGAAGCAATGTATATTATTTCGAACATTGCTGATAAAACACAATCAGAAGATGTAATGGGTTTGGTAGGAGATCAAAAAATTGTTTTAAAAAATCTTACCAACATGTTGGAGCAGTTTAAAGCAGATGAGGAAATAAGTTCTTTACTAATGGACATGAGAGAGATTGGTGCCATTTATGAAACCATTCAGGCGACTCAAAATACGCCAGTAACATCCGACAAAGACATTATTAGCGTTGGAAATAACACCTCCTTTAAATTGTCGAAAGAACAACTCAAATCTATTTTAGAAAAAGTTACTGTTCTTAGAAATAAAATCACTTTATAATCTATTTGAATCATGAAATTATCACAGCAAAATATAAAATTACTTGTTTCGGTTTTCTTATTGTTTTTCACAATTAGTTTTTCTGCGAATGCACAATGCAAACCTGCAATGAAAGAAGGTATTAAGAAACTTGCTCCGTACATGCACAATGGAGTGGTAAATACAGTAACAGTAATATTGGATGAACCATCCGAAATACACTTGTCGGTTTATAAAGGATTGAATTATAAATTTCAAATTGGCTCTGAAGATGCTTTGGGAAAAGTAAGTTTTCGCGTATTAGATGAGTACAAAACTGAAATATACAACAGTGCTGGCTCAAATGACCCATTATCATTTGTGTTTTTTTCAAATGCTTCCCAAAATTTAATTGTTGAAATTTATCCGATGGAAAAAGGCAAACAAGGTTGCGCTTTTTTAGTTGTGGGTGTAAAAGAACCAAAAAATATTGCTGTAAGAAACTTATAGTACGAATTTTTAAATAAAAAATCCCGCTGCCGATTACGGAGCGGGATTTTTGTTTAATTCATCCCGCCCCGAGTACTCGGGGCGGGATGACGATTAGCGAGAATCAAGACTTTCATAAAAATTTACCTTATTTCGGCACCAACCCTCTCCTGATAAGCCTTCATCAACTTCTCCATAATTTTTTCGATTTGTTTATCGGTAAGCGTTGCATTTTCATCTTGCAAAGTAAAACTCAAAGCATAGGATTTTTTTCCTTTTGGTAATTTATCACCTTCGTACACATCAAACAAATTCACATTCTTCAACAAACTTTTTTCTGATTGATACGCCAATTGTTCTAATTGCTCAAACTTAATGGTATTGTCAATTAATAAAGCTAAATCTCTGCGAACTTCAGGAAATTTAGTTACTTCTGAATAATTAGTAGCAACCTCTTTCATCGCTTCTAAAATCAAATCCCAATTAAAATCTGCACAAAATACAGGCGCTTTAATGTCCATCAACTTTGAAGAAAGAGATTTTGAAACTTCACCAAACTCAACCAACACTTTTTTATTCCAGTTAAAAGCCAAACCTTGTGAAAAAGTGCCTGCCTGTGCGGAAGGGAGATCCGAATTTAATTCTGCCATTTTCAAATTAGAAATACCAAGTCGCTCAATAATATTTTTTACAATTCCTTTCAAAGTATAGAAATTCATTGAGTCATCCTTTGCATTCCAACTTTCTTCTTGTTTGCGACCAGTAATAAAAACCGACAAATGTTTTGATTCGATGTATTTATGAGATTGCTTCTCTCCACTTTGTTCCGCTCGCAATAACGGTGTCAATTGATATACTTTTCCAAATTCATACAATTTCAAATCAGCATTCTTACGATTTTGGTTGTATGCAATGGTTTCCAAACCACTAAATAATAAAGTTTGACGCAATACATTTAAATCGGTACTCAAAGGATTCATCATCGCAATGCTTCTTTCTTCACTCAAAGAGCTCAATTTCGTTGCATATTCACCTTTGGTTAAAGACAAACACATCATTTCAGAAAAGCCGTTGTTGGTAAGCAAATCTGAAACAACATTTTGAACTTTTTCTTTATCCGGTTTTTCCGAAAACGAAAGTGAGGAATTTAAAACAGTTGGAATTTCAATATTGT
>JAHEYB010000038.1 GCA_023251805.1 Bacteroidota bacterium | reverse complement strand
TTACAAAAAAATATAAAATAGTATTTCCAATTCACCCAAGAACACTAAAAAATATTGAGGCTATGGGCTTGGCTGAGCAGTTTAAAAACAATAAACAGTTGATTTTATCGGAGCCGATGGATTATTTTTCTTTTCAGAAAGCTATTTGCGGAGCGCGTTTTATTTTAACGGACAGTGGAGGAATACAAGAAGAAAGTACATTTAGGAAAATTCCTTGTCTTACGCTTCGCCCTAATACTGAGCGCCCTGTCACTGTTACAGAGGGTACAAACACGTTAGTCCCTTTTGAAATACAACTAATTAATAAATACATTTCTGAAATAGAAGAAGGTAAATACAAAAAAGGAAGCATTCCTAAAAATTGGGATGGAAATTCAACTCAAAGAATTGTAAAAATTATTGATACAATTTTAAGCGAATGATTTATTTAACCTACAATGATGCTCCTTCGGGAATTTATTTCAGCCAGGTTACTGATGTTTGCAAATATGTAAATGTTCAATTTAATTGTAACATCCGACTCGTAGCGTTGATTTCGATTAGAGCTTTTGGGAAAAATAAAAAGCACATCAAGGAAAAGTTTCCTTCTGCAATTGTTTTGCCCATGTTTCCTAAAAATAAAAATTGGGCATTAAATGGTTTTATATTAAAAATACTTTTCCTGTTTATTGGTAAACAAAATATTTGGTCGAGAGGCCTTTTTGCTACGAATATTGCTTTGAACATGAAAAATAGTGGCTGGACAAAAAAAGTAGTATTTGATGCCAGAGGTGCATATAAGGCAGAGTTTGATGAATATTTAAGTAAGGTAGTTGATATTAAAGATAACATTGCAGAGCTTGAAAAACGAGCTATTTACGATTCTGACTTTCGATTAGCTGTTTCTAAGAAATTGGTAAATTATTGGGAAAAGGAGTATAAGTATTCCTCTCCAAATCATAGTATAATTCCTTGTACAATAAATGAGGATACTAATAAACCAATTTTACAAGAAGAGAAATTAACAACTACTAAAAAGGAACTTGGGTTTAAACTGGACGACTGCGTATTTGTTTATTCAGGTTCAGCAGCCGATTGGCAGTCGTTACATTTATTAGACAATTTATTTTTGCCTTATTTTATTACAAATCCCAACTTTAAATTGATTATTCTTTCTCAAGCAGATATTAGTCAGCTAAAAATAGCACAGCAATTTTCCGAAAGAATAATTAAAAAATGGCTAAAACCAAGCGAAGTATTAGATTATTTGTATGCCTGTGATTACGGAGTTTTGATTCGGGAAAATTCTATTACAAATAAAGTGGCTTCACCTACAAAGTTTGCAGAATATTTGAATGCCGGTTTAAATGTCATTATTTCTGAGCATTTAGGAGATTTTTCTGAATTTGTACTAAAGAATAATTGTGGTGTTATGGTTGATGATTATAATAAAATCCATAATTTTAGCAATGTTGCTTATAAAGATAAGATGAGGAATAAGGAACTGGCGTCTAACTATTTTAAAAAAGATATTTATAAAAGCGAGTATCAAAAAATAATAAATGTGTTATCATAAAATAATATGATTAAAAGTAAAGAAGAATATTATTATTATTTGGAAGCGGATAGAATTGCTCTTTCAAAGCCAAAAGCATCTTCCTTTGGCTTAAAGGAAAATATTAAATATTTCTTTTTTCCAGATTATATATGGGAATTTCAAAAAACATTAAGAAAACTAGAATATTTAGCGAATAAAAAAAGGAATTTGATTGAAAGTGTTAACCATTTTTTTGTTTTGAGAAGATTTTACAAGCAATCATTAAAATTAGGTTTTACTATTCCCTTGAATGTGTTTGGTCCTGGTTTGTCCATTGCTCACTACGGCACTATCATTATTAATTCGGGTGCAAAAGTAGGAGCAAATTGCCGAATTCATGCCGATGTTAATATTGGTACAGATGTAGGATATCACGATAAAGCGCCTGTTTTTGGAGATAATATTTATATTGGACCTGGAGCAAAAATATTTGGCAATATTACTATTGCCAGTAATATTGCAATTGGTGCTAACGCAGTTGTAAACAAATCATTTGATGAACAACACATTGCTATTGGTGGAATTCCTGCAAAAAAAATTGCTGATAATATAGATTTAGATGATATTATGATAAGGGCTACAAATATTATTGATTTAGGTCTTAATAAAAGAGAGCTTGCAGGAATTACTTCAAAAGAAATTAAAGAACTTTTGAAAAGCGAAAAAAAATAATTGATAAATTGTTTCTACTATAATGTCCGATAACAGGCACGTTCCGATTCTCGATTCCCTTAGAGCCATTGCTGCATTATCTGTTTGTTTATTTCATTTTATTTGCACCGTAATAGGTTTTATAGATTCTAAAGTCATTTTAGATGTTTTTTATTACGGTCACTACGGAGTTCAAATGTTTTTTGTTATTTCTGGTTTTGTTATTCCTTGGTCATTATACCATTCTTCTTATGTTATAAAAAACTATTTTACTTTTGTTATTAAACGAATCATACGTTTAGAACCGCTATACATTGTTTCTTTAATGTGTGCAATAGCGCATACTTACATTCGTATGAGAAGTCCGCATTATAATGGCGTGGATACAACACCAAACCTTACTCAAATAGTTCTGCATATTGGTTATTTAATCCCGTTTTTTAAGTCGCAGCATTGGATTCGACCGGTATATTGGACCTTGGCAATTGAATTTCAATATTATTTATCAATAGGATTATTATTTCCATTGATAGTGAGTAAAAAAATAGCAATTCGTACACTTAGTTATGCTGTTTTTTTATCGGGCTCATTTTTTGTAAGTGAGTTTCTTCCTTACTTTTTACCGCCTTTTTTGTTTGGAATAAGTTTATTTTTATACAAAACAAAAATTATTGAATGGAAGGAGCTTTCTATAATTACCGCTGCTGCTGCCATTGAAATGTTTGTGTTTCATAACATTGGGACTTTTATTTTTTCTTCCATTGCTTATGTTGCCATTTTGTTTTTTAGCGAATACAAAAATAAAGTGTTGACTTTTTTAGGAAATATTTCTTATTCCATTTATTTGTTTCATAGCTTAACAGGTTTAGTATTGATAAATTATTTTTCTCATTTGGTGACAGCTCCTTTGTATAAATTTATATTGATACTTGCTGCGTTGGGCTTGACAATTCTTTTTTCTTACATCGTTTATCGTTTAGTTGAGTTGCCCTCAAAAAGATGGTCTTCCAAAATTAAATTAAGAAAGGGCGATTCAAAATGAGGATAGCGCTTCTAACCGATGGTATTTATCCTTATGTGATTGGAGGAATGCAAAAACATTCTTTTTATTTGGCAAAATATTTTGCTTTGAATAAAATTTGGGTGGATTTGTATCATACAGCAAATGATTTTACGTTAGCTGCTCGGATGGATTGCTTTTCTGAGGAAGAAAAAAAATACATCAACTCAATTCTTATTCCTTTCCCTAAGGCAGGTAAAATCCCCGGGCACTATATTCGTGAATCCTATATTTATTCTGCTGCAATTTTTGAAGAGCTAAAAAAACAGGAGCAGGTCGATTTTATATATGTGCAAGGATTTTGTGGAATGAAATTGCTTGAAAATAAAAGTGACATGAAAGCTCCTATTGGGATTAACTTTCATGGCTTGGAAATGTTTCAAAAAACAGCCGATTTTAAGTCTAAGCTCCAACAATATTTATTCATTAAACCTGTTTTAAAATCTTTAAAAAGTGCCGACATTGTTTTTTCATTAGGAGGAAAGCTTACCGAAATATTAATAAAAAAAGGCATTCCAAAAGATAAAATCGTGCAAATACCAATTGGTATAGATTCGGGTTGGATTAGAAAAGAGGAAATTGTTAATCAACCTAAACGAACATTTCTTTTTATAGGAAGATACGAAAGAAGAAAAGGAATAGAAGAGCTGGTGACTGTTTTAAAAATGTTAGCTGACAGAAACGATTTCAATTTTCAATTCATAGGTGCTATTCCTGAAAACAACAGAATAGTAGCATCAAATATTAATTATTGGGGTAGCTTATCGGATGTTGAGCAAATAAAAAAAATAGTTTCCAATGCCGATGTATTGGTTTGTCCTAGTTACAGCGAAGGTATGCCAACAGTAATATTGGAGGCAATGGCTAGCGGGCTAGCAATTATTGCAAGTGATGTAGGAGCTGTTAATGAGGAAGTGGATGCAGCAAACGGAATGTTAATTGAGCCTGGAAATGTTTTGCAATTAAAAACTAGCATAGAAAAATTCATAACAATGCCGCATGAAAAACTCATAGAAATGAAAGGGCATTCGGTAGAAAAAATAAAAAAACAATTTTTGTGGGACGATGTTATTATTAAAACGATTGGGGAGATAAAATTGTAGCTAAATACATCCCATTTTGTTGAGCTTTCTCAGCCAAAAATCTCTCAAATACATCAAAAATGCTTAGATTTGTATTGAAAACAAGCAATACAAAGTCTTATGAACGAAATAAAAGCATTTTTAACTGACAATCTTTCGGGTTTTTCACCCAAAGCCATTCCGGGATTTATTTTTAGCTTTATTGTATGTGCTGTGCTTGCCTTTATTTTGGGTAAGTTTTACGTAAAATATGGAAACTCATTGTCGAACCGCAAATCCTTTGCACGCAACTTTATAGTGTTGGCAATAACAACCATGTTTATTATTTCAGTTGTAAAATCCTCTCTTGCTTTGTCATTGGGTTTGGTTGGGGCACTTTCCATAGTTCGTTTCAGAGCGGCTATTAAGGAGCCAGAAGAATTAACCTATTTGTTTTTAACTATTGCCATTGGTTTGGGTTGTGGAGCGGGGTTAACGGTATTAACGCTTATAGCTTTTTTGGGTTTTATTACTGTTATCTGGTTTGTCAATCGTTCACAAAAAAGTGTGGAATCACAAAATTTATATCTTACCATAAGCAGTAATCAGCCGCAAGCCATCGATTTAAAAAATATTGTGGAGATGTTAAAAAAACATTGCAGTTCTATCAAATTAAAACGTACAGATGAAACTCCGGCAGCTATTGAAGCTTCTTTTTTTGTGGAATTTGACGATTTTGAAAAATTAGAACAAGCAAAAACTGATTTAAAGTCCATTCATTCATCAATATCTATTACATTCATGGATAACACCCGTGATTTTTAATGGAAACTCCTATTATCGATAATATCGCTTTTGATAGATCAAAAATCTATGAAAAAATGCTGTATAAGCCACAGCCCGAAGGTTATAGTATGCCTTTGTCCTGGATGGTGCAGCAGCACGTAGCAGCAACAAACGGTGTGCATTATATTGATAGAATTGGGAAGCTGAAAGAATACCCTGTTTTTGAACTTCCTTTAAATAAAGTTGAGAAAGGAATTATGTTGGACATTGGAAATGGATGGGGAAGATGGCTTGTTGCAGGAGCAAGTAAAGGCTATATTCCCATTGGTATAGACATTCGATTAGAATTTTGTCAGACTGCGCGACAAACATTAAAAAATTTGAACAAGAAAGGATATAGTCTTGTTGCCGACCTTAATAATTTATCTTTTCATTCCAATGTGTTTGATTTAGTTTGGTCGTACAGTGTGATTCAACACACTCACAAACAACGATTGGAAAAGTGTTTAGGGCATATCAATCGTATTCTTAAAAAGGACGGATATTCTTGTCTTGAATTTCCCAATAAGTTGGGCATCAGAAATAGATTTGGGCCTGTGAAGGAAGCTCAAAAAACTGCTGATGATATTAATTCATGGGATGTTAGGTATTACACCATTGGGGAATACAAAGAAATTTTTAAAAAACATTTTTCTGATTTTAAATTTCGGAATCATTCATTTTTAGGAATAGGAGTTTTGAAAGAAGATTTAAAATATGTTTCTTTTAAAAATAAAATTCTTTGTTCCATTTCTCTATTTGGCTCTTTTTTAACAAAAATAATTCCCGGACTAAAATATCTTTCTGATAGTATTTACATTTCAGTTGATAAGAAGCAGGATGCCGATGTAAAAGAGGAAAATAATGGTGTTGCCGAGTTTTTGAAAGCACATTCTGCTTTTCCTGATAACAATTTAAATTTAGTTCACATACTTCGTTGCCCGATATCCGGTGGTAGTTTAAAATTGGATTCAGTAAACAATAGATTAATTTCAGAAAAGGCCAATGTTGCTTTTCCAATAGAAAATGACATTCCTATTATGATAGTATCCGAAGCAATTCCCTTATAAAATTATCGCAAATGCCAAGAAGTACTTCATCAGAGCCCTTACGATACGAACGGAAATTCCTTATTACCGATTACTCTCATTTGGAGGTAGAGCAAATGATAAAATTTCATCCTGCTTGTTTTTCCGAAATTTTTCATGAGCGAATTGTAAATAATATTTATTTCGACACCTTAGGATTTTCAAATTATTACGATAATGTTGAAGGCGCTCCTGATAGGATAAAGGTTCGTATTCGCTGGTATGATAATTTGTTTGGCGCAGTTAAAAATGCGATTTTAGAATATAAAATAAAAAAAGGCTTACTTGGAAAAAAAGAATCCTACAACTTGTTGCCATTTTCTTTTGATGAGCATTTTACAAAAGAACACATTCGGAATGCTATTGCGGGAACAACGCTTCCTGACTCGGTGCAAAAGGAGATACTATCATTGCAGCCTACCATACTAAATTCATATACTCGTAAATATTTTTTATCAAGGGATAAAAAATTTCGGATCACAATCGACCATCACTTGACTTTTTATCGCATTGGGTACAACGATAATAATTTTGTGAATAAATCAGTTAATCACAAAGCTTGCGTTTTGGAATTAAAATATGATTCTGAATTTGAAAAAGAAGCAAAAGAGGTAGGAAGTAATTTTCCTTTTTCTATGACTAAAAATTCGAAGTACTTAGAAGGTTTGGAAAGAATTTTGTTTAATAGTTGATCTTTATATTTTTATGAAGCAAATTAAACGCTCAAAAACGAAAACAACTTTGTCGGTTAAACTGGCACTGTTTTTTGTGTTTTTGATTTTAGTCGTTTCATCGTTGTTTAGTGTAAAGTATGCAAAGGAAAAAAATATAGAATATGCAGTTTTAACTGAATCAAAAAAAATAGCATCTCCCCAAAGCTCTTCTTCTGCTGGTTTTTATAAGGAAAGCTTAGTATTAAAATTAAACACATCCGAAAAAGGTTCATTGATATACTATACATTGGATGGTACCGAACCCTCATTAAAGTCTGAAATTTATTCAAAGCCTATAGTTTTAAGCAATCGCAGTTCAGCGCCTGATAAATTAGCCATTATTCCAACTTCACCACGTTGGAAACAGCCAATAGAAAGTGTTTTTAAAGGAACAGTACTTCGTGCAATTGCGGTTTTAGATGGTAAAAAAAGTAAAGAATTGGTGCAAACTTTTTTCATTGATGAACAAAATTCAGCACATTATCATCTTCCAACTATTGAGCTTACTGTAAATGAAGAAGATGTGTTTGGTTATGAGAATGGAATTTATGTTTTAGGAAAAAATTATGAGGATAAAGATTATTATATCCGTAAAAAAGTATCCCTAGATATGCCTTGGTGGTATTATCCTTCAAATTATCTGAAACGAGGAATAAACTCGGAGCGCCCTGTACACATTGAGTATTTTGAAACTACTGGAAGGCTTGGGTTTTCAATAGATGCGGGATTAAGAATAAATGGAAATGCTACACGAGGATATGCTCAAAAATCATTGCGTATTTGTTTTCGTGATAAATACGGAATGGGCGCTTTAAATTATAATCTGTTTCCCAAAAGCAAAACAAGAGTTTTTAATTCTATTATTCTTAGAAATTCGGGTAACGATTGGGACAAAACGATGTTTCGTGATGCTTTTATGCAATCGCTGATGCAAGATTCTAAATTGGACATACAACAATATCAACCTTCAATTGTTTTTATAAATGGCGAATACTGGGGACTGCACAATATTCGTGAGCGTTCGGATGAAAATTATATTTCCAATAAATATGGAATAGATAAAGACAGTCTAACTATTTTGGAATTAAGAGGCAGTTTGTTTTATGGGAAGAAAAGTGACCCCGATGGATTTAGTAATCTCTTGAAATTTATTAGCACAAATGATCTTTCGAAAGAGGAAAATTACAGGTATGTGGAAAAGCAAATTGATTTAGAGAATTTTATGGATTTTATTATTGCAAATGTGTATTTCTGTAATAGCGATTGGCCCAATAATAACGTGAAATACTGGCGGTATAAAGCAGAAATAGCCGGATTGGATTCTGTTGGAAAGAGGGATGGACGTTGGCGCTGGATGTTGTTTGATACAGATTGGGGCTTTGGTTACACCGGAAAGGAATCGTATACTATGAATTTATTTGAAAAAGCAACAAAAACTAGCAGTATAGGTGTTATCTTTGGAGGGCTATTGCAAAATAAGACGTTTTTAAACAAATTTTCAGAAAGATTTAACCATCATTTGGAAACCACCTTTAAAACGGAAACAGTTCTGGAAAGAATAAATGAATTTCAAGAAGTTTTAAAACCTGAGATGAAGGAGCATATTGACAGATGGAGAGTGATTGGTTCTTATTCCCAATGGGAAGAATATGTGGAGGAATTAAGAGCATTTGCAAAACAGCGCCCTGCAATTCAAAAACAACAATTAAACGAATTTATTCAAAAGTATAAATAGGTGATTCAATATTATAAGGCAAATATCCAGTTGTTTCTTTTGCTCCTTTTTTGGATGCTTGTGGGTATGTATGGCGGTCCGGCTATATATGTAGTATTGCCTTTGACTTTAATCATAATGAAACAAAAGGGTTTGTATGAAGAGTTGTTCTTTGGCTTTTTGTTTATTTTAATTTTATCTGATAGTTTAGAGTCTCAATTACTTTTCGCAAAGGACATTAAGAATATTTACATTCTAGCTTTAGCTGTTTTTCTTTTGTTTGATTCAAAAGATTTTCAACCGCTAAACCAATTGTATAAAATTTTTATTCCCTTTTTCATTTTTTCATATTGTACTATTTTTTTTAGTGTCGGAGATTCCTTTTTCTTTACAAGTTTTCAAAAAACACTATCGTTTACCTTTGTTTTTTTGGTGATTCCTAATTTTGTAACAAAATTATACAGAGAAAATGGGAAGGAATTTTTCAAACGAGTCATCTTCTTTTGTGTTACAGCTTTGTTTATTGGATTTGTATTAAAATATATTATGCCTAGTGTTGCTTTTCTGGATGTGTCGGGACGGTACAGAGGTGTGATGGGAAACCCAAATGGATTGGGGATGTATTCATTCTTATTATTTGTCTTATTTTTTATTGTGAATGACTTTTTTCCTAGTCTTTTTAAAAGGGGAGAGGTTATATTAATCTATTTTGCCATTTTGTATTCAATTATACTCACCGATTCGCGAAATGCGGTGTTGGCTATTTTAATATTTTTCTTGTTTCAAAAATTTTATTCCATGTCGCCCTTTTTGGGTTTTGTAATATTTGTTGCTATCGTGTTTGCCTATGAAACCATAAGTAATAATTTGCAGTTAATTATTTTGTCAACCGGTTTGGGAGATTTTTTTCGCGTGAATACCTTAGAAGAGGGAAGTGGAAGATATGTTGCATGGGAATTTGCTTGGCAACAAATCCAGCATAATTTTTTTATTGGAAAAGGATTTTCCTACAATGAGTTTTATATGCGACAACATTACCATGAATTGGGAAAACTGGGGCACCAAGGAGGAATTCACAACTCATTTTTAACTTTCTGGATGGATCAAGGTCTAATTGGTTTATTAATATACCTTCGGTCCTACATTTTAGTTTTTATTAAGGGGGCTCAGCGCACGAAATATGCTTTTCCCATTCTGTTTGCTTTTTCGTTTACAGCCATATTTGAATCATGGCTGGTTGGTTCTTTAAGTGCCTTTGCATTTTTTGCTTTGGTCATATTTACTTTTATTACAAGCCCTGAAATTGTGTCGGAAAGTGAAAGTAAAGTGGATGAACAAATTAGTTTAGCAAATTAATCGAATGATAATAAGAGCTTCAAATAATCAAAAATCATTTTATAGAAAGATGAAGGAAGGATTTGCAAAAAAGAATAGAAAACGCTATTTAACATTGTTTTTTGTTCTGATTTTTATCGTTACCTGCACCATTCTTTCCTCAAAAGTAAAAACAAAAGGATATTCAGGCTTGTGGGATTTTGTTTCCACTGTATCATCAAATTATTGGAAAGGAACAAAAGCAAATCCAGAAAGCATCTCCATAGAAATTGATGATAAAGAGTATAAGCATTTGGAGAAAAACAGGAATGCTGCATTAGAGCGAGGAGTTATTATAAACGAGCTAGATGGTGATTATGTTCCGGCAACTCTTGAATATCAAAATAAAAAAATCAAAATTAAATTACGTCTAAAAGGTCATATGACCGACCATTTGCAAGACAATAAATGGTCGTTCCGCATTAAAATAAAAGGAAATGATTCGTTTATGGGGATGAAACGATTCTCTATTCAGCATCCCGGAACACGTGGTTATGTGTACGAATGGATTTATCATGAATTGATGAAACGGGAAGATATCATTGCTTTGCGTTACAAATTTATTAATGTAACGGTAAATGGACGAGATTGGGGAATATATGCGGTAGAAGAAAATTTTGAAAACGAATTAATAGAAAATAATAATCGTAAAAAAGGTCCTATTCTTCGTTTTAACCCGGATTTGTATTGGGTAAATCGTTATAGCATGATGCAGAAAAGTTCTTCAGCAGATGAGTTTGCCTCTTATTATTCTGCTAATCCTGAAGCTTATGCCGAAGACAAAGTATTGAAAGATTCTACTCAAAAAATGTATTACTTAAAAGCAATAGCTCTTATAGAAGGCTTAAGGAACAAAAAGCTGACAGTTCCTCAAGTTTTTGATGTAGATCGCCTGGCAAAATTTCATGCAATTATTGATCTTGTTGGAGGAGATCATAGTGTAGATTGGAGCGATATTAAATATTATTATAATCCTGTATCAGCAAAACTAGAACCGGTAGCTTATGAAAGTTTTACGGATTTTACCACCAGAGATATTGCCGGAGCCTATAAATATGTTCAATTGGATAGCAATGACAACTTTGAAGATTGGCATAAAACACTGTTTAGCAACCCTGAATTTTTTAGAGCTTACATAAAACAATTAGAAAAAATTTCTGAAGCCTCTTACCTCGATTCCTTTTTTGATGAATCGAATATTGAATTGCAGAAAAATCTTGCAATCATTTATAAAGAATTTCCATATAAAAAATTTGACAAACAAGGCTATTATAGGAATCAGAAAATGATAAAAAAAATACTTTCTGCAGCTAAATCATTTCACGCTTATTTTAACTCAGTTTCAAATAATGAAATTCATATTCAATTAGGAGCAATTGAGTCCTTACCGGTTGAAATTAAATCGCTTTCTATTGGTGACAACAAGTCGGTATTGCCTATTAAACCTATAGTTTTAGCAGCTAAGCAGCGTAAGGAATTTGTTAATTTTAGCGACTATATTTTTGTACTTCCTTCTGGTATACGCTGGAATGATTCGTTAATTTCCAATTTAAGTGTTCGTTATTCTGTTTTAGGCTCTCAATTAGAAAAGGAAACAAAGGTTTTTCCTTTTCCTCATACAGATACAGAATTTATTAGTAATGATTTAAAGAATAAACAAGCAACAATTGCAAGTTTTTCTTTTTTAGAGGTAGACGAAATTAAAAAAACGATTTATATAAAGCCGGGTGCTCAAACTATAAGTTCCGACCTTATTGTCCCGAAAGGGTATCGTTTTCTTGCTAATTTAGGAGTTTCTTTAGATATTAAAAATGGCGCTAAAATAATTTCCTATTCTCCACTAATTTTTGAAGGAACCGAAGAAAAACCCTTAGTTATTGAATCAAGCGATTCTACTTCACAAGGTATAGAGGTGGTTTGCTCAACAAACAGATCAACCTTTAAATATGTTGTGTTTAAAAATTTGCCTAAAATAAACGATACACAATGGAATAGAACAGGTGCTCTTACCTTTTATGAGTCGGCTGTAGAATTTACAAATTGCAGTTTTTATAATTGCAAAGCTGAGGATGTCGTGAATTTAATTCGCTCTAAATTCTTATTTAAAGAATGCTTTTTTGAAAATACACATGATGATGCTTTGGATGCAGATTTTTCTGAGGGAAATGTTAGTAATTGCGCTTTTGAAAATTGTAGTGAAAATGCGTTAGACTTGGATATGTGTAAGATAACTGTAAAATCGATTGCTATTAACGGAGCAGGTAATAAAGCCTTAAATATTAAAGCAGGCACACAATTAAAAGGAAGCGATGTGAAAATTAAGAATGCTAATATTGCGGTTTCTGCCGAAGATCTTTCCGAAATAAATTTGAACAATGTTGATATTTCCGATTCTAAGATTGGAATTGTGGCTTATAAAAATAAACCAGGTGCAGGACATCCAAAAGTGGTTATTACAGGATTAGTTATGAAACATGTCGACAAAAATTATTTGAGAGAAAAAAAATCAACCATTGTTGTAAATGGAAATGATGTTAAAGAGGATGTAGATAATGTTGAAGCAATCATAAAAGATGATAAGAAGAAGCATAAATAGAATTTTAGTAATTGTGTTTATTGTGGCGATCGCATTTAATATGCTGTCAGCACAAGTTGTTTCACCATTTAACAAACGTGTACTCAAAGATTCTTTAAAAACATATTCATTTATTGTCAGCGGTCATTTTCATGGTTCACCAGCAAGCCGTTCCACATTTCCAGCAGCTACTTTGCTAGCAAATATTGACACTTTGAATGAATTAAATCCTTGTTTTTTAATGAGCCTTGGTGATTTATTTATAGATGTAAACGAAAAGTATATTTCCAATTATCAAAAAAGTTTATTTACTAAATTAAAAATGCCATTGTTCAATGCTGTTGGCAATCACGATATTTCAAATGATAATTATTATGAAAAGGTATATGGGAAAACGTATTCTTCATTTATTCTTAATTCGGAATTATACATTATTTTAAATACCGAATTGAATGATGGTAGTATAAAAGGTGAGCAATTAATATTTTTTAATAATGCCTTAAAAGAAGCCAATTTAGAACAGATCAAAAATATTTTTATTTTTTCACACCGACCAATTTGGTCTGAAAATAATGAGGCTTATGCTGGATTGTTTGAAGGAAATACTCGTACAATGCTAGGTGAAAATAATTTCGAAGATGAGATAAAACCTGTTTTAAAATCTGTATCAAAAGGAAAGTCAATTTATTGGATGTCAGGTTCAATGGCCGGAGGAGCAGCTTCTTTCTTTTACAATAAAGAACCGGAAACAGGAATAACATTTATCCAAACAGCTATTCGGGATTTGCCAAGAGATGCAGTACTTCAGTTAACTATTGACAATGGAAAGGTTAATTTTACTTGTGTTTCTTTTACTGCTGAATCATTAAAACCATTGGAAAGTTATGGTATAAATTTTTGGAAAAAAAATACTGCTCCCGAGGATGCCTTTAGCTTTAGATTGCTTCCTTATTTAACGATGAAAATGCTTATGCATTATTATTTTTGGATAGGATTTGTAACTTCTTTATTGCTACTTCTGTTTCTTAGATTATTATATTCGAGATGGAAAAGAAGAAAATAGTATTTTTATATACAGAGATAGCTGAATACTTTTTAGCTTGTTGCAAAGCCCTTTTGGATGATGGAGTAGAAGTGCACATTGTTCGTTATCCACTTAATAAAGAGGCGCCATTTCAATTTAATTTTTCAGATAAAATAAAAGTATATGAAAGAAATAAATTGAATGATGAACAACTACTAGATCTTGTAAATCAAATAAACCCTTCTATTATTGTCTGCAGTGGCTGGATTGATAAAGGTTATTTAAAAGTTTGTAAGAAATGGAAAAGCAATATCCCAACTGTGCTTACGATTGACAATCAATGGCGCGGAACCATAAAGCAGCAAATAGCAAGATTAATTAGTCCATTTTTTCTTTTAAACCGTTTTTCTTATTGTTGGGTGCCTGGTATATTACAAAAACAATATGCCGTCAAACTTGGGTTTAATGTCGAGCATATTTTAACAGGATTTTATAGCTGTGATTTTGCTTTTTTTTATAAGCAATATCTTCAAAATAAAGAGGAAAAGACAAAGCAAATTCCTAAACGTTTTATTTATGTTGGAAGGTATTACGAATTTAAAGGAATTAAAAACCTTTGGAGAGCTTTTATAGAGCTACAGGAAGAAAAAACAAATGATTGGGAATTATGGTGTTTAGGAACGGGGGATATAGAACCTATTGTTCATCCTAAAATAAAGCATTTTGGTTTTGTACAACCATCTGAATTAAGTAAGTATCTAAAAGATACCGGGGTTTTTGTACTTCCTAGCTTTTTTGAGCCTTGGGGAGTGGTTGTGCACGAGTTTGCTTCGGCCGGCTTTCCTATTATTTGTTCTGATAAAGTAGGAGCCAAAACAGCTCTTGTAGAAAATAATTTTAATGGCTATATTTACAATTCGCAAGATATTAGGGAATTAAAGTCGGTACTGCTCAGTATTATGAAAGCCAGTAATTCGGATTTGGTGCAAATGGCACACAATAGTGTTTTGAAAGCAAAGCAAATCACTCCTGAATTGTGGAGTAAACAAATATTATCTTTAATTGCATGAATAAAATTTTAGTCACTGGAGGAGCAGGAAATATTGGAAGTGCATTGGTTGAAAGATTAATTTCCATACCCACAAATTATGTTGTTGTGGCGGATAATTTGTCGACCGGTTTTCTTTCAAAACTTCCTAAAGCGGAAAAAGATAATTGGACATTCGTCAAAGCAGATGTAAATAAATTTGATGAGATTTCTCCTGTTATGAATGCTCATAAATTTGATTATGTTTTTCATTTTGCTGCTGTTGTTGGAGTGATGCGAACGCAAAAAAATCCAGTGAGTGTATTGAATGATATAAATGGGATTCGAAATGTTTTGGATTTGTCTAGAGATACATCGGTAAAACGAGTTTTTTTTTCCTCATCATCAGAAGTTTATGGCGAGCCGGTATCCTTGCCGCAGCACGAACATACTACCCCTTTAAATTCTAGAGTACCATACGCTGTGGTGAAAAATGTTGGGGAGTCTTACTGTAAAAGTTACAACTTGGAGTATGATTTGAATTATACTATTTTTCGATTTTTTAACACCTATGGCCCAAATCAAAGCACTGATTTTGTGGTCGCTCGTTTTTTAGCCGCAGCGTTAAAAAATCAAGATATTACAATCTATGGTGATGGCTCGCAAACGAGAACATTTACTTATATTGATGATACAATAGATACTTGTTTGAAATGTTTGTACGACAATTTGCATACGAATGATGTCATAAATATTGGAAGCGATAAACTTTGTAGTGTATTGGATTTAGCGAAGTTAATTATTAAGCAGACAAATTCCCAGTCTAAAATTATTCATTTGTCTCCTTTGGATGAAGGTGATATGACAAGAAGGCAACCCGACAATTCAAAGATGCTTAAAGTGCTGGGTCGTCCGATGGCTACTTTGGAAATGGGCATTCATAAAATGATCGAATCAAAATATTTTTTATCCTCTATTGGTTTGTAAATGATACCCTTTAATAAGCCATATTATTCCGGTAAGGAAAAAAGTTACATTGCTAAGGCAATGGAAACAAAAATTCTAACGGGAGATACGAAGATGATTCATGATTGTGAATCCTTTTTGGAAAATAACTACCATTTTAAAAAAGTTTTTTTAACCAATTCTTGTACAATGGCATTGGAAATGTCGGCCTTAATTGCCAACATTCAACCGGGGGATGAAGTAATTCTGCCATCGTATACTTACGTTTCTACGGCAAATGCTTTTGCGTTAAGAGGTGCTACGTTAATTTTTGCAGATAGTAAAATAGATCATCCAAATATGGATGAAAAAGAACTGGAGGCTTTAATTACTTCAAAAACAAAAGTAATTGTTCTTGTTCATTATGCTGGTATTTCTTGCAACTTTTCAATTATTCAAAAACTAGCTAAGAAATATAATTTATTGATAATCGAAGATTGCGCCCAGTGCATTGATGCTTATTATGAGAATATACCTTTGGGAACAATTGGCGATATTGCTTGTTTTTCTTTTCATGAAACAAAAAACATTCACTGTGGTGAAGGTGGTTTTATTGCCATAAATAATTTGGATTTATTGGCAAAGGCAGAAATTGTTAGAAATAAAGGAACAAACAGAACGGCATTTACTAAAGGAGAAGTCCCAAAATATGAATGGATTGATTTAGGTTTTTCATCTTTGCCTAGTGGGATTTCTGCTGCTTTTCTTTTTTCGCAATTAGAAAAAATTGAAAAAGTTCAAAAAAAGAGAATCAAGTTGTGGAAAAATTATTTCAAAAGTTTAAAATCTTTGCAAAAATCAAAGCAGATTCAGCTTCCACACATCCCAAAATTTTCATCCAACAATGCACATATTTTTTATTTTGTATGTTCTTCCAATAATGAGAGAAGCAAGCTAATTGAATTCTTAAGCAAAAATAATATACAAGCTGTGTTTCATTATCAATCCTTGCATAGCAGCCCTTATTACAGGAATAAACATGATGGTAGAAATTTATTAAACTCCGATAGATATAGTCAGTGTTTGATTCGTTTACCTCTATTTTATGATTTAAAAAAGGAGGAGCAAGAGTTTATCTGCGCTAAAATAATTGAATTTTATTCTAAATAAATGTGTGGCATCAATGGTATATTAGGGTTATCAGATAATGTTATTGCAAAGCAAAAAATTATTGCAATGAACACTACCATGAAACACCGTGGACCTGATGATGAGGGTGTTTTTGTAAATGAATTAATCGCTCTCGGGCATAGACGGCTTTCTATTATTGATCTTTCTGCAGCCGGACACCAACCAATGCAATCGCATGATGGTAGATTTCAAATAGTTTATAATGGTGAATTATATAATTTTAAAGAGCTAAAATTTGAACTTCAAAGAGTAATTAGTGGCTCTAAAGAAGAAACTTATTTTTTTCAAACCAATACCGATACCGAAGTTATTATTGCAGCGTATGCCCGTTGGGGAGAAGATTGTGTGAATCATTTCAATGGAATGTTTGTGTTTGCCATTTGGGATAATCTTAAAAAAGAACTTTTTATTGCTCGCGATAGATTAGGGATAAAACCTTTGTATTATGTTTATACAAATGAAATTTTGGCATTTTCCTCTGAAATACGCTCCTTGCTTTCAAGCGAATTAATACCAAAAGAACTAGATGAAACTAGCTTAGTTGATTATTTACGTTATCAAACTGTTCACGCTCCGAATACAATTGTGAAAGGTGTAAAAATGTTGATGCCCGGACATTATATTAAAAGTACAAATGGAAAAATTACCATTCATTGTTATTGGAGTTTGAAAAGTAATATTAGCAATGCTTCAAAAGGAAAATCGTATTCGGAAGTTTGCTCGGATGTAAATAAATTATTAACAAAAGCTGTGGAGCGAAGATTGGTAGCTGATGTTCCTTTTGGAGCATTTTTGTCGGGAGGGATAGATTCAAGTGCAATAGTGGGATTGATGACAAAAGTATCCACAGAAAAAGTAAAGACGTTCTCTGTCACATTCGATGAAAGTAAATTTTCAGAAGCAAAATATGCTCAACAAATTGCCAAAAAATTTAATACTGACCATCATGAAATAAAATTAACGCCATCCGATTTTTTAAAAGAAATCCCCAATGCATTAAAAGCAATGGATCATCCAAGTGGCGATGGACCAAACACGTACATTGTTTCTAAAGCTACTAAGAATGCCGGAATAACTATGGCATTATCCGGACTAGGAGGTGATGAATTATTTTGCGGTTATGATGTCTTTAGACGTTCGCTTGATTTGAATAAAAAAGCTTGGTTAAATGCTGTTCCAAAAATGATGCGTTCTTCTGTTGGAGTTGTTTTAACAAAAGCAAAGCCGGGCGTGCCTTCCGAAAAAATTGCAGCCTTGCTTAAACAAACAAAAATTGATTTTAATTCGTTTTATCCTTTATCACGACAAGTACTAATGGATAAACAAATTTTGAAAATTATTGAAAATCAACAATTGACGATAAATCGTGTTTCGGAAATAATTTCAGAATCAAAACCTACTGGAAATAATTTATTGCTAACTACAACCAGCATAGCTGAAATTTCCACTTATATGCAAAATGTATTGTTAGGCGATGCCGACCAAATGAGTATGGCTGTTGCTCTTGAAGTTCGTGTTCCTTTTATTGATTACACTTTAGTAGAATATGTTTTAGGTGTTCCTGACAACTATAAAAATCCTACCAGTCCTAAAAAATTATTAGTCGATTCTCTTGGAGATTTATTACCATCTGAAATTGTTAATCGCCCTAAAATGGGTTTTACTTTCCCTTGGAATGAATGGATGAAAAATGAATTGAAAACGTTTTGTGAGCAAAAACTGGTTTCTTTATCTAAGCGAAAGTTGTTTAATGAGCAAGAAGTGATGCTTCTTTGGAGTAAATTTTTAAAATCGGATCCTCTAGTAACTTGGGCAAGAATATGGATTTTAGTTGTATTGGAAAATTGGCTGATAGAAAATTCATTTGAAAACTAATTTACTATAATGGCCAAGAAAAAGATTCTCATATTTATTGATTGGTATCTTCCCGGATTTAAAGCCGGAGGGCCCATCAAATCTATTTCAGCTTTAATATCTCATTTCAAAGAAGAGTACGATTTTCTAATTATAACTACAGATTCGGATTTCGGAGAATCCCTTTCTTATACTTCCGTTCCTTCTGATGAATGGGTAGAGATTTCGGATTCAGTAAAGGTCTATTATTGTTCTAAAAATCACCTGAACAGAAAAAAATTATTGAGTGTAGTGGATTCTATTAATTTTGATAAGGTCTATTTGAACAGTTTTTTTTCTTTTTATTTTTCTATTTACCCACTTTTATTAAAGAAAAAAGGGAAATTAAAAGAGCCAATTATACTTGCTCCAAGGGGAATGCTAGGGGATGGAGCACTTCAAATTAAAAGCTTTAAGAAAAAAACTTTTATTTTTCTTTCTAAATTACTTTCTCTTCATAAAAAAATAACATGGCATGCAACTTCTCAGGAAGAATGTAAGGAGATAGTAGCTGTTTTTGGAACAAATGCAAAAATAATAATTGCCAGTAATTTGCAAAACAAAAATGACTCTGTATTAATTGCCCCACCTATTGCACAAAAAAGAGAAGGCGAGACCAAGCTTTTTTATTTGTCCAGAATTAGTGAAAAAAAGAATTTGCTTTTTGCCTTGGATATTTTAAATCAGCTGAAAACAAATGTTAAAATAGTATTTGATATAATTGGACCAGTTGAAGATGCCGTTTATTGGAATAAATGTTTGGAAAAAATAAAAAAACTTCCAGCATCTATACAAGTCAATTTTGTTGGCGCATTGCCAAATTCTCAGATAGCTGATAAAATAAAAGATGCACATTTCCTTTTTTTGCCGACCCTAAATGAAAATTATGGGCATGTGATTGTTGAATCATGGATGAATGGGAAACCGGTTATTATTAGTAACCAAACACCTTGGAGGAATCTAAAAGTGCAAAATATTGGGTGGGATCTTTCGTTGAACAATCCTGAGAAGTTTTTGAGCGTAATTATTGAATGTTTGGCTATGAATCAGCAAAATTACGATACAGTATCTAAAACTGCTTTTGATTATGCCATAAAACACATCGATAACCCTCATACGATTCAACAAAATCGGCTTCTCTTCCAGTAGAATTTCTCTTGCACCTTTCCCAATCTTAGTTAACTTTGTAGATATTCTTAATTTTTGTGTATGTATATTTTAGGTCTAAATGCATTTCATGGTGATTCTTCTGCTTGTATCTTGAAAGATGGAGAAGTGATAGTGGCGTTAGAAGAAGAACGAATCAGACGAATTAAGCATTGGGCAGGATTTCCTATTGAAGCGATAAAATATTGTTTAATTGATGCCGGAATTTCTATAACCGATATCGATCATATTACTATTTCTCGTGACCCATCTGCTAATGTTATTAAAAAAATTAAGCATACTCTTAAAAACAAAGTCTCTTTTTCTGCAATCCTAGATCGTTATACCAATTCTAAAAAAGTAAAATCTGTGAAAGGAATGCTTTCTGAAGAATTTGGTGTTTCTGAAAGTGATATCAGAGCCGAAATTCATAATATAGAACACCATCGCTCGCATTTAGGAAGCTCATTTTTTGCTTCCCCTTTTGAAAAATCTGCCTTGCTTTCTATCGATGGTTTTGGTGATTTTACTTCTACGATGACAGCCATTGGTAATGGAAATCAAATTGAAGTGTTGGATGCTGTTCATTTTCCTCATTCTGCCGGAATTTTTTATACTTCCTTTACACAATATCTTGGCTTTCCTAAGTATGGTGACGAATACAAAGTGATGGGACTTGCCCCTTACGGAAAGCCTTTGTATGTGGATAAATTGAAGGATGTAATTGAGTTTACAAATGATGGTTTATTTAAATTGAATTTAAATTATTTTAAGCATCATAAGGACGGAGTGAAAATGAGTTGGGAAGGAGGAGAGCCAGATATTGAAAGTATTTTTAGTGATTACATGGTGGAAAAATTTGGCCCTGCCAGAAAAAAGGAAGATGAATTAACACAGTATCATAAAGACCTAGCAGCTTCAGTTCAACGTATTTGTGAAGAACTAATTTTTCATGTTTTAACTCACCTTCATAAAAAAACCGGTTGCGACAATTTATGTGTTGCAGGTGGAGTTGCACAAAATTCGGTTGCTAACGGAAAAATTCTAAAAAATACACCTTTCAAAAATGTGTACATCCCTCCGGCTGGACATGATGCCGGTACATCTATGGGCTCTGCATTATTTTTGTACAATCACATTTTAAAACAAAAACGTGTTGCGCCAACTTATTCAGGTGCATTGGGCAGCCATTTTTCTGACAAAGAAGTGGAAGAATATTTAAAATCTCAAAAAGTAAATTTTGTGAAATGTTCGGATGCTGAATTGTATGATAAAGTAACCGACTGTATCATCAATGCAGGTGTTGTTGGATGGTTTCAAGGAAGAGCAGAATTTGGTCCACGAGCTTTGGGTCATCGTTCAATTATTGCTGACCCTAGAAGAGCAGATGCAAAGGAAATATTAAATCTAAAAATTAAAAGACGCGAATCATTTCGCCCTTTCGCTCCATCTATACTGAAAGAATTTGCTCCCGATTATTTTGCAGATGCAGATAATGTTCCTTTTATGGAAAAAGTATATTTAATTAAAGAGGAAATGAGAAGCAAAATACCGGCTGTAACCCATGTTGATGGAACAGGCCGTTTACAAACGGTTGATGTGATGTTTGAGCCTAAATATCATGCTCTGATTTCAGCATTCAATAAAAAAACAGGTGTTCCTATTTTATTGAACACTTCTTTTAATGAGAATGAGCCAATTGTAAATTCTCCTGCTAATGCCTTGGATTGTTTCTTAAGAACAAAAATGGATATGTTGGTTATAGAAAATTATATCATCTCTAGATAATTAATGCTAAAAGTTTCTATTATAACCGTTTGTTTTAATAGCTCAAAAACCATTGAAAGTACAATTCAATCGGTTACTTCTCAGAATTATTCAAATATCGAATACATAATTGTGGATGGCTTGTCTTCCGACAATACTTTGAAAATTGTTGAACAATACAAAAGCAAAATTGCAAAAATAATTTCCGAAAAAGACAAAGGCATTTACGATGCTATCAATAAAGGGATAGTTGCGTCAACCGGTGACATTGTTGCGATTCTTCATGCCGATGATTTTTATTTCAATAAAAATGTTATTTCGGATGTTGTAGATGCTTTTGAGAAAAAAAATGTAGATGCAGTGTATGGCGACCTTCAATACGTTGATAAATTAGATACTGATAAAATAAAACGAAATTGGACTTCAGGAGAATACAAAAAAGATAATTTTTTAAAGGGCTGGATGCCTCCTCACCCTTCTTTTTTTGTTAAAAAAGGATGTTATGATAAATATGGTGTTTTTAATACAATTTTAAAATCAGCAGCAGATTATGAATTGATGCTTCGTTTTTTATATAAACACAATTGTTCTGTTTCATATATTCCTCAAGTACTTGTAAAAATGAGAGTAGGAGGGAAGAGTAACGTTTCTATTGTAAATCGTATTAAAGCCAATAGGGAAGATAAAATGGCTTGGAAATTAAATGGACTTGTTCCGAATGCATTAACTTTTATCAGAAAGCCGCTTTCTAAAATCGGACAATTTTTTAATAAATAAACAAAATGGTTTTCAGTAGTACGCTTTTTTTGTTTTATTTCCTTCCGCTTTTTTTAATTCTGTATTATTTAAGTCCGACTAAATACAAAAATCACACATTATTATTTGCGAGTATTGTATTTTATTCATGGGGTGGACCTGTTTTTATTTTTGTTATTCTTTTTACTACATCCTTGGATTTTATTTTAGTGAAACAAATCGAAAAGAGTGTTTCAAAAAAACAAAAGAAGATTTTTTTATGTATTTCTCTATTTGTAAACCTTGGTTTACTATTTGTATTCAAATATTTGTATTTTTTTACAAACAATATTGATGCTCTGTTATCTCTAACAGGAAGCCCAGCCATAAGAATGAGCAAATTGGTACTTCCAATTGGGCTTTCATTTTTTACTTTCGAGTCGCTTACCTATGTCATTGATGTTTATCGTGGCGACTACAAATCATTAAAAAGTTTTAAAAATTACTTAACTTATATTTTATTGTTCCCAAAGTTGATTGCAGGTCCGATTATTGCCTACAATAAAATTGGTTGGCAAATTGAAAGTGTGAGAAAAACAAATGCAGAAATGCGATTGGCAGGTTTTTTACGTTTTATTTTTGGGCTTGCTAAAAAAGTATTGATAGCGAATGTTATTGGAGAAACTGTAGAGGAATTATATAAGCTGGATGTAAATAGTATTGATACACTTACAGCTTGGGCAATGTCAATTGGTTATACAATGCAGCTTTACTTTGATTTTTCAGGTTATTCAGATATGGCTATTGGTATATGTAAAATGATTGGTATTTCTATTCCTGAAAATTTTAATTTTCCTTATATCTCAAAATCAATTACTGAATTTTGGAGGCGTTGGCATATTTCTTTAGGTAATTGGATGAGAAACTATCTTTACGTTCCTTTGGGAGGGAACAAAGGAAGTATTTTAAAAACGTATTTTAATTTGTGGGTAGTTTTTATTATTTCAGGGTTTTGGCATGGAGCAGGCTGGAATTTTTTATTGTGGGGAGCTTACAATGGATTTTTCCTTATGATTGAGCGCTTGTTTTTGGACAAGTATTTAAAAAAATCTTTTTCTGTGGTTTACACTTTTTTTATTGCGAATATTGGTTGGGTACTGTTTCGTAACGAAAATATGGATGTTTCAATGACGATTTACAAAAAAATGTTTTCTTTCGAATTTCATCAATTACCTCCAGTAGATATTCGTTTTGTTACTATTCTTTGTTTTGCTCTTTTTGTTTCATTTAGTGGGTTGTTTAAAGCATTTTATAATAGCACACAAAACGATGAATTGTTTTTTATTCAAAAGAAATGGCGACTCAATTGTTTGTTTCTCATAAGTATTATTTTAATTGTGTTGAGTTCGTCTTACATACTTGGACAAGATTTTAATCCATTTATTTATTTTAGATTTTAATGAAGGAAAGAAAGTATAATATACTATTTGGTATTTTATTAGTATGCCTTTTGTTTCATTTGGCATTTAAGCCTTTTCAATTGATTAAAGATCAGGAGTTGTCGGGATATTATAAAATCCCTGAGAGTATTGAATTTAATGCTTCAAACTATTTTTCCGGAAAATTCCGCGACTCTTTAGAAAAAACAATTAAATATCAGTTTGGTTTATTCCCTGGATTTACAAGAATACATCATCAAATAGAATACAGTTTTTTTAATCGGTTGCATGTTAAAGATGTTCATATTGGTAAAGATGGATATCTATTTAGGTATTGTGAAAAGGGCTGTATTACAGAGAATACGTATGACCCGGTTAAATTAGATAGTTATTTGAATAAATATTTGAGACTTCAAGATTCACTGAAAGCTGTCGGCAAAAATATTGTATGGATTATTGCACCTGATAAAAATATTGTTTTTAGTGAGTATTTACCTTCCGATTTAAAGCATGGCGAAAAGGTATATGGATTTTATTGGACCTTGCAGAATGCGTTCAAACAAAAAGGAATCAACTTTATTGATTTTAATGCCTTGGCTTTTCAGGAAAAAAATAAATATCCTTTTGAAGTATTTTATAAAGGAGGAGTTCACTGGACAAATGCCTATGCAACAAGATGTTTTGATTCGGTGTGCAAGTACTTAAGTGAAAACACTTCAATAAAGATTAAAAACACTATTTCAACCAAGCAAGTGGAACATCCTTGGGGCGCGGACATTGATATGGAAGAGGCTGCGAATTTGTTATTTCCTTTGGAACAAGATAGCTTGTATCTCTCAGATATCTCATCTGAATCAAATTCAAAAAATAAAAAATTGCTATTGATAGGAGATAGTTTTGCTCATATGTGGACATGGACAAAATATTTTGCAAATTGTTTCCATCCTCAATCAGAGTTTTGGTATTATAATCGAGAAGTTAATACTTTGTCAAATATTGGAAAAGAAACTGTGAATCATAAGAAAGTTGCAAAACGAGTTAAAGATTTTGATACTATCATCATTTTATTTAATTCAGCCAATGCCGAATACTTGGATTATGGCTTTATAAATGACATTGTTAAATAAAAAGAAATATCAATTCGCTAATTTATAAATCTCTTCATAATCAATATAGTCTGTTCTGCTCAACACATAAAGTGGTTGGCTATTTTCAAGCATGATAATCGCTTTGGTTGTATCGGATGCAAGTGGAAAAAGGATAAAGCAATTTCTCCCATCACTTAATTGTATGCCGTATTTTTTTACTGCATTTTCAATATGCACCGAATTTTGTGTGTATTGATAGCCGCTTACATTTCCTGCTGAATCTGTAATTTTTAAACTCTTTGGCTCAAAGTCAATTTCAAATTTATTGTTTTCTGCATCTGTTGCTTTCCAATTTCCTTGATAAACTGTAGAGCCGCTGCAGCTTGCAAGTAATAGTACAATAATGAATAGGAATGAAGGAATGTATTTTTTCATGTTAAACGTTTAATTTAGTATAAATGTACACTATTAATTCAGCATAAAATCAACAGCAGCATTAGCGTGAATCAGCGTAGTATCAAAAATTGGTATCGCCACATCCTCTTGTTTTACTAAAAGCGGAATTTCGGTACAACCCAATATTACGCCTTCTGCTCCTTGTTCTTTTAATTTGCTGATGATATCAATGTATTGCTTTTTACTTTCCGGAAGTAATAAGCCTCTTCCTAGTTCCTCAAAAATGTTAGCATGTATAAAAGCCCGGTCTTCTTCATCGGGAATTATAAAATCAATATTTTGTTCTTTTAATTTATCGGTAAAAAAATTCATTTCCATTGTAAATTTTGTTCCCAGCAAAGCCACTTTTTTCAAATGTTGTTTTTTGATTTCTACAGCTGTTGCAGAAGCAATATGAATTACGGGTAGTTTTATCCTTTCCTGTAGCTTATCTGCAATTAGATGCATTGTATTGGCACATAATACAATTGCTTCGGCTCCTGCCGATTTTAGGTGCTCTGATGCTTCTGAAATCATTTTCAATGTTTTCTCCCAATTTTGTGCATCGTTATTCATTTTTATTTCGGCATAGTTGAATGAATAAACAACACATTCAGCATAGTTTAATCCACCCAATCTGGCATTTACTCCTACATTAATATATTTGTAATAATCTGCTGTGGAAACCCAACTGATTCCTCCAATTAAACCAATTTTTCGCATGAACTGATAAAATTAAAAAAACCCTGAGGAAAACTCTCAGGGTTTTGTTTTTAGAACTTAGCACGTATCTTACGTTTCTTATATTTCTTATGTTTGAAAATACTGCCATATTTAGAACGATAGAACGAACTTCTTCCTCTGATAATATAACTGTAGTTAATAGAAGTAGTGATGTAAGAATCATTGTGAGACGGGTCGCCACGTTTAGAACCAACTGCATAATTATCACGGTCAGGAACACCGGCCATATTCCCCAACTCATCTCTTCTGTTTGCCAAAGCAATAGCTTCTGTACTTGATAAATCAGCGGGGTCAACATATACTGTACTTACATCATCCAAATAATCGGTAAAAGTTGTTCTCCAGTCAAATTCCCAACCAATACGATGCTTTTTATCAATAGTGAAATACAACCCAAGTCCTAAAGGAATTGAAGCTCCAATTGGAGAATATTTTTTACCTTCAGTTTGCAGGGGACGTAAAGCGGTCCAAGAACCATTGTAATATGCTTTAGGGCTATGATAGAATCCCGCAATACCAACAAATGCATACATTCTGAAATCGTTTCTATAACGATAGGTGTGACCTAAATCGGGAACATCAACAAAAAAGAACTGTCCGGTTAACTCCAATTCAATAATATCGTTTCGGAATGATAAGTTGCGACCCATTCGGCCTGGGTTGGTGGACAAATAATCTGCTCCGGCAATTCTATTCCAGTTCAAACCAAGTTTAGCAGAAATAATAGGCGTGAATTTATAACGTGCAAATCCGCCAACAGCGAACTGAGTTTTAGATAATTTTAAATCAGCAATAAAATCCTTACGAGTATCTGCTTTACCACCCATTTCTCCCAAATAGTTAGAAGCTCCGGCATGAACACCAAAATCCCAAAGATATTGCCCGTATCCCAAAAATGGAAGAACCGACAATGATAATATAACTACTAATCTACGCATTCTGCAAATTTATAAAATTTATCGAATAAAGGTGGCAAATAATATTTTTTTACCTTCGTATCCTATCATACAAAAATAAAAAACAAAAACCACATGGGCAATAGAGTCACAGAACTTTTTAAGATTAAATATCCCATCATTCAGGCCGGAATGCTTTGGTGCAGTGGATGGAAACTGGCTGCAGCTGTTACAAACGCTGGTGGTTTGGGAGTTATTGGAAGTGGGAGTATGTATCCGGATGTACTTCGTGAGCACATTCAAAAGTGTAAAAAAGCGACCAATAATGGAATTTTTGCGGTTAATGTTCCTATGCTATATCCTGATATCGATAAACATATGGATATTATTGTTTCTGAGGGAGTTAAGGTGGTTATAACTTCAGCCGGGAACCCCAAAACATGGACCTCAAAATTAAAAGAAAACGGCATTATTGTGCTGCATGTAATTGCCAATGCAAAATTTGCTAAAAAAGCAGAAGAAGCAGGAGTAGATGCTATTGTTGCAGAAGGCTTTGAAGCGGGCGGACACAATGGAAGAGAGGAAACAACAACACTTTGTTTAATTCCGATCATTAAAAAAACAGTTTCTATTCCAGTGATTGCTGCCGGAGGAATTGCTACAGGAAAAGCAATGTTGGCTGCAATGGCATTGGGCGCTGAAGGTGTTCAAATTGGCAGCTGATTTGTTGCTTCAGAAGAATCTTCTGCCAACATAAATTTTAAAAATGCTGTTATTTCATCGGAAGAAGGTGATACTAAACTAATGCTGAAACAATTGACTCCTGTTCGTTTGCTCAAAAACAAATTTTCCGAAGATGTTCAACATGCTGAAAATAATGCAGCATCGGTTGATGAATTAACAAAACTACTTGGCCGAGGTAGGGCTAAAAAAGGTATGTTTGAAGGCGATTTAGTTGAAGGTGAATTGGAAATCGGACAAATTTCAGCCATTATCAGAGAAATCAAATCTGCAAAAAATATTATTGAAGAAATTATTGCCGAGTACAAAATCGCGAAAGAAGAGTTAATAAAATCTAAATTTTAATAGTATTAAGAGTCTATTGTCTCAATACTAATATCTCAATACTAGAAGATGATAAAATACGAAACGTTTGAATTAGAAAATGGATTGAAAGTGATTTATCATGAAGATAAATCTACTCCAATTGCTTGCATAAATATTTTATATAACGTAGGTGCAAGAGATGAGAATCCAAATCAAACAGGTTTTGCACACCTTTTCGAGCACTTAATGTTTGGCGGGTCTATCAATATTTCAAATTATGATGAGCCGCTGCAAAGAGTGGGCGGAGAAAATAATGCGTATACCACCAACGACATTACTAATTATTATTTGACCCTGCCTTCTGAAAATTTGGAAACAGGTTTTTGGTTGGAAAGCGATCGAATGCTGAGCTTGGCTTTTTCTGATAAAAGTTTAGAAGTACAACGAAATGTGGTGATTGAAGAATTTAAGCAACGCTATTTAAATCAGCCTTACGGAGATGTTTGGTTGTTGCTGCGACCAATGGTTTATAAAGTTCATCCTTATCAATGGGATACCATCGGTAAAGAAATTTCCCATATCGAAAATGCTCAGATGCAGGATGTAAAAAATTTCTTTAAAAAATTCTATTGTCCGAATAACGCCATTATGGTAGTTGCAGGAAATGTGAAGTTGGAAGAAGTAAAAAAACTTTCTGAGAAATGGTTTGCACCTATTCCTAAAGGACCGGATAACAAACGTAATTTACCTGTGGAGCCACCGCAAGCAGAAGCCAGAAGTTTGACAGTGGAGCGGGATGTACCTGCCGATGCAATTTACAAAGCATACCACATGTGCTCTCGTTTTGATAAAGAATATTATGCCACCGATTTAATTTCTGATATTCTTTCTCGTGGAAATTCATCACGCATGCACAATAGTTTAATAAAAGATAAAAAATTGTTCAGTGATTTACACGCCTATGTGATGGGCGATTTTGATAAAGGATTATTTGTTGTCTCCGGAAAACTTTCAAAAGGAATTTCTATGGAACAAGCAGAACAAGGGATTAATGAGGAGTTGGAAAAAATGAAAAATCAATTAGTGGCAAAAGATGAACTTCAAAAAGTGAAAAATAAAATGGAGGCATCACATGTTTTTGGTGAAATAGAAGTTTTAAACAAAGCCGCAAACTTAGCAGTGTCGCAACTTTTAGGTGATGCTAATATGGTTAATTTGGAAGTGGAAAAATATTTGGGTGTAACAGCCGAACAAATAAAAGAACAAGCAAATCAAATTTTTAGAAAAGAAAATTGTTCAACATTGTATTATAAAGCGAAGAAATAAACAATTAATTACGAAGCGTCATAATCTGATGTCACCCTGAGCGGAGTCGAAGGGCGGTATCTGATGACGAGGAGTTGAATTGATAACAGGGACACTTCGACTCCGCTCAGTGTGACGGTTCTGTAAGACAGTACGGATGACATTTTAAAATATAACTATGCATACAATCGATAGAAAAATATCACCATCCTTTAAAACGGTTGAGAAAATAGAAATGATTCGGGCGACTGAAAAGCGCTTGAATAATAAAATCCCTGTTTATTCTATAAATGCCGGCACGCAAGAATTAATAAAAGTTGAATTTTTGTTTGAAGCCGGAATGTTTCAGCAAAAAATGCCTTTGCAAGCAACTACTGTTAATTCGATGTTAGAAGAAGGAACGTCCAAAATGACAGCAGCACAAATTGCTGATGCAGTTGATTTTTACGGGGCTTTTTTAGAAGTAGGTGTTTCTCAAGATAACGCTTCGGTAGTTTTGTATACGTTAAACAAACATTTGAAAGCTACGTTGCCTGTTGTGGAAGATGTTATTAAAAATGCGATTTTCCCGGAAGAAGAACTTAGTGTGCATCTTACCAATAAGAAACAAAAATTTCATGTCAACAATCAAAAAGTGGCGACTCTTGCTCGTAAGCGTTTTACCGAATTAATTTTTGGCGAAAAACATCCGTATGGAATAAATGTCCATGAATCGGATTTTGAAAAAATAAATCGCGAATGTTTGAATTCATTTTACAAAAGCTTTTATCGCTCCAATAATTGTAAAATAGTGTTAGCAGGTAAAATCAATGAAGATGTTTTTCCATTATTAAACGATTACTTTGGAGGAAATGATTGGTCTGCGGAAGCAATACAAAAACCAAAGCCTGTTAAAATTGTTTCGAATACAGAAAGAGAACAGATGATTTACAAAGAAGATGCATTGCAATCTGCTATCAGAATTGGAAAAGTACTCTTTAATAAAACCCATCCCGATTTTCAATCATTACAAATATTGAATACAGTTTTTGGAGGCTATTTTGGTTCACGTTTAATGTCTAATATTCGCGAAGACAAAGGTTATACTTATGGCATTGGCTCCGGAATAGCCTCTCTGCAAAATTCGGGTTATTTCTTTATTTCTACTGAAGTAGGAGTAGATGTTTGCAAAAATGCAATCAACGAAATTTATATCGAAATGGATCGTTTACGTAATGAAACCATTCCCGAAGATGAGCTTCAACTGGTAAAAAACTATCTTTTAGGGACATTTTTACGTTCGGTGGATGGCCCTTTTGCAATGGCAGAGCGCTTTAAGGGTATATTGGAATATAATCTTTCTTACAATTATTTTGATGATTATATTGCAACTATTAAGGGTGTTTCCGCATCTCAACTGCGTGATTTGGCCAATACCTACTTTGATAAGGAGAGCATGATTGAGCTGGTAGCAGGTAAAAAATAATTGGCTAAGCGCTGGGATTTGAGTAAATTTGCTCCAAAGGAGTCCATTAGGACTAGCTATTACCAATTTAAATGTTAAAGAAATTATTTCTTCTGATTGGTTTCATTGCTTTGTTTTCTGTAAAAACAAATGCATCTCATTATATGGGAGGGGAAATTACTTGGGATTGCGTTGGTGGCGGACAATATGTTTTTACACTTAAAATATACCGAGATTGCAATGGAATAGTAGTGACACCGGTAGTTTCACTAGATGTTTTTAATCATCCAACAGTTTCATCAATACCTCTTAACCTTGTTTCTCAATTAGATATTTCTCCTACGTGCGATGCATCTGGTCCGGGTATTTCATGTGTTGGCGCAGAGTCCGATCCTGCTTGGCCTTTTAGTACAACTCCAATGTTGGGAGCTGTGCAAGAATCAGTTTATCAATCAGCCCCAATTGCTTTACCGGGTGTTCCGCCTTCAATTGGCTGGAGTTTTGTATATGCCATTTGTTGTAGAAATTCTGCCATAACAAATTTGCAAACACCGGGTGGTTATGGATTTAACATTCGAGCTGTGATGTACGATTATAGCGGTCAAAACGCAAATCCTTGTTTTGATTCTTCACCACGATTTTTAGAAAGTCCCAGCACCGTGATTTGCGTTGGATATCCCAATACCTTTAACTACAACGCTTACGACCCTGATTTAGATTCTTTGTCCTATTCATGGGCAGAACCGCTTGATTATTGGCAGACGGGAATGTATAATCCGCCCTCAAATCCGCTACCTATTCCTTTTACTCCTGGATATTCATATACCAGCCCATTGCCTGGAATCTTACAAAATCCTTCTAACATTCCCGCTACAATCAATGCTGCAACCGGAGAAATTTCATTCACTTCTTATACTCAAGGAAATTTTGTGACGGTTGTTAAAGTTGAATCTTGGAAGTGTGGACAACTGGTTGCTGAAATTTATCGCGAAATTCAAATTGTATTATTGCCATGTGCGGCTAATAGTCCTCCTACAGTCACGGTTACTTCTTATCAAGATACTGTTTTGGCAGGAACACCCGTTAATTTTACTATTTCAGGAAATGATTTGGATTTGCTTGCAGATGGCATTACTCCTCAAACGGTTACTATTTCTGCAACAGGAACGCAATTTGGTGCAGGATTTACAAGCACCACCACAGGTTGTTTAAATCCGCCATGCGCTATACTCACTCCTGCATCTCCGGTTTCGGGCTCCGTAAATGCCTTCACCACTTTTGATTGGCAAACAAGTTGCAATCATATTTCTACAAATACTGCATGCAATACTCATTCGAATACATATACCTTCGTTTTTAAAACAAAAGATAATTTTTGTCCTGCTCCAGCGGAAAAAATTACAACGGTTTCAATAACCGTACTTGCATTATCTATTGTTGAATCACCGCAACCTCGCTGTGTTTCTGTTTTGCCCAATGGTGATGTAACACTTACTTGGTCAACTCCAATTGATACTGCTTTTACATTTAATAGTTATTTTATTTATTCAGGACCTTCAGCAGCTGGTCCATTTACATTGCTGGATAGTATTTTTGTTTACGGACAAACAACCTATACGCATGTTGGTGCAAATGCAAATGCTGCTCCTGTTTATTATTATATACAAACTCGTTCGGGTTGTGGTGGACAAATTTATGCTTCTCCAAAAGATACTATTTCTTCCATCTTTTTAACAGTTACTAATCCTAGCAATGGAACAGCAATTTTATCTTGGAACCCAATTGCTTCTCCAAACATTGCTACATCAAGCGGCATTTATACTATTTATCAAGAGTTTCCAACGGGTGTTTGGACATTGATTGGTTCTACTACATCCTTAAATTATATTGATACGATTATGGTTTGTAATCAAACGGTAAACTATCGTGTGGAAATAGCAGATGCTACAGGCTGTACTTCTGTTTCTTCGGTGGATGGTGGATTGTTTCAAAATCTTATTGTTCCAAACATTCCTGTGTTTGATACATTGAGTGTCGACAATAGTAATAATGCTTTAATGAACTGGAATGTAAATACCTCGCAGGATGTTGAAGCGTATATCATTTATCGATTTGATGGAGTAGCATGGATTTCGATTGACACCGTTTATGGAATCAACAACACAAATTATAATTACTTGTTGTCAACTGCTGATTTAGCATCGGAGCAATACCGTTTGGCTGCTTACGATACTTGCGGAAATGTTAGTCCGCTTGGTGCTGTGCTCAGTACAATTTATTTAACTTCTGTTGCAGATATTTGTAACAGGAGTGTTGATTTAAGTTGGACGGCCTATCCAACTATTGGAACAGGTTTAGCTGGATACAGAATTTATCGTTCAACTGTTGGTACAGCCGGTCCGTATACACTTGATGGTACAGTGCCAGCTGGAACACTAACTTATTCTTCCATTGGATTACTTGCCAGTACAACCTATTATTTTAAAATTGAAGCTTTTGATTTATCAGGAACGCGAACGGTTTCCTCTAATCGCATCAGCTTTTATTCTGCTGTTCCAATTCCTCCCGTATTTTCTTATTTGCGAAAAGTAAGTGTAGTTGATCCGGATAGAGTAGACGTAACTTGTCATGTTGATGTAGCTGCATCTACCTTGAATTATAAAATTATGCGTTCACCAGATAATTCTTCTTTCACATTGGCAGGAACAGTTCCTGTAAGCGCTTCTACGCCAATTTCTTTTAGCGATTACAATGTTAAAACTGATAAAAATAGTTACTACTATAAAATTATTAATGTGGATAGTTGTGGTTACGATGGATTGGAAACAAATATTGGAAGAACCATTTTAATTAATGCTATCAGCAATAGTGAAGACATGTTAAATTATTTGAATTGGAATGATTATGAAGATTGGTTAGGAAATGTACTATCGTATAACATATACAGAGGAGTGGATGGT
>JAHEYB010000037.1 GCA_023251805.1 Bacteroidota bacterium | reverse complement strand
GTAGTCATAGCTGCCTTTTCAACAGCAATTGCAACAGCCTTTATTGCAACAAAATTGTTAAAACGATTACAAAATTATTTTCCTGTATTCATTATAAGTTTATTCCTTTGCTGGACCAGCCTATTGGAATGCTCTTTTATTGAGGCAATGAAACTTGTTAACTTAGAAGTTGACAAATTTGTTTTAATTTTTCTTTTAACTTTTACAGGAATTATTCCGTTTCGGATTGTATTATTATTTGCTCCGCCATTACGTGCCATTAATCTTGCAATTGGAATAATTGCACTGATTTGCTATTTTTATTTTTTAGGGTAATTATTTCCCCACCATCACAAAAGCACCCCAATAATAAGGCTCCGGAAATTTTTCTTTTAATTTGAGTTGTGCGATGCGAAATGCTTTTTGTCTGTTTTCTGCTGATGGATCTTTCAACCATTCACGATAAAAATTACTCATCAATTCCTGTGTTGCAAAATCATCCACCACCCACAAACTCATAATAACTGATTTTGCACCGGCAACCATAAATGCGCGCTGCAAACCATAAACTCCCTGACTGTTTTTCATTTCACCCAAGCCGGTTTCGCAAGCCGACAATACTACCAAATCGGTTTGTGTTAAATTCATGTTTGCTGCTTCATACGCTGTTAAAATTCCATCATCGGTAGTATTGTCCACCAATGAATCGCGGGCAATGGATGCGGCTCCCGCAAACATTAATCCGGAGCGCAACAAGGGATTTTCTCTGGCAATGGATGCTTGCATTCCCATCACCACACTTGCATTTTCAGCTACATCTTGTAAAAAAAATCCATGTGTTGCAATGTGTAAAATTTTGGGATTTTGAATTTTTTTAATCGCTCCTTCTGTTGCCTCTGCCTGCAAATGTTCGTTTACTATCCAGTTTCTAAATTTCAAAATTTTAGTAATAGAATCGGCTTCAATTTTTGTTCCGGGTAACTCAGCCAATTTCGTAAAACCATATCTGGATAAAGGTTCAGTAGATTTTACTTCTGCAGTACTTGCTACAAAGTCATAATCGGGATACGAAAATATTTCAGCTGTTTTGGAACTTGAACTCGAAACTGTTTCTATCAAATCTTGTGAATTTGTTAGCAATACAATGTTTGCTTCTTCAACAAGGTATTTTTGTGTTGCCGAATTTTTTAAGGTGTAAATATTTACTTGCTGGTAAATTCCATCGGGAGAAAAATAAATTTTCTTCGCATTTCCAATTGCTTCTTTCAATGGTTTCCAAAGTGCGTTGTAGGAAGTTTCATCCGGCTTTCGTGTTTTGATTAACTGACGGTAATTTGCAGCAACCTTGGTTTCCAGCTCGTTCCCGTTTTTTATAAAAACAAATTTGGGAACAGTGCATGTTTTATCAATCACCATTGCTGAATAATAAATAGAATCTGTCCATCGGCCTTCGTTATAAAATTCTGTTCTCACCATTTCCACCACACATTCATCCGCTTTTAATTTTTGCTGTATGTCTTTCCATGATTTATTGGAATCATTTTTTTTCACAGAAATATTTGAAACAGCTGTAATTTTTTGTTCCAATTCATTCGCCTCTTTTTCCATTTTTGGCAAGTCAACGCCTTCTTCAAGCAAATCTTCCGCAGTCAAGCGGTATTGCTGAACAATGGTTTCCCGCATTTTTAATAATGATTCATAATCCTCTTTTAATTGTTTGTCGCCACTTTGTGCAACTTGTGTTTTTATTTTTCCTGTTTCTTTAAGCAATAAGGATTTTATCACCAATTGATTGTCATACATTCGTGCTACTAAGTCATCCAGGTTTTCTTCCGGATACTCTGTTTTCATTTGAATTACAAAAGAGTTGAAGGTTTCAAAAGCAATGTTCACAGTAAAATAAAAATCTGTTTTCTCTTTTTCGCCCAAGGATGGAAAATATTTTTCAATTAAAAATAAATATCCTTTTATTGAACTTAGGTAATGTATTTTAGCATCGGCATAATTCCCTTTTTCTCTGTACGTTTCTGCTAAATTGTATTCCGTTTGAATATAATCGTAATGCGTTTCTCCTAATTTATTTTTCAGAATTTCCATCGACTTTTCAATAAGCGGAATAGCCTTGTCGTATTTTTTCATCATACGATACGTTCCCGCCAATCCTCCCAAATACAAACCATACTTATCGCTATTCTCGCCAACTGTTTCTTTGGAAATTTTCAAACACTCCAAATATGTTTCCTCTGCTTTTTCTAATTTGCCGGTAGCTTTATACACAAAAGCTAAATTGTTTAAGCAATTGGCATAAAAGCGATGCTTCTCTCCAAGTATTTTTTTATAGATTTCTTTACACTCTAAAAAATGTTGTTCTGCACCTTCAAAATTTCCCACTTCTGATTCCAACAAGGCTAAATTGTTTAATCCATTCGCATAATTGGGATGATCTGTTCCCAACAATTTTTTTCGAATTTCAATTACTTCCAAAAAAGCATTGGCTGCTTCTTGCGTTCTGCCCATGGTACGGTACAGCTCACCTAAATTGTTTAAGGGATTGGTATAATCGGGATGATTGGTTTTATTTAAAAATTTATATACGTCCAGCGCTTTTTTGTACGAAATTTCTGCTTCAGCATATTTTCCAATTGCTTTTTGCACCAATGCTAAATTATTTAAAGAAGTTGCTGCAGCGTACGAATTTTCGGGAGAAGAGTTCACCGCTTTCGTTAAAGCAGGTTCCGCTCTTTCGTAATCGCCCATCACACGATACAACTCTCCCAAGTTATTGTACAGCGTATTGATTTCTCCTGTGTCTTTTATTTTTTGTCCTTCCTTGTAATTCAATAAGGCAAGAAAAATTTCTTCTGCTTTGTCGTATTTTCCTTGCCCTTGATACACAATAGCAATTGAACCTAAAGCTCCAAGGTAATCGGGACTTTCATTTCCTAATACCTCTTTGTAAAAATTAACCGCTGCTACACACATTCCTTCTGCATCGTTGTAGCGCGCCATATCAATATACAATCCGGCCAAGGTGTAAAAACAACGTGTGTATTGCAAACTACTTTGTCCAAATGCTTCAGCAAGAACCGGCAAGGATTTTAAATACAAAGGTTCCGCTTCTGAATATCTTCCTTCTTGTTTGTAACAACCTGCTAAATTAAAAATCGCCAATGCATAATGGTATTCGGTTTCACCTAAAGTATTTTTTGCTTTTTCCGCTGCCAATGAAAAATATTTTTCTGCCTCTTCAAATTCATCAGTGTTATAATAAACCGAACCGCAAGTATTTAAAAATTCTACCAATAATGTATCATCTTTTATCTTATCTATTTTCGGAAATAGTTCGGCAATGCGTTTTTTTGCTCCGGCAAAATCATCGTGGTAATATGCCGTATCCAGTTCCTCAATTTGTTTTCTATAGTTTTGAGAAACAGATGCTAATGATAATATCAAAAGAAAAATTAAAAGGACGCTTTTTTTCATTGAAACAAAAGTAGGACAAATTACTCTAAGCCGAAATAGAACGCAGATTTTTCCGATTTTCATGATTTAAAAGGATTTTTTTATTCTATGTGTTTATTGATTCGCTTAAGCGAATTGGATCGAAAAGGATTTTATAAATCAATTAATTTTTTTATCATGTTTTTTCATGAAGATCATGATAATCTGCGTTCTATCCTCAAATGCTATTAACACTGCTTTGTTTATAACATATCCATTCAAAATAGTAACCAAATTAGATAATTGACGTAATTTCGTACAGATAATTATTATGGAAAATCGCGCTAAATTATTAAACAAATATTTTGCAAAGTCGGACATCGGTGGTGTTCCCAGCATCAACGATTTACGTGAACGGGAGTTTAACGGAGAACCTTTGACCTTAAAAGAAAAACAAGCATTGGTAAATTTCGATAAGTTTCGTTTGGATGTCTTAAATGCTCAAACCGATGATATGGCTTTTCATAAACGTTACCAAGAACTTCAGGTAATGGCCAATCTTGGTGATTTTACTGAGTTTTTAAAAGAAAAATATTTTTTATAAAAAATAGAACTTAAAAAATCCCGTTATGAATAATTGTAACGGGATTTTTTTGTGCACTGACCTCATCCTAAATTCTTCTCCCGTCATCCTGAGCATTCTGCGTTGAAGCAGACACATCGAAGGACAAGAGAAGAATTTAGAATGAGGCCATGCGACAATTTAGGAAGCGCTCTTTAAAAATCCTACTTTTGTCTTCAAATGAACACCGATTTCCCCATAAACGAAATAATCCCCGATTTAAAAACCAAACTTGAAAAAGACTCGGTGATTATTTTACAAGCGCCTCCCGGTGCCGGAAAATCAACTATTCTGCCTTTGCAATTATTGAATGAAAAATGGTTGGAGGGCAAAAAAATCATCATGCTTGAACCACGCAGATTGGCAACCCGCTCCGTAGCAAACCGCATGGCTTCGCTACTGAATGAAGACATCGGGCAAACCATTGGTTATCGCATCCGCTTCGAAAATAAAATTTCAAAAAACACAAAAATTGAAGTCGTAACAGAAGGAATTCTTACTCGAATGTTGCAAAACGATAATGCATTGGACAATGTCGGGCTAATTATTTTTGACGAGTTTCATGAACGAAGTTTAAATGCCGATTTAGCTTTGGCATTGTGTTATCAGGTTCAACAAGTCTTGAGAAACGACTTAAGAATTTTAATTATGTCGGCCACACTTGATGGAGCAAAACTATCATCGCTCTTGAACAATGCTCCTATACTGACTTCCGAAGGCAGACAATATCCTGTTGAAATAAAATACCTAGGAACAGATGAGAAAGTGTTTTTGCATTTACGAATGGCAAATGCAATAAAAAAAGCTTTACGCGAAAACAAAGGAGATGTGTTAGCATTTCTTCCCGGTGCGGGAGAAATTTTAAGAACACAAGAACTTTTAGAACAAGAACATTCCGAAATTTCTGTTCAACCTTTGTATGGCGACCTATCACAACAAAAACAACAAGAAGCCATTTTACCACATCCGCAAGGAAAACGAAAAGTGGTACTCGCAACTTCTATTGCAGAAACATCTTTAACGATTGAAGGAATTACTGTTGTGATTGATTGCGGTTATGCGCGTACTCCACGCTTTGATATTCAAACAGGATTAACACGATTAGAAACAATCAAAGTTACAAAAGATGCAGCCGACCAACGTGCTGGAAGAGCAGGACGATTGGGGCCTGGAACATGTTATCGTTTGTGGAGCGAAGGTTCGCATATTCACCTCATCGCCAATCGCAAACCCGAAATTTTGGAAGCCGATTTAGCTCCTCTTATTTTAGAATTGAGTCAGTGGGGAATAAAAAATATCAACGAATTATTATGGCTCACACCTCCACCATCAGCCGCTGTTTCACAAGCAAAAGAATTGCTCACTCAATTGGGCGCCATTCAAAATAATAAAATTACTGCACGAGGCAAAGAGATGTTGCAAATGCCAACACATCCTCGTTTGGCACATATGCTGATTGAAGCTGCACATTTTCAAAAAAACAAACCAACAGAAAAATTTATTGCATTGGCTTGCGATATCGCTGCAATATTGGAAGAACGCGACCCGCTTTCAAAAGAAAGTGGTGCCGACCTTTCTTTACGAATTGAACTTTTAAGAAAATACAGAAACGGAGAACGTGTAAATGCCGATAGAAGAATCCTCGATAGAATTGAACGACTCGCTTTATCTTGGAGAAAATTATTATTAATTGACGTTGACAATACTCTGCCAAACATTTTTAACATCGGAAAATTATTAGCAACTGCTTATCCCGAACGAATCGCAAAACGTACAGATAAAAATAGTTTGCGCTACCGATTAGCCAACGGAAGAGTAGTAAAATTAAATGAAACAGATGCACTTGCTCAAGAAGAATGGTTGGCGGTTGCGCATTTAGATGCCGGAACAAACGAAGGCAAAATATTTTTAGCGGCTGCGTTCGACTCAAACGATTTGTATGAATTGGCAGAAGAACAACAAATCGTGAGCTGGGACAAACAAAGAGGAATGGTGGTTGGAGCCATCGAAAAACGAGTGGGAAATTTGGTGCTGGAATCAAAAGCAATGACAAACATTGATGAAGCACAACGCATTCAAGTTATTTGTGAAATGATTCGTGAAAACGGATTGAAAATTTTAAACTGGAACGAATCGCAAGAAGATTTTCAAGCACGCGTTTTGAGTTTACGAGCATGGCGACCGAATGAAAATTGGCCAAATTTTTCCAACGAGCATTTATTTGAAACTTTGGACCAATGGCTTTCACCTTATCTCATCAAAATAAATAAGTTGAACGAATTACAAAAACTCGACTTTACACAAATCCTACATTCCATTTTACCTTGGGAGCTTTCTCAAAAACTTGATAAACTCGCTCCTGCTAAAATGGAAGTTCCAACCGGCTCCATGATAAAACTGAATTATTTTAATGATGGAAGTAAAATAGAAATGGCTGTGCGATTACAAGAAGTATTTGGTTTATTTGAAACACCAACTGTGAACGAAGGGAAAAATAAAATTTTGTTGCATTTACTTTCTCCCGGTTATAAACCTGTTCAAATTACCCAAGATTTAAAAAGCTTTTGGGAAAAAACATACTTTGAAGTCCGCAAAGAATTACTCTCCCGCTACCCAAAACACCATTGGCCCGAAAACCCATTAACAGCCGAAGCTATGCGTGGTCCTAAGAAACGAAAGTGATTTATCGGAGACGAAAGCAATTCCCCCTTTTCCCAAAGGGACTCCTACGGAGGAAAACGGGGCTCGGGGAATTTAAAATAAACTTACGGAGACAGAATCAATTCCCCCTTTGAAAAAGGGGGTTAGGGGGATTCAGCGAATTATCCTTTCGGAGAGCAACCTCCCATCCCATCTAACTACCACCCATAAATGAGTATAAATTTGCATCGAAAATAGTTTTACATTTAGGGAAATTTTAAACCCCATTTATCTAATGAAGTTGAATTCTATTTTATTATCATTTTTGCTGTTGGGAAGCACTGTGCTATTTGCACAATCTAAATCAACAACAGCCGGCAGCGTAAAGTTTACGCAATACGATTTGCCCAACGGAATGCATGTTATTTTGCATGAAGACCATTCCACTCCAATTGTTGCAGTAACGGTTTTGTACCATGTAGGTTCAAAAAATGAAGACCCGATGCGTACAGGTTTTGCTCACTTTTTCGAACACTTGATGTTTGAAGGGTCCGACAATATCAAACGTGGTGAATACATGAAACTTATTCAGAATTCAGGAGGAGTAATGAATGCTAATACTTCTTTCGACCGAACTTTTTATTTTGAAATATTACCAAGTAACCAATTAGAACTGGGCTTGTGGATGGAAGCGGAGCGGATGTTACAATTAAAAGTGGACTCAGTTGGTGTGGAAACACAACGTAAAGTAGTGAAAGAGGAATTGAAACAACGAAATGAAAACACACCTTATGGTTCTATTTTAAATGAAGCATTCGGGCACGCTTACACTTCTCATCCGTATCGCTGGACTCCCGGTGGTTCTCCTGAATACATCAATAAAGCTGCACTTTCGGAGTTCATCGATTTTTACAAAACATTTTATGTTCCCAACAATGCAACACTTTCCATTGCAGGAGATATTAATGTAGCGCAAACAAAAGCGATGATAGAAAAGTATTATGGAAGCATTCCAAAAGGAACAAAAGCTATTCCTCGTCCAACTATTGTGGAACCAATTAAAACAGCCGAAGTGCGTGATACCGTTTATGACAACATTCAATTACCCGCAGTGGTAATGGCTTACCATACTCCTGCTCAAGGAACTCCTGATTACTATGCTATGAATATGCTTGCAACTGTTTTATCGCAAGGAAAAAGTTCTCGTATGCAAAAAGCAATTGTAGACAAACAACAAAAAGCTGTTTTTGCAGGAGCATTTCCATTGCCTTCTGAAGATCCGGGCTTGGCACTGGTATTTGGTGTTGCAAATATGGGTGTTGCACCAACCGATTTAGAAGCATCCATGAATGCTGAATTTGAAAAAGTAAAAACGGAATTAATTTCAGAAGAAGAATATCAAAAACTGCGCAATCAAACCGAAAGTGATTTTGTAAGCGGAAATTTGAAAATGGCCGGAATTGCCGAAAACTTAGCAAACTATTATGTGTATTACAAAGATGCAAATTTGATTAATACCGAAATCAACCGCTTTATGAAAGTAACACGTGAAGACATACAAAAAGCGGCACAAAAATATTTGACAAAAGAAAATCGTGTGGTATTGTATTACTTGCCAAAGCAATAAATAATTACTTCGCAGGAACACTTTCTGGAAAAACATAGAAATAAAAATATTTAAAATGAAAAAATATATCTTCTCAATAACAACTCTCTTAATTTTCTCTGCTGCTTTTGCACAAAAAGGAAACAACCCGTCTGCCGGCCGGGCAGGAAAACTAGACAGAACCATTCGTCCGGTTGCTGCTCCTGCTCCGGGAATTAAGCTTGGTGACATTCAATCGTTTGAATTACCAAACGGATTAAAAGTATTTGTGGTAGAAAATCACAAACAAGCCACTGTTTCATATTCTATTGCATTAAATATTAAACCTGCATTAGAAAATGAAGTGGTAGGAACTGCTGACATGACATCGGAATTGATGACCAGCGGAACAAAAAACCGAACAAAAGATCAGTTGGATAACGACATCGATTTTATTGGTGCTACACTTTCTGCAAACCCAAAAGGTTTGTATGCTTCTTCGTTAAAAAAGCAACAGGCAAAATTATTGGAATTAATGTCAGATGTTTTGTTAAACACCAACTTCAAACAAGAAGAATTGGACAAAATAAAAACACAAACACTTTCGGGATTAGCCCAAGGGAAAGACGATCCGGATGCGATTTCAAACAATGTGAAAGCTGTGTTAAATTTCGGAGCGAAGCATCCTTATGGAGAATTAACAACAGAAGAAAGTGTTTCTAAAATCACGTTGGAAAATTGCAACATGTATTACCAAACTTATTTCCGTCCGAATGTTGCCTATATGGCCATTGTTGGAGATGTGACATTGGCGGAAGTAAAACCCTTGATTGAAAAATATTTTGGCACTTGGCAAAAAGCAGATGTTGTAGCAAACGATTTCGTAATGCCGAAAGCACCCGAAAAAACACGTGTCGCTGTTGTCAACAAAGCGGGAGCTGTTCAATCTGTTATTAATGTTACTTATCCTGTTGATTTAAAATTAAACAGTGAAGATGCAATCAAAGCAAAAGTGATGAACACGATTTTAGGTGCAGGATTTTCTTCGCGCTTGTTCATCAACCTTCGCGAAAAGCACGGATATACGTATGGCTCTTATTCTTCTTTGAATAACGATGAGATAGTAAGTGAATTTAGTGCCTATGCAAAGGTAAGAAATGCAGTTACCGATAGTTCATTGATAGAAATTATGGCGGAGTTAAATCGTTTGCGTACCGAAAAAGTGCCGCAAGATGAATTGGAGGGAATTAAGAATTTCTTAACAGGGAATTTTGCTATCTCTTTGGAAGACCCTGCAACTATTGCTCGTTTTGCAATCAATACAGAGTTGTATAAACTCCCAAAAGATTATTATGCAAACTATTTGAAAAATTTAGCGGCTGTTACCTCAGATGATATTTATGCGATGGCACAAAAATATATTCGTCCGGATAACGCTACAATTTTAGTGGTTGGCGACAAAGAAGAACTTTCTAAAAAGCTAGCCCCTTTTAGCGCGACAAAAAATATAGAGTTTTACGACATCTATGGAAATGCTGTTGCTGCTGTTGCAAAACCAATACCTGCAGGAGTTACTGCAAAAACAGTAATTGCCGATTACGTGAATGCAATTGGCGGAGCAAAATCGTTGATGAAAGTAAAAGATGTTTCTACAAAAATGAATACCAAGTTTCAAGGAATGGACATCAGCATTACTACCAACCAAAAAGCGCCAAACAAATATGCAATGGCAGTGAAAATGGGAGAAATGGTGATTCAAAAAGAAGTGTACGATGGAAAAGTAGGGAAGCAACAAAGCATGCAAGGAAAAAAAGATTTAGAAGGAGAAGGATTGGATGATATCAAAGCACAAGCAACCCTTAACCTTGAAATGAATTACGAAAAATTGGGTTATAAATTAAAATTAACCGGAATAGAAGCCGTAAATGGTAAAGAAGCGTATATCATGGAAGTGTTAAGTCCCAAAGGGAAAAAATCGACTGAATGGTATGATGTGGCAAGCAAACTAAAGGTTAGAACATCGCAAACCACAACTACAGAAATGGGCCCAATTACCAATACAACAGATTATTGGGAATATAAGGAGGTGGACGGACTGAAGTTTCCAAGTGTAGTTTCTATAAGTGGGGTAATGTCAATGAAATTAACAGCCGAAAGCATTAATGTAAACAAGGGCGTAGCGGATAGCGAGTTTACAATTAAGTAATAGAGGCCGATTGCTTAAATTTTGAGCAATTGAATTTGTGAAAGTAATAAGAACCGTTTATTTTCGTTGTACCGTGGGCATTTTTAAGCCCCAAAAAATAGTTTAGGCACAGAGGCAACCCTATAAAACCTTTTACGTCTTACCTCGTAGAAGAGAGGTGTCTTTAGCTTATGAAAGCGCTCTGTTATGAATGAAACCGACATCATTAAAGGTTGTTTAAAAAATGATCGTGCCAGCCAAAAAGCTTTGTACGAACAGTTTTACAGTAAGATGCTAGGTGTTTGTTTGCGCTACTCTAAAAGTAGTGATGAAGCTAAAGACATTCTCCACGAAGGATTTTTGAAAGTTTTTGACAACCTGAAAAATTTTAAGGCCAATGGCTCTTTTGAAGGTTGGATCAGGCGAATAATGGTGAATACCTCCATCGATCATCTGAGAAAAAACAAGCAAAATTATTTGATTGTAAGTACTGTATATGCCAATGAAAAAGCAAGTAATGTTGCCGAAGAAATAAGCGATGATGAATTGGCACTGCACATTGATAAAGAAGAAATTTTAAGAGCTGTTCAGGAATTAACGCCCGCTTACCGAACTGTTTTTAACTTATATGTGGTAGAAGAATACACACACAAAGAAATTGCTGAATTGCTTGATATTAGTGAAGGAACATCTAAGTCAAACCTTTCAAAAGCAAAATTTAATTTGAGAAAAAACTTGATGCATCATATTAAACCAATTGTAAATGGAAAATAATACTCCTCCAAGTAACCTTGATGAAACGCTAAAAGAAAACTTAAGCAATTACGATGCTAAGTACGATTCAGGCGATTGGGCGCGTATGGAGCGCATGCTCGATGCTACACCTAAAACAATTGCCACTAAAGCCAATTATAATATGGCTTTGATTATTGGAGGAATTGTGCTTGTTGGCGGATTTGCTATCTATAAAGGAATGAATTCATCTTCCACTCCTTCTAATATAAACACAACCGAAACTATTGTTCCTGCTGTTGAAAATAAAGTGGCACCAGCTCCTGCGAAAACTATTCCAGCTCCGGTTCTTACCAATACCATTAAAACGGAAACTGCTGTTGCTAAAGAACAACCTGCTGTTATTCCCGAGGTTAAAACAATTGCTCCTGAAATAAAAAATACTGTTGCCGTTGTAGATAAAAAGAAAACCGACAAAAAGACTAAAACTACCCCTAACGATAACGATTTTGCTAAAAATCAAAAAGTATCTGTTATGGGTAATGAACCTGTTTTTGGTGATATGATCGACTCCTCAAAAGGAATTATTCATAAAACCAAAGAAAAGGAAAGCACTAAAAAGGCGGCTGTTGCAAAAGGAACAAGCAGTGGAATTGGGCTGACTGGCTTAATGAACCTCAATGCTGATAGTATTCGCAAGCAAAAGGAACAAATGTTAAAAGACACCATTAAGTAAAACCTAACCCCTCTGACCTTATCCGTCCCGCTTTAGCGGGACACCTTCTCCTAAGGAGAAGGGCTTCCTCCGAAATAATCATTTCAATTCATTTTAATCTTACGTTTTTAAAACGTAAAGTTCCCTTCAGAACATTCATGTCAAAGACAAATTATCCTTTCGGAGACGCGGGTAAGGCCTGGCTGGGCGCGATGCCGCCAAGGGGTGAACGCCTTTTTCAGAGAAAATCTTAGCAAAAACTTTAGTTTTTTTGCTTTAGATTTTCCTGGAAATGGTGAGAGGCGGGAAGCAATCGCCCAGTCTTGATTCTTTTGGTTCTTTTCTGATCAAGCAGAAAAGAACAGAATAAACATAGGGAGGTCTGACATTTATCGTAACTAGAATGCAGATTAGCAAACTTCTGTTTTTTCTAAAAAAGAAGACTTTCTCAGGCAACCCTTCCAAAGTACCCTCGTCTTATTATTAGAACCGATAAAACGTTCCCATGAAAAAAAGCTACTTACTAATTATACTGTTTTCACTAAGCTTGATAACTTATAAGTCGGCCATGGCTCAAGACCCTGAATTCACTCAGTTTTATGCCAATCCACTTTACCTGAACCCTGCTCTTGCCGGCTCAAATATCTGTCCCCGTATTGCTATCAATTACCGTAACGAGTGGCCCGGCATTTCGGGAACGTATGTTACTACAAGTGCTTCTATTGATAGATACATTTTCGGAATAAAAAGTGGTATAGGTGTTTTGGTAACACAAGATAATGCAGGAAGAGGAACATTAAAAACAACCAATGTAAGTGCTATCTATTCCAAACAAGTTCAAATCAACCGAAATTTTTCTGTGAATGCAGGATTACAAGCTACTTACGGACAAAAAGCACTTGATTGGAGTAAACTAACATTTGGAGATATGATTGAAGAACGAAGAGGTTTTGTTTATAATACAGAAGAAATACCGGAGCGCTCAAGCCGTTCATTTGTGGATTTTTCTGCCGGAGCTGTAATGTTTAGTAAATATGTATTTGTTGGATTTGCAGCACATCACTTAACAACTCCCAATGAAGGATTAATAGGCGACAGTAAATTACCTGTAAAATTCACAGGACATGCCGGAGCTACCATTCCTGTTGGAAGCAAAAGCAGCGAAACAAGTGTGTCACCAAATATCTTGTATCAACAGCAACAAGATTTTCGTCAATTGAATTTAGGAGTGTACGTGACAAAAGGTGCGCTGGTTGGTGGATTGTGGTATCGTAATAACGATTCCTTTATTTTATTAATAGGAGTTACGCATGGTGTATTCAAAGCAGGATATAGTTATGATGTTACTATTTCAAAATTAACGAATGCAACGGCAGGTTCACACGAAATATCTGTAGGTATGAATTTTAATTGTAAAAAACCGAGACCAAGATATCGTCCGAGTACTTGTCCTAGTTTTTAGTACAAATATTTCGAAGAAATTAGTTGTACTTACCCCGATGAATATCGGGGTCTGTTGATTGACAAAGAGAAAAGAAAAATTAAGAGTTTAAATCCTGTTAAGAGAGCAGGATTTGTTTCAGACCGGAGGGTGAAGCTAGGGAAAGAGAGCCCGATGCTTCATCTGAAAGTCAACCCGCCCATAAGGGCTTGTTTGTGATGATTTGATTGGTTAATCAATTCATTTTTAGTTTAGAGGGTAGAAAGGCTTCACTTTGTGAGGCCTTCTGCTTTTTGATAAACAATTGCTTTCGTTTCCCTTCTCTGTCACCCTGAGCGCGTCATCCTGAGCGGAGTCGAAGGGCGAATGGGTTAATTCCCCCTTGGTGAAGGGGGCTAGGGGGATTGCTTTAATTCCCCACGTAACTAATTTTAAACACCGTTCTACGATTTTGTTTGTGCTCCGCATCCGAACATTCTACTCCATTCACACATTTATTGGTCAATTGTGTTTCACCAAATCCTTTTGCAGTCAGTCGTTTTTTATCAATCCCTTTTGAAGCAATATATTCCATTGCTGTGTTTGCTCTTTTTTGTGAAAGCTCCATATTGTATTCATCACTTGCCACCGCATCCGTATGCGCTTGCACCTCTATCACTAATTTTGGGTTGCTACCCAATGCTTCAATGGCTTTTGCTAAAACCACTTCCGCTTCAGGTAATATTTCAAACGACCCCGATGGATAGTAGATGTTTTCAATAATCAACATTTCAGATTTATCTTTCGAAAGTTTTAATGCTTTTAACCATGGATCGACCGCAGAAATTTTTATCAATTGGGCCTTATCTGCCGGCAATAATGTGTATTTGAAATATCCGGCAGGATTTCGCATCAACTCCTTTATAATTTTTCCGTTTTCATCGGTAATCAAAATTTTATTTTCCGCAATGTTTTTCGATTCTGCACTGTCTGTTTTAATAGTATAGTCTTCACGCGGTGCTAATTTCGAAAACAAAAATGCCCCGAAAGCATCTGTTTTTTTACTGGAAATTGCTTCTCCTTTTCCATTCATCAACGTTACTGTTATATTCGAAAGAGGTGTTTTGCTTTCGTTGGATGCAATTAATTTTCCTTTGATATCCACCAGCAATGGCGCATCATCCAAGGTCATTAAACTCATAGTAGCATAATCGGATGGCAAAATGGAAAATCTGAATTTTTGATCTCCATCTTCTGACGATGAAAGAATCGTATTTCCATTTTCATCAGCAATAATAAATTTAGATTTTTTTGCCAGTGGCGTATCGCTTACATCCATCGTTAAAAAATAACCTTGGTCATACGGCAAATTTTCAAATTTAAATTTACCATTGGGATCCGTTTTAGAAACAAAAAATATTTCTCCTTTTTCATTCACCAAGTACACTTCACGATTTTGAAGCGGTGCTTTACCATCATCCGATAAAATTTTTCCGGCAAAAGTTACTTTTACTTTTGAGTCGTTAATGAGTCGCCCTACTTTTATAGTTTTTGTTGAAGTGTTATGATACACATCCGACACCACTATTTCTAATTTTCTAACATCTCCCTTTAAAGGAACGCGACACTTAAATTCAGGATTGATTTCCGACTCTTTATATTTTGCAACAACCCCATTTATTTTAATGAATTCAACCTGACTTTTATCCTTCACATATCCTTCAATTAATACATCAATCTGATTGTCGAACACATTAATGAAATTACTCATATCTATTTGAGGATATTCAATTTTGATATCCGGACTATCACTTTCGCGGTTGGCTTCATATAATTTTTGTTTGGTATCCGCCAACAGTTTTTCTGTTTCGGGATTTTTGGAAAGAGCAACCGCTTGTGAAAAATCTTTGATTGCTTCTTTGTAATTGCTCGCCTCTAAATAACATTTCGCACGATTACTAAACACCTCCGCATTTTTATCGTCCAGCTGAATAAACTTTGTAAAATCATTTATCGCACTTTGAAACTGACTGGTTTTTTGATACACCAAGCCACGTTGATAAATTGGCTCCGTGTCTTTTTCATTCATTACAATTGCCTTTGTTAAATCGCCAATAGCATTTGTAAAATCATTTTTCAATAAATAAGGGAAACTTCTATAGTAGTATACGCGATAATTTAAAGGAGAGATGGAATCTTTCTCATCAATTTTTGTTGCAGTCGTATAATTTTTAATTGCATCGTCATACATTTTTGCATTTGTTTGCGCCATTGCCAAATTTGTGTAGTAAGGCTTGAACCTGGGCTGATTCTTTTCAGTAAGTCCGTTCATTATTGTTACCGCACGTTGATATTCGGCAACGGCAACCACATAATCTTTCAAACTATCCTTGCTCATTCCTTTTAAATAATGCAAACGATGATTGTATTGATTTTTTGCAAGTGCTACTTCACAAGTTGTCAAAGCATCGGCAAATTTTTTGGTGTTGATCAAACACCACGCTTTTTGTTCGTACGCTTCTATTTCTCCTTTATCATCTTCCAGCACTCTATCAATATCAAACAAGGCTTGTGGCCATTTGTTTAATTGCATTTTCAAATCAGCAGTATGAAGATATAATTTTTTGTCTCCATGGATATTAAGTGCATTATCATAGTCTGCAACCGCTTTTTCTAAATCGTTTTTCTTTTCATACGCTTTTCCACGCTCAATCATCACCTCATCATCCTTTGGTTTCATTTCTAAAGCTTTGGTGAAAAGAGCAATGGCTTCATCTGTTTTACCTTGTTCGGCAGCATCTTTCCCTTGAGAAAAAAGTTTTCCGGCACTTTGCGAAAATGAATTAAATGTTCCTAAAATGAAAATGAAAGAAAATAATAAGCGGAGTAGTTGTTTCATATAGCTAAAATAAAACAATTTTTGAAACTGATACTTTGTAATGGAATTAAACTTTCGGAGCAATTCCCCCTTAGAAAAAGGGGGCTAGGGGGATTTGTTGTTTGGAATCGTCCTGCTTCGTTTCTCACTTTAAAAAGGAATGACATAGAATTTCACACATAGCAAACCAATTAACCATTTAACCCTTGTAACGCTTTTTTAAAACTCACTTTATCATCCACAATTTTCACAAGCGCATCAATACTTACACGATCTTGTGTCATTGTATCTCTGTGGCGGATAGTAACCGTGTTATCTTCTAAGGATTGATGATCAACCGTAATACAAAAAGGAGTTCCAATTGCATCTTGTCTGCGGTAACGTTTTCCAATTGTATCTTTTTCATCATACGTTGTTGCATGGTCGAACTTTAATAAATCTAAAACCTCTCTTGCTTTTTCCGGCAGACCATCTTTCTTTAATAAGGGAAGCACAGCCACTTTTATCGGAGCTAAAAATGCAGGAAGATTTAATGCTGTACGAATTGTTCCGTCTTCTAATTTTTCTTCTACGAATGCTTTGCTCATCACAGCTAAAAATAATCTGTCCAATCCTACAGATGTTTCTACAACATAGGGAACATAATTCTGATTTAATTCAGGATCGAAGTATTGTAATTTTTTTCCTGAATGTTGTTCATGTGCTTTTAAATCGAAATCGGTGCGTGAGTGAATTCCTTCCAACTCTTTAAATCCGAATGGGAAATTAAATTCGATGTCGCAAGCTGCATTTGCATAATGTGCTAATTTAATATGATCATGAAAACGGTAATTCGCTTCTCCAAACCCTAATGAATTGTGCCACTTCATACGTGTTTCTTTCCAGTAATTGTACCATTCCATTTCGGAGCCGGGGCGCACAAAAAATTGCATTTCCATTTGTTCGAATTCACGCATACGGAAAATAAATTGGCGCGCTACAATCTCATTTCGGAAAGCTTTTCCGGTTTGAGCAATTCCAAACGGAATTTTCATTCTCCCAGATTTCTGAACGTTTAAGAAATTTACAAAAATCCCTTGCGCTGTTTCGGGGCGAAGGTAAATAGTATTTGAATCCTCGCTAACAGCACCCATAGACGTGCTGAACATCAAATTGAATTGACGTACTTCGGTCCAGTTTTTTGAACCGGAAATCGGACAAACAATTTCGCAATCGATGATGATTTGACGAACTGCTTCTAAATCATTTTTTTCTAAAGCATCTTTAAATTTTGCAAGGATAGCATCTGCTTTCGCTTGATTTTCCAACACGCGTGCATTGGTTGCACGAAACTGTGCTTCATCAAACGCATCTCCAAAACGTTCTTTTGCTTTATCAACTTCTTTCTGAATTTTGCCTTCAATTTTTGCAACATGATCTTCAATTAAAACATCAGCACGGTATCTTTTTTTACTGTCTTTGTTATCAATCAATGGGTCGTTAAATGCATCTACGTGTCCTGACGCTTTCCAAGTAGTAGGATGCATAAAAATAGCAGCATCAATTCCTACAATATTTTCGTGCATCTGCACCATTGCTTTCCACCAGTATTCGCGCAAGTTCTTTTTCAACTCCGCACCCATTTGTCCGTAATCATACACCGCACTCAAGCCATCGTAAATTTCGCTGCTTTGAAAAATAAACCCGTACTCTTTGGAGTGGGAAATAATGTTTTTAAAAATATCTTCTTGGTTTGCCATAATGAGCGTAAAAATAGCAAAAATACTTGGATGGATTTTTTGCTTTTCCGAGTAATTATTCTATATTTGATAGAACGATACTCCATTTCCATGAAAAGACTTTTACTTATAGTTGTTGTTGTTTTTGTAAAGACCGCAATGGCGCAATCCATAGCTCCTGATGTAATTGCAACATCGGGGACCAGCTTTAATGATGGAACATCGCAACTCGATTGGACACTGGGAGAGCCTGTCACCGCTACATTCTCAATGGGAAGCGATATTTTAACTCAGGGTTTTCATCAACCCAATCTTCTCGCAACGGCTATCAATAATATGGAAACTGATTATTCGGTACTTGTATTTCCAAATCCTAGTATTGATTATATTCAATTGCAATTTCAAAATTTAAAAGAAACTGTTACTGTTGAGTTGATGTCATCAGAAGGAAGGCTGTTGCAGTCAAAAGAAGTTGATTCAACAAACGAATTGCAATTAGATATGAGCAAGTACGCAGCAGGAACTTATTTGCTTTCAGTTAAAGACAGTCATTCAAAAGTAAAAACATATCAAGTCATTAAATTAAACTAGTCATAAAATATACTCAGATGAAAAAATTACTCTCCTTATTTATTTTGAATTGTATAATTATTACTGCATTTGCACAAGCTCCGCAAGGATTTAATTACCAAGCCGTAGCCCGCAACTCTTCAGGTGTTGCATTGGTGAGTCAACCAATTGGAATTCAAATTCGGTTGCGTCAAACCACAGCTTCTGGAACAATTGTTTACACCGAAACACATGCTGTAACATCCAACAACTTAGGATTAGTAAATTTAGTTGTAGGAATGGGAACACCTGTTACAGGCACTTTTAATACAATTAACTGGGCAGCCGGTCCTTACTTTATTGAAGTAAGTATGGACATAACAGGAGGAACAACTTATTCATTAATGGGAACACAACAATTGATGAGTGTGCCTTATGCATTGTATGCAGCCAGCGGAACAGCAGGAGCAACAGGGCCTACAGGAGCTAACGGAACAAATGGTGTTACAGGTCCGACTGGAGCTGCCGGAACAAATGGCGCAACAGGAAGTGCTGGAGCCAACGGAGCTACGGGGGCAACTGGAAGTGCTGGACCAACAGGTACTGCAGGAGTAACGGGCGCAACAGGGGCGGCCGGAACAACGGGGGCTAATGGTGCTACAGGAGCTAACGGAGCAACCGGTGCTGCTGGAACAAATGGAGCGACAGGAAGTGTTGGAGCCAACGGAGCAACGGGCGCAACAGGTGCTGCCGGAACAAATGGCGCAACAGGAGCTGCTGGAGCCAACGGAGCAACGGGCGCAACAGGTGCTGCCGGAACAAATGGCGCAACAGGAGCTGCTGGAACAAATGGTTCTAACGGAGCTACGGGTGCAACTGGAAGTGCTGGAACTAACGGAGCGACTGGAGCAACAGGACCAACAGGCTCTGGAGGAGGAACCTCTGAATATTCTTATGTTTATAATAGCGCAGCACAATTTGTTATCGCTGGAGCCGCAATTTCTTTCGATAGCAACGGACCGGCCACCGCAGGTATTACTCACGGAGCTTCTTCTTTCATCAACATCACAAATGCCGGAACATATAAAATCGAATTCTCCGTTACAGCCAATGAGATTAATCAGTGCTCCGTTTACTTGAACGCAGTAATGGTTGCAGGCTCAAAGCGTGCATCCGCAGCAGTCAACCAACAAAATACAGGCTTCATCATTGTGAACATCCCAGCTGGATCTTCCATACAAATCTATAATAATACAGCAACCAGCATTAATTTGCCTAGCATTTCTGGTGCATCTAATGCATCAGTGACAATCACTAAATTATAAACTACTTATTTAAAGAAGAGCTGCGAGTGCCAACCTCGCGGCTTTTTTATTTGTATTTTTGCATCATGATAGCAATAGATAATACCATCGTTTCTGAACATTTATTAGAGAAAAAATTTGTTTGCGATTTAAATGCATGCAAGGGAGAATGTTGTGTAGCAGGCGAATCCGGAGCCCCGCTCGATGAAGAAGAGATTGCCATTTTAGAAGATGTATGGGATGAGGTGAAGGCTTATTTACCAAAAGATGGCGTGAAGGCCATTGAAAAACAAGGCGTTTTTGTGATTGATAGTGACGGTGATTATACTACTCCTTTAGTAAAAGGAAAACATTGTGCTTTTACTATTTTTGATCAAGGCACTGCCAAATGTGGCATTGAGCAAGCTTACTACGATAAAAAAATCACTTGGAAAAAACCCATCTCTTGTCACTTATATCCTGTACGTATCAGCAAATACAAAGATTATGATGCAGTAAACTATCATAAATGGGATATCTGTAAACCTGCATGCGAATGCGGTGCAAAGTTAGATGTGCCTGTCTACAAATTTTTGCGCGAACCACTAATTCGTAAATATGGTGAAGCGTGGTACAAGCAATTGGAGTTAGCCGACAAAATAAAAAAGTAGTGCCTCTAAATAGTCTGATTTAATTGGCATCCCAGAGCATGTTCTCTTTAAAAGCCTTGTATTTCTAATTGTGTTTTTTTTTCGGATACTGCAAATTTTTTCTCAATTAATTTTCAGTTTTTTTCACTTCAAACTTAAAATGCTGTTTTTTAATACATTGGTTAATTCTTAACATTCGTCTGTTAATTTGCCGTGTTTATAACTTGGGGCAAATGTTAATTCAATGCACTTGACACAACACTTTTTTTTACCAAAATTTGTACACCTTTAATTCAATAAGCAATATTTTACGAATTAGCTCAAAAAGAAAGCAGGTGGCTTTCAGGGATTTTTTGCCCTCTAAACAAAAGCGCTAGTTGATACAAAGGGGTGGTAATCAAATAATTAGGAATATATTAAACGGATTGACATTTATGAATGAAGAACCAATACTAAAAGAGAATAAAGACCGATTCGTTCTATTCCCAATCAAACACAACAACATTTGGGAGATGTATAAAAAAGCTGAAGCAAGCTTTTGGACTGCCGAAGAAATTGATTTAAATCCGGATTTACAAGATTGGGATAACAAGTTAAATGATGATGAAAAACATTTCATTAAACATGTACTTGCATTCTTCGCTGCCAGCGATGGTATCGTAAATGAAAACCTCGCTGTGAACTTTATGAATGAAGTTCAATATCCTGAAGCACGTTGCTTTTATGGTTTTCAAATTATGATGGAGAACATTCACTCCGAAACATATTCTTTATTAATCGACTCCTATATTAAAGATCCGCAAGAAAAAGATAAGCTCTTTCATTCTATCGATACATTGCCATGTGTTGGAAAAAAAGCTGAATGGGCTTTGAAATGGATAGGTAACGGAACTTTCGCAGAACGACTTATTGCTTTTGCTGCTGTTGAAGGAATTTTCTTCAGCGGAAGTTTCTGCTCCATTTTCTGGTTAAAAAAACGCGGATTAATGCCAGGATTAACTTTTTCAAATGAACTCATCTCTCGTGATGAAGGACTACACTGCGATTTCGCTTGTCTCTTGTATTCTGAATTGAAGAACCAATTGCCAAAAGAAAAAGTAACTGCCATCATCGCAAATGCAGTTGAAATTGAAAAAGAATTTGTATCCGATGCTTTACCCGTTCGTTTAATTGGTATGAATGCCGATTTGATGTGTCAATACATTGAATTTGTTGCCGACCGATTACTGGTTGCGCTGGGTTGTGATAAAAAATACAACGCAACTTGCCCATTCGACTTTATGGAACTTATTTCATTACAAGGAAAAACTAACTTCTTTGAAAAACGTGTTGCCGAATATCAAAAAGCCGGTGTCATGGGCAAAAAAGAAGACAATGTGTTTAAACTTGACGAAGACTTTTAACCCTTCGACTACGCTCAGGGTGACAGAAAAACTCAGAGCAATTCCCCCTTTTCCAAAAGGGACTCCTACGGAGGAAGGGGGCAGGGGGATGAATCGAATTATTATTAAAAACTAAGAATACCGTTATATACCAAGTGCGTAAACAAAGTATATAAGAATACAAACAAAAAACAGTACTACTAAACTATTAACTAACTACTCAAACAACTCTCATTTATGTACGTAATCAAAAGAGATGGCAACCGCGAATCAGTAAAATTTGACAAAGTAACAGCGCGTATCCAAAAACTTTGCTACGGCTTGGACCCTATTCACGTTACTCCTATCAATGTTGCCATGAAGGTAATTGAAGGAATTTACGAAGGCGTTACAACCAGCGAATTGGATAACCTTGCTGCTGAAACTGCTGCTTCGCTTACCACAAAACATCCCGACTATGCGCTATTGGCGTCTCGCATAGCAGTTTCTAACTTACACAAAAACACGAACAAGTCGTTCTCTAAAACGATGGAAGCGTTGTACAACTATATTGATCCCAAAACCGGGAAAAAAGCTCCTTTGATTGCTGATGATGTTCACGAAATTATTCAGAAGAATGCACAAGAGTTGGATTCAACAATTATCTACGACCGTGATTTTGGATACGATTACTTCGGTTTCAAAACATTGGAGCGCTCGTATTTGTTGAAACTAAACGGACAAGTGGCTGAACGTCCTCAACACATGGTAATGCGTGTGGCTGTTGGTATTCACAAAGATGATATCCCTGCTGCAATCGAAACATATAACTTAATGTCGGAGCGCTGGTTCACGCACGCTACTCCAACATTATTCAACGCTGGAACTCCTAAACCTCAAATGTCCTCTTGCTTTTTATTAACCGTAAAAGAAGATAGCATTGATGGTATTTATGATACATTAAAATCATGTGCGAAAATTTCACAAAGCGCAGGTGGAATCGGATTAAGCATTCACAACATTCGCGCTACCGGCTCATACATCCGTGGAACAAATGGTACATCAAACGGTATCATCCCTATGTTGCGCGTATTCAACGATACAGCTCGCTATGTAGATCAAGGTGGTGGAAAACGCAAAGGCTCTTTCGCTATTTACCTGGAACCTTGGCATGCTGATATTTACGAATTCTTAGACTTACGTAAAAACACTGGTAAAGAAGAAGCTCGTGCGCGTGATTTGTTTACAGCAATGTGGACACCCGATCTATTTATGAAACGTGTGGAAGAAAACAGCACATGGTCTTTGTTCTGCCCGAACGAAGCACCAGGATTATCCGATTGTTGGGGAGCCGAATTCGAAGCATTATATACACGCTACGAACAAGAAGGGAAAGCACGGAAAACAATTCAGGCACGTGAACTTTGGACAGCCATCATTGATTCACAAATTGAAACAGGTAATCCTTACATGCTTTACAAAGATGCTTGTAACTCAAAAAGCAATCAACAAAACTTGGGTACTATCAAGTCGTCAAACTTATGTACCGAAATTATGGAGTACACTTCTCCTGATGAGATTGCCGTTTGTAACTTGGCTTCTATCGCATTGCCTCGCTTTGTGGAAGATGGAAAATTTGATCACCAAAAATTATTTGACATCACCTACGTGATTACAAAAAATTTAAATAAAATCATCGACCGCAATTATTACCCGGTTGCTGAAGCTCGTAATTCCAACATGCGCCACCGCCCTATCGGTATTGGTGTGCAAGGATTAGCAGATGCATTTATCTTAATGCGTTTCCCTTTTGATTCTCCTGAAGCAGTTAAACTGAATAAGGAAATTCACGAAACAATTTACTATGCATCCATGACTGCTTCAAAAGACCTTGCGAAAAAAGATGGTGCATATGAATCATACGCTGGCTCCCCTGTATCAAAAGGAATTTTCCAATACGATATGTGGAATGTAACTCCATCTTCACGCTGGGAATGGGACGTATTAAAAGAAGAAGTAAAACAATTTGGTGTACGTAATTCTTTATTGTTAGCGCCAATGCCAACCGCTTCTACTTCTCAAATTTTAGGAAACAACGAATGTTTTGAACCATACACATCCAACATTTATTCAAGACGCGTATTGTCCGGAGAGTTTGTAATTGTAAACAAACATTTATTGAAAGACTTAGTGAAATTAGGTATCTGGAACGATTCATTGAAAAACAAAATCATTGTCGCAAATGGTTCGGTTCAAGGAATAAACGAAATTCCTGATAACGTAAAAGCATTGTACAAAACAGTTTGGGAAATTTCTCAAAAAGTAATTATCAATATGGCTGCCGACCGCGGAGCATATATCTGCCAGTCGCAATCGTTGAACTTGTTTGTGCAAGATGCAAACTTCGCTAAATTATCTTCTATGCATTTCTATGGATGGAAAGCAGGATTAAAAACCGGCATGTATTACTTGCGTACAAAAGCTGCTGCTGATGCAATTAAATTTACTGCAGATGCTGCTGCTGCAAAAGAAACTCCTGAAGTATTAGGCAACGAAGATGTGTTGATTATGGAACGTCAACAACAAATAAGTGCAGAGCGTCAGGCAATATTAGAAGCAGAAGCATTAAAAGCTGCAGAAATTTCTTGCTCGCTCGATAATCCAGAAGGATGTGATGCCTGTGGTTCGTAAGAAAGTTAAAAGAGAATAAATTCAAATACAAAAATCCTCGCACATTGCGGGGGTTTTTGGCATTAGCAAACTCTAAACTCCGCATAATGACAAGATAAAAGGAAAGCACTCCACAGGAAAATTTTCTGTTAAATAAAAAACATAAACCCAAATAATGTTAAAATCAATTCGTTTTAATTTTTCATTAACGAAATGGTTTAATTTAGCATACAATGAAACACTTCACTTTCATATTCGCACTTTATCTTTCACTGATGAGCATATCACCGGTGATTGCTGCTTTTGGTTGTATGCAAAACACAGAAGTATGTAGCTTGAATTGTTGCGGAGAAAAAAAGACCAATTCACCAAGTAATTGCCCTTTTGGAATTTGTTGTACAAGTTGCTTATTTTTTCATTGCGAAATAGCACAATTGAAAATAATTAAAATTCAGGTTGAAACTAAAAAAATGCGCTCGGCAGACGAGCATATTGATTCCAATTATTTTGCTGAAGCTTGGCGCCCGCCAAAAATGGTTTGAACTTTTTTTCTAATACAGATACCGTATCGGTATAATTCAAACTATTTATTCATCTTAAATAAAAAAACAATGACAAAATTATATATTGGCATTGCTGCAGTTATATTAGCTGGAGCTGCCGTAGCATGTATTTGTTGCTGCTGTGGTACTTGTTGCTGCGGAACATGCAGTTGCTAAGTACTTCGTAAATTGAAAGAACGTCATGCCAAAAGCATGGCGTTTTTTTATTCTAAAAACACTCCCATTTTGGCAGTGGAAGAATTTACTTTTGTAAAAAAAGAATATGGCAAAAAGTAAAGCGCTTATAATTCCTGACGAAATAGTAATGAATAAAATCTATTATATCAGAGGACAAAAAGTAATGTTAGATAGTGATTTAGCGGAGCTTTATGGGGTAGAAACAAGAAATTTAAATAAAGCTGTAAAACGTAATATTAAAAGATTTCCTAATGATTTTATGTTTGAACTAACAACCGAAGAGTTCAAAAACTTGATGTTCCAATTTGGAACATCAAGTTGGGGAGGCACGAGAAAGGCCCCTTCAGCTTTCACAGAACAAGGTGTTGCAATGCTTTCAGGAATTTTATCAAGTGACCGTGCTATAAAAGTAAATATCCAAATTATGCGCATTTTCACACGAGTTCGTCAAATGCTAATGGATAATACCGAACTGCGCTTAGAAATTGAAAAGATTAAAAAGAAAGTAGATAATCATGACAAGAACATGGAAGTCGTTTTTCAATATCTGGACGAATTACTAGAAAAGAAAGAAAATCTGGAAGACAGAAAAAAAATTGGCTACGAAATAAAAGGAAAACAAAAACCCCGAGTAATTTAGTCGGGGTTTTTATTTTTACTCTATCACTATTTTTCCGGAGCTTATTGCTTTTTTATCATTTATAAATCGATAAAAATAAATTCCGCTTTGTAAATTTTTTCGTTTCAATTTAAATTCATGACTTTGAACGGTTGTGTGAATTACTTCTTTTCCAATTCCATCATACAAAATCAGCTCAGCATTTTTTAATTGAATATCTGCACCAACAGTAAATGTTACACCCTCCGTAAACGGATTCGGATAAACAGAAACAGTGTTATTGAGATCGCTTGTTGTAATTCCTGAGGGAGTGCAATTATAAACGGTGAACAAGGCACTATCAATTGCTGGGCAAGTTGCTGTAACACTATAGTAAACATAAAATGCTCCTATAGGTGCAGTAGAAGGGTCAAAAACAGAAGCCCCGCTAACACCTGGCCCACTAAAAACGCCACCTGCAGGAGTTCCTCCAGTAAGTGTAATGGTGGAAATAGTATCATTACAATAAGAGTAAAATCCTGGAGGAAAAGTAGCTGAATCTGCCTGTATAAAAATAGTACTTGTTGCACTTGCAGAACAAGCATTCGAATCAGAAATTGTGTAAGTAATAGTAACGGTTCCACTTAAAGTTGCTGGACTAAATATGGAATCACTTGATACACCAAGTCCGCTATAAATTCCTCCATACGGACTACCACCTGTTAAAACAAAAGGTGGGACAGTATTACAAACGGAAGGGAAAGAAGACAAAGTTGCAACTGTACTAAAAGGAAATGCTTGTGCAACAATATACATTGTATCAGGTGTGCCCGTTGCAATTGGTGTTCCAATAACGGTGTAAGTTGTTAATGTTGATGGACTCGCCATTACAGAAACACCTGTTGCAGTGGATAATCCAGTTGGTGGACTCCATGCCCAAGTATAATTATTTACTGTTGCACCCGTAACTGTAATTTGTACAGAATCACTTCCGCAAATTCTAATCGTATCTGGAATCACAGAAGAAGCATTATTTTCTCCAATAAAATTGAGATATAAGGAACCACTCGAAGCAATTGCGGGCAAAACCGAATTGGTATCAACAACTGTTAAATAAGTAATTGTTTGTGTTGTGCCTGGAAATAAATTTTGAATACGACAAGCAACCGACATCGCTTCATCGGCAGCATTAACGGATCCAACTGTTTGAACAAATGTTCCACTTGGTGTAACTCCTCCTGTCCACAAATCGGAAGCATCACGATTTGAGAATCCTCCGTAACTCGCTCTCCAATTAGGGCCTGAACCAATCAACGCTAAATATGAATTCCAAGGAGTGGATTGTGTTGCAGAAACAAATGCATAGGGATAAGGAAGTGTAGGTTGACTCACAATAGTATTTGTAGTAGTAAAACCTCCACCAATTTCTTCGTTATTATCAGGGTCAATATTTTTATAATAATACATATCAGGAATTGTTGCAGCGGTATTATTTGTGATAGATACAACGGTGGTGTAATACAAATCTGTATCCTGCATGGTATAATTTGCCTTGAAATGTAAATTTGTTCCAACAGTATAATCCCCTTCCCAAACAACTGAAATTACAGATCCAGTATATGAGTAGGAAGTGATAGTCCCATTGATGTCTTGAGGACTAGCACAGTTATTACTCTTTGAGGAGGCTCCTGTAGAACCAATTTCAAATCCCCAGCCATTTTCAGGGCTACCAGGTGTGAAAAAATCGCCATCATATGCACTACCAAGCCATCCATTGCTTTGAGGGTTTGCAACAATTCCAAAAAGATTATTGGCAGAGCGCCCATGCATTCCGGTGGGTGGAGGAGAAGTCGTTATCGAAACACCTTCGAAGCCTCCAATTCCAGTAATTCCCATTTCCATTCTTGTTCCCTTCATGTATGCATCTGGACCAATCATTTGCGCTGTTACTCCAAAATGACAGATTAAAAGGAAAAAGAAAATGGCGAAAGGGCTTTTGCAGATAATTTTCATGCTATTTAATTTATAACAAAGGTAAGGTATTTCGATGCGCAATGTGCAAAAGCAAGCAGATAATCAATCTGAAAATAAGGGAATCGTTTTTCGATATTTGTGTGAATTGGCTACAAAATAAAAGGAAAATAAAAAAAGCCCAGAGTGTTTAACCTCAGGGCTTTTCTAAAAAAATAAAATATATTACTTAATAATTGTAATTTTACTAGAAGCACTTGTGCTACCAACGGTTAGCTTCACAAAATAACTTCCATTGTTCAAATTAGCATTGTCAAGTTTAATAGTGTGAGTTCCTGCAGTCATTTTTTCAGACTCAATTGTAGAAACTAAACGTCCTAATAAATTATACACTTCAAGTGTTACCACTTCCTCTGAGTTTAATTTAAATTTTACTTCTGATGTTGCTGAAGAAGGATTTGGATAAACTGATAATTCAAAATTGTTTTTATCAATTGAACCTACACCTGTTGGGTCAGATAATTCATAAGCAAATAATGAAAGTCCTTGGTTAAGTCCGCCAATTGTTTTCATTCCAGTAACAAATGAATTGGTAATAAACAAACCACCTGCTAATCCACCGCCTGCTCCACCTGCTAAATCAACTTGAGTGTCGTGTGAAAGTCCGGTTAACACACCTGCAATAGTTAATTGTTGTAATGTTGCACCTGATGCATCTTGGTCATAAGCCCATAAATATGGTCCCCCTGAAGAATAAGGATCGTAAGCCAATCCATAAATTCCTGTTAAGCCATGCGTAGATGCCAAAATAGTTGACAAAGTAGCACCGGCCATACTTACAGCAGTAATATCCGAACCATAAGCACCTGTCCAAAATCCGCCTGCTCCTGAATTTAATGTTGGGTCGTAAGCAACATATCTGCAATTGGTAACAGAAGTAGTAATGGTACTAACCAATGTTTTTGTTGCTTTGTCTACTTTGTATATTTGTGTTGCATTTGTTCCCATATATAAAAAAGTACCATCTGTAGTGATGCTTCTTGCTCCTGTTATGCCGGGAATGGTAAACATACTTGTTGAATTTCCGGCAGCATCAGCTGTGAACAAAGAATCATTCGCCCATTTAGATACCCAAAATTCTGTACCGGTCCAGCAAGCCCCTGCTAAACCCAAAGCAATTGGCTTAGGATCTGCATCTAATTGGATTGCCCACAGAGCTCTATCCGTTGAAACCATTGATGAGGAAGAAGGGAAAGGCGCCATCTCACTCTGAGCAAAACCGGTTGCTGAAACAACCAGTAAAGACATTATAAAGTGTAATTTTTTCATCATTTTGTTTGTTTTAGTTTATATATACCAAATATAACCCTTTATCAAATACAAAATAATTTGTTCTAAACATTTTTAATTCTAAATTTGAAAGCATCCTTTTAAAAAATAGTCGTCTACTAAAGAAAACGTATGAAAACACAATCAACAACACATCGCAGAGGATTTATAAACACAGTACTTGGCGGAGCAGCCGCATTTGGCTTATCAGCTATTCTTTCTCCTTTAAAAATGCAAGCACAAAATAGTATTCCTCCAACAGGCGCAGAAGATGCTGAAAAGTGGTTTGCAAAAATGGAAGGCAAAAAGCATAAGATGGTCTTTGATATGACTAAACACAATAACGGAGCGGCATTGAGCTGGGCACTCACGCTTATGGATACGTATAACGAAATGGGTATTACGGATGCTGACTTGTCCTTAATAATTGTTTTGCGCTATGGCGGAACTGTCCTTTCGCTTGCCGACCCATTATGGAAAAAATATGAATTTGGAAAAAAAATAGAATTGATTGACCCTGATACAAAAGTAAATTCCCGCAGAAATATTTTTGCAAAATGCAAAACCGAAGATGATGATTGTTTCGAATTGTTTCAAAAAAGAGGTGGAATGATTTGTGTCTGCCAAAAAGGATTAGAGCATGGCTCCGAAGGGATGGCTAAAAAATTTAAATTGGATAAAGAAGTAGTAAAAAAAGAATTTTTTGATAATGTGTTACCGGAAATTCAATTGATGCCTTCCGGAATATGGGCATTAAATCGTGCGCAAGAATTAGGTTGTACTTTTGTTGCTGCTGGATAAATCAATTACTCACCAGTGCTGGAGCCGGTTCTGGCAATGTTTTATAATGCTGGTATCGACTAATGATTTCTTTTACATAGAGATAGGTTTCCTGCCCTCTGCAATAGCCACATTTTACAATCGGGTCATTATAAATTAATGGATTTGATTTTTGAAGAATCATATTTTCTACATTCCCATTCCACACATTTTGTTTTTTTCCATATTTCCCTGCCAAATTTCTCGCATCAATCACATGTCCCAATCCTGCATTATACGATGCCAGTACAAATTTTATTCTTTCCTGCTTTTCCGGAACATATTTTTTCCAATAAGTATCTAAATCAACAATATAACTTGTTCCAGCTTTTAAGCTTTGTTCGGCTGTTGCATCAATTGTATCCAATCCATAATGTTTTGCGGTTGCGGGAACCAATTGCATAAATCCATTTGCTCCGGCCCAAGAGCGTGCTGTTGGTGAAAAGTGTGATTCCTGATAAATAAGTGACGCCAGCAATTGCCAGTCCCAATCAATTTTTTTACTATATGTTTTTATCAACTCATCATACTCCGAAATTATTCCATCGCTATGCGATACATATTTTCCTATTCCATTGCTATGTGATTTTTTCTTTTTAAAATACTTAGCATACAATGCTACATTTTCCTCAGAATTTTTTCTCTTTTCTATCCAATCATTCAATGCTTTTTGTAATTCGGGAGAATCTTTACGAATTGCCCATGCAATTTTTTGAGGAAAACTGATAGGTGTTTCTACATCTAAATTTGAAAAATAGGTTTGATTGTTGAGCGCCACATTTTCATCGGCAATGGTATAATCAATTTGCCCGCTTGCCACCATACTTATCAACTGCTCTGTATTTACTTCTCCGGGAGCTTCCATAATATTTATTTGTTCTCCTATTTCTTCTGATAAACTTTTTAATCGTGAATAAAAAGAAGACCCTTTTCTTACAAAAACATTTTTTCCACTTAAATCGACTGTGTTCCGTATTAATTTTTTATCGCGCTCCTTGGCCGACATTGTTTCCCAACCTTCAGGCTTACGTTGAACTAACACTTGTTGAGCAAGCATGAGTGGAGAAGAAAAATCTACAATGGAAGAGCGTTCTTGTGTTACTGTTAAATTGGCTGCAATAATATCTACTTCACAAGAATTTAATTGATTAAAAATAGTGTCTAGATTTTTTGCGATAACCATTCGCAATTCTACACCAATTTCTTTGGCGAATAATTGTAGTTGCTCATATTCATAACCAAGTGAATCACCTTTGTAGATATAAAAACTGGTAGAGGAGTTGTCGGTAAGCGCAATTATTCTTCCGCGCTTTTTTATTTGAGTAAGGTCGTAGTTGCTATGAGGCACAACATCGCTTGGTGCATTTTGCTTGTTGCTGAATTGAGATAAGCAAATACAAACTATTCCTATAATAATAAATAAGGAAAAAATTATTTTATTTCGGGCATATGCAAAAGTCATATTACCTCCTTTTTTAGAAAGAACGATACCTTGTGTACGATAATAAAAAGGCTTTGTTTCCATAAAAGAGGGTTTTATTACCCATAATATGTTGTAAAACAAAAAAAATTCTATCTTAGTAAAAAAAATAAACCTATGGAAACAACAAACACACAACAACCAAACGCTGCATTTCAACCAGCAGTGACTCTTCCGGGCTCAAACGGAGTTTTAGTATTAGGCATTTTATCACTGGTATTTTTAGGATTGATTGGTTTGATATTAGCAATTATTGCAGTATCAAAAGCAAAAGGATGCAAAGAAGTGTATCAAATGAATCCCGAAAAATATACGCTTGCGTCCTATAAAAATATGAATGGCGGAAGAATTTGTGGAATTATTAGTATGAGCATTTTAGGCGCTGTTATTTTTATCATCATTATCGCTGCTATTATCGGCAATATGTAATTTTTTATTTAAAACTCGGACGCAGCTTTTTAATTTTAAAAGGCTGCGTCTTTTGTTTTACAGTTTTTTTTCTTATCTTTACCTTACATCCCCAGGAATTCCTAACCAAATTTTATGAAAAAAAACCTGGCCATATTGTTTTCTCTTCTATTTTCAATCGCCTGTTTGGCGCAAAAAGATAAAATTTACAAATCTTTTGAAGAGGCCTTCAGAAATCCGGCTCAAGTTTATCGTATAAAAATTACTTATAAGCAACTCGACTCTATTCCACCTGACATTTACAAATTAGTGAATTTGGAAAAATTAGATTTGAGCAACAACAATTTAAAAACGCTACCATCCGAACTTGCTAAACTTCCCAATTTAAAAGAATTAACGCTCTTTCGAAATAAAATTATTTCCTTGCCCGAAAATTTTGGTGAATTTCAAAAATTGGAAAAATGTATTTTGAGTAATAACAAATTAAAACAACTCCCTGCTAGTATCGGGCAATTAAAAACCTTGGTAGAACTTTCAATAAAAGATAATTTGCTTACTTCTTTGCCAGCAGAATTTTGTGACATGATTAATCTGAAACAACTTTTTTTATCCTATAACGATATTAAAACATTACCCGAAAATTTTGGGAACTTAGTAAATCTCGAACATTTATATATTGGTGACAACGATTTAGTAACGCTTCCCTTCTCACTCTCGAAACTCGTTAACATGAAATACTTTTATTTAGGAAGAAATGAATTATCGAGTTTTCCTTCCGCCATTTGTAATATGACAAAATTGAAAGAACTAGATGTTTCCTATTGCGGCTCTATGGGATTTTTGCCCGATTGTTTAAAAAATATCATTTTGCTGGATGTCTTAATTATCGATAACGGCCAGTATTTACCCTTTCAAAAATCCCGCTTTCACAATCCCGCATTACAGGTTATTGAAAAATAATTGATATGACCATTATAGATACTAAGCGACTCGAACTTTTAGAAATTACCCCTGAAGATGCTCCTTTTATTTTGGAACTATTAAATACTCCTTCTTGGATAAAATATATTGGCGACAGGAGCTTAAAAACCGAAGAAGATGCTCGAAATTATATTGTAACACGACTGATTCCCCCTTATAAAATACTTGGCTTTGGGTTTTATCTTACTCGATTAAAAACCGACAAAACATCTATCGGAATTTGCGGCTTGGTGAAAAGAGATTTTTTAGAACATGTCGACATTGGTTTTGCTTTTCTTCCTCAATACGAAGGCAAAGGATACGGCTTTGAATCGGCTTTCGAAGTGTTGAAATATGCCCAAAACAGCTTAGGAATTACTACCATTGCGGGGATTACCAATTCCAACAACAAAAATTCTATTGGATTGTTGGAAAAACTCGGGCTTCGTTTTCAAAAGATGATACTGTTACCAGGTGAAACGAAAGAAATTATGCTTTTTGTAAATCATTTTTAGTTTTGTGCAATAAATAGAATAATTCCTAGTTCATGAATTGTTTATTTATACCCAATCCATCATTCTAACCTAAAACCACTAAAAATGAAAACCTCCACAATGCACGTTCTGGCCTTCGGAACATTGCTTCTGATGCTTGGTTGTGCCGGCTCAGCAGAAGAAAAATCAAGAGCCTATGCTACCGACTTATCTTCTTCAATGGATTCCATATCAAACGCAACAACCGAAGATCGCGGCTCGTCTTCAGCAGCTGTTGTCGACAAAAAAGACACCACTCACAAATTCATTCGAACAGCCGAACTTAAGTTTAAAGTAAAGGACGTTATCCGAACAACTTATAAAATTGAAGACATCACAAAATCGTTTGATGGGTTTGTAATTTATACCAAACTCAACAGCGACATCACCAACAAAATAACACTTCCAATAAGTGCCGATTCATCTTTGGAAACTACTTTTTTTGTAGTAGAAAATTCAATGACCATTCGTGTTCCGAATACACAATTGGATACAACTTTAAAAACAATTGCCAAACTAATCGACTTTCTGGATTACCGAATTATCAAAGCGGATGACGTTGGAATACAATTGCTATCAAACCAATTAACACAAGTTCGAGTAAAAAAACACGGTGAGCGATTAACCAATGCCATCGATAACCGAGGAAAAAAATTAAACGAAACCACCTTTGCAGAAGAAAATTTACTGAATAAAGAAGAACAATCCGACAATGCTAAAATTGCTAATCTTCAATTGAATGATCAGATAGATTTCAGTACCATCAACTTATTTATCTATCAACGAACGGATATAAAACGAGAGGTAGTTTCCAATTATAAAAACATTGATGTTTACGAACCCGGACTCGGAAACAAAATGAAAGAATCATTAAAATTTGGCTGGAATATTTTAGAAGCCTTGCTTTTATTCTTACTTAAAATCTGGCCCATCATTATCATTTCTATTATCCTTTACTATGTTTTAAAAAGAGTAAACGACAGGATGAAAAAGAAATAGCCACAATAATAAACCGATCATTAAAATTGAAAGCGAAGAAGACCAAGAATCTTCTTCGCTTTCTTATGCATATACATTCAATTATCACTATTTTTGGCAAACAAATTGTATTTATTTCTAAAAATTACTGCCATGAAAAAATTTACTATTTCGTTTCTTCTGCTTTTAAGTTTTTCGGCATTTGCCCAAAATATAGATTATGTAACTACTAAAGTAGATTATACCCGTTTGCCACTAAAGCCTGTAAGCAAGGATGTGAAAAATTATCAGGTATTAATACTTGCCGATTATCTTGCTAAAAACGAACAACAAAAAGCAGATTATCAAAATGCATCCGCAAAAGCAGAAGCCGATTATCAACAAGCTTTAAAACAATATTGGATTAAACGAAATCAAGATTCGCTTTCTTATGAAAATAGTTTAAATGTGTGGTTCCGATTAACACCTCAACAACAAGCTGTAACTCCCCGCCCGCAAATGCCAGCATCTACCGTCCCAACAAAATCAACTGCGAATGAACCCGTGTTGGAAAAAACATTCAATACCGATTTACTCTCTTCCAACATAAAACTGGAGGGCTTTTCTAAATTACCTGAGAAAGCACTCATCATACAACTTAATCTTTCCGGATTCGAAAAAGATGAAGCAAAAAGTACCACTCAAAAAAAACAAATAAAAAGAGCTGATGGGAAAACAATTGATTCAACAGTATTTGTTTACCAATTCAATTATCGTCACATCATCAAATTAAAAATTATTCAACCTGATGGGAAATTTTTGGTGGATGAAGCGTATGGCCCATCACTTGGCTTTACTACCTATTCTTCTAAATTTTTTGCTAATCAAACTGATCTGGATAATTATTGGAAAACAGCTCAAGCAACTGAAATTACAAACACTCAGGAAAAAATTGTAATGGATAATTTAAAATCTATCAACGAAATGCTAAACAACAATTATGGATTTGTGCCACAATCAAAAGCAGTTGTTATTGGATATGTGAATGAGAAAAAATTGTATGACGATTTTAAAGATGCACTGAGCAACGCTAAAAACGGATATGCAATTATTGGAAAAAATGAAACGAGTGCACAAGGAAAAGACTATTTGCAAAAAGCAGTTTCAACATGGGAGGCCGCAATGAAAGAAAGTAACCCCAGTAATAAAAAAGCAAGAGTGGATGAAGATGTAACAGAATGTTTATTGATGAATTTGTCGGAAGCTTATGTTTGGCTAGAGGATTTTACAAAAGCTCAAGAATATTTAACCAAACTGGAGGCTTTCAAATTATCTTACAAAGAAAAGGGAATTAAAAATAGCACAAAAGCATTTCTAGCAGATCAAAGTTTGAGAGTTGCAGCCAATAAATAATTTCATTTGAGATTCTTAAAATTTTAATCATAATTTATTGATAATAAATACGTTATATAAAATTTGATTCTTTAGGAATCGGATATTTTTCGTATTTTGTCGTAAGATTTTAGGTTTCTTTATCTAAATTAGTGGTAGACTAAAAAGAATCTCTGAATATGAGAAAAAGTTACACAATTATCATCCTTGTATTTTTATTACAACTTGACCTCTCCGCTCAATACACATGGAGCAATTTATCAAGTGGGATGAACTCTCCTGTGCAAACACTCACAACGGATACAACCAATGACATTTTATATGCCGGTGGAGTATTTACGCAGGCTGGAGGAATCCCAGCAGTTAATATTGCAAAATGGGATGGGGTAGCTTGGGCTCCTCTGGGAGCTGGAGTTGTATCCGGTACCGGCATTTCATCAATGGTTATGCAGGGGACAGAGCTTATTGCAGGTGGCACATTCACAAATATTGGCGGAGTACTTTCTAAAAACATTGCAAGATGGGATGGGTTATTTTGGTCTCCTATTGGAAGTGGGTTAGAATATACGGGTGTTACAACGGTGAGCACGCTCACCGAATATAATGGTGATTTGTATGCAGG
>JAHEYB010000066.1 GCA_023251805.1 Bacteroidota bacterium | reverse complement strand
ATTGAATTAAGTCAGACCAGCGATAGCATCCTTCACGATACAACACATTATAACCTCATTTACGATTCCATTAGAAATGCATTTTTTTCTGCCGAATCAGATTCTTTACAATTATACTTACTAATTGAGCTTTCCGGGAAAAGCAAAAAATCAACACTGCCACTTGTTGAAGATGCAATTAAACATTGTATTAAAACAAGCAACCAATTTGCCTTAGCCGAAGCCTATTGCCAAAAAGGAAATTGCTTCATACGATTTTCAGCGTTTGATAGCGCTTCTGTTTATTTAGAAAAAGCCAGACAACTTGCATTAAAACTAAATTCCGGAAAATTGCTGTCCAAGATAAATTTTTACATGGGCGAATTTTATTATCAGCAGGACGATAATGCAAAAGCAATTGTTGAATACGAAAATTCTTTAAAAATTGCGCAAGGACTACAAGATAAAAAATTGATCGCCTATGCTTTGAGCGGTATTGCCGAGAGCAATCGTATGATTGACGAAAATGCAAAGTCGCTCGATTATTTCAATCGCGCCTTAAAAATAACAGAGAAAATTGGAGACAAAAGCCGCACTGCCTTTTGTTTAAGTAGCATTGGTGAAGTTTATCGTTATCAAGGTGACAACAAACATGCATTAGTATATTATGAAAAAGCACTAAAAATTTCTAAATCCATTCAAGATAAAGGCTTAACAGCTTTTTGTTTAAGTGCACTCGGAAGTGTTTGTGTTATTTCGTCAGACTATGAAAAGGCAAACAAGTATTTTGAACAAGGGATAGTGCTTGCGAATGAAACAAATAGCAAAAACAGGTTAGCATATTGTTTGAGCAGTATTGGTGAAATTTATCGAATACAAAATGATTATGCTAAGTCGCTTGATTATTTTAATCAAACATTAGTCATTTCAGAAGAGATACAAGACAAAGCAAGAGCAGCATTTTGTTTTAGTAGTATCGGAGAAATTTACCGTACAATTGGAAACAGCAAGTCGGCACTCGAAAATTTAAACAAGGCGATTACAATTGCACGCGAGATTGATGACAAATCACGAATTTGTTTCTGTTACAATACAATTAGTGAAGCCTATTTGTTGCTTGGCGACACGGCCGCGAGAGATGGAGACATACAATTATCCAATCAATACTATGAAAAAGGCTTGCTTACGTTAGATAGCGCCATAAAAATTTCCGAAGAGATTGATGACCAGCTACGAATTGCTGATTGCCTTGCATCGAAAGGAGAAATATACAGTAGAAATGCCAAAAATAAATCGGACAGCTATTTCCAAAAATCATTGGATTGTTTTAAACGTTCGATTGAGATTGCAGAAAAAATTGAAAATGCAAATCGCTTAGCTTTGTCTTATAGTTGCATAGGCTCTATTTACCTTACAGCAAACGATCCGCAGACGGCTAAACTATACTCTGAAAAAGCAATTGATATTGCTAAGAAAAGTGAAATTCCTGCTAATGTTTTATCTTCTTCCATTGTACTTTATCAGGCGTATGCAAAAACAGGAGATTATAAAAAAGCTTTTGAAATGCATCAGCTCTTTAAAAAAATGAGTGATAGTTTAAGCAATGTAGACAATATTAAACGCTTTGCTGCAACCGAATATAAAGCAAAAGAAGATAAATTAAAATTAGAAAAAACAAAACAAGAAGTTGTATTTAAAGCCAAACAAGAAAAACAAGAAATAGAATTTCAAAAACAAAGAACCGTTCGAAATGCTTTTATTGTGGGCTTTGCATTGGTTTTGATTTTAGCATTTGTTATTTTCAGAAGCTTGCAGCAAAATAGAAAAGCAAAAAAAATAATTGAAGAGCAAAAAGCAACAACCGAATTTCAGAAACATATTGTGGAAGAAAAAAACAAGGAGATCATCGATAGTATTACCTACGCCAGACGGATACAGAACTCGTTACTTCCAACCGAAAAGTATATTGATGATCAAATGAGACGATTGAGGAAGAAGATGAATTAAAGATACTTTTCTAAAAGCACTTCCATTTCTTTTTGCAATTTCATCGCTTCTTCTTTTGCTTTTTGAGCAAAATCTTCGCTAGTGCTTGCATAAATAATTCCGCGTGAAGAGTTCACCAACAAACCACATTGTTTGTTCATTCCGTATTTCGCTACATCTTCTAAGCTTCCGCCTTGAGCGCCAACACCGGGAACCAATAGGAAATGCTCCGGAACAATTTTACGAATGTCGGTTAGCATTTCTGCTTTGGTGGCACCAATAACGTACATCATGCTTTCGGGAGTAGACCAGGATTTTGAGGTTTCTAATACTCTCTCGTACATCCTCCCCCTCGGTCCTTCGGACCTACCCCCTCCAGAGGGGGACAACATCTCAGTGAGTTGAAAGTCAGTCGCTCCGGGATTGGAAGTTAAAGCTAAAAGAATCACCCATTTGTTTTTATATTCCAGAAATGGGGTAACGCTATCTTCACCCATATAAGGAGCAACAGTAATAGCATCGAAATTTAGTTTATCTAAAAATGCACTTGCGTACATTTTGGATGTATTACCAATATCGCCACGCTTTGCATCGGCAATCGTGAATATATCCGGACAAGTTTGATTGATGTACTTGATTGTTTTTTCTAAGCTAATCCAACCTTTTGCGCCTTGCGTTTCATAAAAGGCCATGTTGGGTTTAAAGGCAACACAATGGTCTTTGGTAGCATCAATAATTTGTTTGTTGAATTCAAAAATAGGGTCTTCTGTATTTAAAAGATGTTTTGGGATTTTGGTAATATCAGTATCCAAGCCAACGCAGAGGAAGCTTTTTTTCTTTTTGATGTTATTAAATAATTCTTTTTTGGTCATTTTTTAATTAGCATTCGTAGACACACCCCTTGCCCCTCTCTGCGCCTATGCTGAAGCTTCAGCGCAAGCATAAGAGGGGAATTCATTCCATTTATAATTTTGGTTTGTAGCACTTAGTATATTTTGTTTTTAAGTTCATCATCCGCTTTCAATCCCCCTAACCCCCTTCTCCAAGGGGGAATAAAATTCGATTTACAATTTAAACTCCTACTCCGCCTTCTTTCATTTTTTCAGCATTTTCGGCTAATTGAAGAGCGTCAATCATTGTTTGAATTTTCCCATCCATAAAATCGGTTAGATTATAAACCGTCATGTTGATGCGATGATCTGTAATTCTGTTTTGTGGATAGTTGTAAGTTCTAATTTTTTCGGAGCGATCTCCAGTCGCAACAATTGTTTTTCTTCGTTTAGAAATAGCATCCAAATGTTTTTGCAATTCAATGTCGTATATTTTTGTACGCAACATTTGCATTGCGATTTCACGATTTCCTAATTGTGAACGATCTTGCTGACAAACCACCACAATTCCGGTAGGCTTGTGCGTCAATTGTACTTTTGTTTCTACTTTATTTACATTCTGTCCCCCTGCTCCACCCGAGCGAGATGTTTGCATTTCGATATCACCCGGATTTAAAACTACATCCACCTCATCGGCTTCGGGCATTACCAAAACAGTTGCTGCAGAAGTATGCACGCGTCCCATCGTCTCGGTAAGAGGCACACGTTGAACACGATGTACACCCGCTTCAAATTTCAAATATCCGAAAGCTCCTTCTGCATTCACATTGATAATTACTTCTTTGTAACCACCCATTGTTCCTGGGTTGGAATCCACCACTTCGTACTTCAAACCTCTTTCTTCGAGATAACGTGTATACATTCTAAACAAATCTCCTGCAAAAATACTTGCTTCATCGCCACCCGTACCCGCACGAATTTCCAATACAGCATTTCTTGCATCTTCCGGATCTTTTGGAATGAGCATCTGACGAATATCATTTTCCATTTTTTCTTTTTTGGAAATTAATTCGTCAATATCCATCTTCGCCATCTCCCTCATTTCATCGTCTTTCTCGGTGGCCAAAACACTTTTATTGAATTCAAGATTCTCTACCACATTTTTATATTCGTGATAGGCTTCTACAACGTGACCAAGTTCTTTATATTCGATGTTGAATTTTTTAAATTCTTTCATATCGCCAATAACTTTGGGATCCGACAGTTTTTGTTCCACTTCTTCCCAACGTCTTTTTATGGCTGCTAATTTTTCTAACACTTTTTTTTAATTATTGAATTGGTGCCCTTCGACTCCGCTCAGGGTGACAATTATATTATTATTTTATTAATTTGATTTTCGTGGTATAAAAGTACAAAAAAAAATGGCAGAGACAATCGCTCCGGTTTCCCATTGCCTATTGTCTACTGCCCTTTGTTTACTAAGTTAATATTCGAATGTTCCTTTTTCGGAAACGATGGTTAATTTTTTGGAGGCGCTCGCTTCCACTCTTCCTACAATTTGCGCATCCACTCCAAATGATTTTGAAATGGCAATGATATCTGCTGCAACCGATTTTGAAACGTATACTTCCATCCGGTGACCCATATTAAATACTTTGTACATTTCTTTCCAATCGGTATTACTTTGTTCTTGAATTAATTTGAATAAAGGAGGAACAGGAAATAGAGTGTCTTTGATTACGTGCACATTTTCTACAAAGTGCAACACTTTTGTTTGAGCACCTCCGCTACAATGCACCATTCCGTGAATATTTGCACGATGCGTATCAATTATTTTTTTAATGATGGGTGCGTATGTTCTTGTTGGTGATAAGACCAATTTACCCGCATTTATTGAGTAGGTAGTTGGTAGTTCGGAGCTGGGAGACTTGTACTGAATGGAAATTTTTTCATCCAATTTAATCTTACCGCTGTATACTAAATCTTCAGGAACGGCAGCATCAAATGTTTCGGGATATTTTTTTGCAAGGGATTTTTCAAACACATCGTGACGAGCAGATGTTAAACCATTGCTTCCCATTCCACCATTGTATTCCGTTTCATAGTTTGCTTTACCTGCAGATGCTAATCCAACAATTACATCGCCTTCCTGAATATTTGCATTATCAACAACATCGCTTCGTTTCATGCGGCACACAACAGTAGAGTCAACAATAATTGTTCTAACTAAATCGCCCACATCTGCAGTTTCGCCTCCGGTGGAATGTATTCCGATTCCGTAACTTCTCAATTGTTCTAATACTTCTTCTGTACCATTAATGATTTGAGAAAGCACTTCAGCAGGAATATTATTTTTATTCCTTCCAATGGTGGAAGAGAGTAAAATATTATCGATGGCTCCAACGCATAATAAATCATCGGTATTCATAACAATGGCATCTTGTGCAATTCCTTTCCATACGGAGATGTCACCGGTTTCTTTCCAGTATGCGTAGGCTAAAGATGATTTTGTTCCGGCACCATCGGCATGCATTACGATGCAATAATTTTCGTCACCGCTTAAATAATCGGGCACAATTTTGCAAAATGCTTTTGGGAAGAGTCCTTTATCAATTTTAGAAATGGCTTTGTGTACATCTTCTTTAGATGCAGAAACGCCACGTTGATTGTATCTGTTGTCTGACATATTAATTTTTCAGTTTTGAGCTCTTATACTTCGACTACGCTCAGTATGACGTTGTGTTTGCTGTCACCCTTAGTACTTCGATGTGTCTGCTTCAACGTAGAAGCCTCAGCATGACTTTGTGTTTTATTGTCCCCCTGAGTACTTCGACTACGCTCAGCATAAACTACACCTCAGGGTAAAATAAAAACATCCCGCACAAAAGTACGGGATGTTTTGAAATATTCTTATCAAAGAAATGAATGTTTATTCACCACCTTCTTCTTCGCCTTCAGGTTTTGGAGGTGTAGGTGGTGGAGCAACATCTTTCGGAGCATTTGGATCAACGAAATCCTTACGTAATACCGAGAATACAGTACGTCTGTTTTTCTGCATCATTGCTTCGTATTCTTCTTTTGATTTACCTTTTGTTTCTTTATTGATGTATTTTTCAGTTAAGGTAGCAATTACTTTACCCTCAGCATCTTTAACTTCAACTGGTGCTTTTTCACCATATCCTTTCGCTTTTAAACGATCAGGGTTAATTCCTTTAGTAATTAAGTAATCAACGCAAGACTTAGCACGAGCTTCAGATAATTTCTGGTTAGCTGCGTCAGAACCACGGTAATCGGTGTGTGAACTTAACTCGATAACGAATGTTGGATTATCCAACAAAGTTTGGTACAAGAAATTTAATGAATCGCGTGGATTTGAAGGGTGCTCCAAATCTGCCATTCCTAATAGATACAATACATCCGGGAAACGAATGAAACGTTCGATAGGAACCAAACAGAAATCATGTTTAAATGTTTTTGCTTCTTCAACGCCTACAGTTGTTTCTTTTACTTTATCAGAACTGTTTAAGAAACCTACAGGAGCTTGAGTAGTTTTAACATCAATACCAACTTGTGTAGTAATCACATAAGAAGTATTTGGATTAACATAACGACCAGTTCCATTTTCCGCAAATTTATAGTATCCAGCTGCATCTGTTTTTGTTTCAACAGATGAACCATCAGAACCTACCAATTTAATAACTACACCTGGAATAACTTCTTTGAATTTACAATCTGTAACAACACCTTCAATAGTAAACAACAATGGAGGAAGAACGAATGACCAGATATCATCAGCGCCTTTTGTTCCTTCACGGTTTGAAGAAAGATAACCTCTTTCTTTTTTACCTTCAAAAATAATTCCGAAATCATCACCTGCAGAGTTGATTGGATATTTCATATTCGTAACGTTACCCCATTGGTCTTCTCCTTTTTTCTCAGCTTTGAAAATATCCAAACCACCCATTCCTAAGTGACCTGTTGAAGAAAAGTACAAAGTACCATCTTCGTGGATGAACGGATATTGTTCGTTTCCTGGAGTATTGATAGTTGAACCAAGATTGATTGGGTTACCCCATTTCTTCGTTTTTTTATCGTATTTACTCATCCAAATATCGTTATCACCTTGCCCACCCGGGATGTTTGAACAGAAAAGCAATGTTTGTCCATCAGCGGAAATACAAGGAGATGCATATTTAAATGAATCAATACAAAAATCTAATTTTACGGGATCTCCCCAGGCAGTTCCTTTTTTAACTGCTGACCAGATTTGGTTGGTTGTAACTTTTTTGCTTTCTACTTCACAACGCGTAAAAAATAGCAAATCGCCTTTTTTGGTAATGTTGCTTAATCCTTCGTTTGCTTTTGTGTTTAAGGGTTCTGGAAGAGAAACAGGTGTGCTCCATTTTCCGTTTTTGTCCATCATTGTTTCAAAAATATCACTGTAATTTTCTCCAAGAGAACCATCAACAGTGGTACCACCAACAACACCGGGACGAGTAGATGTGAAGTATAATTTGTTGTATTTTTTATCTGCGTAGGAAGGAGCAAAATCAAAATCTTTGGTGTTGATTAATGCAACGTTCTCCACTTTGTAGCGGGTTGGCGCATCTTTCCATTTCTGAGCTAACTCACAAGATTTGGCTCCATCTTCACCACGTGGATCAGAAGGAACTTCTTTTTTATAGTTGTTATATTCTATTAAGGCTTCGTTGTATTTTTCTTGCGCTTTTTTAGCATCCGCCAAATACAATTTTGCTTTCGGTTCAGTATAATTTGCTTTGATGGCTTTGATATACCAAGCTTCAGCTTGTTTGACATCACCAATTAATCTGTAACACTCAGCAGTTCTGAAAACGATAAACGCTTTGTCTTCCTTCTTCTTTGCTTTTGTGTATGCTTTCTTGTATAGCTCAATGGAGTTAAAATATTCTTGGCTTTCGAACGCTTTTTTAGCATCAGTCATAAAATTTTTCTGAGCAAAAGCATTAGCCGAAAATAAAAGGGTAAGAGCTAATACGGCAGTTAATTTTGTAATTATCTTCATAATAGATTTTTGGGTTTACGTATTAATGGGTGCTAAAATAAATAAATATTTGAAACAAAAAAATTCTTTTTATGTCTATTTTATGTTATTGTGTATCCTCTAAAATCAGAAATCCCTGCCAAAACGTAATTTCGGCAGGGATTTAAGGCATTTTAGCTTATTATTTGGTGAACAATAATTCGCGGTATTTGGGCAATGGCCAGCTTTCGTCATCTACTAAAATTTCAAGCTTATCTACGTGATAACGAATTACATCGAAATAGGATTTCACCTTATCGCAATACTCAATTGCTTGCTTCTTTACATCCTCTATTCCATTGGCTTTTTTTCGTGCCTGAGTCATTTCATCTACCTTCGTTTTAATGGTATTGATATGCTCCGAAATCTCCGAAATCATTTCCATCTGAATTTGAGCGCTTTTCTTAAAATCGCCTGCCGACATAATATCCTTCAACCCTCTAACATTTTCTATCAAAGAGCTTTGATATTTGATAGCAGTAGGAATGATATGATTCATAGCCAAATCAGCCATTACACGTGATTCGATTTGGATTTTTTTAGTATACGTTTCCAAGTAAATATCGTAGCGAGCATGTTGCTCTCTTTCCGACATAATATGGTTGCGTTCAAATAAATCCATCGTTTGTTTTGAAACAAATGCGGAAAGGGCCAAAGGAGTGGTTTTAATATTGGAAAGTCCGCGTTTTGCTGCTTCTTTCACCCATTCTTCACCATAACCATTTCCTTCAAAACGAATTTTTTTTGATTCCACAATACACTTTCTTAAAATCTGAAAAATGGCTTCATCCTTCTCTATATTTTTAGCAATAAGTGCATCTACCTCTTTCTTAAATTTAATTAATTGGTCAGTCATAATTGCATTTAAAACAGTCATAGGTCCTGCACAATTTTGAGAAGAACCAACAGCACGGAACTCAAACTTATTTCCGGTAAATGCAAAAGGGGAGGTTCTATTTCTATCGGTATTATCCAATAAAATATCAGGAATTTTGCCAATGTTTAATTTCAGGGCAGTTTTTTCATCCGGACTCATTTTCCCTGATTTTACTTTGGATTCGAGCTCATCCAATACATTTGAAAGTTGTGTTCCCAAGAAAACCGACATAATTGCAGGAGGCGCTTCATTTGCACCCAAACGGTGATCGTTATTAGCACCGGCAATGGATGCTCTCAATAAATCGGCATTGTCGTGAACTGCCTTAACAGTGTTGATGAAAAAAGTCAAGAATTGCAAATTGGTTTTTGGGGTTTTACCCGGACTCAATAAATTTTTACCGGTATTTGTCCCCAAGCTCCAGTTGTTGTGTTTTCCGCTACCATTTACACCTGCAAATGGTTTTTCGTGGAGCAAAACACGGAAATTATGTCTGCGTGCTACTTTTTCCATCACATCCATTAATAATTGGTTGTGGTCAACTGCCAAATTACATTCTTCAAAAACCGGTGCACACTCAAATTGATTGGGCGCTACTTCATTGTGACGGGTTTTAATGGGGATACCCAATTTCAAAGATTCGATTTCAAAATCACGCATAAAACAAGTAGCTCTTTCAGGAATGGAACCAAAATAATGATCTTCCAATTGTTGTCCTTTTGCTGGAATATGTCCGAATAAAGCTCT
>JAHEYB010000036.1 GCA_023251805.1 Bacteroidota bacterium | reverse complement strand
TGCAAGCTCCGGCAATCAGTTCCAAAACGGTTCTACGTTTTTGCGGATCATCAGCTGTGGTAATATAATCTTTGGGTTTATTTAGTATCAAATAAATCAATCGTTCCTTTTTAAGTGTTTGTCCGCCATACTTAATAATATCAGTAGGCTTTACACGATAACCCATTTCCGTGATGGTTTTCCCATTTACTTGAACAACTCCCGAAGCTATTAAATCATCCGCTTCTCTCCTGGAGCTAATTCCAGCATTTGCAATGTATTTATTCAAACGCATGCTGCCATCATCTTCTTCGCGGGACTTCTTATCAGGGGCATTCTTATTTGGCCATGCTTTTTTCACATACGGTTTTTTCTCATAACCTCTACCTTTAAACCCTTTTCCTTTGTCTTTATTAAAAGATGTTTTGGGCTTATCATATTCAAAATCTTTTTCATCCAAATCGTAGGGGTTTGCTTTGTTCGACTTTTTTATCGAACCCGATTCTTTTGAAAAAGGTCGTTTATTAAAGGGTTTATCACTTTTTTCCTCCTTTTCAGCATATTTTTTAGGAAAAGAGGAATCACTTCTTTTTTTATAGTTTTCCGAACGTGTATTGCTCTTTTTGCTTGAAGTTCCAAAATCAGAAGGACGGGAATCATCGCGGTAACGCTCAAAAGCAGGTTTATTATCACGCTTTTCTTTTCTGTCTTTCGAAGGGAATGAGCTAGATTCACCATCGAACTGCTTTGATTTGTGAAAATCTGATTTTTGATTATCCTCTCTTTCTTTCTTTTTCCCGAATGAGCGTTTTCCTTTAAAATCTTTGCCTGCTTTGCGTTTGAATTCCTTTGACATTTTATATTTTTTTGCAAAGATAAGCAAAATGAACAACCGATATGGATTAATCGGAGCTAAGAATCCTAGCATGTTAGGCAAAAGCATGATTCTACAAGAGCGGATAAAATGCATCTTCAATATGTTTCACCGAAGAAGTATCATTTAAAATAACTGAAATGATATCGAAACGCACTTCATAATCCAATTGTTTCCGCTCAATATAAGCATTGGCTGTTTTGATTAAATTTTTCTGTTTTTGCTTATTAACAAAGCTTTCGGGCTCTCCAAAATAGTTACTTTTACGAGTTTTTACCTCTGCAATCACCAACGTTTTAGCTGTTAGTGCTATTATATCTGCCTCCAAATTCATAAACCTCCAATTGGTTTCTAATATTTTATAGCCTTTTTCCTCTAGAAATTTTGCCGCCATTTCCTCTCCTTTTTGCCCTGTAATGTTATGTTCTGCCATAGTTTAATTGTTTTAGTACTTATTAAATTGGGCAAATATGAGCATTCTCACTGCCATATTTCGAGTGTTTATAATTTTTGGTACAACTTTTGAAATACACGCAATGCTCTTAAAAAAAATTACTATTTTAGCACAGTAGTGAGAACCATTAAACTAAAACAAAAAATAACGAAATGAAAAAATCTCTTTTAAAACTAATCGCAGTGGTTGTAGTAATGTTAGCATTTTCTTTCACTGCTGTTTCTCAATCATTCGAAGGTGTGATCGAATTCAAAAAAGCTTCTACCATTGACACAACCAGTTATGTTTATACTATTAAGAACAATATGGTTCGTATCGATGAAATTGGTTCAAAATCTCGCAAAGTAGAAGGTTCGTTTTTAGTTGATTTGGATGCGAAAACGATGAAGTTTTTAAATCACGATAGAAAATTGTATGGCGATCAAAATACCCCTGCAGCTCCCGTTGTTAAAGGAACTTGCACTGTAAAAAAAGGGCAAAATGTGAAAAACCTCCAAGGTTATAAATGTGTTGAATATATTGTGACAAACAATGAAGAAGGCACTCAAATTACTTATTATATAGCTGATGGGAAGTTTTCATTTTTCGAAAAACTATTACGTCAATTAAACCGTAAAGAAAAATCAGCCATTTATTTCTTACAAATTCCAGAGATAAAAAACATGTTTCCTATGCTTTCTATTCAAACCGATTTAGCCGGCAAAGAGCAAAGCAGACTAGAAGTAAGCAAAATCACTAAAAAAGAGGTTGATCCTTCCTTATTTGAAATTCCAAAAGGCTATAACAAGTTCGAAAAGTAGTCCTGCATTATTCAAAAGCCCCACACAGAGTAGTCTGAGTGGGGCTTTTTTGTGCCTTTACCGTAAATTTCTACAAATAAACTAAAGTATAAATCTCCTTCATTCGTTCTTTAGAATAGCGCTTAGCTTATTTCGAAAAAGATACTATAATCTCTATAATAATAGCATTTTGAGCTCCAAATAATTGTTATCTTTGCGCCCAATAAAAATCAAGATTCATCTTTCTACTAATGGATAAAAAATCGATTACAGGCTTATTACTTATTGGAGCAATATTAATTGGATGGATGGTGATGAGCCAACCTTCAGCAGATGAATTGGCAAAACGCAGAGAACAATTTGTTACCGACTCAATAGCTCAATTTAAAACAAACGAAAAAATAAAGGAACAAACAGTTACTAAAGTTGAAAAACCGACTGTTGTAGCAGGTATTCCTGTTGCTTTATTAAGAGATTCTACGGGAAAAGTAAACGATTCCTTACAAACACTATTACAAAAACAAGTGTATGGCGATTTTGTGGATGCTTCTCATGGCGATAGTAAAATCATTACACTTGAAAATGAGCTGATGAAAGTTCATATTTCTCCAAAAGGAGGGCGAATTAGCTCCGTTGAATTAAAAAATTACAAAACATTCGACCAAAAACCACTCATTTTGTTTGATGCTGACTCATCCACACAGAGCTTAAGTATTAAAGCGTTTGGAAAAGAATTTGCAAGCGATTCATTGTATTTTCTTCCTGAAGGAAGTGCATTTAAGGTAAAAGGCACAGAAACCAAAAGCATTGCTATGCGTTTGTATGCCGGAGATAAAGGAAAATACATTGAATACGTTTACTCTCTAATAGGAAACGAATACATGATGGGCTTCCGAATAAATACCGTTGGAATGCAAAACATCATTACCAATAATGGAAGTATTACTCTTAATTGGGGAATGAAAACTCCAACACAGGAGCACAATCATCAAAATCAACAGATGGCTTCCACCATTTATTTTAAATACCCAAACGAAAATGTAGATAAAATAAGTGAGTCGACATACGAAAAGAAAGCCATGGAGTTCCCGGTGAAATGGGTTGGGTTTAAACAACAATTTTTCACTTCTGTAATTATTGCCGACAATGTATTTAACAAAGAGTCAGAACTTGAAACCATTTCACAAAAAGCCTCTTTAAAATATGTGAAAGAATACCACGCTGCTCTTTCTATTCCATACACAAAACCTAACGAGTCGATTGGAATGCGCTTGTATTTTGGTCCGAACCATTTTGCTACCTTAAAAAAATACGATTTAGAATTAGAAAAACAAATTAATTTGGGATGGAAAATTTTCGGATGGCTGAATCGCTTTTTAACTATTCCGATTTTTAATTTCTTAGATAGTTTTGATTTAAATTATGGTATCATCATTTTGATTTTAACTATTATTTTAAAATTATTACTGCTACCCATTGCTTACAAAACTATTTTATCATCCGCAAAAATGCGTGTCTTAAAACCGGAAATTGATGAGATAAATGAAAAGCACAAAAATGATGATCCTGTAAAAAAACAACAAGCTACAATGGCCTTGTATAAATCAGCAGGCGTAAACCCAATGGCAGGTTGTATTCCGGTATTATTACAAATGCCAATTTTAATTGCTTTGTTTAATTTCTTTCCGGCTTCCATTGAATTGCGCCAACAAGGGTTTCTTTGGGCACACGATTTATCAACGTTCGACTCAGTATATAATTTTGGTTTTGCAGTGCCATGGTATGGCGATCACGTGAGTTTGTTTGCTTTATTAATGACCGGCTCAACACTATTATATACTTGGAGCAACAGTCAACTAATGGGAACCAGCAATCAAATGCCGGGCATGAAATGGATGATGTACTTAATGCCAATTTTGTTCTTAGGATTTATGAATAGCTATTCAGCAGGATTGAGCTGGTACTATTTCCTTGCTAACATGATTACATTCGGACAAACATGGATTATTCAAAAATTTGTCATAGACCACGAAGCGTTGCATGCTAAACTTCAGGAAAACAAAAAGAAACCTGTGAAACAATCTAAGTTTCAACAAAAATTGGAAGAGATGACAAAGCAACGTCAGGAACAATCCCAGAAGAAAAAGTAATACTACGAATTACGAATTTTTTCGAATTACGAAATTCTAAATTTGTAGTAAATAAAACAAAAATATAAAAAACAAAGGTTCGTAATTCGTCTAGTTTCGTAATTCGTAGTATATATGAAATTTCACAAGGAAGGCATACCATCTTTAATTCTTACTGTTTTAGTTTGTGTAGTAATTAATTTTCTGACGTTTTATTTTTGTTCCGCTTATGCAATTATACTTTGGTTAGGATATGCGCTTTCTGCATTTTTACTGATTACCATTTTACAATTCTTTAGAAATCCAAACAGAACTATCACCATCAATGAAAATACTATCGTTGCTCCTGCAGATGGTAAAGTGGTGGTTATTGAAGAAGTGATGGAAACAGAGTATTTCAATGATAAACGTATACAGATTTCTATTTTTATGTCGCCCATCAACGTGCACATTAATCGTTTCCCTATAAGCGGAATAGTAAAGTATTCAAAATACCATCCGGGATTATTTTTGGTTGCTTGGCATCCAAAATCTTCTACAGATAATGAACGTACCACCATTGTTGTAAAGCATAAAAACGGACAGGAAGTATTGTTCCGTCAAATTGCAGGTGCAATGGCAAGAAGGATTGTCAATTACTCCAAAGAAAACGACAGCGCTTCACAAGGAAGCGAATTTGGTTTTATTAAGTTTGGCTCAAGAGTGGATTTATTATTGCCTTTGAATGTAAAAGTGAAAGTAAGTTTGGAGCAAAAAGTAACCGGACCGGAGACTGTGATTGCTACGTTTGAGTAGATAATATAACGCAGATTGCTGTGATTAAAACAATCTCCCTAACCCTCTTCACCAAGAGGGAATCGGTTAGTGCTTTCAAATTAATATTTAGGTTCTTTTTTTACTTGTAGTTAAATCGTAAACGGAAACAATTCCCCCTTTGTAAAAGGGGGCTAGGTCCGAAGGACCCGTATGGAGGGGATTTCGCTAATGTTGAATCAAAACTACACCGCATTTTAACACCAATTAACAATCTAAAATGTTAAAATCCCCTGAACATCAACTTTTTTAATTAATTTTAGGGTATAAATAAATCGAAACAACCCTTAAAACCATACATCACATGAAAAAATTATTTTTATTAATCGCATTCACAGGAATTGTTGGTGCTGCATCTGCTACAACTTTATTAACTTCAACTACAGTTACCATTGTTGCTGTAAAAGGAGATCCTATTAAAAAAGGAGATGATAAAAAGAAAAAAGAAGAAAAAGCATGTTGCAAAAAAGATGCAAGTGGAAAAGCTTGTTCTGGAGAGAAAACTGAAGCAAAATCTTGTTCAGGAGAAAAAGGTGAAGCAAAATCTTGTTGCAAAGCAAAAGCTGCAGGAACTGCTTCTACAGATGTAAAAGCTACTGAGACAAAAAAGTAATAGTATCTGAAATAATAAAAAAACCTCGAGATTGAATCTCGAGGTTTTTTTGTTTAGAGTATTTCTAAAAGCTCCTTCAAGCTTTTTATTTCATAAGTCAAGTCTTCAGCATGTTCTTTCTCATCCGGATTAAAGTAAACATGATGCATTCCTACATTTTTTGCTCCTAACACATCAGCTTCCAAACTATCGCCAATCATTATACTTGTTTCGGGTTTTGCTTTAGCAACATCTAATGAAAAATGAAATATTCGTTCATCGGGTTTTTTAAATCCTGCCCTCTCAGACGTAATTACATCTTTAAAAAAATGTTCGAGTTTACTGTGTTTTAACTTAATGTGCTGCACTTCTTCAAAACCATTGGTAATAATATACAGAGGATATTTTTCGGCCAGATAGCTCAATGTTTCAATTGCATGAGGGAAAACATTTGATTTATAAGGGGCTATAGCGGTATAATCGGTTCCGATTTTTTGTGCCAAAGCATAATCGTCAATGTCATATAATTTTAAAGCTTCGTGAAAACGGTTGTGTCGTAATGCTTCTTTGTCAATAATTCCTTTTCTGTACTCATCCCACATTCGTTCATTAATATCAAAATATTTTTGAATGAAGTTCTCAAACGTATCAACGCCTTTACTTAAGAGCTTGTATTTGTCGGAAAGTTCAAGGAGTGCTTCTCTAGAATTTGTTTCAAAATCCCAAAGCGTATGATCCAAATCAAAAAAGATAGTATCGTATTGCATCAAAAAGGGGTTTGTATAAAAAAGTTCCTAAAACAGACCAGAATAAAATAGAAGCAAACAGGTATCTGACAATTTTTTGTTTATCGTTAAAGTATCTTACTGCTAAAAAGCAGCCCAAAGGAATTGGAATTAAAAATGGAACGATAAGAGCAAAACCAAAGAGTCCGAATTTATTTTTTACTTTAACAATAATTTTATTTGTTCGTGTGAATTTTTTCTTTTGAGGAAGATTCGGGTTTTTTTCTCTCTTTAAAGCTGCTCGTTTTTTAAAAAATGCAATTAGTTTATCGCTGGCATAAACAAAAATAACCACACCTGTACAACCACCTAATGTGGTAACTGTAATACTTTCAAAAGGAGAAAAACCTAAACCTAATGCAGTAGGAACACCGCCAAAGAAAAACTTTATAGTGCTCAATAAAAAAACAAATACTATTCCCCACAAATCATCCATTGCATTCGAAAATTAAATTTTAACACCAAATGCTAAATCTCCAGCATCACCTAAGCCCGGAACGATGTACGATTGTGCAGTAAGTTCTTCATCAATAGCTCCAACCCACAAAGTAACATTTTGAGGCAAATGCTTTTTAGCGTATTCTAACCCTTCGGAGCTTGCTATCAAAGAAACAATATGTGTATGGGCAGGAACGCCTCTATTAATTAACGCCTGATATGTTAAAACCATTGAAGAGCCCGTTGCCAGCATTGGGTCAGAAAGAATCAAAATTTTATCAGTTAATTCCGGAGAAGCCATATACTCCACTTGGATATCAAAACTTCCATCTTTGTGATGCTTTCGGTATGCAGAGATAAAAGCATTTTGTCCTTTGTCAAAATAATTTAATATCCCCTGATGAAGCGGCAAACCTGCTCTTAAAATAGTTGCTATAACGGGCTGTTGAGCAGGAACAGAAACAGAAGCAATTCCCAAAGAGGTTGTTACTTCTAGCATTTCATACTTTAAGGTTTTGCTAATTTCATAGGCAATAATTTCACCCATGCGTTCCAAATTTCTGCGAAAACGCATACTATCTTTCTGAATATTGATATCGCGGATTTCAGAAATATATTGATTAAAAATAGAATTTTGTGTTCCTAAAACATGTACCATACCTTATTTTTTTAATGATTTCACCCATTTCACCAATTTGGGCAAATTATTTTGTTTCACCTGCAAATATACGCAATCTTTTGCTCCAAAATTTTTGTAAAAACGTGCTACATTCTCCACAGAAGAGCCACCAAAATCGAGTTGATATTTTTTTCCTGAATTGTTTTGGATGAAATAATCAAAAAGCAAATGCATTGCGCCCTTTGCTTTCCCCTCTTCAGTTACGCCACTTTTCAAAAAGGTAAACCGATTGTTGCTAAACATAAAAAAGGCTGCTGCACAAAGCTTATCGCCATCATAAATAGCAATGGATTGCCCCTTTTTAAAATCATTGCAATTATCCATCAATTTAATAAGTGTTTTATAATCTTCCAAAGCAAACACTTCCAATTCATTTCCTTTAGTAGTTTTAAAAAGGTTTACAATTTTTTCAGGTGCTATATCAGGACGAATTTTCAATCCGGCTTTTACTGCTTTTTTAATATTTCGCTTCGCATTATCAGAATACGATTTTTGAAGTGCTTCATGCGTTGAATTTAAATCCAGAACTTGAAATTTTTTTTCTGATGTCTCCATACGTTTTGAGGAAACAGAATTGCTTTCGTGTAAACAAAATTCGATGTACTTAAATTTTGAAGGAATAGCATTCAAAAAATCAGAAACCAGCTTATCAGTCATTTTCGAGCTTGTAAACAAACCGAAATATCTAGTAAAAAATGGTTGAAAAATATAATCGATTTTGTATTTCGATTTTGTAGCCAGCGGAAAAACAGCTTCGTAATCACCTAAAATCAATGCCGACCAATCCTTACAAACCACATCTAAATACCAGGAATAAACAAAAATGGAAGGATTAGAACTATTGTTAATACAATCGTCCCATTTATTTTTATTGATTTTTTTATGTTCTACAAATTGAATCATACTTTATTACCCTTAAGAAGTTACTATTGAGCAAACATTTTTGTAAACGTTGTAAAATTATTTTTTGTTTTATTTTTCTCCACAAATTCTTCTATCTTTTGAATTGAATAACGCGACAATGCTTTGGGATGACCTATTACAACCATGTTTTCACAGTTTTTATTTTTCAAGGCTGTCAATGCCTTTTGAAGCAAGTGCGAATTATAACCATCAACAGAAACAGGATTATTGGTAAACCGCGTTAATAATTTTTTTCGGTAACCCGGAGCCGGCATTGCCTGTCCATCACCCAAAGGTTTATGCAAATAAGGATTTTTCCTGCCTAACAAAAAAAGCTTCCAAAAAAATAAAGGAGAATTTTTAATCGGACTTATTGGAAGTTCAGTGAAAAATCCCTTTTCATTTTCAACAATCACATCTTCTTCAAATGTATAAATGTCTTTATCAGGGGCATTTCTAAAATCATACGAATAGTGTTCCGAGCTATAATGCCCATTTCTAAAAACGCTACTATCTAGAGTAATATTATTCTCTTTAAAGGCTTTTCTTAACTTATCAAATGGTTGTAAGCACCAGCCACCGGCCCGAAAAGCAAAAATTGGTTTATTTGTAATATCGCTCAGCACTTTTTTATAGCGTACAACTATATCAGAAATATCGTGTTCGTTAAAATCGGCAAGCTTATAGCGTTTCACATCAATAATCCAACGTTTCCCATCATAATAGCTATCCTCCCAATGCGGATGAATGTGTAATTGAATATCATGACCCGTATCAGACAAATATTTCACTTGCTCAGTAATCGCTTTATAATCATTTTCTAAAACCGGAAATTTTTTTCGAAACTCGTTTAATTTTAAAATAAAACCGCAATCCACAAAAAAACTGAAACGAACATTGTGTTTTTCTCCAATAAGAATAAGTTCGGAAGTAGGATGAATGATGCACTTCTCAACCGTACCATGGTTTGCACCAAAGTAAATTTCATAATCGAGAGTTAAAAAAATATTCATATTTAAGTTAATTAGGTTGATTGGATTGATTAAGTTAAATGAGGAAATTAAGTTTCGCCAAAATTAACCTACTTAACCTATTCAACCATTTTCTCCTAATGGCGTATACATAGTTACCCCACGTTCATTATAATTCTTAATCATTACTTCCAACATTTTGTTGGCGTCAATCAACATACTTTGTGCTTCGGCTATTTTTCCATTTTTTAAAACATTCTCTTTTTCAAACATTGGCTTAAGAGCATCACAATTTCGCTTTGCAGAATAATCGGGGTTATGCACTTTTGTTTTCATACTTGATTCTTTTCCTGCCTTATCAATCATTTTCACATCAAATATTTTTGAATCGTAAACCGGGTATTTAAAATCAACAGCATCCTCCAAAGTATGGAGGTTAGTGCAAGCACCATTCAATGTTGTTCCCAGCATCAATATTTTTCCATTCTTAGTACATAGTTTTCTAAAAGGAGAATGTTCATTGTACGGTGTAAGTTGTCCAAAATGTGAATTGGTAAAATAATCGGCTAACGGACCTATGGCACAAACCGCATCTGTTGGATGAAAACTTCTTTTACAATTATCCAACTTTCTAAAATATTCGGTAATACTTCCCATTTGGGAAGGAGTGTTTTTGATATCGAATAAAGGATGTTCTTCCAAATGTGTTTTATTTCTCCCAATTGCCGGAAAAGTAGGAAAAAGCAAAGTTCCTTCTACCCCAATTACTTCAAACAGTGCATCAATAATAGTTTTGGGGCCACCTTCAACAAAACCAATTTTACTTAAACTACTATGAACTAAAACAGAATCGTTAGATTTTAATCCAATTTTTTTCAAATCCTCAACCAATTGATGTTTAGAAACACCTTTACCATCCTGCTTCTGTTGTTCCAATTCTTTTCTGCGCTGATTTTTTTTCAGCTGTTTTGCCCATTCAAGAACAAATTCGGGAGCATATTTCAAAGCTATTTTTTTAAGCATTTTTGGTTACAGCATATTCTACCATTTTTTCATAAACAGCTTTCCAGCCTGCCCATATTTTTTTATCATTCAGCGTATCATTATGCCACAAACTCATAAAAACTCCATCCACCTTTTTTACTTCATCAATCAGCGGTTGAATTTTACTCATAGCATCTTTCGAATTTACTTTCATACTATACATCAACGTCCCTTCCATCATTGCAAAAGGATGAATTTTCAGCTTTGTTTCCAATTCCATATCCAAATCGTAAAAATTAAATGGAGTACAAATGCTAGCCCTGAAACCCACTTGAGAAGCAAATCCCATAGTATAATCATCTCTAATATCTAAATCTATTAAATTACGATACGTTTCAGGAAGTGTTAATTTTAAAAAATGTTGTCGGCTTTGAGTAATATCTCTGTGCAATACTTTTGCCAAGCGATCTACTTCTTTTTTTAATTGTGTTTTACTTTTATTGGAACCATAAGAAGGATGAATACCAATTTGTGCGTAATCACCCAGCATTTTTATCAGGGATTGAAATCTTTTGCTTTCGATTGGTAAATTTTTATCGTTTACACCATAATCACCCAATAGAAAAAAGTAAATGGTTTTAAGCTTATATTTTTTAATGGTTTGCAGTTGAAATTCATAAGTATCGTATGGGTCTTTATCTAAGCCAAACAAAACTCTTGTTCTCTCCGATACTTCTTTAAAATCAAGCTTAGATAAGGATTTGAGATAACCTCCAACACTTCTAGTAAAACCCTTTTCTCGATATGCATAGGCATTATCAATGTCTATTGTAGAAATAAATTCATACTTTTTAACAGGGAAATTTAATTGAGGATATTTGCTTAAAAGCAAGTCTTTTATCAATATAGCCCAAGTATTTACAAGTGGTTTTTGCAAAAAGCCATTTGCAAAAGCAAGACTATCCTTTGCATCAAATCGGTCGTGTTCATCGCGAATGTGAGGCAAATATTCTTCATATCGGCTAACCAAATAAAAGCTGGCGGCAAAAACATCAAAAGGGAGAGCCGAGGACTTTCCGGTAGCAAAAAACACTTTACTCTCGTTAAAATCAAATACAGAAATATTTTGCTCAGTTATTCCTGTTTCAAATAATAAGTTTCGCGATGTAAAAAAAAGTTCATCCGTAATGGGATTATTAGTATAACTCAACTTGGCACCAATATGTGTTTTGAACTCATCTAGTTCAGCCGTAAGGGTAAAATCAAGTCCAAGCGTATCTTTAAAAATCAAATTAAAGATATACTTGTTACGATGCGTAATTTTATGAGTATATATTAGAAGCATTGATTACTTAATATTCTTAATTATTTCTTTACAGATAAATTCAGCAGCATTTCCATCACCGAACAAATCAGGAAATTTAAATCTTTTTGTTTTTTTAAATTTTTCAAATGCTTTTATAATTTCTGTTTCTTTAGCATCAGTGACAATTGCGGAGCCAGATTTAACCAATTCGACCCATTCGGTTTCCGGCCGTAAAATGATACATGGCTTTTTAAAGAAAAAGGCTTCCTTCTGAACTCCACCCGAATCGGTCATAATTAAAAAAGCATTTTTTTCCAGCGCAATCATTTCCAAGAATGAAACCGGAGAAATAATTTTAATCAATTCATTAGTTTTGATTGTACTATATAACTCCGAAGAAAGATTTTGTGAAAGTAATTTTGCGGTTCGAGGATGGATAGGAAGAATAATTTTAATCTTATTTTCCAAAGAAATTTTATTAATAGCACGAAAGAGTGCATTCAGGCGAACAGGTTCATCTGTATTATTGTTTCGATGAATGGTTGCAAGCACATATTTTCCTTGCTCTAGATTATTATCTTTTACAATGGTGCTTTTTTCATCAGCAATAGCAGAAAAAAACAATGAATTGTCAAACATTACGTCTCCGCAATGATATATTTTGGGATTATCAAATGAAAAGGGTCCAACATTTTTTTTCTTAAATCCCTCCTTGACTAAATTACCAAAGGCTGTTTTGGTAGGAGCAAACAAAAGCGTAGAAACGCCATCACACATAATGCGGTTGATTTCTTCAGGCATCGATTTATTATACGAGCGTAATCCTGCTTCTATATGAATTATCGGGACTAAAATTTTTGAAGCAGCTACTGCTCCTGCTAAGGAAGAATTGGTGTCACCATAAAGGATGATGCAATTTGGTTTCTCTTTCAGCAAAATTTCTTCAATGCCTTCAATCATCAAAGCCGTTTGTTTACCATGGGAACCAGAACCAACATTCAAATTATAATTCGGGTGAGGAATATTTAACTCATCAAAAAATACTTGTGACATGTTATCATCGTAATGCTGACCGGTATGTACAATTATTTCTCTGATTTTGTCAGAAAACTTGGTTTGAATAATTCTGCTAAGTGCTGCAGCTTTTATAATTTGCGGTCGAGCACCAATAATTGTCAATAGTTTTAACATCTTCTTAATTCAAATTAATCCCAGCCGGAAGCTAAGACATCACACAAATGCATCATTTTCATATTTTTTCCTGCTTTTTTTGCATATCCATCAATGTGCATCAAGCAGGAAACATCGGTGGAAATTAAATATTCGGCACCGGTTTGTATAGCGTCATCTAATTTTTGTTCCCCCATTCCTACAGCAATGGGTTCAAATTTTACTGAAAAACTTCCACCAAATCCACAACAAGTTTCGGAATCTTTCATTTCTTTTAATTCCAAACCCCTAACTTTTTCCAAGAGCACACGTGGTTCACGCTTAATTCCGTATTCACGCAAAGCGGAACAGGAATCATGATAAGTAGCAACGCCATTTAATGTTGCACCAATATCCGTAATCTTTAAAACGTTGACCATAAAATCGGAAAACTCAAAAATATTTTTTTGAATTTGTTTGTATTCGTTATGCAAAACAGAATTGTGAAACATTTCAGGATAATAATTTTTTATCATTCCAACACAAGATGCGGAAGGACAAACAATATAGCGATCGTTTTGAAACTCCTGAATAAACTTCTCTCCTACTTCTTTGCAATCGTTCCAATAGCCGGCATTAAAAGCAGGTTGTCCGCAACATGTTTGTTCGGGGTTATAATTTACCCCGCAACCAACTTTTTCTAATATTTTTACCATATTAAATCCGGTATCTGGATAAATCTGGTCAATAAAACAAGGAATAAAAATATCTACTATCATAATCAACTAATAACGAATCTATACTAATTTACGAATTACGAATCTGCATATCGCAGGTAAGTTTATGTTTACAATAATTTAATTTACATTTTTTGATTTAGGAATTGTCAACAAAACAATAAAACCAACAATAAAAAATACAATCAAAGCTAGAATAGAATTACGCATTCCACCGGTTATTCCTTCAATTGCACCAAAAGAAAGCATCCCGATAACAATACCTACTTTTTCGCAAACGTCATAAAAACTAAAATAGGAAGCATTGTCTTCCGTTTCGGGTAACAATTTTGAATATGTTGAACGTGATAATGATTGTACTCCACCCATCACTAATCCAACAGAACATGCAACAACATAAAATGCATTGGGAGTAAATACAAATTGATAGGTGCCTATACAAATTGCAATCCAAATGAACAATGTAACTCCAAGTGCTTTTATATTTCCAATTTTATTGGATAATCTTGAAAATAAAAATGAGCCGAGGATTCCAACAAACTGAATCAACAAAACACTAACAATTAAATTACCATCTTCTAATCCTACAATTTCTTTTTTAGCAAATAGCACAGCCATTAACATTACGGTTTGAACGCCCATGCTGTATATAAAAAATGCTATTAAGTATCTTTTCAATTGTTTAATGTGTTTTAATTCATTCGCCACCTTCCACAATTCTTTAAAGCCTTTGAAAATAATATTTTTTCCGGCAGCATCATGTGATTTTGTTCCACTAGGCAATCTTCTAAATGTAATTTGCGCAAAACCAACCCACCATACTGCAACAGAAATAAATGAATATTTAGCCGGCATATTAAACCCTTTTATTAAAATCAGGTTGATAATTAATAAGATTGCACTCCCAAAATAACCCATTCCAAAACCTCTTGCACTTACTTTATCATGATCTTTAGGTTCTGCAATTTCTGGCAAATATGCATTGTAGAATACTAGACTCGACCAAAAACCAATGCTAGCCAATAAAATGGAAAGCATTCCTAATTCTAAATGCTCTTTAGAAAAAAAGAATAAAGACGCGCAAGATATAGAACCTAAAAAGCAGAAAAACTGCATGAATCGTTTTTTATTTCCACTATAATCTGCTATTCCCGATAAAATTGGAGAACAGACAGAAACAATAACAAAAGACAAAGCAACAACATAGGAATAGATTTCAGTATTAATAAATTCTCCACCAAACAATGTGACTTTATCGCTTACTACTTTTCCATCAACAATGGTGCTTGTTACCTTTTCATAAAAAATAGGAAATATTGCGGTGGTAATTACCAAGGGATAAGAAGAATTCGCCCAATCGTAAAACGTCCAAGCATTGATTAATTTTTTGTCGCCTTTTTGTAAACTCATGTTTTCTGTAGTTTAAATTATCATTCTTTTAAAATGGAAACTTCCACTCTTCTATTTTTTGCTTTGTACTCTTCAGAATCATTCGGAGCAATGGGTTGAGTTGAACCCATGCCTTTAAAAATCATTTGATTGGTTACGCCTTTTGCTTTTAGATAATCGTAAACTGCTTTTGCGCGTTCTTTTGAAATTTGCTTTTCTGCAATTTCATCTCCGAATTTATCCATATGTCCATTAAGCTGAATCGCAACACTGGGATTATCCATCAATGCTTTTGCTAATTCATCTAATGCTTTATTGGAAGTGCTCGTTAATATAGAAGTTCCTTTTTCGAAGAACAGATTTTTTATTTCAAATGTTTTACCTGCATGAAAAGCATGTGGTAACCAATTCACTTCAGCGCCTTCGTTATCAAATTGGGGAGAATCGTCTTCCGGATTTTTTTTCGAAAGTGAAAGATCATCGATGTAATAATAGGCTTCTTGAAATGCAAAAAGGCTCCATTTGTTTTTTTTAACAAAATCATCTTTCATCTTTGTTCTGAAATTTCCAATAATCATGTATTTTTCATTCCCACTAGCTGTATAATCGCCCTGAATTAATATCCAATTAAGTGTTCCGGCTATTCCTTTATTGTAAGTTGTATCCACAAGTCCCTCTTCATTAAATTCCATCCCAATACGAAATTCTTCTGCAGAAAAAAACGCTCCCAACTGCTTAACAGTAACTGTAACATTTTCAGCTTCCAATACTCGTATGTACATTTTGAAATGATACACTTCACCTTTCTCCATTGTTTCCAATAACTTTATATGCATGTACTCCTTATAATCTGCTTGAAAACGCAAACCTGCATAACTTGTACCTGTTCGTGCACCTTTAAATTTAGAAATATCTCTTTTATCAGGCTTAGTGTAATAATCAACTGTACCCACACCTTTCCATGGAATGGCAGCCTTAATATCACTTCCTTTACTTTTTCTTTCTTCAAAACTAGGGTTGGGAATTAAATTTTTTCCTGTTTTTGCTTGAGCGATGCAAGAAACAGAAAACAGCAGAATAACAAAAAACAAAATTGTTTTTATAAAATTAAATTGAGTATAAATTGTTTTTCTCTGCATTCAAATTAGAATCGATATTCTTTTATTGTATCAACAAAACATTTTACTTTATCCTTCTCTAAATCGGGATACAAACCGTGACCCAAATTGGCAATGTGGCGGAATGGGCCAAATGCTTTTAACATTTTTTGTGCTTCAGATTTTATTGTAGAATAATCGGCATACAACAAGCAGGGATCCATATTTCCTTGCAAGGTTTTGTTTTCACCAATCAGTATACGAGATTCCGCTACATTCATTGTCCAATCCAAACCAATCGTATCGCAACTCAATTGCCCCATTTGTTTTCTAGCAAAATGGGCATCTTTTGCAAAAACGGTAAAGGGAACATCTTTAATTGCATCACAAATTTGTGCGATGTATTTCAAGGCAAATTCGTTGTATTGTTCAGGAGATAAAACTCCTGCCCAACTATCAAACAACTGCAGCATATCAGCACCGGCAACAATTTGTGCTTTTAAATAATGGATAGTACTATCGGTAATTTTTTGAAGTAAAAGATGAGCTGTTTCGGGCTGCGTGTATAAGAATTTTTTCGCTTGAGAAAATGTTTTGCTTCCGCTACCTTCAATCATATACGCAAAAATGGTCCAAGGCGCACCAGCAAAGCCTATTAAAGGAACACGGCCATTCAATTCTTTTTTAGTTAATTTAATTGCATCCAACACATAGTGTAAATCTCCCCCCTGAGCGACACGAATTTGAGCAACGTCTGCAGCAGTTTTTATTGTTTTCTCAAACCAAGGGCCTTTGGCTTCAATCATTTGATATGGAAGCCCCATTGCTTCTGGAATCACAAGAATATCAGAGAAAATAATGGCTGCATCTACTCCCAAAATATCAACCGGCTGAATAGTAACTTCGCAAGCAAATTCAGGCGTTTCTACCAAATCTTTAAACCCGCCCATTTTGGAACGTACGGCTCTATATTCGGGTAAAACTCTTCCTGCCTGTCGCATTAACCAAACCGGAGTTCTTTCTACTTTTTCGCCTCTAGCGGCCCTTAATACTAAGTCGTTTTTAATAGTCATAACAATACATCAATAAAAAATCGAATGGAGAAAATCGGCTTTTCAGCAGTCCATTGCTTAAGTAGTTCCAAAGGAACCATCATCTGGTAAAAATAGCGAAAATCTATTGATTTTATAAGGGTTTAAAAACAATTTTACCTTTCATTTTTTGAAAAAAACACTACATTTATGAGCCAAAAAATGATATATGTCGGCTCAGAAAAATGAAACTATTGCAAAAAGTTGGTTTGAAGCCTTTAATACAAAGGATTTAGAAAAATTATTATCGCTCTATCACTCAGATGCAAAGCATTTTAGTCCAAAGCTAAAAATACGAAAGCCGGAAACGAATGGACTTGTAATTGGGCAAGCTGCATTAAGAGCTTGGTGGAAAGATGCATTTGAGAGATTGCCTACTTTACATTACACCATTACTTCCCTAACAGCCAATAACAAAAGAGTCTTCATGGAATACGTCAGAGAAGTGGAGGGTGAAGAAAATATGCTGGTTGCTGAAATTTTGGAAATTGAAAATGATTTAATTATTTCTTCCAGAGTTTATCACGGTTAGCATTTTAAACCTGTTCCTAACCTTGCTTCAAAATACATATTTTTTAAGGAATCGGGGAACTTCAAATTAAAAAATGATTTCATAAACTGAATCTCTAACTTTTTAGAAAATTTTTCAGAGCATTTATTGCTGTTTATCAATTTGTAATAGGTCATTTTCCCGGTCGAATCAATATTAAGAACCACATCCAAATAAATATATTCACATCCACTGCATGTCATTTTTAATTTATTTTCCTTCAAAATTTTATGATATTCATTTTTCATCCAATTCTGAGAAATAGCGTTCCAATCTTTCCAGGCCTCACCTTTCAATTCATAATATTTAAGAACATCAGACGATTTAGTGGTATCAATTATTTCCTGTGACAATAGTGGACAGCTGGAAAATGAAATAAAAAAAAATAAAATTATCTTTTTCATGTTATTCTACAATCACAGTTTGTTGGTTGAATTCAACTTTAAATCCTTTTCTAATTTTATTTCGTTTTCTCAATTCAATTTCTCCGTTTACTTTTACCAATCCATTATCGATAACCGCGTTTGCCTCAGCACCATTGCCACACCAAGTCATTGCTTTAAGTAATTGATTTAGTTGAATATACTCTTCTGTAAGTTTAAAAGTTTCCATAATAGTACAAAGATATAACATTAGAATTATCTTTGTACCATGATTAATGATGAACAATTTGAAAAATTTCGTGAACAATTAAACAAGGAAAAAGACTGGCCCATCGTTTACATGTTCAAATTTATTATTCCTGCCGACAATAGAAAAATTGCCTTAGTAGAATCTAAGTTTTCGGATGAGGCAACAATAAGTCAGAAAGAATCTTCTAACGGAAAATACATCAGTATCACTATAAAAGAAGTAATGTTAAGTGCCGATTCCATTATTGAAAAGTATAAGGAAATGGATGGAATTGAAGGCTTAATGGCTATATAATTAATGCCTGGTAGAAATATTCAGCATCCCGTTCGGCAGTATATTTCTAATTTTAGCATACGCATTTTTTAGGCCTTTCTCTGTTTTAAAATCTGAATGTTGTTTGATTTCCTGAGTCATGTATTTTTCAAAATCACTTTCTGTTATTTCATATCTATTTAATATCATTTGCTTATCCTGCTCAAAATTGTCTTTATAAATTGGGAGTGTCAATTCGCCCAAAGCCTCATCCCGACTCATAACATTGGATAAAATTAAATTGGAAAAATGTGCTCTTCTTTTATCCACTCCAAACCTATTAGGCAAAATATGGCATTGAAAAAATCTCGTCCAAATTGATTCTCCATGCTTTACTCTTACAGGTTCCCAGCCGTATAACTTTTTCAACATTTCTCCTGCTTCTTTCTTATTGTATTTTACGAAATTCAAAACAAAAATCATTTCAATTTTGCGAATATTATAGTTGCTGAATTTGGTAAAAAGAGTTTGCAAAGGAAATGTTTTTAGCTTCAAGCCGCTGCCATACTGTTTATAAATATCCATTAAATTGCTGCTATCTAGTTTGTCTGTCACCCACGACTGAGGCATAACACACTCTGTTTCCATATTGTGTCCTGTGAGAATAAAGGGAACATTATTATCGGCTGCGGCTTTATATAATCCACCATGTAAGGCATGGTCGGTAGGAACATCTAAATCAATAACACCTGCTTTCAGATATGCAATTTGAAGCGCTTTAAATTCTTCCCAATCAACAGAAAACCGATACAAATCAATCCCCATTTTTTCGGTAAGTGCTTTTACATTGTGAACAGCTTCTTCCGTATTCCAGCCACTGTCATAGTGCACAGCCAAAACTCTTAATCCTGAATTTTTAAGTTGATGAAGCATGTATGAACTATCTGTTCCTCCACTTATTCCAGCTGCACAATCGTAAGGATGAGATTTTCCTCTTTTTTTAATTTTAACAACTAAGTCATCAAAATTAGTTTGTAATTTAATTAAACGATTTTTTTTAAGCTTTTCATACTCTTTGCAATGAGAACAGATACCAGTAGAATCAAATTGAATATCGGGGTCCGATGTGTCCATTACACAACAGCTGCAGATTTGATAATTCTTCATTGATTTTTTAGTAGGTTCGTTTCCTTAAACGAGAGAGCAATCAAAATATTGTGGCAGTATCTTTCAAAAAAAATACTCCATCGAATATTCGATGGAGTATTTGAAATCTGAAATCTGATATTTTTACGCTTTCACATTTGCGCGAATAATATTTAAAGCACCTCCTGCTTTGAACCATTCGATTTGTTGTTCGTTATATGTATGATTTGCTTTTATTTCATCCTTGCTTCCATCAGCATGATTAAACACCAATGTTAAAGGAGTATTTGGAGCGAAAGAAGTTAAACCTACAATATCAATTATATCGTCTTCTTTTATTTTATCGTAATCCGATTTATCAGCGAAAGTCAAACCTAACATTCCTTGTTTTTTCAAATTTGTTTCGTGGATACGAGCAAATGATTTTACCAATACAGCACGCACACCTAAATGACGAGGTTCCATCGCAGCATGTTCACGTGATGAACCTTCCCCGTAATTTTCATCACCTACTACAATTGAACCAATGTTTTGTGCTTTGTAGGCGCGTTGAACTTTAGGAACAGAATCATAAGTGTTTGTTAATTGATTTTTAACATTATCTGTTTTTTCATTGAATGCGTTTACAGCACCAATCAACATATTATTAGAGATATTATCTAAATGTCCGCGGAACTTCAACCATGGCCCTGCCATAGAAATATGATCCGTTGTACATTTCCCTTTTGCTTTGATTAATAATTTCAATCTTTTCAAATCAACACCTTCCCAAGCGGCAAATGGATCTAACAATTGTAAACGACTAGAGGTTGGAGAAACCACCACACTCACTTTGCTACCATCAGCAGCTGGAGCTTGGTACCCGGCATCCTCTACAGCAAACCCTTTTGTTGGTAGTTCATCACCAGTTGGAGCATCTAATTTTACTTTCTCTCCCTTTTCATTTGTTAAAAAATCTGTCAAAGGATTAAAAGTTAAGTCGCCTGCAATGGCCATTGCTGTTACAATTTCGGGTGAAGCAACAAATGCATATGTGTTTGGGTTTCCATCGGCACGTTTTGCAAAATTTCTGTTGAATGAGTGAATGATAGTATTTTTTTCTTGTTTCTCAGCACCCATTCTATCCCACATTCCAATACATGGACCGCAAGCATTTGTAAATACTTTCGCACCAATTTGGTCGAACACATCCAAAAATCCATCACGTTTAATGGTGAAACGAATTTGTTCAGAACCTGGATTAATTAGGTATTCGGCCTTTGCTTTTAAATTTTTTGAAGAAACTTGTTTAGCCAAACTCACTGCGCGAGAAATATCTTCGTAAGAGGAATTGGTGCAAGAACCTAACAAACCAACTGAAATTTTTAAAGGCCAACCATTTTTAATAGCCTCTTCTTTTAATTTAGAAATTGGCGTTGCTAAATCTGGAGTGAAGGGTCCGTTTACATGTGGCTCAAGCGTTGACAAATCAATTTCAATTACCTGATCAAAGTATTTTTCCGGATTCGCGTAAACATCAGCATCTCCAGTTAAATGTTCTTTTACCTTATTGGCAAGTTCAGCAACATCGGCACGACCGGTAGCTTTTAAATAACGCTCCATAGAAGCATCGTAACCGAATGTAGAAGTGGTAGCACCAATTTCGGCACCCATATTACAAATAGTTCCTTTGCCCGTGCAGCTCATGGAAATAGCACCGTCACCAAAATATTCAACAACAGCATCGGTTCCACCTTTAACAGTTAAGATACCCGCTACTTTTAAAATCACATCTTTGGGGGCGGTCCAGCCGTTTAATTTTCCAGTTAATTTAACACCAATTAATTTTGGCATTTTTAATTCCCAAGCCAAACCAGCCATTACATCACAAGCATCTGCTCCACCAACACCAATTGCAATCATACCCAATCCACCGGCATTTACTGTGTGTGAATCTGTACCAATCATCATTCCACCAGGGAAAGCATAGTTTTCTAAAACTACCTGGTGAATAATTCCTGCACCTGGTTTCCAAAAACCAATTCCATATTTGTTAGAAACAGAACCTAAAAAATCAAATACTTCTTTACTTTCTTTAGTAGCAAAAGCCAAATCTGTTGCAGCGCCTTCTTTCGCAGTAATCAAGTGATCACAGTGAACGGTAGAAGGAACAGCTACTTTAGGACGACCCGATTGCATAAATTGCAACAAGGCCATTTGGGCTGTTGCATCTTGCATGGCAACTCTATCAGGGGCAAAATCAACATACGATTTCCCTCTTTGAAAGTTTTCCGGTTTTTGTTCAAGATGTAAATGAGAGTAAAGAATTTTTTCGGTGAGTGTAAGCGGACGACCAATTAATTTGCGTGCTGCTTCAATTTGAGAAGGTAACTTTTCATAAAGCGACCGAATCATATCAATGTCAAAAGCCATAATTTTTATTTATTGTTTTAGTTTAAAAATTTTTATTCCGATTTTTTTGTTTGTGTGGCTCCATTTGCTGCTAAAAAACTAATAATGGTAATCAACCCCTTGTCTTCAGCAATTTTCATTGGAGTATCATCAAAATCGTTTTTTGCATTTACATCAGCGCCCATTTTTACCAACATAGCAACCATATCAAATTTTCCGGCTCTTACAGCACAATGCAATGGGGTGTTTCCACCGTCATCTTTATCGGTAATTTTGCATCCTTTGCTCAAAAATAAATCGGCTAAAAGTTTATCAGGAGCCGGCTTGTCTTTTGAAGGTTTAATAGCAGAGGCATATTTAATAGAAAGATGTAAGGGATAAATATTTTCCGGTTTTAAAAAGCTGGCACCTTTGCCCATCAAATAAGTGACCATTTCGGGTTGAGAATTTTCAATAGCAATTTGAAGCGGAGAAGTAACCAACAATCCATCTTCATTGGTTGCCAACCCAGGATTTTTTTTGATGGCTGTTTCGGCCATATTTACGTTTCCGGTTTTTATATAATCTAAAAATTTGGAGTCGTCAAAAAATGAAATTTCTACAATGGTTGTTGTACCAGCAACGCCAATAATTGTATTGCGGTAATTTGCTTTTTTATCTACAGATTGAGCCTCAATACTATTATCACCTACTTTTAAAATTACATCCAAGGGAGTATAAGCTTTCAAACTGATAACTTTTGCTGCACCATTCAATTTAACAGTACAATCCATATCTGCTGCCAAAGTACCTTTTGCTGATACTTTTGGAGCCGGAGCAGCTTTTGCACCTGCCGCAGGTTTTTTAGCTTGAGAAAAAACAGAAGAACTTGCTGTAAGAAGAACGAGCAGAAAGGCTATGACTTTAAAGAATGAATATTTTTGGGACATCAGATGATTGTTTTTTGAAAGACGATATAAAGATACATTTTTGTAGCGATTTATAGCCAATTTTATACCATAAAAATATCAAATTCGAAACTCCCACGTCTAAAAGTCTTTCCAATCAATTAGTTTGCTAATTTTGTAGTTCTATACCTGAAAATGGCTTCTGTTTTAAGAGAAAATATCAAAATATCGCTACGAGCAATTCGAAGCCAGTTATTAAGGACAATCTTAACCATATTAATAATTACAATTGGCATTATGTCCTTAGTTGGGACACTCACTTGCATTGATGCTTTAAAATCCTCTATCAACAGTAATTTTACCAACATGGGAGCCAATACGTTCACCATTCGAAATAGAGAAATGACGGTTAGGATTGGCAGAAATGGTAAGAGGCCGAAAAAATTTCGCAACATTACTTATCAAGAGGCTATTGATTTCAGTAAAGCTTATAATTTCCCAGCCAAGCCTTCTGTTTCAACTTTTGCTTCGGGAGCTTCTACTTTAAAGTTCGAGTCAAAAAAAACCAATCCCAATATCAGAGTATTTGGCGGTGACGAAAATTATATGGCTACTTCGGGATATGAATTGGAAAAAGGCAGAAATTTTTCGGCAAATGAAATTTTGTATGGCAGTCATGTAGTAATTTTAGGAAAAGAAGTTATTGATGCATTGTTTACTAAAAAACAAGATCCGATTGATAAAATAATTACGATAGGAAGTGGAAAATATCGAATTATTGGTACATTAAAATCAAAAGGGAATAGTGTTGGTTTTGGTGGCGACAAAATTGGGATTTTACCCTTAAGCAATGTTCGTCAGTATTTTTCCATCCCTAATATGACTTTTACGATTAACATTATGTGTAGTAGCTCTCAATTGATGGAAGCTGCAGTTGGAGAAGCGACAGGCACTTTCAGAGTGATTCGAAAAATAAATGCCGGAGAAGAAAATAATTTTGAAATTACAAAAAGCGATAATCTTGCAAATCTTTTAATAGATAATATGCAAAAAGTAACTATTGGCGCAACCATTATTGGAGTCATTACTTTATTGGGAGCGGCTATTGGCTTAATGAATATTATGCTGGTCTCTGTTTCTGAAAGAACTAGAGAAATAGGAATCAGAAAAGCAATGGGTGCAACAAAAAAAGCAATCCGAAGCCAATTTTTAGTGGAAGCGCTTGTGATATGCCAATTAGGAGGTTTCTTCGGAACATTATTTGGAATTATTGCAGGGAATTTGCTGGCCTTTGCACTAGACAGTAATTTCATAATTCCTTGGGCTTGGATAATTATGAGTATTATTCTTTGCTTGTTTGTTGGAACTATTGCCGGAATTTATCCTGCGATTAAAGCATCAAAGTTGGATCCTATTGAGGCATTGAGGTTTGAATAGGCATTAGACAATTAGAAGAAGTAGACAATTGACAAAGAAAAATTGTTTTACTTTTTTTGTCGACTGAAAACTGTCTATTCTCTATTCTTACTATCAATCACAATCGTCACCGGACCATCATTCAACAATTCCACTTTCATATCCGCTCCGAAAGTTCCTGTTTGAATACTTTTTCCTAAATCCGTTTGCAATTGAGCAATCATTTTTTCGTAGAGGGGAATAGCTATTTCCGGTCGCGCTGCTTTAATATAAGAAGGGCGGTTTCCTTTTTTTGTTGAGGCATGCAATGTGAATTGAGAAACCAAAATAATATCTCCACTTGCATCTTTCACTGAGACATTCCCGCCCGAATGACGGGAGCCATCCGGTCGGGCGGGCATTACACCTTCTGTATCATTAAATATTCTGAGATTAATTATTTTTCCACTCAACCATTCAATATCTTCAGATGTATCAGCTTCTTCAATTCCCAGCAAAATCAACAATCCCAAACCTATGGAACTTGTTACTTTTCCATCGATGGTAACAGATGCTTTTGTGACACGTTGAATAACTGCTTTCATAATAAAAAATTAACCGCAGAGTACGCGGAGACTTTCGCAGAGAAGTGCAGAGCGCTCAGCGGCCCTATTTTTCTCAATTTTTCTCAGCGGTAAAAAATTACTCATAAGTGACATCTAACTCTTCTCCACTAATAATACTCACATAACTATTGTACCGCGACAAAGCTATTTCACCCTTTTCAACAGCTGAAATTATTGCGCATTTGGGTTCATTCAAGTGAATGCAATTATTAAATTTGCAGTCATTTTTAATGGTGTGCATTTCTGGAAAATAATCGCCAATCTCTTCTTTTTCCATATCAACCAAGCCTAGCTCTTTGATTCCCGGTGTATCAATAATAAAACCGCCATAACTCAAAGGATGCATCTCTGCAAAAGTAGTGGTATGTTTTCCTTTATTATGAGCATTAGAAATTTCACCCACTTTTAAATCCAAATTTGAATCTATTGCATTCACCAACGTAGATTTTCCAACTCCTGAATGTCCGGATATTAAAGTTGTTTTTCCTTTTGTTAATTTTTTTAATTCTTCAATCGCAATTTTTTCAGTAGCTGAAACTTTGTAACACGAATATCCAATTCGTTCGTAAACAGCTATAAAATTATTTAAGTCGAGCATCGCTTTTTCATCATCCGCAAACAAATCAATTTTATTAAAAATAATTTTTGTGGGAATGTGATAGGCTTCTGCTGTAAGCAAAAATCTGTCAATAAAACCGGCTGATGTACGAGGAAAAGCCAAAGTAACTACTAACATTGCTTGGTCAACATTAGCCGCTAGAATATGCGATTGCTTGGAAAGATTAATGGATTTACGAATAATGTAATTTTTGCGATCGTCAATGGCATGAATTACTCCTCTTCCATCCGCCTCCATTTCAAAATCAACATTGTCTCCAACAGCAATTGGGTTGGTAGTTTTAATACCTTTTATCCTGAAAACGCCTTTTATTCTGCATTCAATAGTCCCGCTCTGCGAAAGAACAGTATACCAACTACCCGTAGATTTAATTACAACACCTTGCATTTGCCGTTTAACATTTTTTCAGCATCAAATTTATCAAAAAGAATTAGCTTTGTAGGTAGAAATCACGAATCTTTACAAACATTCTAACTCCAACGAATTAAGAAAAAAATACGAAAAATACGAATTGCCAATGTTTACCGATTATTAGTATTTCGTACATTCGTATAGATTCGTAATTCGTTGGGATAATCATTACACAATCAAAAAAATGTCTATTAAAGTAAATAATATAACAAAAACGTACGGTAATCAAAATGCATTGAACGATGTATCCTTTGAAGTAAACTCTGGTGAAATTGTTGGTTTTCTTGGCCCAAACGGAGCAGGAAAATCTACCATGATGAAAATTTTAACTTGTTTCATTCCTCAAACATCCGGCTCGGCATCGGTTTGCGGATTTGATGTTTCGGAGCAAAGCTTAGATGTTAGAAAAAATGTTGGTTACTTGCCCGAACACAATCCCCTGTATTTAGATATGTATGTGAAGGAATATTTAGAGTTTATTTCGGGTCTACATCATCTTAAAAATGTAAAATCACGAATAGCCGAGATGATTGAGATAACGGGGCTACAAATTGAACAGAAAAAGAAAATAGGAGCACTTTCAAAAGGTTATCGACAACGAGTGGGTTTGGCACAAGCGATGATTCACGATCCTAAAGTTTTAATTTTAGATGAACCTACAACTGGATTAGACCCAAATCAATTGGAAGAAATTCGTAACCTGATAATTAAAGTAGGAAAACAAAAAACAGTAATGCTTTCCACACACATTATGCAAGAAGTGGAAGCTGTTTGCGACAGAGTAATAATTGTAAACAACGGACAAATTGTGGCGAACGATATTACATCGGTTATTCAAAACACTCAAACAAAAAACAAACAATTTATTACAGTTGAATTCGACAAAGAAACAAGTCGGAATTCTTTAAAAAAAATAAATGGTGTTCACGATGCTCAACAAATAAACGGAAATACATGGAAAATTGAGGCGCATACCGACAAAGACATTCGCCCTGATATTTTTCAATATGCAGTTCAAAATAATTTAGCTGTTTTAACACTACACAAAGAAGAACAAAAACTAGAAGATGTTTTTAAACATTTAACAAAATAGTATACAAATAGCGAATCTTTTTCAGATATACGAACCTGCCTGCACTAGGTAGGTTTGCATTAGCCATTTTTAGTAATTGCATTTAAAACAAAAACAAAACAGAATTTTATTACTCAAAACATGAAAAAAACATTTTTATTCTCAATCGCTTTATTAGCAATTATTTATTCTTGTAACAATTCAGATAAAAAAGCAGCTACAGAAGAAACTTTTATTGATCCCATAACCACCCATATTGATTCTTCCATTTCACCGGGAGAGAATTTTTTCTTGTTTGCAAATAATGGCTGGTTTAAGTCTCACCCCATTCCCGCATCAGAAAAAGCCAATGGTATTTTTAATACCATTCAAGATACCATTAATGAATCCATCCGAAAAATATGTGTCGCTTCGGCAGCAGATACTAAAGCAGCTAAAGGGAGCAATAAGCAAAAAATTGGCGACTTGTATTTTAGCGGAATGGATACTGCAAGCATTGAAAAAGCAGGACTTTCCATTCTGAATGAAGAGTTTTCAAAAATCGATGCGATAAAAAACAATAGTGATTTATTGACTCGAGTAGCTGAGTTTCACAAAATGAATATTCGTGCCTTGTTTGCTTTTTCTGTTATACAAGATGATAAAAATAGTGCTCAATATGTAGTTTATCTGGGGCAAACAAGATTGGGTTTACCTGAGCGTGATTATTATTTCAATACCGATTCTCGTACAATCAATATCCGAAAAGAATATGCTGGTCACATTCAAAAAATGTTTGAATTGACCGGAACAGAAAAAGGTATGTCAGAAAAAAATGGAGCTATTATTATGTCAATAGAATCAATTCTTGCAAAAGCATCCAGGAAAATGGAGGATTTGAGAGATCCGTATAAAAATTACAATAAAATGTCGGTTGCTTCACTCAATAAAATAAACCCATCAGGTAGCTGGGATCAAACATTAAGTCAACTAGGAATAAAAAATATTGATTCTGTTGTTGTAGGACAACCTGAATTTTTTACACAATTGGAAACTGCCATTAAAAAAATATCCATCAACGATTGGAAAATATATTTAAAATGGAATTTAATAGACCGTTTTGCGAGTGGAATGAATAAAAAATTAGAGCAGCAAAATTTTTATTTCTATTCTACGGTTTTAGATGGGATAAAAGAACAAAAACCTCGCTGGAAAGAGATTGTGGAAATTACCAACGAATCACTTGGAGAGTTAATCGGGCAAATATACGTTGTTGAATGCTTGCCAAAAGGCACAAAAGAAAAATTGTTAGAAATAGGAAACAATATTCGTGATATTTATGCGGAGCACATTAAAAAACTTAATTGGATGAGTGCTGTAACCAAAGAAAAAGCGTTGAGCAAATTAAATAAAATTGTAATGAAAGTAGGTTATCCCGATAAATGGAAAGACATGTCGAGCTTAGAAATTAGCAGAGACAATTATCTTCAAAACCTCATCAACATCGAAAAATGGGATTATAATTTTATGGTAAATAAATTTGGAAAGCCTGTTGATAGAACCCAATGGGACATGTATCCACAAACATACAATGCATATTATAATCCTGCAAGCAATGAAATAGTTGTGCCAGCATGCAATATTATTGTACCTGGATTTGAGGGCAGAATGCCAGATGATGCTGTTTTGTATGGCATTATAGGTGGTTCCACATTTGGGCATGAAATAACACATGGGTTTGATGACCAAGGAAGTTTGTATGATGAAAATGGGAATCTATCTGATTGGTGGACAATTATTGACCGCTCTCAATTTGTTGCACGTACAAAACTAATCGTTGAACAGTTTAACAACTATGTTGTATTAGACAGCATGCACGTGAGGGGAGAAAACACACAAGGAGAAAATATTGCTGATTTGGGAGGAGTAATTATGGGCTATGAAGCATTCAAAAAAACAAAACAAGGGCAGTCAACAGAATTGGAAAATGGTTACACTTCCGACCAACGGTACTTTTTAGCCTATGCTTATGCTTGGATGGTAAACAGGACGGATGCTTCACTCGCTAAACAAATTATGAGTGATGTTCACTCACCAGCTGAATTCCGCATCAATGGCCCGCTTTCAGATGTGGATGAGTTCTACAAAGCCTTTAATATTAAGAAGGGCGATAAGATGTATAGAGACGAGAAAATACGAGTAAAAATTTGGTAAAAAGACAATTAATTTGTTTTCTCAATTACTTAATAAATTGTACTTTAGCACTCGTTAAAAAAATCTTTACTAATTTATTAAACAAAATAATTTTAAATGGGATATTTATTTACATCCGAATCTGTTTCGGAGGGTCATCCGGACAAAGTAGCAGATCAAATTTCTGACGCCTTAATTGATAATTTTTTGGCTTTTGATCCACAGTCGAAAGTAGCTTGTGAAACATTGGTTACAACTGGACAAGTAATTTTGGCTGGTGAAGTAAAGTCAAAAGCATATTTAGATGTTCAAGAAATAGCACGTGAAGTAATTCGCAAAATTGGTTATACAAAAAGCGAATACATGTTTGAAGCAAATTCTTGTGGAATTTTATCTGCTATTCATGAACAATCGGCTGACATTAACCAGGGAGTTGACAGAAAGAAAAAAGAAGAGCAAGGTGCAGGTGACCAAGGAATGATGTTTGGCTATGCAACAAATGAAACGGATAACTATATGCCTTTAGCACTTGATTTAGCTCATGGTATTTTATTGGAGTTGGCTGCTTTGCGCAGAGAAAATAAAGAAATTAAATATTTGCGTCCTGATGCAAAATCTCAAGTAACACTAGAATATAGCGACAACAATATTCCCGTTCGTATTGATGCAATTGTAGTTTCAACTCAACACGATGATTTTGATGCTGAAGCAAAAATGCTAGCAAAAATCAAAAAAGATATTATTGATATTTTAATTCCTAGAGTTAAAAAGAAATATCCTAAGTATGCTCATTTGTTTAACAATAAAATAAATTATCATATTAATCCAACAGGAAAATTTGTAATTGGTGGCCCTCATGGCGATACCGGTTTAACAGGTCGTAAAATTATTGTTGACACATATGGTGGAAAAGGAGCACATGGTGGTGGTGCATTTTCAGGGAAAGACCCGTCAAAAGTAGATCGTTCAGCTGCTTATGCTACTCGTCATATTGCAAAAAACTTAGTTGCTGCAGGAGTTTGTTCCGAAGTTTTAGTTCAAGTTTCTTATGCAATTGGTGTTGCACAACCTATGGGTATTTTTATTGATACTTATAGTACTTCTAAAGTGAAAATGACGGACGGCCAAATTGCAAAAATGGTTGAATCTGTTTTTGATATGCGCCCATACTTTATTGAGCAACGTTTTAAATTGCGTACTCCAATGTATAGCGAAACTGCTGCTTACGGACACATGGGTAGAAAAAATGAGGTTGTTACAAAAACATTCAAAGCTCCTGATGGTAAAACAAAAACGTTGAAAGTAGAGTTGTTTACTTGGGAAAAGTTAGATTATGTTGCAAAAGTAAAAGCAGCATTTAAATTGAAATAATTTTCATATTTATACAATAACGCCTCATTCTGTTAGTTAAGGATGAGGCGTTTTAATTTAATAGATGAAATATTTAATTACCTTGTTTTTTATTTTTGTTTTTCTGCTGCCATCCCTGGCTCAAACAGAGAAGGTAAAAAGCAATTCAAATTATGGTATCACACTTTCATTTCCCTGGATAAATTACTATTATTATGTAAACTATTACAAAAACAAAAGCGAACGTACTTTTGGATTTTTTGGATTAGGGCTTTCTGGTTACTATAAAAAAGACCTGACTAAAATTTCCTTCAATGCAAGCATAACGGAGGATTTGTCTTCACCATTAGGCTCAATTAATTTTTCAAAAAAAGAACTAAAAACGAGTATTGCTTGTTCTTATTATGAATTAATTTATCATCACCCGGTATATGAGGATTTAAATTTTGTTGGCGGATTTAATTTTACAAATTACAATTTTAGAGTAGCTAGTACAATCGACAGTGTAAGTAGTTATAAAAAATCAGACCAAACATTGGGCTTGTCGCTGGGAATAGAATACCGTTTTAGTAAGTATTATTCAATTGCTGCTATGTATCGACCTGCTCTGGCATCGTTTGAAACCGATATCAAATATAGACACCTTATTAATTTTGAATTTCGAATAGATTTGGATTTTAAAAAGAAAAACTAAAAAACTGACAATCTATCGTGTCATTTCGAGCGAAGTGGAGAAATTATTTCTTTCTCATAAAAATTTGGATGGGAACTCCAGTAAAATCAAAGTTTTCACGCAATCTATTTTCCAAAAATCGCATATAGGATTCTGTGACATACTGAGGAAGATTACAATAAAAAGCAAACGTTGGAGCATGCGTTGGCAATTGATTAATAAATTTCACTTTCACATACTTTCCTTTGATTCCTGCAGGTGGTGAATGCTCAATAATAGGAAGCATCACATCGTTTAGCTCTCTCGTTTTAATAGATTTAGTTCGATTCACATTAACTTTTTCTGCAATTTCAATTGCTTTTAAAACCCGCTGTTTCGTCAAGGCAGAAGTAAATACAATTGGAACATCTTTAAAAGGAGCCAATTTTTCTCTAATTTTTTCTTCGTATTCTTTGGTTGAATTGGTTGTTTTCTCAATTAAATCCCACTTATTAACTACAATAACAATTCCTTTTCGATTTTTTACTGCAAGGTGAAAAATATTAATGTCCTGCGCTTCTAATCCGAGAGTAGCATCTAGTAATAATAAACAAACATCACAATCTTCAATAGCACGAATGGAACGCATCACCGAATAAAATTCCAAATCCTCTTCTACTTTAGATTTTTTGCGAACACCTGCAGTATCTATCAATAAAAAATCATGTCCAAAAGCAGTATAACGCGTATTAATTGAATCCCGAGTAGTTCCTGCTATTGCTGTTACTATGTTTCGTTCCTTTCCTAAAAGGGCATTAATCATTGATGACTTGCCAACATTGGGGCGACCAACAATTGCGAACTTTGGTATATCGAGCTGCTCATCTACCACATCTTTATCAAACACTTTTACCACCTCATCCAGCAAATCACCAGTACCACTACCACTTATCGCAGATATATTGTAAACTTCTCCTAATCCGAGTGCATAAAATTCTCCTGCCAAACCCTGGCGCACATTATTATCCACCTTATTTGCAACAACGAATACTTTCTTTTTACCCTTACGGAGAATATTAGCAACTACTTTATCATCATCTGTAATCCCATCAGCCACATCCAGCACAAACAATATTGCATTTGCCTCATCAATTGCTAACTGCACCTGTTTACGAATTTCGCCTTCAAACACATCATCCGAACCCTTCACATACCCTCCTGTATCAATTACTGAAAATTCTAAGCCATTCCATTCCGATTTACCATAATGCCGGTCTCTTGTTACCCCCGACTCAGCATCAACAATAGCCTTTCTGCTATCGGTTAACCGATTAAAAATGGTTGATTTACCAACATTTGGACGACCTACTATGGCTAAGATATTTGACATTAGTCTTTTATTTCTTGAATTAAAAGAGTGCAAAGGTAGTATAATAATTGTTTATTGACAGCTCAATAAACAGCATACAAACTATTTAAGTAGGACTTTCTATATTGCCTGTAAGTAAAGGAAACCAATCTCGAACTGATGTTCTTTTTCGAAGAATATGAGCCCTTACCTTAGCTTTTGTATGATTTCATTTCTTTCATAATATCCTTTTCCTGCCTTGTAATATTTTTCTCTTTTTACTGCCTCTTTTTTATCTTCAAAATATTCACAATAAATAACTATCCAAGGTCGATAACGCTTAGTGAAATCTTCACCTAGCTCATTATGAGATTTAAATCTACCTATGAGATTAGTAGTAAAGCCCACATACGATTTGTGGAACTTATAAGAATATAGAATATAAACTGCATACATAATATAACAAAAAAGCCGATTCTATTTAAAGAATCGGCTATAGTAGCGGGGACCGGACTCGAACCGATGACCTTTGGGTTATGAGCCCAACGAGCTACCAACTGCTCCACCCCGCAATATATTTTTAAGAACTACTTTTACTTTAAACCCTTGAACCGATGTTCTTCTTTGAAGAATATGAGCCCAACGAGCTACCAACTGCTCCACCCCGTTCCGAAGGAACTCCTTCGGAGCAATATATCTTGGTTTATACTATTTCTCTGTACGAAAAGCCTTTCCAGCTTTTAAAATTGCGGTGCAAAGATATATTTTGTTTCTTTGTAGTCCAAATATCTTATTAACATTTTTTGAAATGGCTCATAAATCAGGCTTTGTAAACATTATTGGCTCTCCAAATGTTGGTAAATCAACGCTAATGAACGTATTGGTGGGTGAAAGGCTATCTATTATTACATCTAAGGCCCAAACCACCCGCCACAGAATTATGGGAATCGTTAACGGAGAAGACTTTCAAATTGTTTATTCTGACACTCCCGGGGTGCTCAAACCCAATTACAAGCTACAAGAATCAATGATGGAATTTGTAAATACTGCCTTGCAAGATGCTGACATTATTTTATTTGTAACTGATATTTATGAAGATATTAAAATAGAGGAAAAGGTGCTGCATAAAATTAAAAACACAAGCGCACACGTGCTTTTATTGGTAAACAAAATTGACCTCTCAACACAAGATAAATTAGAGGAAAAAGTACAGTACTGGAAAAATGAAGTTCCTAAAGCAGAAGTGATTCCTGTTTCTGCATTGGAAAAATTCAATGTCACTTATGTATTTGATAGAATTTTAGCTTTACTTCCCGAAAGTCCGGGTTTTTATGACAAAGATCAATTAACCGACAAGCCTGAACGTTTTTTTGTTTCAGAAATAATAAGAGAAAAAATTTTAACCAACTATAAAAAAGAAATCCCTTATTCAGTTGAAGTTGTTGTTGAAACATTTAAAAACGAAGAAAAAATCATTAAAATTCGTGCTGAAATAATGGTGGTCCGTGATTCACAAAAAGGAATTATAATCGGACATCAAGGCAAAGCATTGAAAAAAGTTGGAACAGAAGCGCGTAAAGACATGGAAGAATTTTTTCAAAAACAAATTTTTCTCGAATTATTTGTAAAAGTAAACAAAGATTGGAGAGATAGTGATACGCAACTAAAGCGATTTGGGTACCATGGTTGAGTTAATACCCCTCCTTTATTCCCCATTCTCACCACAAAACAACCAAAAATCTTACATCTGTTATTTCGGTAAAATATAGGTTAGCTTGCCAATCAAACTAATCATAAGTTTGAAGAACAATAAAAAGGAGGCTAAATGAAATTTACAAAAATCTATTTCGTACTCATTTCATTATTCATTTTTCAAACAATAACTATTTCTGGTCAAAGTAAAACGTCAATAAAAGATGATACCACTATTTGCTTAAAAATTATTGGATTAGCGGTAGAAAAAACTATTCCGATTGACGGAGTGATTGTAAAACTTTATAAAGAAAATGAGGAAATGCAATGGGAAGAAATTACCAATGTGGTATACCATGAACATGCATTTTCATTTGATTTAGCAAAAAATTGTTATTACACCGTTGAAATTTCAAAACTTGGATATGTGACACGTTCGGTTGGAATTTCAACTAAAATGCCAGATGCTATTATAATTGGTGATGTAAAATTTACGTTTGAGTTTGAAGTTGAACTTTTTAAAGAAAAGAAAAATACAGATGATTATTACCTTGATTTTCCCGTAGCACTTATTAAATTTAATGAAACTACTAGTGTATTTGAATACGATACCAAATACACCAAACATATCAAATCAAAAATAAATGAATCAAGTGGCATTACCTCACCAAGTAGTATAAAGCCAAAATGAAGCAAAACTAAAATTAATTTACTATTTTTGATTTTCAATCAAGATATATGAAACCCATACAAAATAACTACAAGTACAAGTCGGTAATGTTAATTGATGATAACGATATTGACAATTTTATCAATGAAAAAATGATTAAGTCGTCAAGCTTTTCAGAAAATGTATACACTCACACAAGCACTACAAGTGCCTTGGAGTTTTTGAAAAATCTTTCAACATTTCAAAACTTATCAGAAGATTTAATTCCAAGCTATATATTTTTAGATATCAACATGCCTATCTTAGATGGATTTCATTTTCTAGAAGAATTTCAAAATCTTCCATATAATTTTATTCCAAGAATTAAAATAATAATGCTAACTACTTCACTAAATCCTTGCGATTTAGAAAAATCTAAAGCATATAAAAATGTTGTTTCTTTTTTATACAAGCCACTAATTCAAATCGACTTGGGAAAATTAGATTGAACTAAAATTAGGAATAACAATGCTCACGCTAGTTCCTTTGTCATAAACACTGCTCAAATTAATTTTCCCACCCATTTTTTCAACAGCAGTTTTTACTATATACAGACCTAAACCTGTTCCATCGGATGCTGATGTAGCCCTGTAAAACATATCAAATACCTTTTCTACTAATCCCTCCTGAATTCCAATCCCATTATCAGTTATCCCAATTTTAACTTGTGAAGCATCTACATCTATTGCAATAATAATCATAGGCTCGGGTTCATCCTCTTTTTTCTTGTATTTAATTGCATTATCTATAATATTTTGCAAAATAGAATTCATTAAACCACTGTCGCCATAATAATCAATGTCAACATTATAATGCTTACGAAAAATAATTTTAGAAAATTCCGGTCGAAAAGCTAAAGAGTCTAAAACTTCATCTACAATCCAAACAAAATCTATTTTGTCTTTTGCCAATTGCCCTTGAGAAACATTCACAATTTTTACTAAATCAATGAGTAAGTGGTCCATTTTTTGCACGCTTTGCCCAATCATATCAATATAATTCTGGATTTCAGATAATGCTGTTTCTTGTTTTACGAGTTGAACCAAACCAATAACTGAAACTAATGGTGAGCGCAAATCATGGGTTGCTTTATAAACAAAAGTATTTAATTCATTTACTTTATATTCTAATTGCTGTTCAATATTTTTCCGTGCTGTAATATCTTTTGAAAAAATGGCCGCGCCACATATCACTGAATTGACAGTAATCGGATTAAATGAAACATCAAAACATAATTGCAAACCCAAGGTGTGCTCAATAATTTCCTCAGAAAAAAATTCTCCTTTAAGTACTCTGTTGTATAATGGTAACCAATTTGTTTTGTTGTTGGAATTTAAGAAATCCATTACAGACATTCCGATAAAAGGTGAAACACCATAGAAAAGTTTTGAGCTTTCAAAAAACGAATTGTTGAAACTTGTAAGCTTGTAATTCTCATCTATAGCCCAAAAAGAGTCGGATGAATTTTCAACTAGCAAGCGATACTTTACTTCATCCATACAAATTAATTATTACTAACTATTACGATTTAAGATTTACCAAAATAATACTTCGCAACAGATTAAATTCTAAAATATGTCAAAAAACACAAAAGTAACAAGCCAAAAGGCATATTTTTTACCATTTTTGTGCTTTTTCTTACATCAGAAATACTATAAAAATAGAAGGAAAAAAACAATCCGGGCAATGCCATATCTTTAATATATAATTTTGGCATATTAAAAATATGGTAGATGCAAGATTTTCCATCGATTTAGTTTATTTAATTGATGATAGCTCGATCGATAATTTTATATATCAAAAAATGATTGAGCAAAATGTTTTTTCAAAGCA
>JAHEYB010000035.1:4657-37522 GCA_023251805.1 Bacteroidota bacterium | reverse complement strand
GAACAAATGGACCAGTGCTCTCTCTATGTGTTTACGGAAGCGATTTATATGTTGGAGGATCTTTTACAGATGCAGGTGGTGTTGTTGTAAATAACATCGCAAAATGGGATGGTTCTGTATGGTCAGATGTAGGAGGTGGAGTTTCATATACCGGAGTTACCACTGTGAGCACATTAACCGTTTATACCGGAGACCTTTATGCTGGAGGGACTTTTACTACTGCCGGTGTAAGCCCAGTAAATCATATTGCGAAATGGGATGGAACCACTTGGTCAGATGTTGGCGGTGGAGCAAGCAGCTATACAGGTGTAACAACAGTTAGTACCTTTACTGTATTCAATAACGAATTAGTGGTTGGAGGGAATATAGATAGTCTTGGTCTTATCCCAACCAGCTACATTGGGAAATGGGATGGATCCGTTTGGACCACCTTAGGGTCTGGAACTAATAATACTGTTCTTGCATTAACTACGCTTCATGATACTTTATATGCCGGTGGATTATTTCCTGTAGCAGGAGGAAATGCCACCCCTTTTGTTGCAAAATGGATTCCTAGTCCAACAGCTCTGATTGAAGTTTCTGCCTTTGAATTAAAAAATGGAGGCTTTATTCTATTTCCAAATCCCCTCACAGATTACCTACATGTAAAAACTGAAAATGAAAAATTTTCTACAGGGCAGGAAATTTTTTCATTGACTTTGTATGATGTTGTAGGAAGAGAAGTTTTTCAAATTAAAAATATGAAGCCTGAATTTCCTGTTGACAGAAATTATATTCAAAGTGGATTATACTTCTATAAAATCACAGATAATACAAATCGACTTATTCAGCAGGGAAAATTATCCTTTAAATAAAAAGACAAGTCTTTTTTTTCAATATTATTTAAAAATTCACTGGAATTTATAAAAATGAAAACACATATTTCAGCGCTATCTCAATTGCTACTTGCCCTAACATTGCTTACTGTAACATCTTGCAAAAATGACATTTTTGAACCATCACTGGATGGTACATGGATTGAAATTGATAGCACATCTACACAAAATCCAACTGGATGTAAGCTGATAATTGATCAAGAAAATGGTGAAGTGAGCCTTTGCGGATTTACATTTGTTCACCCTCACAATGTTGTAACCATAACCACTCGAAAAAAGGCAAAATTGTTTATTAAAAACGGGCAAATGTTTTATAGACAAAAAAAAGCTGACTTCCTTTGGATGACTTCTATTGCGCATGAAGACCATTACTTTATCGACTACGACATAGATGGAAATTTTCTGTGGATAATTGGTGATAACAGCGACACAAAAGTTTCTGCTGTTGGAACTGGAAAAGTTTTTGTCAAACAATAAGTAAATTACTAACCTAATAAATAAACGTATGAAAACTAAACAATTAATTTTGATGGTGATGCTTTGCGGACCCATTGCTGTTTTATCAACTTTTGGACAAGGTGTATATATTGGTATTGGCGGAGGCTATGGTTTTCCTGCAGCTAAACAAAGTATTTTTGTTGATTATAAAACAACAACCGGTTCATCTGGGACTGTTTATGAAGAAACTGCTCATCCCCTATCTTTAGGAAAGGGCGTAAATGCTGGTTTATATGCAGGTTACATGTTCAATAAAAATGTAGGTGCTGAAATTGGTTTTGCATATCTCGTTGGAGGAAAAAATACTTTTACTGATGAGCAAACAAATGCTCCTGCTTCAACAAGTTATAAAAGAGAAACCACTTGGAAAGGACGAATGATCCGCATTGTTCCAACGATTCGTATGACAGCAGGTGAAAAAAAAATAATGCCATATATGAAAGCGGGATTAATTATAGGTGTTGATGCAAAAATGTTTGAAGAAACTCATATGGAAAATACGTCATTAACATCTACCACCATTTCTGATGAAAATTGGAAATATAGTGGCGGAGTAAGTTGGGGATTTCATGGAGGAATTGGTCTCAATTATAAGGCAAGTGATAAAATAGGAATATTTGCTGAAATCGCAGCCAACTACCAAAACTGGGCAATGAAAAAAGGAACAATGACAAAAAATACTGTTGATGGTGTTGATCAACTTCCCATGCTTGATACTTATGACAAAGAAATTGAATTTGTGGACAGTTACAGTTATGATACCTCAGCCGCCCCAAATACTAACCAGCCAGACAAGTCAACTAAATTTTTGCTGCCATTTAGTTCAATTGGTTTAAATATTGGGATAAATATCTCTTTCGGAGACAAATCAGAATAAAGGAATGACTTCGAAGGAAGTCATAAAAAATAGTATGTCGTTAAAAACGTTGTGAAAATGAAAACCATTCTACTATCGTTAATATTTATTTTGTCTACTCAATTAAGCACAAGTCAAAATCTGCTTTAGGCAAAGGGGATGGAAACAATAGCTTGGGCGAATCGAGTGCATCAGTTGCAGTTGATGTAGCAGTCAATGTTTGTAGAACTACAGATTATTTTGGGGGACCGTGGATTTCGATCCCGGTCCTTCAATATTTAATTTAACGTCTGCCGGCTTAAAAGATATTTACATCCGTTCTTTAAGTTTCTCTGGAAATTTTAATTGGGCAAAAACAGATAGGAGCTGGAAGTGATGATAAAGGACAGGGGAATTGATTTTTGTTTTTGAAAACATTAAACCTTGGACATTCTCAAGGTTTGTTGCTTTAATGCTATTTTCCATCTTGAGTTGCTCTCATTTCGAATTTCTTTTTCACAATTTCTTCAAACGATTTTTTTTCTATGTGAGAATCTAACCAAGAAATAAAATCAAAATATTCAAATGCTTTTTTTTCATATGAATCTTCTGTCAGTTTCATAAACTCTTTTCTAAGCTCTATGAATGCTTCCCGCTCATCTTTTGGAGTATAAATATGTTGCATTTTTTTTCGAATAAAATCTAATACGATTTTTTCTAATTTGTATAATCGATTGCTTTTGTTTAAAAAACGATAAGTCGAAATAGCATTGTATTCTAACAAACGGTCATTTCGAAGTTCATAATGAAGAATAAGATTTAAAATTCTAACAGCACCTTGAATATCGTAACGCAATTCTTTTTGATATTCATTTAACAATATATTTATTATCTCTTGTGCCTTTGAATACTCCCCTGTTCCGAAATAGGAGTAAAACAAATTATAAAGTAACGTACTCTTTTCTATTTCGTTTGTTTTATCAGCATACTTTTTCAATCCTTGAATGATCTCTTCTCTTATTCCAACACTTTTTCCAAATTCACCAGTATCTAGATACTTAACCATTTCAAAAGTATAAGAATTCACAAATCGATTCACTTCAATGCTCAATGATTTTAAAGGAAAAGCCCTGAGCTTAGTTAACGTTTGGCTGAACGTTCTATAATTATGTGTATGAATTTCGCAAAGCAGAATATTATTGAGAGTTGTAACATACATTTTGGGAGACTCGGCAATTTTCTGAGGAAACTGCTCAAGCAACTCTAATAAATTTTTTGCAATTTCTAAACAAGCTTCATTGTTCCCTTTTGCATGATTATAAATCAAATGAGTTTGGTAAAAACAATATTTTGAATCAAAACTTTTTGCTGTTGAAACCGATTGCATTAAAGGGTGATTAATAATTTTTTGAAATTGCTCCATCTCCTCATCTGTTCTTGCTTCTTTAATTCTCTTGTTAATTAAAATTATCTTATTATATAAATTTCGGTATTGAACAACATTCATCTGCGATTCAATCAATTGAATATCCTTTTCTAAGGAGCTTTCTAAGGTTTTTTCGAACTTATCCAAATTCAACACTTCCATCATCACTTTTTGCTCCCAGAAATTAATTTCCATTTCTTGAAGAATATTTTCATTTGTTTTTGCAAGCATCTTGGCTCTCTCAATAATTTTGGCGCATTGTTTATATAATCTTTTTTCATATAAAATAGAAATCTCTTCAATCATCTCCACAAGTTGTGAATGCAAGGTGTTTCCGCCATAACTGACACGAAGACTTTTTAAAATCTGATTGTATAAATAATTTTTAACTGAAGGAAGGCGCTTAATAAAATCTTCTCCTTTAAATATTTTTTTTATTTTTTCTTCGTCATAATCTTCCATTTTTTCCACCGCATCAAAGAGTTTCAAGTAGCTTTTTTCTCCGCTTTGCAAAGCAGTAAACATCTTAAAATATCTTTTTTCAGACTTTGTAAGTGATAGAATCAAGCGCGCTAATTCGTCCATAAGCTTTGAATAATGATGTTTTTAAAATTAAAATAAGTGTTTGATTATCAATTATTTACACAAAAATCGCCCTAAATTTTCATGCTAAGAAATGCGAAACACAAGAAAATAATGCTTTGTAACTAGACTTAAGCAGGTCATAAATTTACTATAAAAATGAAGTGATTATAATTTCTTTTCGATAATAATTTAAAAATTAAATGGCTTTTTATCCTGGGAAATTATCGAAAACAGCACGAAATGAAAATCTAAAACGAAACTTCTATTGAACTTTAAAATAAATGTGTCTAACCTTTAAAACTTAAAGCTATGAAAAAAATTTACTTTTTAATTGTGTTCTCATTAAATGTAATGATTGCACAGGCGCAATGTCTCGTAACCGCAACTAGCGCAAACATAAGCTGCAACGGCTTATGTAATGGAACCGCAACAGCCACAGGAGCAGGCGTTCCACCTATTAATTATCTTTGGTCACCGGGAGGGCAAACAACCGCTAACATAACAGGATTATGTGCCGGAACATATACTGTTAACATGGTTGATGGTAGCTCCTGCACATCAAGTGCAACAGTTACCATTACCGAGCCCGCAGCAATTAGTGCGACTTCCTCCAAAACAGACATCACCTGTAACGGACTCTGTAATGGAACAGCAACCGCTTTTGCCTCAGGCGGAACAGGAAGCTTTACTCACAAGTGGAATACCATTCCTTCACAAACAACAGCATCTGCGAATAGTTTATGTGTTGGGATGTATTATGACACAATCAAGGATGCCAATGGATGTATGAGCATTTTAGGTCCTGTTTCCATCGCACAACCAACTGCTTTAAATGCCATTGTCACTTGCAGCAGCGTAAGCTGCTTTGGAGGAAGCAACGGAAGTGCCACAGCAACCCAAACAGGCGGAACAAGTGCCTATACTTATGCATGGAATACGATTCCGGTACAAACAACATCAAGCATCAGCGGGCTTTTCCCCGGAACTTATGCCTGCACGGTAACCGATGCAAATGGATGCACTTCATCATCAAGCTGTACCGTTAATCAACCTGCTGCTGCTTTGGCTGTTAGTACCACTAGTATGAATGCGTCCTGTGCAACATGCTGTGACGGATCTGCTACCGCAACTGCTACTGCCGGAACAGCCGGATATACCTATTCGTGGGCTCCTGGCGGACAAACAACTCCTACTGCAACCGCAATTTGTCCGGGTAATTATACTGTTACTGTTACTGATGCAAATGGATGTACCGCAACCTCAACTGTGTCTGTAAACTTCACTACCGGAATTTCAGAAACTGAAGGATTTTATAACTTTCACCTCTATCCAAATCCGGTTAATGAAAACTTTGAAGTGGAAATGACGCTCCCACTCTCAACCAATATTACATTTACTTTGTATGATTTGGTTGGCGCAAAAATCTTTTCAGAAGAAACAAATGCGTCAGGCAATTTTAAAAAACAATATTCACTGCAAAAATTCCCTTCGGGAGTTTATTTTCTAAAAATTGGAGTAGCAGAACAATATACCGTTCAAAAAATAATAAAAAATTGATTTTGTCTTCAAACAAAAAAATTCCTCCAATAGGAGGAATTTTTTTGTTTAAAAATACGCCCTCACTTGTGCGCCACCGGTATGAATAACCTTTGTTCCTTCGGATTTGCGGCCATCGTAAGTGAGTGTTAATTGCAAGTTGTTTGATAAAGTGCGCTGATACGCAACTCCCCAAGTTACATTTTGTCCGGTTTTTAATGCATCTAACATTTCAAATTCTAAAGAAGTATTTTTTGTTCCGTTAAATTTGATTTGAATAAAATTTGCTTTCAAACTCAAACTCCCTTTTTGTAAAACATTGTATTTTATTTCTGCACCATAATCCTGCAACGCTGCTTTTTGTCCGCCAAACTCCTCTCTGTTTTTCTTTTCTGTATACTTAAATGAAACACTTGCCCTGAAGGCTGTATTCGGCTGGTAACTCAATTTCGGCTCCGCTTCATAATAAGTAATAGAATAATCACGCGATGAAAAATATTGTGAACTGCTTTTTTTTACACCATCTTTATAAGCTACATTCCAGCTAAATTCTTTACTGATGTTCCAACGCAAACGCGCTTCTTTGAATATATTAACTCGCGAATCAAACCCATTTACCAACAACGATTTATTTCTTGCATCCTGATAAGTAAGGTCTAAACCAAAAACCGGACTGAGCTGATTAATGAATAACGTGTTTCTGAACGATGAATTTAATGTCACCAATGTACTGTCATCAGGCTCAAATAAAAACGGATTATATGCTTTCGATAAATCATCTTCATTTGATTTTCTATCGATACGATAAGATGCCTGATTTGAAAAACGTGAAATAAATTTTTTAATCCCTTTTTTATTCGCCCACAATGCCGCAGGTTTCAATGTGAGTGTCTGACTAAATTGGTTACTATACACTTTTATATACTCATTGGTTGGAGTATAAACTTTAATGTAATCTGCAGTATTGGGAAAAGTTGCTATTTCAAATTCGTCCAATTCTTTTATTCCATTTCCATTGTAATCGTTCCACACATAAACTCCTTGTCCAACGGCTACAAGTATGTATGAAAATTCTTTTTTAATTTCCAATCCCGAACCAATTTCATAAAAAGTACTTGAATAAATAAATCCTTTCCACAATCTGAAATTATATTCGGCACGGGCAACCAATGAGTTGTCGGGCTTTTGAACAGTAAGCAAGGGGTCTTTTATTACAAGCTCTCGATAGGAAGCATTTAATTTTAGCTGATTATTTGAATTTTTTATCAACTCTAAAAATGCGCCATAACTTTCTGCAAAAGCAGTAGTAACCAAACCTGTTTCTCCGGAAATATTTCTTACAGCATAATCTGTTCGTTGTTTATAATTTATTCCATACTTGTTTTTAGTTGTATCTGCATTTTGCATGTATGCCTGCCATTCCCAAAATTGATAACTATTCTGCAAGAGTGAATCTTTTTTACTTAACGCAAATTTGTTTTGTTCAAATTCGTCTTTTAAACCAACTGTCAACCATTTTATTTTTTGTGACACACCACTTTTATGTCGGTAAAAATTAGTGTTTGTGCTGCTAGCGGAATTCAACAAACTTCCATCATACTGAAGAGTAAATCCCTTTTTTGTAAGCGCCAGATTTGCATTGTGTTTATTTGCATTGTATTTATCTCCTTCTAAAAAAGCGTTAAATCGATACCCAATCATTCCCGTTCCTTTTTTTGTCAGCCCAATTGCAGCACCTACAATGTGCTGATCCGCGGCTTGCAATACACTTCCCCTATTCCAATCCCGCTCAAATTCTATACTTCGGTAGCGCTCTATCGGAGAAAAATATTTTTGCACATATTCATAATTTACATTTGTAAGCAACACCAAAGGAGAAATAGTGTCTTCCCTTCTAAAGGGTTTTGCATTGTCAAAATTCATTTTAAATCCATAACCAACATCATCGTTACTGTTTTCAGATGAGAAGGTATTTATATCGTTTTTACTGATCGCTCCTTCTATAGATAGCTTGCTGTTTTTATTAAATGCATAATCAAAACCTGCTGTAATCATTTGTTTTTGTTTGGGTGTTACCAATTGAACTATCGGTTCATAATTCCCATTTGGAATATTAGTAAGCGTATCAGGCATCACCCACTGAAAAACTTTGCCATTTGCACTGCTGATTATTTGAACGTAATTGCCTTTGTTTGCGCCAACATTACTATACGTTACTCTAAAATGTGCGCTGTCTACAGCGCCATTTGTCACATATGTTTTACTTGGACTATACACAAATATTTTAGGGAAAATTTGTGTCCCAATTGTTGAATCGGTTTTATAATACAATACTTCATTGTTGTTAAATGCAACACTATCAAAGCTTGGTGTGACTGCAAGAGATAGCGTATCGCCAATTTCGGATAATAATACTTTTTGAGAAGGAGACAAATCTTGTTGCAAGGGCTGATTTTTACTGTCTTGCTCCGAATAAACATGCAAGTGTAATTTTAATTTGTTTTGTTCATATTCATTTGCAAAATGCAAAAGTGATCGCGCATAATTTTTATCCGAATATTGAAATTCCACCACAATACGTTTGTCTTTTGTGATGAGTTGCTTGGCCGTAAAAATAATTTCGGAAGTGTTGTAATTAATCACATAATCGTTCTCTTGTCCTCTGTCCATCAACCTTCCATCAACATATACTTTTTCTGTTCCCGATAAAATAATAATAAAAGGTTCGTTTTCGGCTCCGCGCAAACGATAGGGCCCTTGATTATTTTCGATTCCCTGAATTTGATTTCTTGCAAATTTTCCTCGCGACACAGCAGCACTTAATCCTGTTTTATAAAGTCCCTGTTTTTTCACATCTTTATTTTCAACATTTGTTTTTTGAATGGTTGAAAAACTTACGCCTTGTGCTTTTTTATTGAAATTCATAAAATAACCGTAGGGCCGAATCATTTGAAAATCTCCCGCAATTAATTTTGTTTTTTGATTAGAGAGTTGAATGAATACTTTGTCGAACTCCTGTAGTTGCTGCGTATTCCCATCAGGTTGAATGGGAATGTTACTATCGGTTGCCGCCAAAAGTATGTCTACATTATTATTCAAATGTCCGGAAAGTTGTAAATTCAAATTTGAGTTTACCACAACGTCTTGGCTATTTCCAAAAGAAATTCCACGGGAGATACTTCCACTTTTATTCAAGCCATCCATTTTAAAAATATCATCGTTTTTTGATTCAATGGTATAGTTAAAAGGATTATTATTGCCTTTAAAATCGGGTTTAATGCGGTTAGCGTCTTTGTGTTTTGTTTCAGCAGAAAATAAATAAGGAAATGTTTGATAGGACGATTGAAGACTATCTGGAGCAATGTTATTTTCCCTCATTTTCTGAGTATTCAAAATCAAAATTCCTTCGGCATGATTTATTTTATAAAAAGAAGTGTCCACCAAAGTACCCGAAAAAGTGCTGAGTTTAAAAGTGCCCGGAACCAAACTCAGGGAATCGAGTTTTATGGTGTCGGAAACAACAGAAAGTTTTTTAATGCGGTTGTTCCCTGCATATTGCGAAAAGGCGCTTATGCAGAACAGAACAAAAACACAAATCACTATAATTTTACGCACGAACACAGAATTAAAAGTACAAATTATGTACGAACAAATGCATTTTATACATTTGTTCAAATTATTGATGACGCAATACAAAATCCTATTTATATATACGTTTTAAAATGGCAAAAATTATAACCTACAACCTGAATGGTATTCGTTCGGCAATGAGTAAAGGCTTAATGGAATGGCTTAAAGCTGCAAATCCCGATATTTTATGTGTTCAGGAGCTTAAGGCAGAGCCGGGGCAGCTGGATGTAAGCGTTTTTGAAATAGCCGGTTACCACCATTATTGGTATCCCGCACAAAAAAAAGGGTACAGCGGAGTGGCCATTTTCACCAAACAAAAGCCTTCACATATTGAGTATGGTTGCGGAATTCCCGAATACGATTTTGAAGGTCGTATTATTAGAGCCGATTACGGAGATGTTTCAGTGATGAGTGTGTATCACCCAAGTGGCAGTAGTGGAGACGACCGACAAGCATTTAAAATGAAATGGCTGGGAGATTTCCAAAAATACATCGACAAATTAAAGAAAGAGCGCCCAAAACTTATTATTTGTGGGGATTACAACATTTGTCATCAACCAATCGACATTCACAACCCCAAGAGCAATGCCAATAGCAGCGGTTTTTTACCCGAAGAGCGGGAATGGATAGACGGTTTTATGAAAACAGGATTTATTGATAGTTTCCGACACTTCAACAAAGAGCCTCACAACTATAGCTGGTGGAGCTTTAGAGCTAACTCAAGAGCTAAAAATTTAGGCTGGCGCATTGATTATAACTTGGTTAGCAGTAATCTGGAGACGAAAATGAAACGAGCTGCAATACTAGCAGAGGCAAAGCATTCCGACCATTGTCCTGTTGTTTTAGAGATTGATTTATAAAAATTCGCTGTTCGTCATCAATAAAGTGCTTTTTGAGCTAAAACTTTGTCAATTCGTTTGAAATTTGCATAATATCTATATATTTGTACCTTAGAAAAAATAAATACCTATCTTATATCTGATATGAAAAAAGTTATTTACTCGTTATTTATTGCAGGATTATTCGCTTCTTGCGGTGATGGAACAACTACTACAGGGGAATCTCGCGAAGCCAAAGGTGGCGTTTTTTACGGTAGTGTTTTTAAAATGAATGAAGTGGAAGATTTTCGTAATCTTTACCCATTAAACATTACCGAAGTAACCTCTCATCGTATTGCTAATCAAGTATACGAAGGCTTAGTAAAATTATCTCAAAGCGATTTAACGGTTCTTCCTAGCTTGGCTGAAAAGTGGGAAAAAAATGCGGATGCAAGTCAGTGGACTTTCCACTTACGCAAAGGAGTTAAATTTCATGATGATCCTTGTTTTTCTGATGGAAAAGGGCGCGAAGTAACTGCTAAAGATTTTATTTTTTGTTTCGAAAAACTGTGCTCTTCAAGTCCTGAAAACCAACAATTTGGTAACACTTTTAAAGATCGCGTAGTTGGGGCAAATGACTACTTCCAATCAACAATCGATAAAAAACCTTTAGCTGGTGGTGTTGCAGGAATAAAGGCCGTGGACGATTACACCATTCAAATTAATTTACTTCACCCATTTGCAGGGTTTTTAAATATTTTAAGTACTCCCGGATGTTGGGTTTACCCAAGTGAAGCATTGGAAAAATATGGTGTTGACATGCGTGTAAAATGCGTTGGTACCGGTCCTTTCCAAGTAAAAAGTATTAAAGAAGGCGAAGCAGTTATTTTAGAGCGCAATCCAAACTACTGGAATGTGGATGAATTTGGGAATCAATTGCCTTATTTAGATGCTGTGAAATACACATTCATCAAAGAAAAGAAATCAGAATTATTAGAATTTAAGAGAGGTAATTTGGATATGATTTTCCGTTTACCAATCGAAATGATTCCGGATATTTTAGGAGAGCTTGGTAGTGCAAAAGAAGGAAATTCTCCTTTTGAAATGCAAGTTGTACCTGCTATGAGTACATTCTATTATGGTTTCCAACACCAAAGCAATATCTTCGATAAAAAAGATGTTCGTTTAGCATTCAATTATGCAATTGACAGAGAAAAAATTGTGAACTACACTCTGCAAGGTGAAGGCGTACCGGGAACTTTTGGTATTGTCCCTCCTTGTTTTAAAGATTACGATAACAAAGGGTTGAAGGGCTATACTTTTGATGTTGACAAAGCACGTAAATATATGGCTAGTGCTGGTTACCCTGATGGAAAAGGATTCCCTAAATTAACGTTACAAATTAACAGTGGTGGTGGCGATAGAAACATTCAAACAGCTGAGGTGATTCAAAAAATGTTGAAAGAGAACTTAAACATTGATGTAGAAATTAACGTTATGCCTTTCGCGGAACACTTAGAAAGTTTGGAAACAGGAAAAGCACAATTCTGGAGAGCAGGTTGGTCAGCGGATTATCCGGATCCTGAAACATTCTTAACCTTGTTATATAGTAAGCATATTCCTGCAAAATTGTCTGACAAATCTTTCTTGAACGCTGTTCGTTACAAAAGCGAAAGATTCGATTCACTGTTTTCTGCTGCAATGCAAGAAGTAGATGATAAAAAACGTTTTAGCTTGTATTTACAGGCCGACCAACAAGCAATTGATGATGGCGCAATTATGCCTATTTTCTATGATGAAAATTATCGCTTGGTTCAAATGAATGTAAGAAATTTCCCTGCAAACGCAATGGAATACCGAGATATGTCTCGCGTTTACATTGAACCTAAAGCTGAAAAAGCAGACGCTAAAAAATAATCTTTCAAACTCTTATTAAAAAAGCCTTGAGTATTAAAACTCAAGGCTTTTTTATTTGTTTTTCTTCCTAATTATTAACAAATGAATTGTGCTTTTATGTGAATAAACAATCTGCCATCGTGTATTATTTTCATTGAATATGAATAATTTTGTATATAATTAAAAGACCCCGAAAATGAAAAATACATCGAAATTTATTGTGATTGTCGCACTTAGTCTTGGAATTTTTTCTTGTGTTCCTCAACGAAAATTAGAAGAAGAACAAGCAAAAAGAGAAAGCACCGAAAAAGAACTTGCTGCCTTAAAAACAAGTTCGATGGAATGTGACACCAAACTTACCGAAGCAAACAAATTAATTGCCGATAATAATAAAGACATTGTCGGATTAAAAAAAGACACCTCCGTTTTAGGAACAAGCTATCGCACACTAGTTGCTAAATACGATAAACTAAATCAAATTAACGAACAGCTGTTGGACAAATACAATCGTTTGCTGGAAGGCAATTTGGCCGACACCAAAAAGCTTTCAGGAGAATTGCAAATGACGCAGGAGCAACTTCTGAAAAAACAGGATGAACTAAAATTATTGGAAGCACAACTCAATGCGCAGAAAAAAAGTCTGGATGAATTAACAGCTGAATTGAAAAAACGTGAAGCACGAGTTGCTGAATTGGAAGACATCTTGAAAAGAAAAGATGAAGCTTCTAATGAATTAAGAAAAAAATTATCGGATGCACTTCTTGGCTTCGAAGGTAAAGGATTGACCATCACTCAGAAAAATGGGAAAGTGTACGTTTCGATGGACGAAAGTTTATTGTTTGCATCAGGTAGCACTACCGTTGAAGCAAAAGGAGTTGATGCATTAAAAAAAGTAGCAAAAGTGTTAGAACAAAATACCGATATCAATGTAATGATTGAAGGCCATACCGATGATGTTCCAATGGTTGGCAAAGGTGATATAAAAGACAACTGGGATTTGAGCGTAATGCGCGCCACTTCTATTGTTAAAATTATTACAAAAAATAGTAGTGTTGATTCTAAACGTTTAACAGCTTCCGGAAGAGGAGAATATTTTCCTATCGATCCTGCAAAAACAACCGAAGCTCGCAAAAAGAATCGCAGAACCGAAATTATTTTGACTCCAAAATTGGATGAATTATTAAAAGTTTTAGAGTCAAATTAAATGGACTCATTGATCAAAAGAAAAAAAGAAAATTGACCCGCTCAATTTTCTTTTTTTCTTTTGAAAGACATGTAACATTTTACTTTTTTTGCGTTATAGATAATCAGCATAAAAAAATATGAAAAAAATCACTTTTATACTCGTTTTACTATTCCTCACTAATTGTTCATTTGCACAACAAGTGACCGAATTCTGGGATATTTCTCAAACAAAGAAAAAAAGCGAACAGCAAATGAAAGATGGAATGCAAGACGGGAAATTTATTGCTTGGTATGAAAGTGGAGAAATTGCGAAAGAAGGCACATTTTCAAAAGGAAAAGAAAATGGTAAATTCATAAGTTATTATGCGGGGAAAAAACCAAAAGCGGAAGAAAATTATATCAGCGGGAAAAAACATGGGACCTGGAAATATTGGTATATCAATGGAAACAAAGCACAAGAAACTTTTTTTAAAGATGATAAAGCCGATAGTGTGTGGACAGGCTGGTATGAATCTGGAAAAATAAAAAGCAAAGAACCTTATGTTTTAGGAAAAAAAGAAGGTGCTTGGATTTATTATTATGAAAACGGACAAAAAGAAAGCGAAGGCCTTTTCAAAAACAATTTTGCTGACGGAGCTTATACTGGTTGGTATTCCAATGGAAATAAACAAAAAGAAGGCAATTACAGAAAAGATAAAGAAGCTGGCTTGTGGAAAGAATACTTTCGGAGCGGAAAGCCAAAACAAGAATTGGTATTCGAAAATGATGAAGTGCTTTTGATGAACCTATGGTTTGAAAATGGAGAACAACCCATTAAAAATGGGAATGGAAAATTTGTACTCGCATACGACAATGGTAAAAAGAAAGGGGAAGGAAGTTATAAGGATGGCCGCATGGATGGCGAGTGGCTATTTTATTTGCCTACAGGTGAAAAAGATTTTGTTGTAACTTACTTGAAAGGCAAAAAAAATGGTAACTGCACCAACTGGTTCATCAACGGAACAGTAAAAAGTGAGGGACCATTTGCAAACGATAAAAAAAATGGGTACTGGAAATTTTATAATGTAAACGGTAAAATGCAGATTGAAGGAACATTAACCGACAATTTAAGGACAGGAAAATGGATGTATTGGTACGCCAATGGAACAAAAGAAACAGAAGGATATTACAAAAGTGATTTGATGGACAGCTTGTGGACGTATTATTATAATGATGGATCAAAATGGAAACAAGGGAATTATAAAGAAAATTTGAAAACAAATTTATGGACCACCTGGTTTGAAAACGGGCAAAAATTAGAAGAAGGAAATTTTTTGAATGGAAAAGAAGAAGGCACATGGTATTCTTGGTTCGATAACGGTGTGATGAAAAATGAAGGAAATTTTAAAATGGGTAAAATGGAGGGAAGCTGGAAAGCCTGGTTCCCGAATAAAAGCCCCAATTATGAAGGGTTTTATTCCACCGAAGAACGACAAATAACATTGAAATATACTTATAAAGACAAAGCCAAAAGAGATTCAATGACTTGCAAATCTGGGAATTGGAAATACTATTATGATAACGGAAAGGTAAAAGAGGAAGGAACGTACAGGTCGGGTCAAAAAAATGGGCATTGGATTTTTTGGACACCCTATGGTTTCAAGGACATGGAAGGTGATTATGAAGATGAAAAGCAGAATGGCTTATGGACCTATTATTATGAAACAGGAGTAAAGTCGATGGAACAGACCTTAAAAGATGGGAAGTTGAGCGGAGACTGTAGCGCATGGTATGAAGATGCAAAATTAAAAAGTACAACCTCCTATACTTTAGTAAAAGACAAAAAAGGACTAAAAACAGAGAGTAAACCAAACGGAAAATGGACCTATTATGATAAAAATGGTAATGTGATGATGGAAACCACCTATAAAAGAGGAGAAAAAGTAAATTAATTATCTTCTAGGATGATGATGTGATTTGTGCTTCATATTTTGCATACGAATTGCTTTTACTTCATCTTCTTTTCTCTTGCGTTTTCTTGCTAAAACAGTTGTAAACCAAGCGATACCTATAACAACTGAAAAACCAAGCCCCATATAAACGTAGCTCATAATTTCCTCGTGACGGATTCGCTCTAATTCATCGGCAGTAGCACCTAAATTTTTGGAAAGATTATGTAATGAAGGGCCTGCAGATTCATCTGCCACCACTGCATTTGCAGTATCAGGAATAACAGAATCTGTTTCCTGGGCTACCGTAAGTTGATTTATGTTGAAGAAGAATAGAAACAATACTAGAGAAAACCTCCCAAACCCCCGCCCCGCAACATTGTTGTACTTTTTTTGCATTATTTTCATAATATTATTTTTTTAAAATAGGTACGCGGAACTATACTGGAGTAGGTATAAAAGCAAAAATAACTAAAAATCAATCCCTTTTACATCTGTTAGACGTAAAATTACCACTATAGGTTGCTGTAAAACACCAATTAAGCGAAAATTTGTTAACATAGTATTGCTCAAAAAGTTTGCAAATCAGAAAGAATGATGTATATTTGCATCGCTAAAATAGAAGAACAATAGAAAGAGGGGACAAAAGTCCCCTCTTTCTATTCTTACAAGTGATATGATTACTGTAGCTAAAATACAAGAAATTGCTGAGCAAAAACTGGCTGAAAGTGCTAATTTTATTGTAGAAATAACCATCAAGTCGGGCAACAGAATCAACGTTCTTTTAGATAACGATAATGGAATTTCTATCAGTGACTGCGTGGCAATGAGCCGGCATATTGAAAGTGGCTTAGACAGAGAAAAAGAGGATTTTGAGCTGAATGTAATGTCACCGGGCTTATCTGAACCATTTAAAATTCTTCGCCAATATCAAAAAAACATAGGTAAACAGGTGGATGTGGTTACCAAAGAAGGCAAAAAAATTAACGGCAAGCTACTAAAAGCCAGTGACTTAGGAATAGAATTGGAAAGCAGGGCAAAAGAACGAATAGAGGGTAAAAAAGGAAAGCAATTAATTATCAATAACATCAATTTAACATTTAACCAAATCAAAGAAACTAAAATTGTAGTATCATTTTAATCATTAAAGAAAATGGAAAGTATTAATTTAATTGAATCGTTCTCAGAATTCAAAGAAGTAAAAAACATCGACAGAGCAACCTTGATGAGCATCATTGAAGATGTATTTCGCAGTATGCTTTTAAAAAAATATGGCTCTGATGAAAATTTCGACATTATCGTTAACCCCGATCGTGGAGATATTGAAATTTGGCATAACCGCGAAGTGGTGGATGATGAATTTGCAGAAGATAGTTTTGATTATGATGAAGCAAAACATATTAGTTTAGCAGAAGCTAAAAAAATTGATGCTGATCTTGATTTAGGAGAAGAAGTTGTTACTCCTGTTAAATTAGAACACTTTGGAAGACGTGCAGTATTAGCTGTTCGTCAAAATTTGGTTTCTAAAATTTTGGAATTAGAAAAGGATAGTTTGTATAAAAAATACAAAGAAAAAGTAGGCGAAATTATGACCGGAGAAGTATATCAAATCTGGAAAAAAGAATTGCTTATTTTGGATGAAGATGGCAACGAACTTTTATTGCCAAAAACAGAACAAATTCCTTCCGACTTCTTCAAAAAAGGAGATACATTAAAAGCGGTTGTTCAGCGTGTTGATATGAAAAACAATTCACCTGTAATTGTTCTTTCTCGTACATCACCGGCATTCCTTGAGCGTCTTTTTGAAATGGAAGTACCGGAAGTGTTTGACGGACTTATTACTATTAAAAAGATTGTTCGCGAACCGGGAGAAAGAGCAAAAGTGGCTGTTGAGTCGTATGACGACCGAATTGATCCTGTTGGAGCTTGTGTTGGAATGAAAGGGTCTCGTATTCATGGAATTGTTCGTGAATTACGAAACGAAAATATTGACGTAATTAATTTTACTTCAAATCCATCTTTATTTATTACGCGCGCATTGAGCCCGGCAAAAATTACTTCTGTAAAAATTGACGAAGAAACAAAACGTGCCGAAGTGTTTTTAAAACCTGATCAGGTTTCATTAGCAATTGGAAAAGGCGGACACAATATTAAATTAGCAGGAAAATTAACAGGCTACGAAATTGATGTATATCGTGATACAGACATTGATTTAGAAGATGTGGATTTAGAAGAATTTTCAGATGAAATTGAAAGCTGGATTTTAGATGAATTGAAAAATATTGGTTGCGATACCGCAAAAAGTGTTTTAGAATTGTCTACCGAAGAGTTAGTAAAACGTACAGATTTAGAAGAAGAAACAGTAACAGAAGTAAAAGCAATTTTACAATCTGAATTTGAGTAAAAGTTGATTGAGATGATTAAGTTAATTGGGGTAAATCAGGCTACTCCTTATTTAACTTAATTAACTTAATTAACACATTAACTATCTAAAAAAATATATGTCAGACAACAAAGGACAACGATTAAGTAAGGTTGCAAAGGAACTCAATGTTAGCATTGGGACCATCACTGAATTCCTAAAAGGTAAAGGCCATGCTGTGGAGAATAATCCTATGGCCAAAATTACCGATGAACATTATACATTACTGGCAAAAGAATACCAATCTGAGAAGGCTGCAAAGGAAGAAGCGACAAAAGTTACTTCCAGTACTCGTGCTAAAAAAGAGAGCATCACTTTAGACGAAACAAAAAAGCCTGAATCAAAAAAGAAAGAGGAAGAAGAAGATATCATTATTAAAAACATTCCCAATACTCCTATTGCAAAAGAAAAAGTTGAAAAACCTAAGGAAGTAGAAAAAGAAGTAATTAAATCGGACGTAAAATTAAAAGTTGTTTCTAAAATTGATTTGGATTCAATTAACAGCAAAACAAAGCCTACAAAAAAATCAAAAGCTAGCAAAGAAGAGGAGAAAGAAGAAAAGAAAACAGCTACAAAAGGAAAAGGCAAGGGAAAGACTAAAAAAGGTGATTCGGAAGACACTTCGACTACGCTCGGTGTGACAGAGAATTCCGAAGATGTTGTGAATAATGATGAGCCTGAAAAAGTAGATTTTTATGAAACAAAAGTAGAGAAATTAGAAGGCCCCAAAATTATGGGTAAAATTGATCTTCCGATTAAAGAAGAACGCAAAAAAAATCCGGTTGCATCTTCTTCTGCTACCAATGCCGATAATAAAAAGAAACGTAAACGTATTAAGAAAAGTTTTGGCGGAGCTACACTTGGCGATACTTGGGACCCAACTAAAAAAGCGGGAACTGAAGGTGCTGCAAAAACAAATGATACTCCAAGAAAACAATATCCCGTTACTGCACAAAATTCGGGTGGACCAAGAGGAAAATTTAATCCTCGTGCTCCAAAAGTTGAATTAACTCCCGATCAAGTAGCTGCACAAGTAAAAGAAACACTTGCACGACTGAGTGGTGCAGGAAAATCAAAAGCTTCGAAACATCGTAAATCAAAACGTGAAAGCGTAAGTGAACGAATTCAAGAAGCAGCCGACCAACAAGAATTAGAAAAAAAGATTATTAAAGTAACTGAATTTGTTTCTGCGAATCAATTGGCTCAGATGATGAGTATTTCGGTAAACGAAATTATTTCTACTTGTATGAGCTTAGGAATGTTTGTATCCATCAATCAACGATTGGATGCCGAAACCATAGCGATTGTTGCGGAAGAATTTGGATACCAACTGGAATTTGTTTCTGTTGAAGTGCAAGAAGCAATCAAAGAAGAAGAAGATACGGAAGACCAATTATTGGATCGTTCACCAATTGTAACGGTGATGGGTCACGTAGATCACGGTAAAACATCTTTGCTGGATTATATTCGTAAAGCAAACGTTATTGCCGGTGAAGCAGGTGGTATCACACAACACATTGGTGCATACAACGTAAAACTAGAAACAGGAAAAACAATTACATTCTTGGATACTCCCGGTCACGAAGCGTTTACCGCGATGCGTGCTCGTGGTGCTCAAGTAACCGATGTTGCTATTATTGTGGTAGCAGCTGACGACAGCGTAATGCCTCAAACAACAGAGGCCATCAACCACGCACAAGCAGCAGGTGTTCCAATCATTATTGCTATAAATAAAATTGATAAGCCGGGTGCAAATCCTGATAAAATTCGTGAAGCATTATCACAAATGAATATCCTTGTGGAAGAATGGGGCGGAAAAGTACAGTGTCAAGAAATTTCTGCTAAAAAAGGATTAAACATTGATGAGCTTTTAGAAAAAGTTTTATTAGAAGCAGAGATGCTAAACTTAAAAGCAAATCCAAATAAAAATGCAAGTGGAACAGTTATCGAATCGGAATTGGATAAAGGACGAGGATATGTAAGTACGATATTAGTTGAAGCAGGAACATTAAAAGTAGGAGATATTGTATTGGCAGGATGTTTCAGCGGAAAAGTAAAAGCATTGCATAACGAACGTGGACAAATTGTAAAAGAAGCAGGACCGGCAATGCCAGTATCTTTGCTTGGTTTAAGCGGTGCACCACAAGCAGGTGATAAATTTCACATCATGAACGATGAGCGTGAAGCACGTGAAATTGCTGCAAAACGTTTACAATTACAACGTGAGCAAGGTATTCGTACCAACAAACACATTACATTGGATGAGATTGGAAGACGTTTAGCAATAGGCGATTTCAAAGAGTTGAACGTAATTGTGAAAGGTGACGTGGACGGTTCGGTTGAAGCATTAGCGGATTCATTGCAAAAATTATCTACTGAGAAAGTTCAAGTAAAAATTATTCATAAATCCGTTGGAGCAATTTCCGAATCAGATGTATTGTTAGCTTCTGCTTCCAATGCCATCATTATTGGATTCCAGGTTCGTCCTTCAGCCGGTGCGCGTAAAATTGCAGACGTTGAACAAATCGACATTCGTTTGTATTCTATCATCTACAAGGCAATTGAAGAAATTCAAGCTGCGATGGAAGGAATGTTAGCTCCTGAATTCCAAGAGAAAGTGGTTTGTAATATCGAAATTCGTGAAGTATTTAATATCACCAAGGTGGGAACCATTGCCGGATGTTTTGTATTGGATGGAAAAGTAAATCGCAATACCAAGGTGCGTATTATCCGTGATGGAATTGTTGTTCACGATGGCGAATTGGGCTCATTAAAACGTTTCAAAGACGATGTAAAAGAAGTGAACAAAGGATTTGAATGTGGATTAAACATCAATGGATTCAATGATATTAAAGTAGGTGATATTATTGAAGGATATGATATGGTGGAAGTAAAAGCGAAGTTGTAAAATAGCCTGCCTGCCGTAGGTAGGTAGCTGGTATCAAGTATCAAGTATCAAGACCATTGCATATTTATGTGATGGTCTTTTTTATTTGCGCAAAGAAATGTAGGCACTGGGTTGCTGCCTTGGAAAACAAAAAAAGTCCGCCCAGATGTTTAAATCTGGGCGGACTTTTTTTGTTTTCGAAAGATCCTATTTCAACTTAGTAATATTACTAATCTCAGCAGGTATACCAACAGTGCAACCTGCTGGTTGAGGCATTTTTAAGGGCCGGTAATCAAATTTTAGGATTTGCCCATCAACATCAACATCCTTGCTTAATTTATCTTTTGGAATAAGTGTTACTTCAGCTCCATCTTCTCCATTAAATACTATTACTGTTTCACATCCGGCTGCACGATATTTATGTGAAACTTTTCCTACATACGCTCCTTGATTATCTCCGGATGCTGTAGTGTTTGTTTCGGTTGTGCTAGTGTTAGTTGTAACCGATACCCCAGGTGTTGACGAAGAAGAAGAGGTTGCGGTGCTTGTTGAAGAACCTGCTTTTTTTGTTTTACAGCCTGTTGCAGAACTAAGGGAAACAAGCATTACTAAAATGATGGCAATTGATTTCATACTATTTTAAATTGGTTTTATAAAAAACACTCGTGCAAATAGCATTCCAAAAGTAGAATGCACTGCACGAGTGCCTTATAGGGATAAATAAATTTATTTTACAAATACTTTAACAACCTTTTGGAAGTTCGTTGTTCCAACTCTTACCAAATAAGTTCCGGTTGCTAAACCTGAAACGTTGATAGTTGTTTGGAAAGCATATCCATCAGGAGTGATTTTTTTACCATTGATTTTTTTACCTGTAATATCAAATAAATCCACTACCATCTCCTCATTTGAAGGCAATTTAGAAGCTGATAAATTAATCATACTTTCTGATTGAAAAGTACTGAATGTAGGCTGACTCACTGTATTATCAACTCCTGTTATGAAAGGCAGCTGGAATGAATAAACACGTGTTCTGATTGCACTAACAGTATAACAGCCTGTATACCAAAAAGTAATACCATCCGGATCCAAAGCTACCTGAGCATAGTCACCAAAACGATTGCTACAACCTGTTGATGCGCCCGTGCCTGCAATAGCAGTTGATTCAGCAAATGACATTGTTCCCAATGGGTCGGTGGCTAAACGTCCGGTATAACGCAAGCTAGGAGATATATTAGCCAATGCTCCTTGAGTTGGGGAGGCTGTAGTTGAAGCAGAAACACAATATGCTAAAGCTATACTTCCGTTATCATCCATTGATACTCCTTGCATCCAACGGTTGGCACCATCAGCAGGAGCATATGTTCCTTCTTGATATAATGCCCATGTTCCACTCGTTTGACGCAATTCAACCCATTTAATACTACGTAATTTGCTGGTGGTATTCATTTTAACACCCCAAGACAATACTGCGGAGTTATATCCAGGCCATGCTCTCCATTGAATACGATATTGCACAATTCCTCCAATACCATCTAGTTTTTGTGTTGTTCCCGGCTGCCAGATATCATTCCAACCTGCATCATATGAAGCATCAAAGGCCGCTGTAGGAATGGTAACCGTAGTTCCAACAGTAGCTGTAGGAGTAACAGGAACCCAATTTACAGTGAAAGGGAAAATTTTAACTGCATCGGTAGCACCACCACCCCATGCATTATCAGTGTATTGCATAATTGGACAAGGAGTACCTACAGCAGGCAATCCACCATCAGCATCAGCTGGCATAGGACAGAAGAAACCTGAAGGCGGCAATGTTGGAGAAAATGTTTTTTCGAATCCTCTAGCTGCTAATCCCAATAACATTTTATCTCTCTCAAAAACCATTATTTTTCCACCATAATTGGCAGTCATATAATAGCCATCCCACCAGATTGAAAATTTAAGATAATCAGGGAAGCTACTTGCCGTATATGTATATGTATACCACGTTCCTAATGGGTCTGGAGTGGTAGAAATAGCAATATAAACTTTATTTCCGGAGCCAAACTGACTCAAAAACCAACGATCAGCATATCTGTCATACATCACTACTGGATCGCCCATATTTGGAACAACCGGACTCCAAAGATTACCCATGTTGCTAATGGTTAACATTGTTGTACCAGTTTTGCTATATACCTTAACAGGAGTTGCATTTACAGACTGAATGTAATGATTTGGGCCAGCAGCACCGGTTGGATCAGGTGGACACCCACCACCAGATTGTGCTATCCAGTTAGCAATCGGAGGCATTGGTGTTCTTGTTCCAGCTGTTTTTTGAGTTGACAAAGGGTCGGTTCCATATGCAGGGCCGTCTTTTTCCTCTGAAAATTGAAATACTTGAGGCTGTCTTCCTTCTCGGTCTTTTGAATGTTCTTTTTCTGAGTCCAACATGCTTTCATCTACTCCAGGCAGAATGTCTGCAATTTCAGTTAGTGGCTTAGAAACACCAAAACTTTCTAGTTTTATCATTTCTACTTTATCATCACCTACTACGTTTTGAGCGCTCAATGCACCCATCACAAGTAATCCGGACACAATTAATGTAGCTTTTTTCATGGGGAATTAATTTAGTTAATAAATATAATTTAGTTAAGAGATTATTTTATCCTGCTAATATAACAAAAATATTTTTGATTTCCTAATATTAAAGGACTTATAGAAAACAAACACTCCTGCATATTTGTTTCGTTAATGAAGCAAATTTGCAGGAGTGCTATAAAAGTTTTTTGTTCTTATTATTTCACAACAGCCACTTTTACGACACGCTGGAAGCTAGTGTTTGTTTTTCCTACACGAACTAAATAAGTTCCAGTAGAAAGATTTGCAGTTGAAAAAGACGATTCAAATGAATTACCAGATAATTCCAATGTTTTCCCATCAATTTGTTTTCCGGAAATGTCAAATAAATCAATTACTAATTGTCCATCCACATCCATATTTTCTGCTTTAATATTAATTAAATCGTTGGCAGAAAATGCGCTAACTTGGTTTGTTAAATCAGGTGCATCATTGATTCCTGTTGAACAAGGAGTTAATCTGAATGAAAAAATCCATGTAGCCGGACCACCGGAAAGGATATATTCGCCTGTGTGATAAAACAATGTACCATCAGTTGGATCTAATGATGTTTGAGAATAGTCACCAAAACGATTAATTCCAGACTGAGAAGAAGCACCTGCTTTTGCAACAGTTTCCGTAAATGTCATTGTTCCCAATGGATCTCCGGCACAACGACCCGTATAACACAAACTAGGATATTCTCCGGCTGCAGAGCCTGATCTAGCATAAGCCAAACCAATACTTCCATTATCATCCATTGCCATACTTCCCACCCAACGACTTTTCGAATCAGGTTGGTAAATTCCTTCTTGGTACAAGGTCCAAACACCAGCAGTTAATTCACGTAATTCAACCCATTTAATTGCTCTAACACGAGGGCTTGAAGTAATTAAGACACCCCAATTCAAAACAACTGTATTGTAACCTGTCCATCTTCTATATTGAGCACGGAAAGTAGCTACGCCACCTATTCCATCTAAATATTGAGTAGTTCCGGGTTGAGGAATATCATCCCAGCTAGCACTGTAGGTTCCATTAAATGCAGCCGTTGTAATTTGAACAGCTGGAGTGATTGATAATGTTGGTGTTGCAGGCACCCAGTTTACTGTTGCTTTGCAATATTTTACACCATCAACGGAACCAGCCCATGTGTTATCTGTCATCCAAAAGAAAGGGCAAGGAGTTGCTGCAGGAGGCAAGGTACCATCTGCATCAGCAGGAAGTGGGCACCAAAATCCAGAAGTGCCACCAACTGTAAATGTTCCGGTTACAGAACGGGCAGTGGGTGTCCCAGCTAACATCGCTGTTCTTTCAAACACATATAATCTTCCACCTTGATTTGAAGTCATGTAATAACCATCTTGCCAGATAGAGAATTTCAAGTAATCAGGAAAAGAAGCAGAGGTGTAAGTATAACATGCATATGTTCCTGCTGGATTACTGGTAGTAGAAACAGCGATATATATTTTGTTTCCAGATAATCCAAACTGCGTTAAAACCCAGCGGTCAGCATATTTATCATATAAAACAATCGGGTCACCATCATTAGATGTTGCAGGAGACCACAAAGTACCGATATTTTTAGCGGCCATAATGGTAGCTCCTGTTGTTTTATTATAAACTTTGTAGGGGGTTGCGTTCACAGCTTGCACATATTGTGCAGGACCAACCGCTCCGGTTGGATCCGGTGGATAACCCCCACCTGCTTGTCCAGCAAAAGAAGAAATTGGCGCCTTTAGTGCTTTTGTACCATTGAACTTTTGTATGCTTGTAGGGTCGTTATCATACGCAGGACCATCTTTTTCAACGCTAAAATCAAATTTTGATGGTGCACGATGTTTACGATCTTCTACTTCATTTTTTTCATAAAGTTTATCTGTTTCTTCATAATCTGGTAAATCGCTTAAAGGAACAGAAATGTGAAATTCTGTAGGGGTTAGCACCTCTACGTTATTGTCTGTTTGAGCAAACGCAAACGTATAAGCAAACACACCCGATACAATTAATGTAGCTTTTTTCATGGGGGAATTAATTTAGTTAATAAATATAAATTTAGTTAAGAGAAATTATTTTTTGCTAATGTAAAAAACAAAATTAGCATTTCCAAAAAAATAAGGTGAACAGAATTAGTATTCGGTCGAAGAAATTAAAAGAGGTTTTATTTTTTATCCTCAGAGCTGAGTTTTGGCATTTCAATTTCGTCTTGAACCAAAAAAGAAGAGGGAAATTCAAGTTGAATTTCTTTTAAGGCTTTATAGGCCTCTAATTTTGTCCTGTAATCTCCCACTCGGATATTAAAATTTGGTTGGTCGTATTTTTCATAAGCTGCGATCTCAGGAAACTTAGAAATAAACTTTGCTTTTACTTCTTTAGCTTTATTTTTATCGGAGCCGAAATGTATTTTGATTCTATAACCTTTAATCGGAGCTTTTGAGTTTACTTCAATGTGCTTGTTTAACAAGTCCTTTACCTTGTATTCCTGCACCAATTCAACCTTTCCCGTATCAGCACTGTTTTTTTGAGCCATTAAAATTTGACTACAAAAAAGAAGAATAAAAGTACTAGTTATTATTCTAAAAATATTCATACTGCAAAGATAATTTTTTAATTTGTGTTAATCTAAAATCACACCAAAAATTTAAAAAATTGTGCTCGACTAATTAAAATCTTCAGTTGACGAATTCTGCTTTTTTACGGATGAATTTTATGATAAAAATTAGGTTTTTAGGACCTACTATTTAGAATGAATATAAATTATCTGTTTTTTATAAAATTTTAACGTTTTTTGAATCGCCAATTAATGTTTCTTATAAATTTGTCGCTCAAGTAATAGTACGCTCTCTAATAGTAGAGGTTTTCAACGGAGTTAAATAGTTAAAAATCAATATGGATACAATTTGTAAGCAGTCAAAAAAACTTTTTTTGGCAATTTTTTCCCTCCTATTTTTATCATCCTTTCTCAGTATTAACCGCGTTTCCGCCCAAGATGGCGAAAAAATATTCAAAGACAATTGTGCCACATGTCACAGTTTGGGTTCGGATATTATCACCGGTCCTGGATTGCAAGGTGTTATGAAACGTGTTCCTGACGAGGAATGGATGATGAAATGGATAAAAAACAACGATGCCTTAATCAAAAGTGGAAACCCTTACGCTGTTAAAATAAGCTCTTTCGCTGAATCTAACATGACGGTTTTTACCAACCTGAGTGACGCTGATATCAAATCGGTTATTGCTTATATCAAAGATTACAAAGCTCCTACACCGGTTAATAATCCTGGTGATACTGGATCTGGTGCTGCAGACGGGGGTGAAAAAGCAGAGAATCCAATGACATTGCTAATTGGAATTATTGCTTTCTTGATTATCATAGTGGCTGTTTTACGTGGTGTTAGACACTCATTGAAAAATTTACAAAACGAAAAGTTAGGAATTCCTGAAGAAGAAAAAGTGGGTGCCTGGACAGAGTTTAAAAACTGGACACGCGCAAATAAAACTACAACCGGAGTGGTAGTTCTTTTCTTTGTAGGAGGCGGACTTTCTGCCGGATGGTACGCCTTGAAAGACATTGGCGTATACGCAAATCCAGATACAAAACTAGAATACAATCCTGTTCAACCAATTGCTTTCTCTCATAAAATTCACGCAGGCGACAATGCAATTAATTGCCAATACTGTCACTCAGGTGTTGAGAGAAGTAAAACAGCCGGCATTCCATCTGTGAATGTGTGTATGAATTGTCACAGAGGAATCTCTAAAGGACGCTCTGATGCAGGGACTGCTGAAATTGCAAAAATTTATGCGGCATCCGGATGGGATCCTGCAAAAGCAAAATATAGCAATCCTACCAAACCAATTCAGTGGGTGAAAGTTCACAATTTGCAAGACTTCGTATTCTTCAGTCACCAACAACATGTGAAAGTTGGTAAACAAGAATGTGCTACCTGTCACGGTGATTTAACTACAATGACAACCGCTAAACAAGTTCAACCATTAACGATGGCTTGGTGTATTGATTGTCACAGAAAAACAGAAGTACCGGGAATGAAAGACAACCCTTATTACGAAAGTCTACATAAAAAATTAGCAGAAAAGTTCAAAGACCTTCCACTGGATCAACGCAAGTTTACAGTTGATAAAATGGGTGGAATTGAATGTGGTAAATGTCATTATTAATTTGAAAATGTGGCAATTTGAAAATGTGCTAAATTAAAAAAATCACATTTCGAATAAATTAAGTGAATTAAATGCTTATTAAGAAATAAAAAATAAAATGAATTGAAAATGTATGAATTTGAAAACAATCACATTTAATTTTCAAATTACCTAATTTTCAAATTTTCAAATTAAAAAAATATGGCAACAAAAAAATACTGGAAAGGACTAGAAGAATTAAATAACAGTCCTGAATTTGTTCAAAATGCTAATAATGAATTTGCAGAACAAATTCCTGTAGAAAAATTTTTAGGAGATGAAAATCTTACTGAAAATAACGGGACAAACCGAAGAGATTTCTTAAAGTTTTTGGGCTTTAGTGTAACAGCTGCTTCATTAGCTGCTTGTGAAACACCTGTCAACAAGGCAATTCCGTATGTTGTAAAACCTGAAGAAATTACTCCGGGTGTTGCCAACTGGTACGCATCTACTTTCCATGATGGATATGATTACGCTGCAATTATTGTTAAAACTCGCGAAGGTCGCCCTATCAAAATAGAAGGAAACGATTTATCAAAAGTAACAATGGGTGGAACAAGTGCCCGCATTCAAGCTTCTATTCTTTCCTTATACGATTCATCACGCTTAACCGGTCCGGTTTCAAAATCAGGGGATTCTTGGAATCCTGCTACATGGACAAACATTGATAAAGAAATTGGTGGAAAATTGGCCAAAGTAACTGGTGGAATTCGCATTCTTACTTCAACAATAATAAGTCCTTCAACAAAAGCAGTAATCGCTGATTTTGCTGCAAAATATCCAAACACAAAACACGTAACCTATGATGCTGTTTCTTATTCAGGAATGGCAAAAGCAAATGGACAAATGTTTGGACAGGAACTTATTCCTTCTTACCACTTCAATCATGCAGAGGTAATTGTTGGTATTGGTGCTGATTTCCTTGCAAACTGGCTTTCTCCTATTGAATATGCAAATCAGTATTCAAAAACTCGTAAAGTTGGAAAGAATAAAGATAAAATGTCGAAGCACATTCAGTTTGAATCAAACTTGTCGTTGACAGGTGCGAATGCTGATGAGCGTGTTCCGGTAAAAGTATCTGAACAAGGAAAAGTAGCTGTGAATTTATACAATGCTGTTGCAAAAATTGTAGGTGGCACTGCACTAGCTGGTTCTGCATTGGCCTATGATGCTGCCATTGCGAAAGTTGCAAAAGAATTGGCTGAGAACAAAGGAAAATCATTGGTTGTTTCCGGTTCAAACGATATGAATGTTCAACTGGTTGTAAATGGCATAAACCAAATGCTTTCCAACTATGGAAAAACAATTGATATTGAAAACCCTTCTTATAGGCACCAAGGTGATGATGGTGCTTTCGCTGATTTAGTTGCTGAAATGACAACTGGAAAAGTTGGCGCAATCATTACTTATAACACAAACCCAATTTATACTGCACCTGCAGCTTTAAAATTTGCTGAAGCATATAACAAAGTAGGAGTGAGAATTTCGTTTGCCGACAGAGCAGATGAAACTGCTTCAATGGCACATTATATTTGTCCTGACCACAATTACTTAGAATCATGGAACGATTATAATCCTAAAAAAGCACACTATAGTTTAGGTCAGCCTACCATTACTCCTTTGTTTGCTGCTGAAAATTCAGGAACACGTCAGGCACAAGAAACATTAATGGCATGGGCAGGAAATAATTCCGACTACCATTCATATATACAAAAAGTATGGATGGATCGCGTATACCCTATGCAAGGGAAGTACATGAACTTCACTGAATTTTGGAATAACTCATTACACGATGGAGCAATTGAAGTTGGTAAAGGTGGAGACATTTTAGAAATGCCAATGATGAACGATAGCACTGTTGCTACTCCTCCGGTTCTCTCTATTAAGAAAGAAGAAAAAGCAGAACTAGTTGCTAAACCAGTAGATTTAAATGCTGCTGCTAGTGCAATCAATGGAATGAAAGGTGGAGATATTGAATTAGCGCTTTACGAAAAAGTTGGAATTGGTAATGGTAATCAAGGAAATAATCCTTGGCTACAGGAATTACCTGATCCTATTTCTAAAATAACTTGGGACAATTACATTACCATGTCGCCCGAGGATATGAAAGAGAAAGGATACAAATTGATGGAACGTCAGGACAGAGAATCTTCTGTTTTAACAATAAGCGCAAATGGAACTACTTTAAAATTACCTGTTGTACCGCAACCGGGACAAGCACGTGGAACGGTTGGAATTGCTATTGGTTATGGTCGCGATAAAGCAGGAAAACTTGCTGAGCGCACAGGAACAGTAGTGGGACAAAATGCATATCCGTTTGTTCAATTGATGAATGGCACAATGGCTTATGGCGCATTGAGTGTTACTATTGAAAACACAAATGAAATTACTGAATTGGCGGGAACACAAGTTCACCACACAATGATGGGTCGTGAAATTGTGAAAGAAACCATTTTATCAGAATATCAAAAAAATAAAAGTGCTGGTAACCATAAAGAAATGATGGTGACGCATTCTGGGAAAGTAGAAATGGCATCTGTTGACTTATGGAATGAATTTGAAAGACCAGGACATAAATGGGGAATGACCATCGACTTAAACTCTTGTATAGGTTGTGGTTCTTGTGTTGTAAGTTGCTCAGCTGAAAACAACGTTGCAGTTGTTGGTAAGTCAATGGTAATGAAAACGCGTGAAATGCACTGGTTGCGTATCGATCGTTATTATAGCAGCGACATGTCGAAAGATGTTGCAAAAGAAACTGGCGAGGGAGCTGTTCAAATGTATTTGGATATGGAAAATCCATCTACCACAAATCCAAAAGTTGTTTTTCAACCAATTATGTGTCAACACTGTAACCATGCACCTTGTGAAACAGTTTGTCCTGTATTAGCAACGAATCATAGTTCAGACGGATTAAATGCAATGGCTTATAACCGTTGTGTTGGAACGCGCTATTGTGCAAACAACTGTCCGTTTAAAGTGAGACGTTTCAACTGGTTTAACTATAACGAAAATGCCGACTTCACTTTCAATCCAACACAGGATGATTTAGGCCGTATGGTTTTAAATCCAGATGTGGTTGTACGTTCTCGTGGTGTAATGGAAAAATGTTCTATGTGTATCCAACGTATTCAAGGTGGAAAATTAGAAGCTAAAAAAGCAGAACGTAAATTAGTAGACAGCGATATTAAAACTGCTTGTCAACAATCTTGTCCTACCAACGCAATTTGGTTTGGTGATTTAAATGATGAAACAAGTGCTATTACGGTTTTAAGAAAAGAAGACGAACGTAATTATTTTATCCTTGAAGAAATAGGAATTAAGCCAACTGTATCTTATTTAACAAAAGTAAGAAATGCAGAGGAAACGATTGAAGAAGGAAAAATGCCTGAAGCAAAAACAGAAGCAAAATCAGAAAAAGAACACGCTTAAATAATTTTAGAATTAGAGAATTAAAGATTTGTAGAATTAACAAAATGATAATTCAACAAATCAACAAATCAACAAATCGTAATTAAAGAATATGCAGCACGAATCAGAAATTAGAGAACCCTTAATCCTTGGAAATAAATCGTATCATCAGATTACCGAAGATATCGTTAAACCAATTGAGGGGAAAGCTAACAAGTATTGGTACATTCTACTCACTATTTCTACTCTTTGTTTTATGTGGGGTATTGGGTGTTTGGCTTATACCATTGGAACCGGAATCGGAGTTTGGGGTTCTAACAATGGTGTTGACTGGGCATGGGATATCACCAATTTCGTATGGTGGATTGGTATCGGTCACGCTGGTACATTAATTTCTGCCGTATTATTATTGTTCCGTCAGAAATGGCGTATGGCTATCAATCGTTCAGCTGAAGCAATGACCATCTTTGCAGTTATGTGTGCTGCCATTTTCGTATTGTTACACACTGGCCGTCCTTGGCTCGACTACTGGTTGTTTCCACTGCCAAACCAATTCGGTTCTCTTTGGGTAAACTTTAACTCTCCTTTATTATGGGATGTATTTGCAGTTTCAACTTACTTCTCCATCTCTTTAGTTTTCTGGTACACAGGTTTAGTTCCTGATTTTGCGATGGTTCGCGACAGAGCAGTAAAACCATTTGCTAAAAAAATGTATAGTCTTTTAAGTTTTGGCTGGGGCGGAAGCGCTCGTCATTGGAGTCGTTTTGAAGAAGTATCTTTAGTACTTGCAGGTTTGTCTACACCACTTGTATTCTCGGTTCACTCCATTGTATCTATGGACTTTGCTACATCGGTTGTTCCGGGTTGGCACACCACCATCTTCCCTCCTTATTTCGTTGCCGGAGCGGTATTCTCAGGATTTGCAATGGTATTAACCTTGTTGTTGATTGTGCGTAAAGTATATCACTTAGAAAGTTACATCACTATTAAGCACGTAGAATATATGAACATTGTAATTATTGTTACAGGTTCAATTGTAGGTGTTGCTTACTTAACCGAGTTATTTATTTCATGGTATTCAGGAGTTGAGTATGAACAATACGCATTTTTAAATCGTGCTACAGGTCCTTATTACTGGGCTTATGCAGCCATGATGACTTGTAACGTAATTTCACCTCAGCTGTTCTGGTTTAAAAAATTACGTACGAGCTTAACATTCACATTTGTGATGTCCATTGTTGTAAACATTGGTATGTGGTTCGAGCGTTTTGTAATTATCGTACCTACATTGTGTCGTACGTTTGTTCCTTCTACCTGGAACATGTATCACCCAACATTTGTTGACATTGGAATTTTCACAGGAACAATCGGAATGTTCTTTACATTCTTTTTATTGTTCTCCAGATATTTCCCTGTAATTGCTCAAGCTGAGTTAAAATCTATTTTGAAAGCATCCGGACAAGAGCACAAAGAAAAAGCAAAACACGCACACCACTAACCCTTCGATGTGTCTGCTTCAACGCAGAATGCTCAGGGTGACAAAAGAAGATCAGGGTGGCAAAAGAAGATTAGGCTGACAAAAGAAGAATAGAACATTAGAATTAAATATATAAAATATGAGTACAGTAGCAATACACGCAATTTATGACGATGAAGTTCCTTTGTTGGAAACAGCAAATACACTTAAGTCGCAAGGCATTAAAGTGAAAGATGTTTTTTCACCATTTCCTATTCATGGATTAGATGCAGCTATCGATGTTCCAAGAACATGGATTGCTATCTGCGCATTTATTTATGGATTAACAGGTGCCTCTTTAGCAACATTAATGATGTGGTACATGATGGTGAGCGATTGGCCTACTGACATTGGCGGAAAACCAAGCTTTGCTTATTTCATGAACGTTCCGGCATTTATTCCTATCACGTTTGAATCAACTGTATTGTGTGCAGGACATGGAATGGCAATTACATATTATTTACGTTGTTGGATGCTTCCGGGAGTAAAAGCAAAAAATCCTGATCCTAGAACAACAGACGATAAATTTTTGATGATTGTTGAAACAAAAGAAGAAAATAAATCAAAGATTGAATCACTATTGAGAAATGGTGGAGCATCAGAAATTTCATATAAATAAAAA
>JAHEYB010000035.1:0-4557 GCA_023251805.1 Bacteroidota bacterium | reverse complement strand
TTGGCTGTATTGCAATAGCTTCTTCGTCATGTGGAAAAAAAGATCCAAATAGTCCGGGTGTTGAATTTATGCCCGACATGTATCGTTCGCCATCGTTGGAAACAAATATGGGTTATGTTACCATTGAAAATGGAAAACAAACAGGAGATACCTTGCAAGCAAATCGTTTGCCTGTAAAAGGAACCATTCCAAGAGGATTTATGCCTTACCCTTATGCAAACGATACAGCAGGTTATGCAAATGCAGGAAGATATTTACACAATCCCTTTCCTAGAAATGAAGCTAACTTAGCTGAAGGCGAAGTATTATATGGTAAATTTTGTGTTCATTGCCATGGTGCTGCAGGCGAAGCTGACGGGCCAGTTGCTGCAAAATTATCAGGGCCACCTCCATCATACAAAAGCCCTCTTTTAATGGCTTTGCCTGAAGGAAAAATGTTTCATACTGTATATTATGGAAAAGGAATAATGGGTTCACATGCTTCACAAGTTAGTAAATCAGAAATTTGGAAAATAATTTTGCACATCCAAAAATTACAACATCCAAATGGAATGGAAACTGCTACACCTGCTGCAGACTCAACAGCTACAGCAGCAGTAAAAGTAGAAGCGCATAAATAATTTTAAAACGATTTTTGAGAATAAAAGAAAAATGCAAACAGATATGAACAATAACTATACGTTTACAAATAAAACCAAAAACATCACTTTTGGTTTAATGGCTATAGGCTTAGTTACCATCATTGCCGGTTTTTTAACCGATCATGGACCTGAAGGAGCTACACATGAAACTTACCACACCGGCACACGCATGTGGGCAAATTTACTAGTAAATGGATGGTTTTTTATGGGTATCGGATTACTTGCCACCTTTTTTATGGCCTTGCAGTATGCTGCTGAAGTGGCTTGGTCGGTTGCAGTAAAAAGAGTTTATGAAGCTATTTCTTCTTATTTACCAATTGGCGCAGGAGTTATTTTATTAATACTTGTATGCGGACAATTACAACTACACCATTTGTATCATTGGATGGATCCTGCTGTTTATAAAGAATTTTTAGAAGATGGCATCACTCCAAATCCTGCTTATGATGAAGTAATCGTTAACAAACATGGATTTTTTGGTGCGGGCAATTGGTTCTTCTGGTTAAGAACACTTATTTATATTGGTGTTTGGTGCTGGTTTCAAAAAGGTTTCTTAAAAAGTTCTGTTGAACAGGATTTACAAGGTGGCACAAAATTACATTTCAAAACGATGGGAAGAGCAGCAAAATTCTTGGTGTTCTTTGCAGTAACCTCTTCTACCGCTTCTTGGGATTGGATGATGTCGCTTGATGTTCACTGGTTTAGTACAATGTATGGCTGGTACTCATTTGCCGGAATGTGGATTTCTGCAATGACAACAATTATTCTTTTTGTAATTTATTTAAAACGCAAAGGGTATTTAGAGCAAGTAAACGATAGCCATATTCACGATTTAGGAAAGTGGGTTTTTGCTATTAGTTTCTTGTGGAGCTATTTATGGTTCTGCCAGTTTATGTTAATTTGGTATACCAATATTCCTGAAGAAATTATTTATTTCCAAGATCGTTTGCACAGCTTTGGATATATGGGATTAATGTGGACCGTATTTGCAATGAACTTTGCATTCCCAATGATTTTGTTGATGAGTCGCGATGCAAAACGCAACTACTATTTTTTAGTAATTGTTGGAAGCATTATTTTCCTTGGACACTGGTTGGATGTTTATATGATGGTAATGCCGGGAACAGTAAACTCACATCACAGTTTAGGTTGGATGGAACTTGGAACAGCATTAGGTTTCTTAGGATTGATGTTGTTTGTTGTTCACAAAGCATTAGCGAAAAGACCATTAATGGTTGCAAAACATCCATATTTGGACGAAAGTTTACACCATCATTATTAATAAGAAATTAGAGAAATAAAAAATAGAAAATAAAAGAAATGGGGAAATAGAGATTTACATATTGTTGATTTAAGAATATTATAAATCTTCAATTCTCTAAATCAACAAATCCCCAATTCATGAGATCAACAAATCAACAATTTTAAATACTATGATAAAGGTTTTAGTTTACGTTGCCATCATTTTAGGGGCTCTTGCAATCGGGTATCTGGTAAGAGTGTTTGAGCTTGCTTCCAGTTTAAAAGGAGCAAAACCTGAAGTAATCACCGAAAAGGATAATAAATTACAAGCACGATTGATGCTGCTGTTTTTGTTTTCATTTTTTGCTTACACCGTTTGGAACATGATGGAGTTTGCGCCCCGATTGCTTCCAAAATCTGCATCGGAGCACGGTGTTGAAATTGATTGGCTATTTAATTTTAACATGGTCATTATATTTTTTGTATTTGTAATTTGTCATATCGCCTTATTTTATTTTGCATTTAAATATTATGGTCGTGAAGGTAGAGTTGCTACTTTTTTTGCGCACGATAATAAATTGGAAATGATTTGGACGATTATTCCTGCAATTGTATTAGCGGTAATTATCATCTTTGGATTAAGAAGTTGGAATAAAATTACAAATGATGCCGATCCAAATTCAACAGTAGTAGAATTGTATGCTCAGCAGTTTAACTGGACAGCTCGTTATTCAGGAGCTGATAATAAATTAGGAGATGCAAATTACCGTTTGATTACATCTACTAACGATTTAGGATTAGATTCAGCAAGTGCTGCAGGACAAGATGATATCATTGTTAAAAATGAAATTCATATTCCTATTGGAAAAGAAATTGAATTCAAATTCCGCTCACGCGATGTAATTCACGGTGCTTACTTCCCTCATTTTAGAGCGCAAATGAATTGTGTTCCCGGGATGGTAACAATGTTTCATTTTACGCCATCTGTTACTACTGCAGAAATGCGCAAAGACCCTTACGTTATTGAACAGGTGAGAGAAATTAATGCCATTCGTCAAGCGAAAGCAAAAAAAGAAGGAAGAACAGAAAAGCCTTATGAATTTAATTACCTTTTGTTGTGTAATAAAATTTGTGGCGATAGTCATTACAACATGCAAATGAGTGTTGTTGTTGATACCGAAGAAGATTATAAAAAATGGTTGGCAACAAAACCTGCATTTTTTGCAAAGCCTGTTGATGCCCCTAAAAAAGCAGAAGTAGCAGAACTTAAATAATACAAGTATCAGAAAATAAAATATTCAATAATAAAATAATTTAGCATATGTCAGATAATCACGGTCATCACGAAAGTCACCACGCTCACGATAGTCACGATCACCACGATGATCACCATCATCAGCAATCGTTTGTGGCGAAGTATATTTTTAGCCAGGATCACAAAACCATTTCTCGTCAGTTTTTGATAACTGCCGTTATTATGGCTTTCCTTGCTATGTTGATGTCATTCATTTTCCGTTTGCAATTGGCTTGGCCCGGAGAACATTTTGCAATCATCAATTTCTTGTTGGGCGACAAATGGGGTAAAGGCGGAACAATTGACCCGGGAATGTATATGGCACTTGTTACTATTCACGGAACTGTAATGGTGTTTATGGTATTAACAGGCGGATTGAGTGGTACGTTCAGTAACTTGTTAATTCCTTACCAAATTGGAGCGCGTGATATGGCTTCCGGATTTTTGAACATGCTTTCCTATTGGTTTTTCTTCTTGTCAAGTACTTTCATGATGTGGGGATTCTTTGTGGAAACAGGACCAGCATCGGGTGGTTGGACAGTTTATCCTCCTTTAAGTGCATTGCCTCAAGCAATGGATGGCTCTAAATTAGGAATGACATTGTGGTTGGTTTCAATGAGCTTATTTATTGTATCTGCTTTATTGGGTGGTTTAAATTACATCGTTACTGTTATTCAACTCCGCACAAAAGGAATGAACATGACGCGTATGCCACTTACCGTTTGGGCATTTTTTGTTACAGCTATTCTAGGGGTTTTATCTTTCCCTGTATTATTTTCTGCTGCATTGCTTTTGATTTTCGATCGTAGCTTTGGTACTTCTTTTTACTTGTCGGATATTTATATTGGCGGACAAGCATTGGAACAAAGTGGTGGTAGCCCCGTTTTATACGAACATTTATTTTGGTTCCTTGGTCACCCCGAAGTATACATCATCATTTTACCAGCATTGGGTTTAACTTCTGAAATCATTTCGGTAAACTCACGTAAACCAATTTTCGGTTATCGTGCAATGATTGGTTCTATTATCGCAATCGGATTCCTTTCCTTCATCGTTTGGGGTCACCACATGTTTATGACCGGAATGAATCCTTTCTTGGGTTCGGTATTCGTGTTCACCACTTTATTGATTGCGATTCCTTCTGCTGTAAAAGCATTTAACTACATCACCACTTTGTGGAAAGGAAATATCCGTTACACTCCTGCAATGTTATTTGCAATTGGTTTAGTGTCTACATTTATTTCCGGTGGATTAACAGGAATCATCCTTGCCGATTCGGCATTGGATATTAATATTCACGATACACAATTTGTTACTGCTCACTTCCACATTGTAATGGGTGTGTCTGCAATTCTTGGAATGTGTGCCGGTGTTTATCAC
>JAHEYB010000034.1 GCA_023251805.1 Bacteroidota bacterium | reverse complement strand
TTTGCGCAGCATTTTGCTGAAAAAATGGAATTAATTGTGAAGAAGCAACCATAGGGTTAAAAATTGCATCTATATTTATGTTAAAAATTTGGTTTTTGACAAAAAAATCAGTTATTTTTGCTTATATACTCCTTATACTATCTATTATGAAAATAAAACTACAACTTAATTTGAGCAAATCATTGTCGGTTTTGGCATTGGTTGGTGGAATAGGTTCCACTGCAGTTGCTCAAACTATTTTCTTTAACAATGGTGCACAAGTATTTACTGCTTCTGCTGCAATTGTTCAAATAAATGGTGGATTCCAAAATGATGGTGCAGCAGGAACAACTCCTGTATTTGAAAACAATGGTACAATGACCATTGCGAATAGCGGAACTCCGGGAAGTGTATTTTTAACAAATGGTTCTACATTACAAGGAGACGGAACTATTTTTGTTGAGCAAGACTGGACCAACGATGCAACATTTACTGCAGACTTAAGTACTGTAGATTTTAATGGCGACTTGCAACAATTTATTACAAGCACTACTGCAACGGTTACGACCTTCAATAATCTTACTTTAAGCGGGGCTGGTGCAACTGTTGCTGACCGTAAAAAAACATTACAATTGGTAAATGCAAGAGTTGGTACAACCGGAATATTAACAATCAATGACAGAGAATTAGAAACACAAACGAATACTATGTTTATTGATAATCCTGCTGTTGCTGCTGTTACAAACGCAACCGTTTTTGGTGCTGAAGGATTTGTGAGCAGTGCATTTGGCGGAACATTATCCAGAGCAACTAATTCAACTTCCGTTTATTCATTTCCTACAGGTTCAAGTACTGGAACATTGCGTTACCGCGAACTTAAATTAACTCCTGCATCAGGTGCAGCAAATGTTTTTACTGGACGCTTAGGAAACAACACTGCTACGACTGATGGTTTTAATGTAACTCAAATTGATACGACAATGTGTAAAGTTACAGCATTGTTCTATCACCAAATTACTAGAACAGCGGGTGTTGACAATGCTGACATAGATGTTTTTTACAACTTAGTTACGGATGGCCCGTGGGATGGATTAGCAAAATGGAATTCTCCAACTGCTGCTTTGTGGAACAATATGGGAACTGTAACTGTAACTGCCGGAGCTTATAATGATAATAAAAAATTAGCTTGGACAGATTTTTCTAACTCACCATATATTTTATCACGAGCAAAATTGGCTGACCCTGTTTTTGCTTGTGCTGATGTTTGTGTGAATTCAACAGGAAATATATTTACTGCATCAGGCGGAACAAATTATGTTTGGTCTACACCACTAGGAACTACAATCACTTCCGGTAACGGTACAAACACTATCACAGTTGATTGGGGTGCAACAGGCGGACCAATAACTGTAATTGACACAAACTCTGTAGGTTGTTATTCTGATCCTGTTTCTTGTACTGTGAACGTATCTACTCCTCCTACTGCGGCATTTGATACTACATCAGCGGGTTTCACTTATAACTTTACCGATTTAAGTACAGGCGGTGCAACAACTTGGTTATGGGATTTTGGTGATGGAAGTTCTTCAACTGCTCAAAACCCTTCGCACCCTTATTCTGCAAACGGACCGCAAACAGTGTGTTTAACAGCAGGAAATGCAAACGGATGTACTGATTCGGTTTGTTTCACAATTGATGTGGATGTATTTGAATTCATAAATATTCCTAACATTTTCTCTCCAAACAACGATGGAAATAATGATGCTTGGTATGTAAACAGTTCGGGATTAAAAGAATTCCAAGTAGAAATTTACGATCGTTGGGGACTTAAAATTTGGGAAGCGGAAGCTGCAACTATTAAGTGGGATGGAAGAACAACAGCAGGACTTGAGTGTACTGATGGAACTTATTTCTACATTTTGAAAGCAGTTTCTGTCACTAACAAAGATTATAGCACTAAAGGATTTATTAGTTTAGTTCGCAATAAATAATTCTTATTTAACACAAAAAAAAACCTTCTCGTAATTGAGAAGGTTTTTTTGTGTTAAATTCTTAGGCTTTAAATAGTTTATTTGTTTTTTCAATAAAAGAAAGAAGTTCATCTCTTCCCTCTTTTTTTTCTGAAGAAGTGTAAAAACATTCCGGCAGTTCATCCCAATGTTTTCCCATTTCTTCTTTATAATGGTTTATATTATCTGAAATTTTCTTTTTAGATAGTTTATCAATTTTGGTAAAAACCATCACGAAGGAAACTCCTTTTTCGCCACACCAATCCATAAATTCAAGGTCAATTTTTTGAGGCTCTAATCGTGAATCAATTAACACAAAAAGACACATTAAATTTTTTCTATCGAGAATATATTCTGAAATATAGGCTTGAAATATATCTCTTTTTTCTTTAGATACTTTTGCATAACCATATCCTGGTAAATCAACCAAATACCAATTATCATTTATACCAAAATGATTGATGAGTTGCGTTTTACCTGGTTTTCCTGAGGTTTTAGCAAGGTCTTTGCGATCCACCAGCATGTTGATGAGAGAAGATTTTCCAACATTCGAACGACCGATAAACGCATATTCGGGTTTTATAGGACTGGGACATTTTGCAACATCCGTACTACTGATTAAAAATTTTGCGGATTTAATTTCCATGAATACTACGAATTACGAATTTAAATATACTACGAAATACGAATCAAGGCGAAATACGAATTAAATGTAGTACGAAATACAAATATGCACGAATTACTAATTTAAAATAGTGTTTACTATTCTTTTATACAACAAACCTCTTGATGTAAAATTTGCTATAATTCCTAATTGAAGCTTAGACATTTTCAAATAACTGTTCACTTGATCAATATTTGTTTTTAAAAAAGTATTTCCTTGTTTTATTTCTAAAATAATTTTGTCATCTATTATAAAATCAACGATTCCTGATGTGATGACTTTTCCTGCAATAATTAACTCAACTCTAACCTGCTCTTTAAAGGGAATACCATTTCTTTTTAATTCTACTGCAATTGCTTTTTGATAATAGCGCTCTAAAAACCCATATCCCATTTCTTTATGGACAGAATATAAAACTCCAACCACCTTATAACTCAACTCAGCATAAACTATATCGTTTCTTTTTAAAACACTCATAAATTTTTCTCGCAGAAAATTCGTAATTCGCCCTTATTCGTATTTCGTAGGTGAGTATGTATTGATGTGACGTTCCTTTTTGGTATCGTAAATGTCAGCAATGGTTACCAAAATTCCGGTTTCTTCTACTTCACCAAAGTGGGAGTTCATAGCTGTTCCAAACATTTTCATTGTAGCCGAAAGATTCATATACGCATTTACTAATGGAGGAATGTGTTCTCCTTTTTCTCGCACAAACTGCCCTAAAACACGATGCGCATCTTTGTAGGATAATCCGTTTATTGCTTTTAAAAAATCACTTGTATCCGTTTTTAAACCTAAAGGTTCTATGGGATAAACTAGTTTTTCTTTATCCGGAAAAAAGTAATTCATAAAAGAGAGAATATAATCACGAGCATTGACATTAAAATCGGTATACATGGTTACTTTTCCGTAAAAATGTTTCACATCGGGATTGTCCACAACAATTGCTCCGAGACCATCCCAGAGATTATCCAGAGAAAATAATCCTTTGCGATTATCAACAGAAGGTTGATACTTTGGTTGAACAAATGATCGTCCCAATTCAATAGTTTCAGGGACATATTTTTTTACAAACGTATCAGAAAAATTAAACAGTTCGGTCGTAGCAACATGAACAACTCCATTAATTACAGGAGCGTCTTTTAATTTTATATAACGATAACCACCAACAATTTCTTTTTCTATCGCATTCCAAACAATCAGTTGTTTGTAAGGAGCGTCAGCGGTATCAAATTCATCAATATCAATTTCATGACCGGTACCGCCACCTGCAACACGAAATGTATGCTCTCTTAACCGAGCAATTTCTTTCATAACGTTGGGAGAATCGTGATGAGTGATGATATAAATAAGGTTATCACCATTATTAGTTTCACGAATAAATTTATCTGCAGAAAGTTCAGATTCTAAAATATTTTTTGCAACCGGTTCTATAATTGGTTTCATAAATTGTTTCGCTAGTAGTTAGAAGCGCTATTTGCTTTTTAAGGTGGGCAACATTTTTGATTTATCTCCTGTTTTTAATGCATAAACGTGCCTTTTCACCCTCTCCGACCAATATTCAGCCGGTTTGTCTTTCGTAAACGTTTCCCAAGAAATTGCTTCACCAAACGTAAAGATAAGTGTTTTCCCTCTCTGTTTGTACATTTCATCAACCAAATAAAACATTTCAATATTTGCCTTTATTCCAATTTTTTTTCTCCAGTATGCTAAATTGTAGAAAAATTTAGAATTATTTCCATCTATAAAAACAGGAATAATATTTTTTTGATATTGAATTGCTTTAGAAATAAAACTTTTTTTCCAAACCAAATCTTCTATTCTGCCATCTTTTTGTTTCCTAGAAACTAATCCGGCAGGAAACAAAAGCAAACATTCATTGGAGGCATAGGTTTCTTCAAATTTTTTAGTGTATTCTGATGAATTTTTTCCATGTTTATTTACAGGGACAAGAATGGGTGCTAAATTTTTAAATGCCATTAACAAATCGTTAACAAAAAACCGAATGTCTTTGCGATATTCTCCTACCACATCCATAAAAGCAATTCCATCTAATCCCCCAAGCGGGTGATTGGCAGCCATAATTACACCTCCGGCATTTGGAATATTTTCGGCCCCGATGACGATTGGCTTGGCTCTGAACTCTTCCATTGCCGCATCCACAAAATCATGTCCAAAACGGTGTTTGTTTCTTTCTATAGCAACATTTAATTCGTCTTGATGAACAGTACGAATAATGTATCTTAATAAAAAATTCGGCAAAAATTTTAGTAGTCTGGGATTTTTGGTTCCAATGGCTTTTTTTACATCAATAAATTTTTCGGAAGAACTTGTTGAATTGGATTCGGCCATAGAACTCATATGAATATACTATTCGGGTGTAAAAATAAGGAATATTACCAACATCAAAAATTCTACTCGGGATTAGTAATGAAAGAAAAATTTGCTTTTTGATATTTGTCGTTCATTAAACGTTCTTTCATTTTCAAAGAAGTTTCATAGGGGCCTTCTACAACTGCTAAGTTCACTATCCAAGCAGGAATAGCTCCAGCAGGATTAACTAACAATTCATATTCAACATCCACTATTCCATTTTTTAATGGTTTGAGTGTCCAAATAGCCCGAAATTCTCGAATACGAACATGATCTTTTGATGCCGGTACATAATCGGGCAAAGGAGTCACTTTTTGATACACAATTTTTGTTTTTTCATCTTGATAAGAATTCACCTCTACCACAACATCGCGATTATCAACAGGCCAAGGGGCAACAATTGTTTGATAGCGAATCAACTGTTTTTCAGAATTTTTTCTTAGAATTTTCGAAGTCTCACAACGATACACCCATTGCGGGTAGGATTCAACATCATTGAGCAAAGCAATAATGCTTGACAGCGATGTCTTGATTTGAAAAATAGCTTTTAGCTCTTTATATTTTGAATTTTCGGTACTGCGTGTATAGACAGATATTCCGTTTTCAAATTTCTTTAATTGCCAGTCGTTAGAACTTGTTTCTTTAGAAAAGCCAGCTAACAAAAGTGAAAGACAACAAAAAAGAGTGATTGGGAACTTCTTCATAAAATGTATTTGAAACGAAAATGCAATTTTTTTTGTTTGCTAATACTTTTTACAAATAATTTATTATTGACAAAATCATCAAAAAAGTTCCTCATTAGTTTCTTCTTTATTACTCAGCCTCAATAGCATTAAATATACGTTTTTTTTATTTTCGAATTCTGCAACTATTTGAAATTTAACTTATTTATCATTAATTGAGTTAATATGGCCATAAATTGTTGCAATAAATGAGATTTCAGGAAAGTAATTGTTCTCAAAAATAATTACTGTTGTAAAGACAGGAAGATTACTGAAATTGACACTGAAGTGCTATTATCTAAAGGAGTTTACGCAATTTGTACCATGCTTAATTTTTATTAATTAGTAGCTATTGGTTTACAAACGCTTGAAAATTCTTACATGTGTTTTTTTATTGATTCAATAGGTTTTGAAGCACTTCAGATATCTCCTTACTTCGTACAGTAATAACCAATAAAACTTTAAAGCCATGAAAAAACTAATCCTTCTCCTCGCCTTTGCTCTTAGTGTATGTCTAGGACAAGCACAAGACTCTACTCTTGTAAATACTCATTCTACTACAGATGCTTCAACAAATGAAGCCCCGCTTGTAGGTATAAGAGATCTTAATACCGCTCCTCCTAAGCAAAGTATAAGCAATACAATTTCTAATGATGAATTTTCCTTTAATGTTTTTCCTAACCCCGGAGATGGCTCAAACATAAATGTAGCAATGGAGGCAATTGTTGGTCAGGAGATACTAGTTGTTATCTATGATGTTACCGGTAAAGAAAAAGTTTCTAAAACAATTATAATGAGTAGTGATACAACTAATTTTGCTATGGCCACTCCAACAAACTTATCTGCAGGCATCTATTTCATAACTGCTTCATCGGGTAAAAATAGTGTTAGCAAAAAATTAATTGTAAAATAATTCTTCATTTTCCAATTAAAAAGTGTCTTAATAAATAATTCTCAAAAAAAGAGCTTTGCAAAAAAATGCAAGGCTCTTTTTTTGAAAGAAAATTCAAATTCTGGTACTATTTCATATGCCATATTTTTTGCATTTTTCATAGTTTCGCCTACAAAAAAGTTGTATTCATCGAATAAATTATTATTTTTGTAGATAATCGGACTTTTAATGCAACCTTTAATCAAAAAGCAACATCCTTATAAACGTCCGTTTATACTCAAAACATTTCCATTTATGCTCAAAAATTCAACTACTAATTAAACACTTGTTTCAATTATGAATAATAAACTATCAATCATCATTGTTTCAATAGCATCGTTATTGCTTATGAATGAGAGCGCGTTAGCGCAGAACATAGCTGTAAATTCAACAGGAACGGCAGCCAATGCTTCCTCCATGTTAGATATTGCTGCAGGAGCTGGAAATAACAAAGGTTTGCTCATACCAAGAGTTACGCTTGCGCAAAGAACAGCAATGAATCCGCTTCCAATTGCGGCACAAGGTCTTATTGTATACCAAACAGACGGTGTGCAAGGTTTTTATTATAATACAAGCGTTGGTGTTGTTCCTGCATGGAGTTATTTAACTCCCGGAGGTTGGTCTATAACAGGAAATGCAGCTACAGTTGCTTCTACCTCTGCTATTGGTGTTGCTGTAAATAATAATTTTCTTGGCACTACTGATAACATTACATTAGTTTTCGCAACAAATAATTTGGAGCGAATGCGAATTTTAAATACTGGTTTTGTAGGTGTAAATACACTTGTTCCGCGAGGTTTAATGCATATTGACGGTGGGGCCGCTGCTGCTTCCTACCGAATCACGAATACAACTACTGCCAATGCTGCTGCAACAGATGGCTTTAAAATTGAAATCCCAGCTGCTGCTTCCTCCGTATTAATAAGCAATCAGGAAAATGCAAATATTCAATTTAATACCAACAATCTTTTTAGGGGAGTTTATTTTAATGATGGAACATATTGGCATGGTGGATCTGCTGCAACTGGTTTTGATGCGGATGAATTTGATGGCCCAACTGGTCTTGTAGCAGGTGTGGGCTCTGTTTGGGGCTTGAGTATTGCGCCTGCAGCAAACGGAACAGGTTATGGAACAGCAACAATTAATTACTCAGTACTTGGAATGGTGGCGGGAACCCGACAATATTCAATGGGAGTAGCAGGCCAAACCGTTGACGTAAATAGATGCGGAGCTGTTTTTGGAATGTCCGGAGGGGCAACACAATGGGGGACACTTGGATACAGGAGCAGTGCGGCTGCGCAATTCGGAGCCTATTTCTCTGCAGTAGCAGGTAATGGGGCAGGGTTTTTATCTTCCAGTGCTACTTCCGGAGTTGGTACAGGAACTTATTCCGACTTTTTAGGTTCGATCATAAATAGCCAGGTAATTGGTCAAATTACGATTGGTGAACTTATGGCTTCCTATAATTTAGGAAATGAATATACATCCGGATACAAAGCAGATATTGTTAAAGGAGCAAATGGAAAATCAGTTGCTTTTTCAAATTCTTCAACTGAATTAAAAATATACAGCGATGGCTCTGCAAGCTTGTCTTCCGGTGAGCATTTTGTACAATTCGAAGAGTCATTTATTAATATGTATTCAAAAGAAAGCATCCCTACTATCACTGTTTCTGCAATGGGAGAATGTAACGGATTGTATATTTCAAAAGTTGAGCAAAATGGTTTCTGGGTGCGCGAATTAAATAATGGTAATTCAAACGTTTTATTTTCATGGATAGCAATCGGAAAACGAATTGACAAAGTGGAAGTACCATCCGATATTATGGATACTGAATTTGATACTAATTTAAAGAATTTTATTGTAGATGAAAATAACCCGGCAATTGAGGGAAAACCTATGTGGTGGAATGGAAGTAAAATAGTATTTAATCAGGAAGCTCCAAAGGCAAAACCTGTTGGAAGACTTAAAACAGTTGCAGAAAGAACTCAGGGAGAATTTATCCCAACAAGACCAACTAAATAGTATTTTAATACCATTTTATTTTGAGTACCGTTCGTTCTTTGTTTTTTATATTTTTATTTTTTATCCTTCTTCAAAACAATTTAGTTTGTCAGAATATCCCATACATGAAATGTGTTGTCGAATTTTTGTCAAGCGATAGTTTGAAAGGTCGGTCAATTGGTGAAAAAGGAATAGATGAATCAGCAGATTTTATTATCAAAGAATATAAATCACTTGGATTAAAGTTCTTCGACTCAACAAAAAAATCTTTTTTACAAACGTTCACTCTTCCTGATTCAATTGAAAAATATGGGGGTATTAAGTGCAATAATATTGTTGGCTTGATTGACAACAAAGCAGATAGTTCAATTGTTATTGCAGCACATTATGATCATTTAGGCAATTGTTCACCTCTTTCAAAGGAGGTAATTCAATTAAAAAAATGTGAAATTCATAATGGTGCAGATGATAACGCTTCAGGGGTTTCAATGGTTTTAGCACTTGCTAAGCACTTGACAAAACAGAAAAACAAAAAGTATAACTATGTTTTTGTTATGTTTTCTGCTCATGAAATTGGACTTTATGGTTCTGGTTTTTTTTATGAAAGCATATTTTTTAGAGATTTAAAAATTAAAGCCCTATTAAATTTTGACATGGTTGGAAGATTAAATAAATCTTCTAAAAGTTTGAAAACAGGAGGATTTGAAAACAGGAAAGACCTTCAAAAAATTTTAACAACCACAAAGGCTTGTCAATCAAAAGGGTTAAACTTATTGTATAATGATGAACAATTATTGATGTCTGACGCTACAATATTTTATAAAAACAAGGTTTCAGCATTTACGTTCACAACCGGAATAACAGAAGATTATCATCGTTCAACAGATGAATCAAATAAAATTAATTATGAAGGAATGAAAACCATTTGTGGTTTTATTATTGAAATTTTAGCTTACATTACAAAATAAACTATTTTCTGAACTAGTTTAATACAAATGAAAAAAAACAATCTTATATTCTCTATTTTAATACTTTTTGTTCTCCCCTTTTGTTCGTTTTCACAGCAACTGGTTATGGATAACGATGGTTATATTGTTATTTCCAATAGTGCTTATTTAGTTATAGGCAATAGTGCATCAACGGGAATTGTTCAAACGGGAACAGGAGGAAGGATTATTTCTGAAGCTGAAGGAAATATTGTGCGTTGGCTTGTAAGTAATTCAATAGGAACGTATGTTGTTCCTTTTTACGAAGATGTTGAAGCAGTTGAGATTCCTGTCACGGCAACTATTACTGCCGCAGGAACAGCAAGTGCAACAAATCGTATAGATTTTTCTACATATGATGGAGGAAGCTTTGATAACGCTACATATATGCCTACTGGGGTAACCAATATGGGGAATGTGACTGTTCCTGCCGCCAACAATTCGGCAAAAGTGACCGATCGTTTTTGGATATTGGATGCAAATCACGCTACTAAACCTGCAGTTGATATTAGCTTTACCTATGTTGATAATGAAAATATTGCACCCAATACGTTAGCGGAAGCAAATTTAAAAGCACAACGTTGGAACACAGCTGTTGGAGATTGGGATGGGTTTGTTTATCCACCAATCGGGGCAGCAAACACTGTCACAAATATTGTTTCCGGTGCAATTGCTCCCGCTGCTGATTTTTATAGAGCATGGACCTTGGTTGATTTTACAACACCACTTCCAATTGAACTAATCTCAAATGAAGCTATTTGTTCAGGAAACAATGTTGTTATTAACTGGAGCACAGCATCCGAAACAAACAATAATTTTTTTACTATTCAAAAAAGTATTGATGGGATAAATTTTATTGACGCAGGTGTTGTTGCAGGTGCCGGGAATAGCACTAGTATTTTAAATTACTCTTTTACTGATTATAATTCTTATGATGGAATCAGTTACTACCGTTTGACTCAGACAGATTATAATGGAAATGTAAAAACATTTGGTATTATTACTGCGGAGAATTGTAACGTTTCTAATGCCACAAATATTAATGCATTTAATAATCAAGCTGGAAGTATTGAAATTATCATAGATAGCAATTCTCCCGAAAATTATATTGCCACATTATTTGATGCTTTAGGAAAAAAAATTAGCTCTAAAAGTTTAGTAGTTGAAAAAGGTAAAAATAGTTTTCAATTAGACATTACTGATATTAATAGTGGAGTGTATTTCATTTCTATCGAGAGCAGAACTTCATTTACCTCAAAAAAGGTATTTATCCATTAATCATATTATCAAAATCGCTAATCAGTTTTAATTTTCAGAAATATCATTAACTAATATTAACTAAATTTAAGGAGGACTACCACATGATGAAAAAACTATTTCTAGTAATTCTGTTATTTATAGGATTACAGTCGAATTTTGCTCAGCACGGAGGCGGAGGTTATGCTCCTTGTGCCAATGTAGCTCTAAGTGATTTATCTGCCTGCCTTTCCGGATTTGGTGTCACATATCACCTTATTGATGATGGGTCTGGCGGATTGTTGTTGTATGCTTATGGAAATCCTCCTCCCGGCCACATCAATAGCTGTTTAGTTCATTATAATAACGACAGAGGAGCTTGTCCGGAAGCACCCGTTATTGTTTTTCAATCACAAATCATTGTTGGCAAGGCCTCAAGATAATTCATTCTTATTAAACAGAAAATCTGACTATAGTTATAGTGAATTGCACTCAACCTATAGTCAGATTTTTTTTACCTTTGACAAAAAAAATATATGAAAATAATTAAGTCTTCTTACGTAGCGCCTATTGCTTTTGTAGCGCTTATTGCTTTTAATTCCTGCGGAGGCAACTCAGACAATGTAACTAATATTACAGAAAACAAGGTCGATGCAGAAAAAAAAGATGCGGATAGTGCCGGACAAACAAAAGTTTATAGTCTTCCTGCCCCCATGCAAATAGCAAGTGCTATTAAAAAAACCAATCCAAAGTTTATAGATGGAATAACTTCACCTATTAGAACTGACTTCACATCTGATTTCAATAAAATAATTAATTTAGGAATCTACGCTGTCGATTTGGGATATTCAAATGTGTATGAACAAAATCAATCCTCACTAAATTATTTTACCGCTGCAGCAAAAATAGCTGATGAATTGCGAATTCTTGGAGCTTTTGATCCGGGGTACGTTAAGCGATATAGGGACAATAGCAATAACAAAGATTCTGTAATGCTCTTCACATTGCGTTCGTTTAACAATATTCATGAATATCTTATCAATAATAATCGAACAGATGATGCATACGTACTTTTGACAGGAAGTTTTATAGAAGGAGCGTACCTTTCTTCTAAAATTCAAAATCAGAATAAAGACAAAGCTCTTGTGCAGGTAATTGGACAACAAAAATTATTTTTAGAAAGCATACTGGAACTTTTAGCAGTTTATAAGGACAAAAAAGAAATTAATGACTTGATTACAGAACTTACAGAACTAAATCAAATTTATGCAGGCATAACAATAACATATAGTACTACAACCGATATTAATACTAAAAAAATAGAACCCTTAGCTATTTCGGAAGAAGGACTTAAGCAAATTGGAGATAAGTTAACCGCAATAAGAAATAGCCTTGTTATTTCAAAAAAATAAATTTTATGCCATACCACCAGTAAAACCAAAAAGCTCCGATGAAAATTTTCATCGGAGCTTTTGTGCGGATTACCTTCTTCCTATCCTATGATTGGTTTTCTTAACTCAGTTACCTCTTTCTTAGTATCTTTGCTATACCTTACTCTCAATACTATTATATATGCGTTTTAGCAAGTCGGCTATTTTTTTCTTTGCATTTATTGAAGGTTTAGTTGTAATGAGCGTTGAATTTTTAGGAGCAAAAGTTATTGCTCCTTTTTATGGTACATCGTTACAAGTATGGACATCTGTTATAGGCATTACAATGCTTGCACTTGCGCTAGGGTATTACTTGGGAGGAAAATTCTCTACTCACAAAAATCCTAAAACAATACTATTCAGAATAATTTTCTTAGGAAGCATATTACTGCTTTTAATACCTATACTTTCAACAAAAATTATTTTATTGTTTTCCAGTAACAGTATTTATGTAGGAAGCATTGTTTCTTCTATATTACTTTTACTGCCTGCGATTTGTTGTTTTGGGATGATGAATCCTGTACTTATTGGCAATGCAGGAAAAGGCATAGAAGATGCGGGAAATTCTACAGGAATAGTGTATGCCGCTTCAACTTTGGGAGCAGTATTTTCAGTCCTATTTCTTGGCTTTTTTATCATCCCTAATTTTGGAATTTCCTCTCCCATTTATTTGCTAACTTCTTTTTTAGGAATTATACTGATAGCGATGTCGAGAAAAAAAGGAGAGAAAAAATTTGTTTTTGTTTCAGCTGCATTAGGACTGGCAATGTTGGTTTTGGGAATGGTTTCAACTTTTACATTTAGTAAGACGAAAACTGTTTTTAAAATGCACAAAATTTTATACGAAACGGAGGGATTGCTTGGTCAGGTAACTGTAATTGATCACTATCATGGTGATCATCATAAAATGTTATACGTAAATGGTATTTCACAAACAAATGAAGATATAAAAACAGGCATTTCAAATGGACTTTATGTTCATCGCATTTCTGTGACGAGTAGCTTTAAGCCTGCAGGAAGCAATGCATTAATTTTAGGAATGGGAGGTGGAAGTTTGGTAAAGGAATTTATTGACTTAAAGTTTAATGTAGATGTGTGCGAATTGGATGAAAGAATGCCCCTTGTTTCTAAAAAATTTTTCGGACTAGATACTTCTAAAGTAACTATTTCTATTGACGATGCGCGTCATTTCATAAATACTACTTCTAAGAAATACGACATCATTGTTTTTGATATTGCGTTAGGTGAAATTCAGCCTTCGCATTTATTTACAACAGAAGCTTTTCAAGAATTGAAGCGATTACTGAAAGACAATCAGTCATTTGTATTTTTTCATTATACTGATAGAGGCAAAAAACTACTTGCATCCAGATCCATCTGTAAAACCTTGGAATCGGCCGGTTATGTTGTGAAGGAATTTATTCCAAAACCGGGATTAGAAGACGATAAAGTATTTGTTGCTTTAATTACTCCACCCGATATGAAAAAATTTATTCCGGGCCGACAAAATAAATGCTGCGAAAAATTTGGAAGTCGTGACCTTTTAGTCGGTTTAAAACCGGTAAATACAAGCGAAGCATTTATTCTTACAGATGATTTGCCTCAATTGGATATTTTAAATAAAGAAACCAGTATTTATTATAGAAATCAAACAATAAAAGAATTGCTATTAAAACGTATGACTGGTGTTAATTTTTAGAACCGGCTTCCAAAAGCTGATGGCTCATTTTCTTACTAAGTATTGGTATAAAAATGCTATTGGAAGAATACTCAATGCTGTGAATGTAAGGTAAATTGTGGTTTTAATTCCTAGTTGAGGGACCAAATAAAAGCCATAAATAAAGGTTCCTAAAATACCTCCAACTGTTGAAAAGAAATAAATCCTTCCCGCTGTTTTTCCAACTTCATCTGAACTTTTTGAAGCAAGTCTAACCACCATTGGGCCCACCATTCCGAACAAATACAGTGGTGGCGCTAAAAAAATTATGCAAGATATTATTACTCCTAAACGCAAATCAAAATCAAGCGTAGAATACATAATTATTTTGCCGGTAAAGGGCATAATAATAACTGCTATCGCTGCCATGGTTAGGATAATAAAAAGCATTTTTTCAGTGGGATTTCTCATGGAAAGTTTTCCACCAGTGAAATAACCAAGGGTAAGTGCTGCAAGTGTAACCGACAGCACCGCTGCCCAAACATATATGGAGCTTCCATAACTGGGAGCGACCAACTTTGCTCCCACCAACTCTACACCCATTAATGATGCTCCTTCAATTAGCAAAACAGGATAAACAAACCAGGTTTTTAATAAATTAATTTCCTTCATTTAAGTAAAATAGTGCATCAAATGTATTGAAAAATAAATACATTTTTTAAAGTGAATTTTTGAACTTTATCCTAAAAAAAGCTAGTGAATAACTAGTGAAAGAGAAAATTGGACGCTAAATCTACCCTGTTTTCATAAAAGAACAAAATTGGTCGTCAGAAACAAGAAACTAGTCGAAATTGATTGTTAAATGCAACTTTTTTGATTAACTTTCGTCTATCCTTACACATGATATTATTTCAATTAATTTAAAAACTATTCAAAATGATTCCTCCTTATAAATCACTTGTGTTTTCAGCTGTTTTGGTATGCTTCTGTCAGCTTTCATTTTCTCAGTCGGTTGAAGACAAAAAACCATATACTGCTCCGGCCTCACCTGCAAGTGTGAAACCTATTGAACACAAAGTTACTATTGTAAAAAATAGTGAAACATTGATATCAACTACCCAACCTATGGCTGAAGAGAAAGGGACTACCAAATACATTGACGGAAAAGGTCCAGGGGTTGGTGAAAAAGTTTATACGACCGAAGTAATAAAATCAGATGGGGAAATTTTAGTGCCTGATGCAAAACCGGCTGACGGTAATCCCATTGTTGTGCCAGACAATGCGGCACAACCTAAATAAAATCACATTTTTAAAACTGCTAAAATTCTAAATAGTATGAATAAAATTACTCCAAAAAAACTAAATACACTCCTTGCATTTTTTGCATTTGCATTGATGTTTTTAGCATTGCCAATTTCCGGGATATCTCAAACCACCATTTTTACTTCTGGCTTTGAAGCAGCGGATGCTGTTTTAACGTATAGTAGTACAACAGGTACTGCTGCAAGGATAAACTCTTTAGCTAGAACAGGTACATGGAGAGGAGGATTTACAGCAAACGGAACATACGATGGTTGTGCCATTACTCCTTTATTAAACTTTACGGCTGGAAATACCTATACTATAACTGTTTACTCAAGGGCAATGGCTTGTACAGGTAAGTTACAGATTTATAAAAATTTAACTGCTACAAATGCCGCCATGAAAGCCTCAACCGGTGGAGATATTCTATTAAGTTCTGGCTCTAACAATGTTCTTTCCACCGCTTACGTATCATTTACTGCGTCTTGGGTTTGTGGAGCAAACGAGTCAAAATATGTTGGATTTCAAATGATGGGAACAGGTGGAGGGGCCTGCGGTTCAATTAATATTGGTATTGATGATATAACTATTGTTGAGACTGTTGGTGCTGTTCCTTGCACCGCAACTGGTAATAATTTTTGTAGCGGAGCTTGGGCTCCGGCATTAAATGGAACTTGTTGTGCATCTACTTTAAGTGGAGCAACGGATGACTGGGCGGGAACAATCGGATGTCAATCCGGAAATCATCCTGAAGTTTGGTATACTGGTACACCGGCTGCCGGACAGACCCAATTAAATTTTGTGATTAATTCACTTGGTGCAGGTTTTGCTGGTAACGTTGAATTAGTTGTGGTATCATCTACAGGGCCTTGTTCCGGATTAGCCGTTGCGGGTTCATTTTGTGGTCCTGCTCCTGTTAACTACAACTTAATTGTGACTCCCGGAACAACCTATTACTGGACAGTTTCTTCCGGTTCGGGTTCCAATGGTGCAACTGCCACTTTTAGCATTTGCGTAACTCAAGGTGTATATGTGGATAATAGTGCTTGTAATATTGGTGATAACTTAAATGCTACTCCGGCACCTACAGTTAATGCTACTTATCCTGCCGGAACATACCCTCCGGGAACTACTGTTCAGTTTGATTATACTATTACAGGTTGGGATATTGGTGCTTCTTGTAACTGGCTTGCAGGTATTGTTCCATCATGGGGCAGTGGCTGGGATCCTGCTTCTTTTGTTATTACTACTAATCCGGTACCTGCTGCGGGAGACTTAAGCGACACATGGTCGTGGTGGACTGCAGCTGTTACTCATAATGTTACCGGTGCCAATATTAACCCAACGGGAGGCTGGTTTTATTGCAATGATAATCCGGGAGCGGCTTGTTCGGGTGTAAATACAGATATTGATTGGGGCGATGGTTGTATTGGTAATAGTTGGGGACATTTTGGTTGTACCACAGGTTGCGATGCTGTGGCGTATGCTGCTTTGTCGTGGAATGTAGGTTTTCGATTAACAACCAGAGCGACTGCTGCTTTGTGTACGGCAAGTTCAAGCGACTTACAAGTAAACGTTAAAACATATGCGGATGGTGAAATTGGTAGCTGGACAAGTATCGGATGTATGGCTGATATTGCTGCTACAGATGGTTTCGTACAAGCATGCTGTATAGATGCTTCGTCTCCAATGACATGGACTGGCGGAACCACTGCTTGGGCAAACACCGACAATTGGGGCTCTTGCATTGTTCCCACTTGTACTAACAATATTACAATTCCTGTATCGGCATCCAATGCCACCATTACTACAGCTGTGTTCTGTAAAGATATAACCATTAATGCAGGTGCCACTCTTTTGGTAAATGCTGGCGGTACATTATCTATTTGTGGTAATTTCATAAACAATGGTACCATCACTTGTGCTGCAGGTTCTACCGTAATATTTGTTGGAACTGCAGCCCAATCTATAAGTGGGTCAAGTACCTCCACTTTTGCTAATCTTACAATAAATAATACAAGTGCTACAGGATTAACACTTTCTACGCCTGCGAACGTATCGGGGGCTTTAACTTTAACCGATGGTATTGTATATACCACAGCTACTAATTTACTTACAGTTTTAAATGGAGGGACATCAACTGCCGGTTCCGCAATTAGTTATGTGGACGGTTGGATGAAGAAAGTTGGAAATGCTGCATTTGTTTTCCCTCTTGGTGATGGCACAAAATGGGCTCGTTTGGGAATTAGCGCTCCGGGTGCTGCAACAGATGCATTTACTGCAATTTACAATGCTGTGCCGTATGGTACGCTTACACCTGTTGCTCTTCCTAATTATTATGTTAGTTCAATGGAACACTGGATATGCGACCGTACTGTAGGAGCATCCAACGTGTTTGTTACTTTATATTGGGAATCCGGAACATTTAGTGGTATCAATACATTTACAAGTGATTTACATGTTGCCAGATATGATGGTGCAACTTGGCAGGATCATGGAAGTGGAACAATGACAGGAGGAGTTGCTGCCGGAAGTATACGCACTTCAGCTGTTGTCACTAGTTTTAGTCCGTTTACATTTGCTTCCGTGTCGGCAAGTTTAGCAACTAATCCATTGCCAATTGAGCTATTAAATTTCACTGCAAATTATAATGGTCAAAGTGTGGATGTTACTTGGAATACTGCTACTGAGGTAAATAATAATTATTTTGATGTTGAGCGCTCGGTGGATGCCGAAAATTTTGCTTCAATCAAAAAAGTTCCTTCAAAAGCCAGCGGTGGAAATAGTAGTTATACCCTTTCTTATGGAATGAATGATGCAGATGTAAAAGAAGGTGTTTATTATTACAGATTAAAACAAACTGATTTTGATGGTAGCGTTTCTTATTCGGGAATAGTAAGTGTTACAATAGAAAGTGTAAACGCAGTTTTTACAATTAAGCCAAACCCTACAACAAGTATGTCGGACGTTATATACTTTTGTGAGAACAATGAAAGTGCAAATGTAAATGTTTACGATACCAGAGGTCGATTAATTATTTCAAAAACAATTAATTGTGTGAAAGGTGAAAATGTTACCAGCATAGACTTAGGAGAACAGCCGGACGGTTTGTTTTACATTACTTTAACTGCCGGTAACAATGTTTATAAATCGAAACTCTTGAAAAGTAAATAAACATATTTCAAAAATAATTAAGTAAAGACAAATAAAAACATAAAAAACTAAAGGAAGAAAAATATGAAAAAATACATACTTCTTATTGCTTTATTTCTGGGCTTACAAGCGAATTTTGCTCAAAGTCTTTGTTCATATGAGATTGTTGACAGCTTAAAACTCTGCCTTCAAGGAAATGGAGTTCAATTTACTATTATGTACAGTGGTAATAGTATTTATATTGTTGGTAAAGGCAATCAGCCTCCAGGGAAAATTCAATCTTGTGTTGCTGCTTACAATCATGATGCTCGTGATTGTTCGGACGCTCCGGTACTAATTGACAATCCTAATATTCATTTGTAACCTAATACTTCTTATTTAAGAAAAAATTCGGTTCAGCACATGGTGCTAGCCGAATTTTTTTTACATTTATGCGAACTAATTTAAAAAATTATGATAAAACTACTTCTCAACCCATTGTTGCTTTTTGTGTCATTACTGGCATTAATTACCTTTGTTTCATGTGGAAGCAATTCAGAATCGGGAAACACCACAATGGCCACAGACAGTGTTGCAAAGTCTGGTTTAGTAAACACAGATACCGCAAAATCATCAGAACTTTTATCCTTACCTGCTCCCATGCAAGTAGCATCTGCTATCAAGCGAATTTGTCCGAAATATTATGAGAACTTGCTTTGTCCAACAACAAATGGCAGCGCCAATAATTTTTCAAAAACATTAACTTTAGGAATGTATGCTTTTGATCTTGGTTATGCTAATGTGTATGAACAAAGACAAACTTCTCTCAATTATTTTGTTACTTCCATTAAACTTGCTGATGAATTAAAAATAATCGGACCCGTTAACGCTTCATCACTTAAGTCTTTTAAAGAAAACATCAACAATAATGATTCTGTTAAACATTATACATTAAATTCTTTTGGAAATATCCATGATAATTTAATAAGTAGTGACAGAAAAAATGAAGCATTTCTTATTCTTACAGGTAGCTTTATCGAAGGGCTTTATGTATGTTCTTCTATACAAACGAAAGACAAGAATTTAGCAAGTTTAGTAGGTGAACAAAAGCTATTTTTAGATAATCTTGTCATTATTTTACCTGCATACAAAGACGAAGCGGGGATGAGTGAGCTTATTGCACAACTTGCCGACCTAAAAACCGTTTATGATAAAATAGAAATAAAATACAAAGAAGATACGGATCCAAGCAAAAAGAGCATTGAACCAATTACAGTTTCTGATGACATGCTAAAGCAAATATCTGAAAAGATTGCTGCCATCAGAAAAAGTATTATTGTTCCAAAGAGTGTCAGCTAGTCTGGTATGTATTCTTTGGTATAATAAATCTAATTGAATCCATTTTTCAAAAAAATTCGCTTGATGAACAATCTAAGCGAATTTTTATTTTGACCCCACTACTGGCTTATATACTTAAGCTTATTCTCATTTTTTATTGAGCGAATAATTAAAGATGTTGATGGCAAATTAAAATCAATGGTAGTGCCACATTGAATAGTTGTATAAAATGGATTCATCGGAACATTCTTACTTTTTATCATAGCAAAATATATAATTATCCAATAATTTGCTTTTTTTCAATTTTTTATTTATATTTATGGACATGAATCTTATACAAATTATAAGAAAGATTTATCAATAGCAACACCTTTTACTAAAAAGCGATTTTCTATAATAAGTTATAAAAATTTAACTATGCGAAACACCATTTTAAAAGCAGCTTTCATTCTCTTTATATCTTTTAAGAGCTTGAGCATGTTCGGGCAACACAACCCCGCTATGACTAACTTAGTGTTGGAAGTGTCTACAGTTACAACAAAAAATTACACCGAAGTTAAAAATGCACTAGCGACCATTGATGGAGTTGTTCTTGTTGCTTATTGTGAATACAGCAAAATTTTTCTGATAAATTATGATATTGATAAAATTTCAGCACCGGAGCAAATTTGCAAGGTTGTAGAACAATTGCATCCAAGCTATAAAGCCAAGGTAAAAACAAATATCACTTTTGCTGAGATTATGGCCAGTTGCATTCAATTTCCAACTGCTCCAATAGATGCTGCAAAATGATTTTAAAAAACTAAACTAAATTTGAATGAAAAAACTACTACTCTCATTACTTTGTGCGACATTACTAAATTCTATTTCCGTATTTGGGCAAATTAATTTTACAGTTACAGCCCTAGCAGGAACTTATACCGCAAATGCTGCTCCAACTGTGTTACACGCAGCGGGTGTTGATGATGCTATTTCAGCTTCCACTCCTATTGGATTTACTTTTCAATATGATTGTGTCAATTACACTAACTTTAAAGCTTCTTCTAATGGTTGGTTAACTTTAAATACTGCTGTTGCTGGTACGAACGCATTTAATAATCTTAATACTTCAGCTGACAGACCAATGATTGCGCCTCTATGGGACGATTTGGCTGTTGGAGCTGGCAGCACAGTTAATTACAAAACAACAGGAGTAGCTGGAAGTAGAATTCTTACTGTTGAGTGGGGGCAGATGGAATGGACTTATGCAGGAACTACTTGGGCCGTTGGTTTTCAAGCAAGATTATATGAAACCACCAATGTAATAGAATTTGTTTATCTCAGAAATGGTTCGGCAACTAATCAAGTTACTGCTTTAGCATCAGCATCCATTGGTGTTTCAGGAACTAGTTCAGGTCAATTTTATTCTCTTCAAGATGTAAGCGGAGCACCCGCTGTTTCAACTGTTACAGAAGCTAATTCTTTAGCTTCAAAACCTGCAACCAACCAGGTTTATAGATTTACACCTCCTGCCGCTTGTTCAGGAACACCTACAGCAGGAACCGCTGTAGCCACACCGGCAAGTGTCTGCGGAGGAAGTAGCTCAGCCTTAACGGTCACGGGTAGTACAACTGGTTGCGGACTAACATACCAATGGCAATCTTCTCCTGATAACGTTGTTTGGACTAATATAGGCGGTGCCACTGCGGCAACTTTAAGCGTGACTCCTGCTAGTTCAACCTATTACAGAAGAATAATTACTTGTGCAGGATCAGCAAATTCCAGCAGTGTTTTAGTAACTATTACTGGTGCTCCCACATATGCTACTATTCCATATGCGCAAAGTTTTGAAGGACCTTGGATAAGTGTGTGCGATGTTAGAGAAAGACCGGATGCGTCTTGGTCGAATACACCAAAAACAGGAAACCCATCCTGGCGAAGAAATGATGATGGCATTGCCGGTGCAGTATGGAGTAGCAATAGTGGAGTATATGCCCCAACTTCAACTGCAGGAACCTATTCAGCTCGCTTTCATAGCTATGATGTTACTTCGGGAGTTCAAGGCTCATTAGATCTTTATATAAATTTAAGTCCTGTAGGAACAAAATCACTTTGCTTTGATTATATCAACACAAGTGGTTCTGATGTTTTAGATGTTCTCCTTTCCACTGATGGGGGCGCCACCTTTCCTACAACGTTGACATCGTTAGCTACTACAACCGGATGGGCTTCACAAACGGTAAGTGTTGCTTCAAATTCTTCTACTTGTGTTATCCGCTTCAGAGCCACAGGTGATTATGGTGTTACTGATATTGGGTTTGACAATATGAGCATCTCACTACCTTCGGTTCCAGGTTGCGCAACCTATACTTCACCAGCTAATGGCGCGACTGGAATTATTTGTGGTATAAATGCTATTTTGAATTGGACAGCTCCTACTGTTACTGCTTGTAATCCTGCTACCAGTTATGATGTTTATTTTGGGACTGCGGCTTCACCACCATTTGTGGTGAATCAAACAGCGCTGTCTTATAATCCCGGAACATTATTGCCAAGTACAACCTATTATTGGAAAATTGTTCCGAGAAATACAGCAGGACCAGGTGCTTGTGTTACCACATGGTCTTTCACTACAGGCGCTACATTTGCTGGATCTTCAACAACACCTCCCATTTCCGATGGTTTTGAAAGTTGTCTGGATTGGACTATTGTAAATGGTGCTCAGCCAAACAAATGGATTCTTGGCTCAGCTACAAGTAATGGCGGAACACAATCAATGTACATAAACAATACTGGAACAAATAATAACTATAATCCGGCTGTTGCTTCTGTCGTGCATTTTTACAAGGATGTATCATTGCCAGTTGGCATGACCACTTCTTTGGGTTTTGACTGGAAGGGACTTGGTGAAAGCTGTTGTGACTATGTTTCTGTTTTCCTTGCTCCAACAACCTACTCGCCTGTAGCAGGTACGCAAGTTCCTGGAGCCTATCAGTTGGGAAGTTATATTTTTAATAATCAAACTACTTGGCAAACTTTTAATTATGCTCTTCCTAGTTGTGGTGGAAGCACTATGCGATTAATTTTCAGTTGGAGGAACGATGGAACAATAGGCACTGACCCTCCAGGAGCTATTGACAATATAAACATTGTTGCTATTCCAACAACAGGACAAACTTGTGCAAATCCTGTCAACATTGCTTTACCATATAATAAAGTTGGTGAAAGCACCGCGTGTATGAATGATGATTATACGAATGCAAGCATTTCCTCTTGTGGTACAAGTTTCGAATCCGGCTCTGATAAAGTTTACAAGGCAGTAATAGGTTCGGCAGGTTGTATTTCAGTTGTAATTTCTAATGCTAATGATAATTCGATTGGTTTCCAGGTTTACAATGGTTGTCCAGATGCTCCAGGTACCACTTGTATAGGCAGTTATGGAGGAGCAGTGGCGGGAATACTTTCTGGTGATATAAATATTCCTATTGCCGGAACTTATTATTTTGTTGTAGATAATTTTGCCGGTCCTTTGACAGTGAACTATGATATTGCAATTAGTTCAGTAGGTGGAAGCGTTGCGAATGATGCTGCTTGTGGGGCAACTACTCTCACTTTGGGTATCGCCTCAAACGGAGATAATACTTGTACCACTTCTTCTGGAGAGCCTGGCGTACCTGTATGTTGGAGCACAGGAACACTAAATACGGTTTGGTTTTCTGTTGTAGTTCCTGCTTCGGGAGACGTGTATATTAGAACCACTCCATTGTCTTTATTGAACACTCAAATAGCTGTGTATACTACAACTAATTGTGCAAGTGCAGCTGCATTTACATATATTAATTGTAATGATGATGCCCCTGTTTGTGGTGGTGGTACTGCGTATCAAAATTCTGAACTCTTATTAAATAATGTTGCAGCTGCAGGGACTACCTTGTACATACGTGTGGATGGTTATGCCAATTCTGCCGGAACATTTTCAATTCTGGCAATAGATGGAAATAATGGAGCTGCTGTTTGGCCATCTGTACCGGGGCAAGATTGTATTGCTTCTAACCCAGTTTGTAGTGCTACTATGTCGGTGGGTAATCCAGGTTATTTTGGTTGGGGTAATGTTTGTGATTTTACTTCTGCAAGTACATGCTTAGCTTCGGGAGAAAGAAGTTCTGTGTGGTACACAATCAATATTAATTTAAATGGAAATTTAACTTTCGATATTGTTCCAAATGATTATGGAAATCCAAATCCTATTACTGGGCTTATGAATCCTGGTTACGCAGTTGTAGGTGATGAAACAGATTATGACTGGGCCCTATGGAAAATTTCCGGAGCAGGAGCAACTACATGTGCTGGTATTGCCGCTGGTGCTGCTGCAGTTCGTTGTAATTATAGCGGCTTGGGAGTTACAGGCTGTTATGGTGCAGCAAACGGAATAAATAACCCTGCTTATCCGGCTGGATTTGCAAGTGCTTACATGGCGCAACAACCTGTCGTGAATGGTGAAGTTTATGTTCTTTCTATATCAAATTTTGCAAACGATTACGTTGCCGGTTTCTCTTTAGTATTTGGTGGGTCACCCGCACCAATAGCGTTAACAGGCACAACCACTTCAATAACGTGGGCTGGAACAAGTAGTACAAGTTGGAATCAACCAGGCAATTGGAGCAATGCATGTAGTGCACCAACTTGTGCAATTGATGCTACAATTGCAGCAGGAGGGGCTCAACCAGTTATTACAGCAAGTTCAAGTGTAAAAAATTTAACAATTAATGCCGGAGCAACCTTAACTATTAATCCGGGTGTTACCTTAACGGTTTGTGGAAATTTCACGAATAATGGTACTTTAATTGCTGACCCCACTTCTACCATATTATTTAACAATGCTGCTGTAGTTCACACTATTTCTGGAAATGTGACCGGAACAAATAGTTTCGGGAATTTAACAATCACAAAAACCGGTGGAAGTGTTGTTTTGGCTGCTAATTTAGATATTGCAGGAAACTTTACAACTTCTAATGCAACCAGCATTCTTAATGTTGCAAGCTTTTATTTAAAAGTGGGTGGCAATTTTAATACCGCAAGTAATGTTACATTGATAAATTGTCCGACCATAGAGTTCAATGGCGTGGCTCCACAAACATTTAACAATACAACAGGAACACATTCACTAACAAATGTAGTAATGAACAATACTAGTTCAGGACTTACTTTAACAGGAACCGCCAATAGCAATATGGTTATTTCTGGGACTTTAACTCTTACTAGTGGTATTTTATATACAGCAGCTTCTCCAATATTAACGATGAACGCTGGTTCAATAGCAACATCAGGAAGCGCTTCTAGTTTTGTTGATGGACCGATGCAAAAGATTGGAGCTACTGCTTTTGTATTTCCGGTTGGAGATGCATTTAATAGATGGGCAAGGATTGCAATGACAGCACCAACTGTTGTATCAACTTTTCAAGCACAATATTTTTATACTCCTTATACAGATTATTTAACATTGGCGGCAACACCAACTCCTGTTCTTACTTACAATGTAAGCGCTATTGAATATTGGCAATGCGATAGAATTGCTGGTGCTGGAAATGCTAGTTTAACATTGTATTGGGAAGATGCTGCAAGTAGTGGAATTAATAGTTGTGCGCCACTTCCTGGTGGCGACTTGGTTGTAGCGAGATGGAATGGGTCGGCATGGGAAAACAGAAGTAATACAATTGTAGGTGGTATCACAGGATCATGTGCAGGAAGTGGAGCAGGAACAGTTACCTCAGATGTATTAACAGCATTTAGTCCATTTACATTTGGTTCGAAATCGGCAACAGTAACTGTAAACCCTCTTCCAGTTCAGCTTCTTTATTTTACTGGAGAAAATGTAGGGAAAGAGAATGTTCTACGTTGGAGCACAGCTACTGAAACAAACAATGATTATTTTACAGTTGAACGTTCTGCAGATGGTTACACTTTTGAGAGCATTGGAATAGTTGATGGTGCAGGAACTAGCACAGAAGTTCTTAGCTACCAACTGGTAGATAAAAATCCCATTGTAGGAGTTAACTATTATAGATTAAAACAAACTGATTTTGATGGACACGCTAAGTATTCTCCTAAGATTGTTACACTAGAATATGTTCCACCTACCGAATATGTTTTGTTCCCTAATCCTTCCACAAATGAAATTGTTATCTATTCTGGTAACTCAGCAGAGGAGTTGGTAGACATTCAGATAACTGATGTTACTGGGCGTGTGGTATTTACAGAAGCAAATTTTTCAGTAAAGGGCAAAAACAATTCCACAAGAAGTATTGATATTAGCAGTTTTAGTGAAGGAATCTATTATTTATCTCTTAAAGATGTTTATGGAAAACCGCTTTCACAAAAACGTTTTGTTAAAATAAAATAGTATTATAAAAATTCAAAAAAAAACTCCCCCGAATACTCGGGGGAGTTTTTTTGTCTCACATTTTTACTTTGTCCTTAAAACCATATTTTTCAAGGCTTCTATCCAAATGGGTGAATCATTTAAACTTTCAACTAAGGTTACTTTTTCACCACCGTGTTCTTTAAAAATTTCATCATACTCGGTTCCTATTTCATAAATTGTTTCGAGGCAATCGGCCACAAATGCAGGTGAAAAAATCAAAATATTTTTCTTCCCTTCTTTGGCTAAGTCCTCAACAACTTTGTCGCTGTAAGGTTTTAACCATTTATCATCTAAACGCGACTGGTAAGTTGTTTTGTATTTCCCTTCTGGAATGTTCAAACGTTTCACAAGTGCTTTTGTGGTTGCAATACAATTGGCTCTGTAACACAAGCGATTTTTATCAGTAATTACATCACAACAGGAACCTAACTTACAGGAACCATCACTAAATTCTTTTGATGCTTTGGTAATTTGTCTTTCAGGTAAACCGTGATAACTGAACACAAAATAATCGTACCGGTCAAGCTTGTATTGCAATGCCTTATCCACACAAGCATTTATAAACCCTTCATCATCAAAAAAATTATCGATGAATTTAATTGGAGGATGATTTTTCCATTTTTTTAAAATACGATTTGTTTCTTCGATGGAAGAAGTAGTACTTGATGTAGCATATTGTGGATAAAGGGGAACAGCAATTATTTTAGTCACATTGGCTTCTTTCAATTTACTAATTGCAAATGCTAAACTAGGATTTTGATAACGCATGCCTAGTTCAACAACAAAATCGTTTCCCTTGTCTAACGAAGCCCCTGCGTAGTCAGATAATTCTTTTTGCAATAATTTTTTTTGTTTTATGCTATTTATTAAAAGTGGTGAGCCTTCTTTCGTCCAAATATGTTCATATAACTTAGCCGATTTAGCAGTACGAAAAGGGACAATGATGCCGTTGACCAAAATAAAACGCGAAACAGGATTGATATCAATCACACGAGGGTCATTCAAAAATTGTGTGAGGTATTTTCTAACATCTGCAGTACTTGGGCTATCAGGTGTGCCTAGATTTATTAAAAGTATTCCTGTTTTCATGTTAAAAATTCTAGAGTTGTAGAATTTTAGAATTCTAGATTGTTGGTTAATTCAAAAAATCTAAAATTCAAAAAATCTAAAATTGACTGGAAAATTACGCTTTTTTAATAATTTTAAACCGGATTAACCATGAATAAATAATCAATAAAAAAGCTGCATACATTGCTATACGCCCAATATAATCACCAAATCGAGTATAAAAAGTAATTTTAGAATTGAACTCAATAGTTCCCGAAATAGAAGCTGGAACCCAATACTCTGTCGCTTGAGAAACATCACCATAAGGACTAATAAAACAGGAAATTCCTGTATTAGCGGAACGCACTACCCATCTGCGATTTTCAATTGCTCTTAACCGTGATAATTTCAAATGCTGAACATGTCCGGGAGTATTACCCCACCATCCATCGTTTGTAATGACAGCAATAAAGTCTGCTCCTTTTTTTATATAATCGGTCACGTATTCGCCATACACACTTTCGTAACAAATAACCGGAGCCACCACACTTTCATTATCAGAAGCAGTAAAAACTGTTCTTTGGGATTGAGTTCCTAGGCTTCCACTTGTGCCACCCATTTCGAGAATAAATTTATCCAGGTGTTTAAAAATGAATTGGAAAGGCATTTGCTCCACACCGGGAACCAATTTTGATTTGTGATACTGTTGAATATTATTAGAGTTATCAATTTGCAGAGCAGTATTATACGCATCGTAATACGCATCGGCATTGTAAAATTTACGAGCAGTTGGCGATAATTTTTCTCCCGGACGAAATGTTTTAGCAGTGGATGCTCCGATAACCATTTTAAGTTTAGGAAAATTATTTAGGAATTTTTTAATCGTAATTACGGAGCTGGATTGTTCCAATTCATCTTCCCAAATATCTTCTATCAAAGCGGTTTCGGGCAAAATAACATATTCGGTTGTGGAGTCTACTTTTTCGGAAGCCAACTTCAACATTTTGTCGAGTTGTTGCTCATAAGAGCCGGAAAATTTTTCGTTGTATGGATCAATGTTGGGTTGCACGATTACTATTTTGTGCTGTTCCTTAGGCAGAAATGTAGCAACATTGAATGTACTAAGTATTGAAATTCCTATGGGAACTAAAATAAATAAAGCCAAGCCAATTATTTTCTTTTTTGTGAAGGCGCTAGTAAGACAAGAAAAAATTAAATAATTAATGATGAGCACCCATAAACTTCCACCAAACACTCCCGTGTATTCATACCATTGAATAAGACTAACACTATCTGCAAATGCGTTACCAAGTGTCAACCAGGGCCATGTTAATTGGTCGCCATGATATAAAAATTCAAACGTTATCCAGATAGAAATGATAATAAGCGGACTCCATTTTACTCCTATTCGTTTTTTAATTTTATGAAAAAATAAAAAAACGAGAGACATAAATAATGAATTCAAACACACAGCCATTACAGCTCCTTCCCAGGAAGCATTCTTCAACCACCAAGTGGTTAAAATATTCCAAATAAAAAATGCAATAAATGAAGTAAAAAAAACTGTTTTCGTTTTAAATTTATCTTGGTTAGTATAAACTGTGTATTCAACAAATAGCAGGGGGACAAAAGCTATAAACAATAAGGGAACCCAACCGTGAGGAAACCAAGCAAAAGCCAATAGTAAACCCGACAATATGGATAATAGATATAAGTGATATTTTTTCAAAAAAAAATTTTTACAAAGATACTACTTCAGTTAAAATGAGATCCATATTCTATATAATTTTATTTATACTAAGATGATATAACCACTAAATCAATGATTGAGGGAAGGTTCAATGCATTTAGGAATCCCCCATTTGCCAGTCCATTCTTTCAAAGAAATGATTCCTCCTTCGCAAGTTAGAAAATTTCCTTCTTCATCCTTTTTGATGGTACTCAATTTTCCATTTGCAAATCCATCCATTATTTTTTTTTGAATTGTTGTTGAAGAAAGATTCTGACATTTTGCAACAACAGAAACTCCAAATTCATTGTTTTTTAAATCCATTACAGAGCTAACCGAATCGGGCAAAAAAGTATCTTCCAGCAATCGTTTTTTAAATTGTAAATAATTGCCCTTTTCGTGAGCGTTTCCCAGTTTTAAGGCTTGATTTCTTCCAATTTCAATAGCGAGGGAAGCCATCCAATACGCATGTTTAAAGGCATCCAATTTACCTCCATTATTATCCGTACCAATACTATTTGAACGTTTTACGGAATCTACAACTAGCTGAACTTGCTTGGTAATAGTTTGTGCTTTTTTTGCTTTTATTAAATGGGAAATCGCCCAGCATTTTTCGGGGCGAGAAAGTTTGGAGAAAGATGATTGTGGAAAAACATTTTTTGTAGTAAAAAAAATATACAAAATATAAAAGAAAAATCTCATCATCGAATTAAAAACATTTTGCCAAATCCTTTTTTGAAATATTGGTCGGCACCACTTTCACGTTTTTCTATATCGTCACCACGCAAGGTCGTTACTACTCTATATAAATAAACACCATTGGCAAGCTGATCGCCAAATTCATCTTTCCCATCCCAAGCATAATCCGTAATATTTCTTCCAACGTGAATTAGCCCCAGCTCCTCATTGGTAATCTCTCGAATTACTTTTCCGGTGATGGTTAAAATTTGTATTTTAAAATAGCTTGGCACTTCCGAACCTGTTAATGTAAAAACAAAATGTGTGGCTGTAGAAAAAGGGTTTGGATAATTCATCACTTCGGTAATAGTAGATTTGTTTACAACCTCAAAATTTATTTTGTAGTCGATTGCTCCACTTTGATTATCTGATTTATCTTTTGCCTGAACAATTAATTGATACTTCCCATCTTCAAATAAAGCAGGAGTATAATTTAGCTTACAGCTATTATTTGGCAATAAAGCAGGAGTAAAACTAAGCACTGGTCCAAAGAATATACGTTGCGCAGTGGAAGAAGAAGGGAACTGAATAAAAACTTTAAAATCAGCGGTATCATTCAATGCTAAAAATTGGTTTTCATCTTTCAGCTGTATTAATATATTTGGTTTAGCAGAAACAATGTCGCTATTTAAAATGTGAACGCCATCAAATGTTACATCTAACAAAGGATTAATTTTATCTTGTGAAGAATAAAATGGAATCCGAATAATATTATTAAAATGGTATTGTTCCAACTGAGTTTTCGGAAGATCTAAAGTATCCATCGGAATGATTGGATTTACTTCCACCCACAGTGCATTACTGCCCGGATATCCATCGGTATTAACATTTATTGTATCGATAATTATTTCATTGGGAGCAAATAAGTCTTTTTTCAATTTAGAAGGCAAAGGGTGATTCACATTATTGGCATCTTCAATCCAATACGTAATCAACAAACTATCGGGGAAAGTATATTCACTAATATTTTGAATGGGCAAATGTATAATTACATTATCACCTTCTTGCGTAGTGTCTTTGGAATAATATCCAATTGCAGGATTGATAGCAGCTTCCGGAACAGGAGTATAAATAACTTGCCAGCGTTCCATCTGCGGTGGTGTATTTAATGTATCATCTTTCATATATGCAACAAGGCGAATATTTGGATAGATAGTTGCATTTGCATAAGTACTTAAATTTCCAATATCTAATTGTGTGGTAGAATTAAAATCAGCAAGTGTGTCTTCTGAACCATCGGCCATAATTCCAATTAATTTCACATAAACAGTATCATCTGTTGATGCCCCATCGATGTGATGTTGTTTCCAAGACAAAGAATCCCAACTCAATGCAGGACCAATAATTGGAGAAAAAATAGCTCCTTCATTCCAGTTGCTAAATAAAGCAGTATCTAATTGAATAGCTGAATTTAAAGAATCACCTATTATCTCGGTGGCGGAACCAATTGCATCACCTTTTGTACCAAACAAAATATATGCCCGCTGAGAAGGAACTGTTCTTATTTGACCTGCACCCAATGCTTCAAAAGCCAGATATAAATTTTCCTCATAAGAAGGGATAGAATGATTATCTTGTGAGTAGGCCAAAACATTATACCCAAAAGGAACATCATTCATAATAAAGTTGGTAATTTTTGCTCTATTGATTGAATCGGTGTCATAAAAATCGCTGGCGTTTTCTTCTGTACCAACAGCAGAATAAGTAACACTACCAAATTGTGAATACCCACCACCAACTGAAATCGACTTCATGCAAATATTACTAATTGGATCAAATGCTGCAAGCGTGAATCCCGGAATAGCCCAACTGGAAACATATTCTAAACTTCCATTTATTCTATAATTAACATTAAACCAGCCAACATATCCGGAAATACCATTATTACATTCTAAACTTCTTATATCATTCACAAAATCGAATTTTCGTAGAGGACGATTAAAATTTACATATTGATAACTATCATTTTTAAATTGAAAAAAATGAGCTTGTTCCCAACCACGTTTATTTGGAATGTATTGAAATGAGCTTTCTCTCCATTTAAAACCACTTGTTGCACTGGTTGAATCAGGACTAACACGCCAGTAGTAAACAGTGGTTGAATTAAAATTGGTAGGTTTCCAAGTAATTACTCCACCTATTGAAGGGATGGGTAGTGATGTTTGCACACTCGGACTATTAAATGTATCGGTCGTATCAATTTGAAAAATGTAATTTCTAAGAGGTGCAAACATATCAGCAGTAGATGCTTTTAATGTAATAGTATCCGTGGGAATAATTGCAAATTCGTAAGGATAAACAGGAACTACATCACCACCATTAATAATAAAATTAATATCGGTTGTTGCATTGTTTGTTTCACTCAACTCATCCACTCTATTAAAATAATCTAATGTAACTCTCACTTTATTTAATCCGATATCTTTTGTGTAATCCCAAGGAATTTTAACTGCAATGGTATCTTTAAAATGCGGGGCAAGCGAAAATTCTAAATAAGTTTGATTGCTACCATCCGGATAAGTTCTGTAGAGATGAGTAAAAATTGTGTCATTCGTTGCTCTTCCCAAATTTGTTCTCACAACATAAATCACCATTGAATCGGGAGTTGGATTTGTTAAGTCGAAGTACACATCGCTGTTTGTGATTTTATAATCCGGTTTTTGTTGCGAATTAATAATGATAGCCGGGTCGCCATGTAAGGTCATTTCGTTGCAGGCCGACATAATTATAGGGTCGGCAATGGCAGCTGTTTCATTAAATGAAATAGTATTTTTGATAGAACTTCCAACCGATTTTCCATAGTTGCTTAGCGAAATTTGTCGGTAGAACTCCGATGAAAATACATTTAAAGCATAAGGCACACCAAGTCCAACTGATGCTAAATAGCCTATCATTCCTTTGTTTGCCTTAATAATATAATCTTCAGAAGTGGTTATTTCAGTTGAATGAATATCTCCGGAATAGCAGCCATTGGCTAACATAAAAGGATAATGCCCGGGCAAAGGATTATAGGAATCAATGTCATCAATACTTAAATCGAAGCCGGTACCTGAAGCATGTCCAAAAAATGTCATCAAAGAAACTCCTTCATCCATAAAAGCCTGCAAAGTATCCGAAGTATTAATATCAATTGGTGCCGAACTGGTTTTATAAAAATTACTTACTTCGCCACCATACAATGTGTCTTCAATTATATTTTCATAGCTACTTAAATATGCTTTAAAACTATTTTGTTCAACTGAACTTGTTCCACCACCAAAATGTAAAATATGTTTCATCCACTCGGCAGGAGGATTCGCAACTTTATCTTCATACTGAATAACTTTATTTAAATAATCGTCCACATCGGTGGTAGTTTTTGCAGCCAATCGTCCGGTTGGAATTCCGGGAACGATAATTCCACCGCTTATTCCTGCAGTTAACAAGTTATCGCTGGAAGGATTTCCAAAAGATGGAACTAAGTCGAGCGGATAATAGGTTGGATCGTTTCTGGAAAGAAGCATGTGATAGGACTTCCCGATAAGAAATAAATTTTTAGGTGGTGCTGTTGGGTTTGCATTCATCATATACTTGCCAAATCCTCTGATCGACAAAGGGCTTTTTACAATCCCATAAGCAAACTGGTCGTACAATTGATCGATGTCTGCAACAACAACATTGTGAAAACCACCATTAGCTGAACTACGATATGTTTGATAGTTTGTGGCTGCAGTGATCAGGGATTTATGCGTTACAATAATATAAGCCGAATCAACGATAGGAGACGCGTAATCTATAAATTGTGCGGAGGAGCCAACGGGAATAAGAGAAGTAATATTTAAAATAAAACCATCAGAGGTAATAAAACATTTTTTTTCTACTCCGCTATTTGGAATAAGTACACTGTCTATTATTCCATTACTTACAACTTGAATTCTTTTGGCGTTTGTTAAATCAAACAAATGAATGTTTCCCGTTGAGTTAAAATTTGTCAATTGAAAAAATGTTTTTGCTTGAGAACTATTTTCAGGGACATACAATGTAAAATTGGAACTTGATTCCAAATCCAAATCGTGAGGATATTTTATATTGATATAAGAAAGAGCCGTACGATTAGAAGTGAAACCTGTATTGACACTTGTATATTGAAAGCTAGTAACAGGAATAGTAAGAGTAGATGCCGGAACACTATAAACAAATTGATTGGACTCATACCCAAAAAATGAAGTGTCATTTACCAAAGGCAAACTATTATACGTTACTCTTAAAACATGGTCCAAGCCCAAGGAAACATTTTTAGAAGCGCCCAAAACAACCGTTTTTATTTTAGCATTAGGGCCAGTAGTAAAAATATTTGGTGTATTGATAGAGTAATTTCCTGTAACACCTAAGTCTATTACATTGACATCAAACCACCCTTCTGCTTTTGTATAGCGAGAATCGGTACTGCCAACATCGTCTGTTTCGCCTTCATAATACCCACCATGAAATTCGGAAACAATGTCTTTAAAAAAATAATTATCAGGAATGTATGACGCAAAATCTGTAGCAGTATCGGTAGCCATACGGCTGTTTGTGGTAGAAGTGTTCCAAGTTAAAAAATAAACAGCTGTGTCGTTTATCAAACTATAATAAGGATTTGGAACAAAGCTGGTATTGACATACAAAGCTGTATCGAGTGCTCCATCATTTTTTTGAGCATAAAATTCTATAAAATCAGAGCCATTAAAAACATTGTCGCTTTCACCTTCAACATAAATATATTGCTGAACGCCTTTATTAAAAATTTGAAAATTTTTGGGATTGATTGAACTCAGCGGAATTCCGGCAGAAGCTAAGACTACGGAGTCGATACGAAAAACACCATTTTGAGCAATCTTTATTTTGTAATAAAACTGAGAATAATTAATCCACTCGTTGCCATATGTTTGCGCCTTCACTTCAAAAGTGATAAACACAATTAAACATACAAGGAGTAGCCGTTTAATCATTTGACTTTTTTATTGAGGTCCACTTTAATAGAAAACACATTCGAATAAAGTGCTACCGATTTATCACCAATATCTGTTAAAGCATAATCAATATAAACCGATTTTATTTTTACTCCTACTCCTATATTAGGTTGAATAGTATTTACTTTTTTGCCAACTGCATCGGTATAGGATTGATAGTTGCCAATACCTGCACGAAGAAAAATAATATTCATATAAGAAGCTTCTAAACCCAAATGTGGATCAAGACTTACGGCCTTACTTTTTATTAAAACATTTCTTTTTCCATCAAATGTGGCATCCATATTCAATTCAGTTAACAAAGAAATCTTTTCGGTGAAATCAAATTTACGAGCGGCTCCTAATAATAATTTAGGGAGCGTAATTTCAACGGAGTTAGTGGGAATTTCGTTTCCTGTAGCTATAAAAACCTGTTTTGTTTCTTCAGATAAATTAGTGCTCCAAGCGTTAAAAGTAGATGTAACATCACGGGCCATTGCTGCTAGTTTCCATTTTTTATAATCGTATTGCGCACCGGCATCTAATCCAAAACCCCAAGCACCTGCAAAATCACCTACTTTTCTACGAATAATTTTCACGTTTGCTCCCAAACGCAATCCAGGAATTTTTAATTGTTTGGCATAAGAAACCAAAAAGGCATAATCTACTGCAGAAAAAGTAGTTATTCTATCGTAATCTACATTTCCATTCGCATCAATTAATTCGGTTGTATTTGGAATATCATCCACACCAAAACGCACCAAACTCACACCCAAAACACTTGCAGAATCTAATCTTGTGGCAAATGCGCCATAATCATACTTTGCAATTCCTGCAAAATATTCACTGTGCATCAGGGCTACTTGGTGTTGATTTTTGATTCCTAAAAGTCCAGCAGGGTTCCAATATCCCGCAGTTACATCGTTTACGGAAGTGATATAGGAATTGGACATTCCTAAGGCTCTTGCACCCACACCAATACTCAAAAACTCGTTACTGTATTTCGGAGCTTGGGCAAAGGTGAACGATAAAAGACCTAAAAAAATGATTGAAGTAGCAGAAATTTTTTTATTCATAATAGCTATAAAATTAAACAAATTTGTAATAATATCCTAACCTTTTGCTAACGAAATTAGCTCTAAGATATTGCCTTAGGAAGCCTATTACTTCATTATATTTGCATAAAATGCATTAATGGCAAAAACCAGTTTCATATACAGTAATATCCGATATTATCGCTTTGTGATGTCTTTGTTGTATAGAGGCAATTATTACAGGCGTTTTGCGCCTATTTTAAGGCATATTTCCGGTCAAAAAGTAACCGAAATTTGTTTTGGAGATACTATCATTGCTGAGTATTGTAGAAAAAAGTCGATAAACTGGACAGGAATAGATATAAATGAAGTTTTTGTGCAAAATGCAATAAAAATGGGATTAAAAGCTGAGCGTAACGACATCCTCAGTATTTCAAAATTGCCCGAAGCAGATACATGTATTATTTGTGGTTCACTTTATCATTTTAATGTGAGTTTGGAAAGTTTATTTACAAAAATGTTGGAATGTTCCTCTCAAATTATTATTTCGGAGCCGATACATAATCTGTCAAACAATAAAGGAATTATTGGTAAATTGGCAAAAGCATCAGCAAAGGTGGATGGTAAAAAACAAGCATTCCGTTTCACTGAAAAAACACTACTATCTGCATTAAATGAATTAAAAGAAAAATTAAATTTTACTTATTTAGTTGTTGATCGTTTCGACAAAGACATCATCATTGTTATTAAAAAATGAAAGAAATAGAAATCAGTATAGTAATACCCGTTTATAACAGTTCTTCTATAATTGAGGAATTGCATAAACGAATTGCTCAGGCGATGTCTGTTTCACACGAAATTATTTTTGTAAACGATGGCAGTATAGATGATAGTTGGAAAAAAATTGTTGCCTTGAGTAAACAATATTCCGGCATTACAGGAATCAACCTGAGAAAAAACAGTGGACAAGATAATGCATTACTGGCAGGACTGCGAATTGCAAGGGGAAACTATTGCGTGATTATGGATGATGATTTACAGCATAATCCCGAAAATATTGTTGATTTATATAACGAATGTAAAAAAGGCTTTGATGTTTGTTATGCCAATTTCAGTTCGCTAAAACAAACCGCTGTAAAAAATATTGGCAGTAGCACTAATGGAAAAATGGCGGAAATATTGGTCTCTAAACCAAAAGGAATATACCTTTCTCCATTTAAAATAATAAACAAATCTACTGTATCTGAAATTGCAAAATTTGCGGGACCTTATCCTTATATAGATGGGATTATATTAACGGTAACGCAAAATTTGAGTCAGGTTAATGTCCAACATCAAGCACGTTTAAACGGGAAGAGCACTTATACCTTTTCCAAATCCGTCTCCGTTTTTATGAAACTTTTCACCGGATTTTCTGTTTTACCATTGCGCTTAGCTACTATTACTGGGTGTATTGCCACATTTGTAGGTTTAGTATTATTAGTAAAATATTTATACGATTATTTTATTGCTAAAAATTTTATTGCGGGTTGGACCACAGTTGTAGTGCTTATCATTCTTTTTGGCGGATTAATTTTAATCACCTTGGGAATTATTGGAGAATATATTGGAAGAATGTATCTTACGCTTAATAACAAGCCGCAATACAGTATTTCTGAAATTGTAAAAAGCAATGACGAACTTTAAACTTCTCCTTCCATTTATTGTAGCCCTTACACTTCTGACCATTTTTAGTATCAATATTCCCTTTTTTTGGGATAGCGCATTCTTTTCCTCTTTATCTCTTCATTTTTACGAAAATGGATTTAATGGATTTATTGCTCCAGAAGCGTTGGACACAGGAGGTTTCCCATTTTATTCTACTTATCTGACTATTGGTTGGAAACTTTTTGGAAAAACTTTGACAATATCTCATTTCGCTATGCTTCCTTTTTTAATTGGATTGTTCTATCAATTTTTCAAATTGTGCAAACGTTACTTGAATGAAAAAACAATTGTATGGGCGTTGATTCTTTTTATAATTGAACCGGTTTTTTTGACTCAATCCATACTTATGGGTTATGATATTTTGATTGCTTTTTTCTTTTT
>JAHEYB010000065.1 GCA_023251805.1 Bacteroidota bacterium | reverse complement strand
CCTTTTCCAAAGCAGCATTTACCATGTTTGCCGTTCCTTCAATATTGATTTTCATCATCTCTTCTTGGTGCTTTTTCTCAAAAGAAACCATTGCTGCACAATGATAAACGTAATCCACACCTTCCATCACTTCCATCAAGGAATATACATCCAATAAATCAGCATCCACCCAGTCGATTTTCTTTAAAAGTGTATCTGCATCCGAAGTATAATAGGAAAATACCTTTTCAACGTTGGCAATATTGCTATTGTTACGCTTGATTGCGCGCACACTTTTCCCAGCGCTTGTGAGCTGGTACAATAGGTGTGTGCCTACCAATCCGGTTCCTCCTGTGACTAAAATCATAGGGTAAATTTACTCATTTAAATTGGACTGAATTATAGTATATTTGTCACAATAAAAGCATTAAAATGAAAACGAATTTTGTTGAGGAATTAAAATGGCGTGGAATGTTACAGGATATTATGCCTGGAACGGAAGACTTATTGAATAAAGAGATGGTGACGGGCTATATTGGTTTTGATCCTACTTCTGATTCATTGGGAATTGGTAATATGGTTCAAATTATGACTCTTTTGCACTTCCAAAAGGCGGGTCACAAGCCCATTGCATTGGTAGGTGGCGCAACGGGAATGGTTGGAGATCCGTCTGGTAAATCAGCTGAGCGCAATTTGTTGGATGAAGAAGCTTTGAGCAAAAATTTAGCTGGGCAACGCAAACAATTAGAAAAATTTTTAGACTTTAATTGTGGAGCGAACTCTGCAGAAATAGTAAACAATTACGATTGGTTCAAAAGATTTAGCTTTTTAGAATTTATCAGAGATGTGGGCAAACACATTTCTGTAAATTACATGATGGCAAAAGATTCTGTAAAAAATCGTTTGGAAAATGGAATGAGCTTTACGGAGTTTAGTTACCAATTGGTGCAAGGTTATGATTTCTATTATTTGTGGAAAAACAAAGGAATAAAATTGCAAATGGGAGGTTCCGATCAGTGGGGAAACATTGTTACGGGGACGGAATTAATCAGGCGAAAAGCAAGTGGAGAAGCATTTGCATTAACAACTCCATTGATTAAAAAAGCAGACGGAACGAAATTCGGAAAAACAGAAGGCGGCAATGTTTGGTTGGACAGAACAAAAACTTCTCCATATAAATTTTATCAATTTTGGTTGAATGCAAGTGATGAAGATGTAAAAACATACATTCGCATTTTTACTTTGTTTACCAAGGAGGAAATTGAAAAACTAGAAGCTGAGCACGCAACTGCACCACATTTACGAACCTTACAAAAAGCGTTGGCGAAAGATATTACTACAAGAGTGCATTCAGAAGAAGATTACAATGCAGCGGTGGAAGCATCGCAAATATTGTTCAGCGGAACATTGGAAGATTTAGCAAAACTATCCGAAGAATTATTTTTAGATATTTTTGATGGCGTTCCGCAATTTGAAATTTCAAAAAAAGAAGTTGAAGCTGGTATTTCTGTCATCGATTTACTAGCAGAAAAATCTCAAGTGTTTCCATCTAAAGGAGAAGCTAAAAAAATGATTCAAGGTGGCGGAGTATTAATAAACAAAGCAAAAGTAGAGGATGTAGAATTAAAAATTTCTGCTTCACACTTGATTAATAACAAATACATTTTGGTACAAAAGGGGAAGAAAAATTATTTTGTATTGAAAGCAAACTAGATTTTACCGCAGAGAAAAAGAGAGAAAATAATCTCTGCGCCCTCCGCGGTAAAAACTCCTCTTACTCAATAAGCAGATTGCAACCTCTAATATCACTATTATCAAAACGACCTAATACCTCAAACGAACCATTAGCGTGTAATTTTCCTAAATCTTGTGTTGCTATAAAAGAACAGGAATTAATATTTGCTAAATCAACAACATTAATTCCACCGGTTTTATTTGTAGGCAAAATTGAAAAAGGATCATTGGTATCACGGATAAGTATTTTCATCCAAGGCGGACAATCAAACATTCCATTTCCTTTTGAATACGCTTGCGATAATAATTCTGTCATGCCATATTCACTATGAATTGCATTTACCCCAAATCCTTCGCATAAAGCAGCATGTAATTCTTCACGCACCATCTCTTTTCGTTTTCCCTTCATTCCGCCTGTTTCCATAACAGTAACATTTGCAAAATCCCCCTGCCCCCTTTTCCAAAGGGGGAATTGCTCCGATAAATCTACTAGTGCGTATGTTACTCCTATTAAAATCGTTTTTTGTCCGCGTGCTTCAAGTAAATTCAATTTCGAAATCAATTCATCATAATTGTTTAAATAAAAACCACTATCCGCATGATTTGATTTTTTAATTAAATCTTCCACCATATAAATTAAAGAAGAACCATTGCGTTCCAAATAAGAAGGAAGTAAAGCTAAAATGCAATAGTCTTCTATCTTGCCATACGCTAACTCAAATCCTTTCAAATAACTTTTTTCATACACAGACACATCAGAAACAGAATGTTTGCTTTGAACAGCGCCTGTTGTTCCGCTACTGGTAAAAACGATGGGATTATTTTCTACTGAATCTGTTTTTATCTCTTGCGTTTTAAAGAATTCGATGGGCAAAAAGGGGATTTCTTCTATTTTTTTGATGTTTTCAGGAGAAATGCCCAGTCCTTTCAAATACAAGGAATAAACCTTACAATTTTGAGCCTGGTAACCGAAAATAGCCAATGAAAGCACCTCAAATTGAGGGGTTGAACTTACATTAAAAACATCATCTATATTAGGTTTCAAGGCTTTGGAAGCAATATTTAGGGCTTAAAATCGTTTTACTCTTGCTTTCAGCAAAAATAATTATTAATTTTATGAATCTATAGAAAGAAATGAAGGATATTAAATTCATAGCCACATTATTTATACTAAGTGCTTCCCTATTAAGTTCTTGTGTTAAGGAAAAGAAATTTCCTGCCGAGCCTTCTATTGAGTTTTTGTATTATGAGGCATTTACGAGTGATTCTGCTGATTGTGTGATTGCATTTAAAGATGGTGATGGGGATATTGGAATTATGGCAGACGATGCAACAACTCCCAACGATTATAAATTAAAATATTTATATAAGGATCCAACAGATGGTGTTTTTAAACCATTTGACGAATATCCTGCTACACCTGCAATGGATACACTATTTTATTCTTATAGAGTTCCGAATTTAACTCCGGATGGACAATACAAGGCTTTAGATGGAGAAATAAGAGCAAAATTAAGGGCTGCTCCTATTTATTATCCTTTACATACAATTGTAAAATTTGAAATTACTTTAAGAGACAGAGCTGGTCATATCAGTAACAAAGTGATGACCAACGAAATTACGGTTACTCCATAGTTAAGATATTACAAAAAAACGGGATGATAAATTTTATCATCCCGTTTTTTTTATACACTATTTCTTATTAAGAAAACAAACTGAATATCCAGTAAATCAACCCACCCAAAATTGCACTTATCGGAATCGTAAGAATCCAAGCCCATAATAAACTTATTGTTACACCCCATTTTACAGCTCCTACTCCTTTAGTTGCGCCCACCCCAATAATTGCTCCGGTAATAGTATGAGTTGTAGAAACGGGAATTCCCATTTGCTCAGTTACAAATAAAGTTGTTGCTCCGGCCGTTTCTGCACATACGCCTTCAAGAGGAGTAACTTTCGTAATTTTGGTTCCCATTGTTTTAACAATCTTCCATCCACCACTCAAAGTTCCAATTCCAATAGCTAAATAACAAGAAATAGGCACCCAATCAGGCATGGATTTAATGTCAACAATACTACCATTTGCAACCAAAGCTGCTGCAATAATTCCCATTACTTTTTGTGCATCGTTACCACCATGACCAATACTAAATGCAGCAGAGGAAAGTAATTGTGAGCGCTTGAACATGTTAGAAGTTCTTTTTGCAGTGGGCTCCTTTACTTTTTCATTATAAATAAACATTAATACAAAAAGTAACAATGCACTTACTAATCCCCAACGAACAATTTTATTGTCGGCTTTTTCCAATTCTTTTTTCAAATCTGCCTTGATATCGATTTTCATCGCTTTCTCAAAGTCTTTCTTGTTATCAGGACTGATTGCATATTTTGCATTCATAGCAGCAACCATTCCTTCAGGGCCTAACTCAAAGTATTTTTTTGTGATGGGTTTTAAACTATCAATAATATTTTGAGTTGCTTTGTACTCATGCTTAAAGGTAGTATCGAGCTTCGCCTTGTTTTTAATTTGGTCTATCTTGAAGAATAGATTTAATTTATCACCTAATTTGCTGATAGTAATGTCTTTTAAATCAACATGATTAGCAATATCCTCTACTACTTTATTAGCACCTTGATATTCATAGTTGGAAAGAAATGGAGCGCATTCTGCTACTTTCTTTTGCGCTTTTTCCAATTTATGCACTTGTGTGGTGTCGTGCTTAATATCAATTGCATACGTGTACTTATCTACCTTGAAGAATTTGCTGATGTTTTCATTTAACTTATTCTCTTGAAATCCAATGAATAAAAAATACAGAACAACAGCAAAAGCAGAGAGAATACTTACTTTGAGCCAGGTTCGATTTTGAATAAAGATGAGCGTGAAAAAGATAGAGATAAGCATTCCGATTATCGGAGCTAAAAGAATAAACGCAAGTGTTTTTCCAACCTTACTGCTATCAATAATTTCACCGATAGGCATCATTCCCTTGCTAATAAAAGCGTACGCAATAGCTGCTCCGGCAAATCCGCCAATGAGCGTGTGTGAAGAAGAAGAAGGAATTCCATACCACCAGGTAAGCAAATTCCAAATGATTGCAGCAATTAATCCGCTACAGATAACCGGCAAGGAAATAAAATCAGAATAAACTGTTTTCCCAATTGTATTTGCAACGGCATGATCTTTAAAAATCAAAAATGCAACGCAGTTAAAAAATGCAGCCCACAAAACTGCTTGAAATGGCGTTAATACTTTTGTGGAAACTATTGTTGCAATAGAATTTGCTGCATCATGAAACCCGTTAATAAAATCAAAAATAAGGGCAAGTGCTATAACGATTACTAATAAACTCATTGTATATTATATTAAGAATAAAAATTAAATTGAATCAAACACTACGCATTTTTAATTAAAATAGCATTGATTACATCAGCTGCATCTTCACATTTATCGGTAGCCGTTTCCAGCATCGATAAAACGTCTTTCATCTTAATTACTTCAACTGCATTTTTTTCTTCTTCAAATAATTTCGCAATAGCCATATCAAAAATATCGTCTGCATGGTTTTCAATGCTATTGATACGTACAGTTGCCTCTTTAATTTTTGTGATATTTTTTAGGTTTCGTAGTTCAAATACTGCTACTTCTAGCTCTTCAGAACCTTTTAATATTAATTCTGCCAACTTCACAATGGAAGGTGTCATTTCTTCTACTTTGTACAACTCCATTCTCTTAGAGGCTCCGTGTATGTAATCTACAATATCATCAATAGCAGAAACGAGGTTGTGAATATCTTCACGATCAAATGGAGTAATAAAATTTAAACTCAACTGATTGAAGGTTTCATGTGTGATTCCATCACCAACATGCTCTAGTCTTTCAATTTCACGAAAAAGTTCTTTTCTTCTATCCATCGAAGTAGTTGTAACAAGCTCTACCAACACTTTAGATGTTGCCGTTGCATTTTGAGTTGCTTTTTGAAAAAGAAGAAAAAATATTTTATCCTTCGGCTGAAAAAATTGAAAAATGTTTAAGTTCATTTGAATTGATTTTTAAGTGTTATTTATTTAAATATGTAATAAAAAGTTAATCTAACCACAAAGTCTAAATCGCTTTTTACTTTTCCTGTAACATTTTTTGATCTATTTGCATAAGAGTTATACCACACATTTGGCATAATATGTACATTTTTATGTGGTGTATAATCAATTCCGGCAGTGATGAATTCCTCTGTTACCGGGGTTCCTCCACTCAAATACAACTTATCGGCATCAAATTTTGTGTCAGGATTAAATCCATCAAAACGAGCAAAATAATTCAGTTTATCTTTAATAATTCTACCTCTTACAAATAGTGAATATCCAATACTTGTCGAATTAAGTGAATCTGTTTTTCCTGTTGTTAAATCCGTTGCAATAACATTATTTTTTAATGTTTGCTGAAATGCTTCTGCGCCAATAGTAATTTTATCCGAAGTATAAGCAACGAATAGCTTGTAGGCTGTTTTTGATTTTTGAAATTTTGGCGCATCCTTCACTACTTCATAATCGGCATACAAATCAATAATTATTTTTTGGTTTAATAATTTAAAATAAACATCTCCATAATATTTCTTGTTGAGGTCGGTTTCAATCTTTTGAGCAGTACCGTTACCAATCATAAAGTTGTAGCCCATGTTTCCCTTTTCATTTAATTTCCCCTGAATAGCAATACCAACATCATTTGAAACAGCTATTTTTCTCATATCAGCAATTGTTTTTTCAACAGCTCTATAGCCCCATATTTTTTCCGATAGCATTGGAAAACTAGGAGTTGACATTTGCCCTATTACCAAATCATTATTTTTGAAAATATTTTTCCAACGAAGATTGGCCGACTTTAAAAAAAATGTTCGGGTAGCATTATCACTCAAGGTCTGACCCTCATAAGAAATTAGAATCTCTGTAGAAAATTTTTCGCTAATTGCATAGTCGTAACCCAAATATGCCCTTCTAAATTCAAATGCATTAGCATCTTTAGCAACACCTGCATATTGCGTATTTCCTCTGCTCAGCGAATCCGCATCCGTTTTCACGTAATAATCGCCAAACACATATCCCCAAACTTTGCCGGATGGTTTAAATTCCGCTTTTTTGACAGTATCATTTACTGTTTGAGCAGAAAGTTTTTGGGAAACAAGACCCAACAAGGTAATTATTGCTACTAAAGAAAATACTATTTTTATTTTATGCTTCATGATTCTTTAATTATAAATTTATCTGGTACAAATGTATTTTAGATGGAGCTATACAATGTTACCTTAATGTTAAGATTATATAAAACTTGTAGTACAAAATAAAAAAAACCGATGAGGAAAGTCATCGGTTTCAAGCAGTTAGAGTTATTTTATAAATCGTATCTGAAAATGGGTTCTAAATCACTAATTTCATCTACCATCACTTTCAGGTCTTTTATTAATCCATCATCAAAGCCATACACCCAGCCATGCACCTGCAGCTCTCTTCTTTGCCATGCTTGTTGCACAATTTTTGTTTTTGCTAAATTATGAACCTGTTCCACAACATTTAATTCAACCAAACGGTTTTCTCTTTCTTGCAAATCCTTAATAGCATCCAGTTCTTTAGAATATTTTTCATAAACTTCTTTAATATTGCGTAACCAATTATTGGCAAAACCATTGTCTTTGTTCGACATTGCTAAAAGCACTCCGCCACATCCGTAATGTCCACATACAATAACATGTTTCACATGAAGCACTTCAACGGCATAGTAAAGCACACTCAACAAATTCATATCGGTATGAACTACCACATTGGCAATATTTCTGTGAACAAATATTTCACCCGATTTTGTTCCTGTAATTTCATTTGCAGGAACACGACTATCAGAACATCCTATCCATAAATACTCGGGGTTTTGCCCCATCGACAAATCCTTAAAATAATTAGGGTTTTGTTTTAGCTTTTCTGATGCCCATTTTTGGTTACCATGCAAAAGCCTTTCATAACTCTTATTTATTTCGTCTTTTTCCATTGATTGGGTATTTGCTACAAATTTAATAAAATATACTCCATGGACATTAACTTTGAAAATCAATTTAATTTATCTTAAAAACACTACAAATACTGTAAATTTGCAATGAATCGAAAAACTGTTAATATTTGGTTAACATTATAGTAACAGTTGGTTGACAGTGAAGTACGATTTTTGTTAAAATTTGAAGTATGAATAACGAATACAAAATATTGTTGGTAGATGATGAGCCGGATATTTTAGAATTTTTAAGTTATAATCTTAAGAAAGAAGGATACAATGTATTTATTGCCACCAACGGTAAAGAAGCGGTTGCCATAGCAAAAAAAGAAAATCCACATTTAATTATATTGGACGTAATGATGCCCGATATGGATGGGATTGAAACCTGCAGAGAAATAAGAGATATTCCCGGATTAAAAGATGTGATGATTGCCTTTTTAACTGCCAGAAGTGAAGACTATTCTCAAATTGCAGGATTCGATGTAGGAGCAGATGATTATATCAATAAACCAATTAAACCTCGTGTTTTAATTAGTAGAATTAAAGCTTTATTGAGACGAGGAGCAAATTCTGATTCAAGTAAATCTGCCGACAAAGCAGATATGGGAGGAATTAAAATTGACAGAGAACGTTATTTGATTATTAAAGATAATGTAGAAATCAGCTTACCGAAAAAAGAATTTGAATTACTTGCTCTCCTGGCATCAAAACCTGGAAAGGTATTTACCAGAGACGTAATTTTAGATAAAGTTTGGGGCGGAGATGTAGTTGTAGGTGATAGAACCATTGATGTTCATATCAGAAAACTCCGCGAAAAGCTAGGCGAGGATTTTATTAAAACAGTGAAGGGAATTGGTTACAAGTTTGAATTTTAAAATAGAACGCTGATGACGCAGAAAACAGGGATTTAAACGAATTTATTCTCAATAAATTTAGCTAAATTTGCTTAGCGTGTTTTAATTCAACGTTATTTAATGAAACCCATTTCTCTTAAAATTTCTCTTCTAATTATTGCACTTGTTCTTTCTGCAATAGTTTTTCTGGCGTTTTATTTCACAACATCTCTAGATTATGGCATTGATGTAATTTTTTCAACAATTGCTAGTTTATGTGCCTTATTACCGATGCTTACCCTCATCTTTTTTGCTGATAGACTAATCTTAAAAAAGGTAAACGAGCTACTTTCTACTGTTAAGAATTATCGTTCAAACGATACTAATTCATTGAGCAACGAGAATCGAAGCGGAAACGAAATAAACAATCTAGATGCAGAAATACATGCTTGGGCAGATGATAGAAAAAATGAAATTGAACGATTGAAGAAACTAGAAGTCTACCGAAAAGAATTTTTAGGAAACGTTTCGCACGAACTAAAAACCCCCATTTTCAATATTCAAGGATACGTGTTAACACTTTTAGATGGCGGACTAGAAGACCCTTCCATTAACAAGAATTATTTAGAACGTGCCGAAAAAAGTGTCGACAGAATGATTACTATCATTGATGATTTGGAAGCCATTTCACAATTAGAAACGGGTGAATTACAAATTGAACCTGAAAAATTTGATATTGGTGCACTAGCCAAAGATGTGGCTGATGCACAAGAAATGAAAGCAACAGCAAAAGGAATTATTCTCACGCTTCCCGAAGATTCAAAACCAGTATTTGTGTATGCTGATAGATTTAGAATTCGTCAGGTATTGGTAAACCTCGTTGTAAATTCCGTTAAATATGGGAAGGAATACGGTGAAACAAAAATCCGTTTCTATGATGTAGGCGAAAATATGATGATAGAGATTTCCGACAATGGAATTGGTATAGAAAAAGAACATATACCACGATTATTCGAGCGTTTTTACCGAGTGGATAAAAGTCGTTCCAGAGAACAAGGCGGCACAGGATTAGGCTTAGCTATTGTGAAGCATATTATTGAAGCCCATAGCCAAAACATTAATGTAATGAGTACTGAGGGAGCTGGCACTGTTTTTTCATTTACTTTAAAAAAAGCATAACAATTTTTCGTACTTTTATGAATAGATTATTTCTCTACTCAAATTATTACACGTATGGAC
>JAHEYB010000080.1 GCA_023251805.1 Bacteroidota bacterium | reverse complement strand
TAGGAATAACCGATTTTGCAGGTGTGGCCGCAAATTTTACTTCTTTGGGTTGCGGAGGAACACTTTCTCTTCGGTTTACTAACAATGCTTTAATCAATATTCCCGGTCCCGATTTATACGTTTTTGAAGTAGGAAAATACATCGAAACTACTCAGTTATATGTTTCGAAAGATGGTAAAAAATGGATAAATGTTGGAGCCATCAGTGGTGGCGTTTCATCTGTAGATATTGGCGATTCGGTAAAACAAGGAGAAGTATTTCATTATGCTAAATTGGAAGATTTAAAATTTGATTGCAATGGTTCTTGGCCGGGCGCAGATATTGATGCAGTTGCCGCAATTGGTTCCGGTGCTCAAATTAATTTAAGCAGTGCTATTTTGTTTGATTTTGATAAATCCGATTTATTGCCAAAAGCAAAGCTAGAGCTCGATAAAATTGTTACTCAAATTCAAAAGGAGAAATCCTCAAAAATTATTATTGAAGGTCATACCGATAATATAGGAGTCGAATCCTATAATCAAACATTATCGGAAAAAAGAGCGAGTGCTGTTAAAGACTACATTCTTTCAAAATCCACAACATCTAAAATTAAGTCGAAATCTATTGGCTATGGAAGCTCTTTACCTGTTTCTTCTAATGAAACTAAGGAGGGACAAGATAAAAATAGACGTGTAAGCGTTATTCTGATTCCTTAAAGGTGATTCTACTTGGAACGCAGATTATCATGATTTTCATTTTTTTCTCTCTATTGTTTTAAAGTAGTGATAAGGGCAATTATGATTCAATAGCGGATTTTTATTTGAGTAGTAGTTTCATTATTCCAAATTAATCAATGAAGCTTGCTTCGCAATCTATTTGAAATAATTTATATCATTTTTTATCATGAAAATCCTGATAATCTGCGTTCCCATTTGGCAAATCACCTTTAAAACCATCATTTTCATCAATTCATCTATAAAAAGCAATCATTCGTTGCTTTTTTTTATCTTTGCACACTAATTCAAAAAACAACCCATTTCTTTAAAAATGAAAAAAATACTATCACTTCTTTTTATAGCAATTTCTTTGCTTTTGGTAAAAACAGCTATCGCTCAGGACGATAAAAAAGTAGATCCATTTTTAGCCGACCAAAAATTTAATAATGGTAATTATGAAGCGGCTTTGGAGGACTATCTTTCATTGTTGGATGACAATGCAAAAAATGATAAATACAACTACAACATTGCTATTTGTTATTTAAATACCAATATCAATAAAACAAAAGCAATTCCTTATTTGGAAATTCTTACTCGTAAAACCAAATACGACCCTAACGCAATGTATTTGTTGGGTCGCGCGTATCACTATGCTTATCGTTTTGATGATGCCATTAAAGCATTCAACACGTTTAAACAGACTGGAAGAGGAAATGCTGAAAATTTGGGTGATGTAGACCGCCAAATCCAATTTTGTATAAATGCAAAAGAGTTAATGAAATTCCCAGTAGATGCAAAATTTGAAAATTTAGGCGCAAATGTAAATTCACCTTACACCGACTACTATCCCTTTGTTCCAAGTGATGAGTCATTCATTATGTTTAATACACGCAGACCCGATGAAGGTGCTGATAGAATGATGGAAGACGGAACGTATCCGGCAGCTATTTATGTTTCTAAAGTGACAGAAGGAGCATTTGTGAAAGCAAAAAATATAGGGCCTCCCATTGCAAAAAAAGATGGAGAGCAGGAAATTATTGGCTTGTCGGCAACCGGAGAAATTATGTTGTTGTACTATACTAATTTGAAAGGCGTTGGAGATATTTACAGCACTTCAACGGATAAAAACAAAAGTTTTAAATCTGCAGATAAATTAGATGAAAATATTAATTCTGCTAAAGCGGAAGAAATTGCTGCTTGCGTAAGTACAGACGGCACAATTCTTTATTTTGCGAGTAATCGTGAAGGAGGAAAAGGCGGAACAGATTTGTATATGAGTCGCAAATTGCCAAATGGCACTTGGGGTCCTGCTCAAAATATGGGTGCTGATATCAACACACCATATGATGAAGATTTTCCAAATGTGTCTGCTGATGGGAAAGTGATGTTTTTTAGTTCAAACGGCCACACAACAATGGGCGGATATGATATTTTCAAAGCAGAATTTAATACTGAAACAAAACAATTTACAAATCCTAAAAATGTGGGATATCCCATCAACACTCCAGAAGACAATTACAATTTTCGTATTTCTAGCAATGGTAGATTTGGATATATCTCTGCTTTGCGCGAAGGCGGATTGGGCGATTTGGATATTTATCGCGTAACATTAAATGAAGTTGAAACTCAGTATTCTGTGATACATGGCGATATTGCTTCTGCAGACTCAACACAAAAACTAAACTTTACCGATGTGTTTATTTCTGTAACGGATAGCAAGTCACAAGAAGTAGTTGGGACGTATATTCCTAATCCTAATACGGGCCGCTATGTGATGGTATTGGCTCCGGGAGCTTACGAACTGAGTATAGAAGCGAATGGCTTTCAAACAATGTCCGAAAAAATAAAGGTCTTGGATAAAAGCTCTTTTAAGTTTGAGATTTCGAAAAACATTGACCTGAAACCCGAAGGGTTTCAGAAATAAAAAACTTGAAAAGCATCGCAAATAAAAGCGGTGCTTTTTTGTTTTAGAGCGTTTTTAATAGGTAATTTTGTAATATGAAAGCCAACATCATAGAAACTTCCCAAAAACGAATTGTGATTGTTGGAGGAGGCTTTGGCGGACTTCAACTCGCTCGTAAATTAGCAAAATCGGATTATCAGGTAGTTTTGATTGATAAAAATAATTATCATCAGTTTCAACCCTTGTTTTATCAGGTTGCCACTGCAGGATTAGAACCTAGTACCATCTCATTTCCTTTTCGTAAAATTTTTCAGAAAAATAAAAACATTCACATTCGTGTTGCTGAAGTAAAAGCAATTCGCTCTGCAGATAATCAATTGGATACTTCAATTGGGGTGATAGACTATCATTATTTGGTAATTGCGATTGGTGCCGACACAAACTTTTTTGGAAATAAAAAAATGATGG
>JAHEYB010000033.1 GCA_023251805.1 Bacteroidota bacterium | reverse complement strand
GTCAATAAAATGAGCCAGTATATGACCTTGCATGTGATTTACTTCAATCAAAGGAATGTTCATTCCGAGTGCAAAAGCTTTTGAAAACGAAGTGCCAACCAATAAGGAGCCCATTAATCCGGGGCCGCGAGTAAATGCAATGGCACTCAACTCATTTTTATTGATTCCTGCTTGTTTTATTGCCTGATCAACAACAGGAATAATGTTTTGCTGATGCGCTCGGGAAGCAAGTTCGGGAACAACTCCCCCATAAAGTTTATGTATGCTTTGGTTAGCAACAATATTGGCAAGTATTTTGCCGTCTTTAATAACAGCAGCAGATGTATCGTCACAAGACGATTCGATACCCAATATGATGATTGATTTGCTCATAATTATTAACTTCGCACGGCAATGTTGTCGAACGTTTTAAGGATTCAAAGGTATTAAAAAACTCGCAAACATATTATTCCGATTTCTCTCCCTGATAATATTCATTTTGTTATTGGCATTTCTTCTTATTCAGGTAAGAAGTGTTCAAATTTTTGTTGGGCATAAAGCTTCCGCATACCTTTCCGAAAAATTGCATACAAAAGTTGAAGTTGGGAGTGTGGATATCGAATTTTTCAAAAAGATTGTGCTGGAGGATATTTATATAGAAGATTTAAAGCAAGACACGCTGCTTTATGCTAAAAAATTAAAAATAGATATAGGAAAGTTTGACATAGAAAAACGCCAATTGTATGTCAGTGATATTGCTTTGTTAAATGCAAAAGCAAAATTGATAAAATACATTACGGACGATGATTTGAATTTACAATTTATTATTGATGCTTTTGATGATGGCGATACAACCAAGAAAACACATTCAGCTCCTTGGGATATTCAATTTGGTGAAGTTACTCTGATAAATACCGATTTTACTTATCGAAGCGAACATGATACACTTGAAACAACCGGTATAAATTATTTTGATTTAAATGCGAAAAAAATAAATGGAAGATTTACGGATATTCAATTTGAGAAAGACACTATTCATGCAACCATTGATTATTTATCTGCCATTGAAAAAAGTGGTTTTCAGTTGCAAAATTTAAGTGCGTATGTGAATGTTAGTCCAGCAGGAATAAAACTAGATGAATTAAAAATCAAAACACCAGAAAGTACTATTTCTACCGATTTAAGTTTTAAATATTCCAACTACAGCGCTTTTAAAGATTTTATTAATGAAGTAAAAATAAAAGCCGAGTTTGATCATTCAGAGCTCGAATTAAGTGACATCGCTTATTTTGCTCCTCAATTAAAAGGTCTTTATCGCAACATTACTATTTCTGGTAAGATTAGTGGAAAGGTGAGCGATTTGAAAGGGAAGGACATGGAACTGAAACTTGCTGCTAATACTGAGTTTATTGGGGATGTTACTTTAACAGGGTTGCCGAAAATTGATGAAACACTTATTTATTTGAATGTTGAAAAATTAACTACTGATTATGCTGATTTAAAGGCTATTCCTGCTGTTCCTTTTGGAACTCATAAAACATTAAGTATTCCTGCAAATATTGCGAAGCTAGGCAAAATGAAATTTAAAGGAACATTTACTGGATTGTATAACGATTTTTATGCTTATGGCGATTTTTCTTCTGCCCTTGGTAATCTCTCTTCCGATTTGTCAGTTAGTCACGATGCAAAAAAAGATAAAGCTGTTTACAAAGGGAAATTAAAATCAAGAGCATTTGATTTCGGTAAATTCTTTGATGCAAAATTACTTGGTAAAGCAACAATGGATGTGAATGTTGATGGAGAAGGTTTTACTTTGGAGAATGTTGCTGCTCAGCTAACGGGAACTATTAATGCAGTTGAATTTAATAATTATAGTTATCAAAATATTGCTATCGAAGGAAAAATTGCAAAACAAATTTTTAAAGGGAAATTAAATGTAAAAGATGAAAACATTGATTTTGACTTTATTGGAGATGTTGATTTTACAGGAAAGTTGCCAAAGTTAGATTTTATTACAACTCTCAACAAAGCCGACTTGGTTGCATTACAGTTTTTGAAATCAGATAAGAGAACCGACTTATCCACTCAGCTGATTATTAATGTGACAGGAAATAACATTGATAACTTAATTGGGCAAATCAATTTTGACAATACGATTTATAAAGAAAATGATTCTATTTATAAATTAAGCGTATTTGATTTAACATTGGGTGAAGACGCAGGAATAAAATCCATAAAACTTTATTCCGATTTTGTTGACGCAAAAATTAAGGGCCAGTTTAAAGTGCTCGACCTGCAAGGTTCTGTTCTAAAGGTGCTGAGTAAATATGTTCCTTCTTATTTTGAAAATAAATCTATACAAAATAATTCCGTCCAAAATTTTGATTATTCCTTTTTATTTAAAAAAACAGATGCTATCACCCGATTATTTGCACCTTCAATAAAAATATCATCTAAAACACTTTTTAAAGGAAATTTTAATTCGAGTAGCAATCAATTTAGCTTGTCGGGAAATTCCGATAAAGTAAGTCTTTCAGGTGTCGTTTTTAAAGCGATGACTATTGCAGCCAATACAACCGATAATGACCTAGATTTTAGGGTAAATAGTGAAAGGTTATTACTGACAGATAGTTTAGGTTTAACTGATTTTGGTATTCAAACCAGTACTCGTTCGGATAGTGTAAACCTAAATGTAGTTTGGAATAGCAGAACAGAAAGAGAATATAGAGGAGATGTGAAGTCGCTTTTGAATTTCAAAAAAAATAATTTAATTGAGTTTAAAATATTGCCTTCTTTAATTATTATTTCGGATTCAATTTGGAATGTGGACAAAGACAATTTTGTAAAAGTTGATTCCTCTCACATTTCGATTCAAAAGTTAATGTTTGAAAATGGAAGTCAATTAGTTTCGTTAGATGGTTCCATTTCTGATAATAGTAAAGAACAGATAAAATTGAATCTTAAAGAATTTAAACTTGAAAACATTAATTTGTTTACTAAGGCTATCGGATTAAATTTTAAGGGAGTTGTAAATGGTGAATCTATTATCAACGATGTGTATCACAACATGGTTCTTACAAGCGATTTTGATTTTAGGTCGCTGTTTGTTAATAACAATGAAGTAGGGAATGGAGATGTTACCAGCGTTTGGGACAAAACAAAAGATGCCTTGTATCTTCACGGCTCGTTTGCGAAAAAGGAGATTCCTAATATTTTATTTTCAGGTTATTATTATCCTAAAAAGGATGAAAATAATATTGATATGGAAATAAATCTCCAGGCTCTGCAAATGCAGTTGCTACAGCCTTATGTGAAAGAGTATTGTTCTGATTTTGATGGTTTGCTATCTGGAAGTGCTACATTAAAAGGATCGCTTAAAAAGCCAGAAGTGAATGGGACATTAAATGTAAATGCTTCCCGAGTGAAGGTAGATTATTTGAATACCGTTTATAAATTCAACCATGACATCACAATTGAAAGCAATTCGTTTGCAATTGAAGATATGACAATTACAGATATTAATAATAACAAAGCAATTTTAACGGGACACGTATATCATGATAATTTTAAAAATTTTCAGTTGGATTTTGATATTCGAACAAATAAATTTATGTGTTTGAATACTACTGAAGTTAACAATAGTTTATATTACGGACAGGCTTATGTAACGGGTATTATTAATATTTTTGGTTTTGTAAACAATCAGCTTTTAATAGATGCGAATGTTAAAACTGAGAAAATTACTTCCAATGATAAATCCGATAAGGTAAATATTTTATCAAAAACAGAATTAACTAAATTTTATATTCCTTTGGGAGGGACTGCAGAAGTGAGTCAAAACAATTTTATCACTTTTGTTAAAAAAGACAGCTCATTAAAAATAAACAATGCTTATAATGTTTCTTTGGGTGGCTTGGTTTTAAATTTTGATTTGGACGTTACGCCAGATGCGGAGATACAATTAATTTTTGACCAAAAGGTTGGAGACATAATTAAGGCAAAAGGAAATGGCAACCTCAACTTAAAAATTGAAAAAGGTCAATTTAAAATGTATGGCGATTATTTAATTGAGAATGGAGATTATTTATTTACCCTTCAAAATATTATCAATAAAAAATTTGACATTAAAAAGGGCGGAACAATTAAATGGAGTGGCATTCCATACAAAGCCGATTTGAATATTAGTGCCATTTATAAAGCAAGAGCATCCATCAAAACTTTTTTCCCTGAAGATTCTACTAATACTGCTTATCAAAAACGTTATCCGGTAGATGTGGTGATGAATATGACGGGAGATTTATTGTCGCCCGAAATTGATTTTGAAATTGGTATTCCAACGGTAGATGCTTCCACTCGTCAAACGGTGATGAGTTATATTAATAATGATGCTGAGGAAAATCGACAAGTGTTTTCACTTCTAATTTTAAATAGTTTTGTTACGCCATACCAATTGAGTAATAGCGGTAGCGGAGGACCGACTGTTGCGGAGGGAGTTGGTTCAAATACCAGTGAAATGCTTTCCAATCAGTTAAGTAATATGCTTAGTAAGATTAGTAATGATTTCGATATTGGTGTAAATTATCGTCCGGGTGATGCCATTACAAAAGATGAATTGGAAGTGGCCTTGTCTACTCAATTATTTAACGATAAACTTTCTGTAGAAGGAAATATTGGAAACAATACAAATTCACAGAACACTAATAGTTTGGTTGGTGATGTAAATGTGGATTATAAATTAACAGATGACGGAAAAGTGAGAATAAAAGCTTTTAACAAAGCAAATGATAATAGTCAGAGTAATACAAACGGAGCCTATACACAGGGTGTTGGAATTTTTTATAGGGAAGAGTTTAATACGATAGGTCAGTTATTTGACCAGTATTTACATACGATAAATAAATGGACGAGCAAAGGCAAAAAAGAGGAAGAAGTTGTACCAACAACTCCTTAGAACCGTGGAAAATAATTAATCAATTTTTAGAGAATGTCCCATTTTATCTCTTTTAGTCTGTAGATAAAATTTATTGTGTTCGTTGGATTCAATTTCAATAGAAACGTTGTCGACTATTTCTAATCCATAACCAATTAATCCAGCGCGTTTTTTGGGATTGTTGCTTAGTAAGCGAATTTTTGAAACACCAAGATCACGTAATATTTGTGCACCCACTCCGTAATCTCGTTCATCAGATTTAAATCCGAGCTCTTCGTTGGCTTCAACTGTATCTCTGCCTTCTTCTTGAAGTTGATACGCTTTTAGTTTATTCATCAATCCGATTCCTCTGCCTTCCTGATTCATATAAACGATAACACCTTTGCCTTCTTTTTCAATCATCTCCATCGACTTATGTAATTGTGGACCACAATCGCATCGGCAAGAACCAAAAATATCACCAGTCAGGCAAGAAGAGTGTACACGAACTAAAATCGGTTCATCTTTTTCCCATTTTCCCTTAACAAGAGCAAGGTGCTCTTGGTCGTTAGTGGTTTGACGATAGGCAACTAAATCAAAATTGCCCCATTGAGTTGGCATTTTCACTTGCACATCTTTGGTGATGATGCTTTCATTTTTTATTCGGTAAGCAATTAAATCTTCGATAGAAATAATTTTAAGATTGTGCTTTTTAGAAATTTCTAGCAATTGTGGTAAACGTGCCATTGTTCCATCTTCATTCATAATTTCTACTAGGGCTCCTGCAGGTTCAAATCCGGCTAAACGAGCCAAATCAACCGTTGCTTCTGTATGTCCGGCTCTTCGCAAAACACCTCCGTTTTTTGCTTTTAATGGAAAAATATGCCCTGGTTTACCAAATTCTTCAGGTTTAATTGCTGGATTAATAAGCGCTTGAACTGTTTTAGAACGATCCGCAGCAGAAATTCCTGTAGTACATCCGTATCCCAATAAATCTACAGAAACTGTAAAAGCAGTAGAATGTTCTGCTGTATTGTTGGTAACCATCATTTCCAGTCCAAGTTCAGCGCAGCGTTCTTCAGTAATGGCGGCACAAATGAGTCCTCGGCCGTGAGTGGCCATAAAATTAATGACTTCAGGAGTAACGTTTTGAGCAGCAGTAAGGAAATCTCCCTCATTTTCACGACTTTCATCATCCACAACAATAATTATCTTTCCGGCTTTTAAGTCGGCCACAGCTTCTTCAATAGTATTTAAAATAGAATTCATTTTATGAGAAATAAGGGTACAAAGATACGAAAAATAAGGGTATTAGCTTAGTTAAAGGAAAATTTTAGGGAGATTTTACTTCTTATTTTTTCTTAAATCACTTAAAACTCTATCTATATATTTCTCGGTGGGAAGCAAGCTTTTTTGTATTCGTTTAGCATAGTGGATGCTGTCAACAATTTCTTTTTGTTTTTCTTCAACCAACTGTTTTTGCTTTTGAATAATTTCTTTTTGCTTGTTGGTAATTTTTAAGCGGTTGTATATAAAGAATGCAAACAAAAGAACCAATACCAATATAGAAGTGATTGCATACTTAATAATTTTTTCTTTTTGCTTTTCCTGTGCTATTATTACATTTTGTTTTTCCTGTGTTGCTTTCTCTTCGGTTGCCTTTTTTTCATATTCATATTGTACGCTTTGTTTAATGGCTGCTTTTTGATTTTCAATTTTCTGAATGCTATCTTTTAATAAAATCCACTCATTTGTAAAAAACAAAGCCTTGTCGTATTCTTTTGTTTTAGAATAAACGTCTTTTAATAATGCTGATACTTCATATGAGCGGGACAATAGATGTAAGTTTTTTGATATTTTATACGCATCTTCTCCGTACGACTTAGCTGAGGAATACTGCCCCATTTCATAGTATACTTTTCCGATATTAGTATTTGCAATTACAATGCTTGACTCACTTTTAAAATGTAAACTTACATCTAAGTTTTTTTTATGGTAGTATAGGGCCGAGTCCAGTTGCTTCCGCTTCAAATAAAAATTCCCTAAATTCTTTTGAGTATAACTGAGTCCGGATTCTGAATTAATTTTTTGAGTTATGCTAAGCGCTTGGCGAAACATTGAAAGTGCAACTATATCATTGCCGGATTTCATATTCATATTTCCCAAATTATTTAATGACCAGGCTAGGTTATTTAAATCGTTTTGTTTTCGATAGATGTTAATGCATTTTTGAATGTATTGCATTGCTTTTTCAGGTTCACCATTGCCATAAAAGAGCACACCTAAATTGTTTAAAGCAAGACCAATTTTAGCGCTGTCCTTATTTTTTTGATAAATACGATAAGCGAAGTCATATTTTTCAAGTGCTTCTTTTGTTTTGGCTTGATAATCATATATTGCTCCTAATGACATAAAAGTATCTGCAAGGTCAGATTCAATAGTTAATTTCTTATAAATTTCGGAAGCGGTTTGCAGGTATGCAGTGGCAGAGTCCATTTGCCCTCTTGTGTAAAATAATTCGCCTTTTAATTTGAGAGCGTTCGCTTTAAAATATAAGGATCTTTTATTTTCAGGGTTTGAGCTACAATTTTTTGATATTTTGTTAATAGCCAATTCTATTATTTGATTGCTACTATCCAAATCAACTGTCTTTATTTCTTCTGCTAGTTTAATAAGAGCTTTTATCTTGGAAGTATCTTGTTGTTTAGTGCTATTTACGATTAAATACAATGAATCTATGCTTCCTTGAGCAATAATTAATTTGCTAAACAACAGTATAAAAATAGTAGTTATGGAACGGATAATTTTCATATAATAATAGTGGTATAATTCTAAGTCAGAATTCATATCTAGGACTAAAGTAAAATTAATTAATAAGCTTTAGGTTTTTATAGTGGATGGTAAATTGTTAAAATCAAAAAAATTCTCAATTAAAAAGATAAATACTATATTTGCGCCCTCAAAAACCATATGGCGAGGTACCTGCCTGCCGGTAGGCAGGGCTCAGATGGTTACCCGCCCGACTGAACGGGTCAGCCGTTCGGGCGGGGAGCGCAGGATTTATATCCGCCCAGGCGGACAGGGGTTCAACTCCTTAATAGTTAAAATTGAAAGTATTGAAATAAATGGCGAGGTAGCTCAGATGGTTAGAGCGCAGGATTCATAACCCTGAGGTCGGGGGTTCGACTCCCCCTTTCGCTACATTGTCCTCCGAAGCTTCAGCGCAGGAGGACTAAGAAGCCCTTGATTATCAAGGGCTTCTTATTTTAACATGTTGATAAACAATTTATTATAGATTCGCCTCCGTTTTAAAGCTAAACAACCTTTTTAGTATTTTTAACAAAACATCACTAGTGGAAGATTAATATTTTTTTATATATTGCGAAGATTTGTTAAAATCTACTATTGTAATGGCTAAGAAGAAAAATTCACCCAAAAAGGTGAAAAAAAATATAAAATCGGCTAAATCCAAGCCAGCTAAAAAGGCTTCTGTTAAGAAGCCAGCTAAGAAGTCGCCCCCTAAAAAGGCTTCTAAGCCTGTAAAAGCAACCAAAAAACCTGTTAAAGTATTGAAAGCAAAGACGAAGAAGGTTATAAAAGTGGTTAAACCTGCCCGTCCGGCAGGCGGGAAGGTATCAAAAGCTTCAACAAAAAAGGTTGTTGCAAAAAAAATAGCAAAACCAATTGTTAAGAAAGCAGCAAAACCATTAAAGGTGGTTAAAAAGCCAGTTTCTAAAGTGGAGATTGCGAAATCGAAAAGTGCTTCTAAGCCTTTGAAAGAAAAGAAAATTGTGCTGGTTGTAAAAACGGAAAAGCTTGAAAAGATAAAGCTTCTTAAAGATAAAAAACCAAGAGGAAAAGGTGGGAGAAAGCCCAAGAAAAAGGACGGAGAAGATGATGGAGAACCAGAAATTGTTCACGATGAATTAATCGAACAGCTCATTCAAAGTACGAAAAAGAAAAAATCGGGTCCGAAAGTTCCTAAAATATTAAAAACATTTGTTAACCCAATGACCTCGCTTACAGTTGCTCCTTCGGAGAGTGGCAAAAGGACAGGTTCTATTCCTAAAAAAGAACCGAAGGGAAGGTTTGAATTAGAATATGTAATTCGTACTTCTGCGGGTATACTTTATGAATTTATAACTACACCAAGCGGTTTGTCAGAGTGGTTTGCTGACGATGTTAATATTCGCGATGGAATATTTACTTTTTTCTGGGATGGCAGTGAGCAAAAGGCAAAATTGCTTGGCTTCAAAGAAGAGAAATTTATTCGTTTGAGTTGGATTGATAAACCGGAGGGAATGTATTTTGAGTTTCGTATTGAAAAAGATGAACTGACAGGTGATATTTCTTTACTTATAATTGATTTTGCCGATGAAGCTTCTGATATGCAAACGTCAAAATTGTTGTGGGATAGTCAAGTGAATAAATTGTTGGGTGTTCTCGGCTCTAATTAATCATCTTATTCTTTTGATGTGAAAGCCATCTTTAAAAATAATCTTTCATTTTTATTACCATATTTTCTTTTCCTCATCATTGGAGCGGTCATTATTATTGTCAACTCAAAAGCGGAAACCCACCTTACTTTTAATTCATTTCATAATTCATTTTTCGATACACTAAACACGTACACTACTTATTTAGGAGATGGTTTTACAGCAACTATTTTAATTTTAATGATGTTGGGAATAAAGTATCGTTATTTTATTATTGCCGCTCTTTCCAATGTTATTTCTGCTCTTATCACCCAAGGTTTAAAGCAATTTATTTTTGACGATGTAGTTCGGCCTAAAAAATTCTTTGAAGGTTTGCAAGAATTATATTTTGTTCCCGGAATTGAAAATCATATGTACAATAGTTTTCCATCAGGACATACCACCTGTGCTTTTGCATTATACTTTTCATTTGCGGTGGTGGTTGAAAACAGATTTTACAAAATCCTGTTCTTGCTGTTAGGATTGTTGACTGGTTATTCCAGAATTTATTTATCACAACATTTTTTTGAAGATGTGTATGCCGGTTCGATTATCGGAGTTACTACTACCTTAATTGTTTTCTATTTTATTCAAAAGAAAAATCATCCATGGATGGAAAGATCCCTTGTTAATTTTTTCAAAAATGAACGCTAGTGCTTTCAGATATAATATTGTTATAGCGATTGGAGCAGCACTTTTGTTTGTTCCTTTTTTGGGTGCTGTACATTTATTTGATTGGGATGAAATTAATTTTGCAGAGTGTGCGCGTGAAATGCTTGTTACTCACGATTATTTTTCTGTTAAAATAAATTATCAGGCTTTTTGGGAAAAACCGCCCATTTTTATTTGGATGCAGGCTTTGTCAATGTCTTTATTTGGAATAAATGAATTTGCTGCTCGTTTACCCAATGCTATTTGTGGCGTTGTTACGCTTTTGGTTTTGTTTAACATTGGAAGACGATTAGTGGATGAGCGTTTTGGCTTATTTTGGGTGTTGGCTTATGCAGGGTCATTTCTTCCTAATTTTTACTTTAAATCGGGAATCATTGATCCTTGGTTTAATCTTTTTATTTTTTTAGGAATATATTTTTTTATTGGTTTTACCAATAATAAAAATACAAAGCAACTTATTTATTCTGCCATATTCATTGGATTGGCAATTTTAACAAAAGGTCCTGTTGCCGGATTAATTTTAGGATTGTGCATAGGAACGTTTTGGGCTTTAAAGCGTTTTCAATCTTTTATGAGCGTGAGACACATTTTTATCTATGCCTTGGCTGTTTCATTTGTTGGAGGGTTGTGGTTTTTAATGTTGGCTGTAACGGGCCATGCAGACATTATAAAAGAATTTTTTATCTATCAGGTACGCTTGTTTAATACACAGGATGCAGGTCATGGCGGTCCGTTTTTTTATCATTGGATTGTATTGTTGATTGGTTGTTTTCCTCTGTCTATATTCGCTTTAAGAGCATTTAGAAGAAGTTCTTATGACACACCGTACCAAAAACATTTTAAATTGTGGATGCTGATTTTGTTTTGGGTCGTACTGATTTTATTTAGTTTGGTGAAAACAAAAATTGTTCATTACTCATCTTTGTGTTATTTTCCTTTGAGTTTTTTAGGGGCATACGTTGTGTATAAATTGGTAGCTGGAGAGTTGAAGTGGAAAAAAAGTACAAACGTTTTGTTGATGGTCTTCGCAAGTATTATTGGCATTGCGATCTCTGCATTGCCGATTATTGACAAATACAAACAAACATTAATTGATAGCGATTACATCAAAGATAAATTTGCTGTAGAAAATTTAAAAACAACAGTTGCTTGGTCTGGAGCAGAATGGTTGATTGGAATTGTTTTAATTGTTGGAGTAGGAGGGATGTTGTTGCTGATTAAGCAAGGAAAAATAAAATGGGGTATTGTTGGAATTTTTTCGTTTAGTTTGTTTGCTGTAAATATTGCTTCGGTTGTTGTTGTTCCTCGAATAGAACAATATTCTCAAGGAGCAGCAATTGAATTTTATGAATATCTACAAGGAAAAGATTGTTATGTGGAGACCATCAGTTTTAAAAGCTATGCGCATCTGTTTTATACCAAAAAGCAACTTCAAACAAATCAAAGTAGTTATAATTCCGATTGGTTGAGTCGCGGAGAAATTGATAAACCAGTATATTTTGTTAGTAAAATTACAGCTTTGGATGATGTTGCAAAGTACTATTCTGAATTAAAGGAAATTTATCGCAAGAACGGATTTGTGTTTTGGCTGAGATTGCCTAAAAAGTAATTTTATTTCTTCTTTTCGTAACGTTTACACTTATTTAGTCCAAGGTTATAAAAGAAATGCGTGAAAGAAACGCGCAATACCCCCATTCCATATTTGGCACTTCTGCTAAAGTTGATGGATGATGCTTCTGGAAAATATTTAGTCGGGCAAGTTATTTCAGCAATTTCGAAGCCGGCCATAAAAATTTGAGAAATCATTTCATTATCAAAAACAAAATCATCGTTATTAGCTTCGTAGTTTACTGTTTCCAATACTTCTCTTGAAAAAGCGCGATAACCTGTATGGTACTCCGATAATTTTTGATTGATTAAAATGTTTTGCGAAAGCGTTAAACAACGATTGAAAATGTATTTATACATCGGCATACCGCCTTTCAAAGCACCTTTCCCTAAAATACGAGAACCAAACACAACAGGATATAGGTCGTTAGCAATGATGTGCGCCATAGATTGGATTAAAAGAGGCGTGTATTGATAATCGGGGTGAAGCATTATTACGATATCGCCACCTAATTCTAATGCTTTATCGTAGCAGGATTTTTGATTTCCACCATATCCTCTGTTTTTTTGATGCTTGATTACATGTTTGATACCAATGCGGGTTGCCACTTCAATGGTATCGTCCTTGCTCACGTCATCTACAAGCACTACTTCATCCACAATGTCGAAAGGAATTTCCTTATATGTTTTTTCGAGTGTCAGTGCCGCGTTGTAAGCAGGCAAAACCACAACTACTTTTTTATTGTTTATCATTTGATGTATTCTTGGAAGCAAAAATACTAAAATTAGTCATTATGCTAGGAGGAATGGAACGCAGATTTAAAGGATTTTCATGATTTACGCTGATTTTAAATTTTATTCATTCTACTTTTTATGATTAACAATGGATCCATCGCCATTGCAGATGGTCTTTTAGAATCCTTTTTATAGTAATTTTTCTTTCACAAAAACGAATAAATCCGTTTTTATCATGAAAATCATGAAGATCTGCGTTCTATTTTTCTAGCACACTTATTGCTATATTTGTAAACCATTACTCATAAATGAAAACACTCTATAAATTCATATTAAAATCCTATGTCGGTCCTTTCGTTATGACGTTCTTCATTGCGATGTTTGTTTTTTTTATGATGTTTATTTTTAAATACATTGACGATTTTGTAGGAAAAGGAATTGATGCTAGTATTTTGGCAGAATTATTTTTCTATTTCTCACTTACAACCATACCAATGGCTTTGCCCTTAGCCATTTTACTTTCATCTTTAATGACATTTGGGAATTTAGGAGAACATTTTGAGTTAACAGCAATGAAGAGTTCGGGATTATCCTTGCAAAAAGTAATGTCCCCTTTAATTGCGACAACGCTGTGTTTATCCATTGCCGCTTTTTATTTTTCAAACAATATATTACCCTATACCAATTTAAAAGCAGGCTCATTATTATACGATGTGCGTGAATCAAAACCTGCATTACTATTTAAAGAAGGCGTTTTTAATAATAGCATTCAAGGTTTTAGCATTCGCGTAGATAAAAAAGAAAAAGATGGAAAAACCTTGGGAGATATTATGATTTATGATCATCGTGATATGAAAGGTAATACTACTGTTTTGTCGGCCAAGTGGGGAAGAATGGAAGAAACTGCTGATAAAATGTTTTTGGTATTGTCATTAAAAGATGGAGTGAGTTATAAAGAAATGAATGATAATCCAAAAGATATACAAACCCGACCATTAGTAAGAGACAAATTTGAAGAACGTGTTATTCGTTTTGATTTATCGGAATTTAAAATGAATCGCACGAATGAAGATTTGTTTAAGAGTAATTATCAGATGATGACACTTGCTCAGCTGAATGTAGCTGCCGATTCTTTAACTCTTAAAAATGAAATTCGCAAAAACAATTTTGGTAAACATTTGAATAATTCATACTACAGTAAATCAACAAAATTTATTGCTCAGATGGATTCAAATAAAATTGAAGCAAAATCGAAAGACTATTTTGTAAACTTATCAAAAGCGCAGAAGCTTAATATTATTGAAGCAGCCACAAATATGGTACGCAATGCAAAAGCTGCTGCAGAAGGAATGGATACAGATATTATGTCAGAAGAATATTCCATTTTCAGATGTAATGTGGAATGGCACAGAAAATTCACACTTTCCATTGCTTGTTTGGTTTTGTTTTTTATTGGTGCTCCCTTGGGTGCAATTATTCGAAAAGGTGGATTAGGAATGCCCGTTGTAGTATCCGTAGTATTTTTTATAAGCTTTCATATTTTATCCATCACAGGGGAGAAATTAGCCAAAGAAGGAGAAGTGCTTCCTTATCAAGGAATGTGGATGGCAACGGCCATATTATTACCAATAGGAATTTTTCTTACAATAAAAGCAACATCAGATAGTACGCTGTTTGATATGAATGCTTATATCGACCCAGTAAAGAAATTGTTTACAAGAAAAAAATCTGTTCAATAAGTATGAAAATATTACAGATTTGTCCTAAAGTTCCTTTTTCTCCTAAAGACGGTGGCAGTTTGGCGATGAATATACTTACTGAAGGATTAATTTCTCAGGGTAATATAGTTCATGTTTTAGCAATTTCTACTCCTCAATATTTTATTAAAGAGGAGACGATTGAAGTTGACTATCGAAATAAAACAAATTATCAATCGGTTTACATAGACACTTCAGTAAAGGCATTTCCTGCTTTTTTAAATTTATTTTCAAGCAAATCGTATAATGTTATTCGTTTTTATTCAAAAGAATTTGAGGAGGCATTAATACAGCGATTAAGTTCCGAGCAATACGATGTGATTCAGTTAGAATCAATATTTGTTACTCCTTATTTAGCTACAATCCGAAAACATTCAACAGCAAAAGTGATTCTTCGTTCGCACAATGTAGAGTTTATGATTTGGGAGCGACTTACAAAAAACACTGAGAGCGGATTTAAACGCATGTATTTAAATTTCCTTTTCAAACGCTTAAAAAAATACGAATTAGGATTGCTTAATAAATACGATGCCATTGCAACAATTACCGAATTAGATGCAATGATTTATAAAAAAGAAGGTTGTGTGCTTCCAATGATTACTATTCCTTTTGGAATTGATGTGGAAAAATATAAAATTGATAATTCGAAAATAGAAAAATTTTCTCTGTTTCATTTGGGAGCAATGGATTGGCGACCTAATATTGATGGTATAACATGGTTTTTAAAAAATAGCTGGATGAAGATTGTTGCAAAACACCCTTCTGCTAAATTGTATCTGGCAGGAAGGAATATGCCCGATGAATTATATAAATTGAATGTTTCCGGCTCCGAAAGTTTATCTAATGTTACTATTGAAGGAGAAATTACGAATGCACACCGTTTCATTAATTCTAAATCCATTATGATAGTACCTTTGCAATCGGGAGGAGGAATGAGAGTGAAAATAATAGAAGGAATGGCTTTGAGTAAAGCAATTGTTTCTACAACGATTGGTGCAGAAGGAATTGATTGTGAAAGCAAAAAAAATATTTTAATTGCTGATTCTGAACAGGAATTTATTGATGCAATAGATAAATGTTTGTCCGATTCTGAATTTTCTGAAATGATTGGTAAAAATGCCAGACGATTGGTTGAAACAAAATACGATAACCAGCTTATCAGTAATAAATTATCTGATTTTTATAAATCTTTATTAAATTAATGAAGCTATTTGTTCTATTATCACGTGTGCCGTATCCACTTGAGAAAGGGGATAAGTTACGTGCGTTCAATCAGATCAAAGAGCTTTCAAAAAAGCATCAGATAGTGCTGATAGCCTTGAATGATAGTAAACTGGATGAGAAAGCAATGACGGAATTGAAAAAATACTGTGTTGCTATTTCCATCGTTCCTTTTTCGAAACGGACTATCTTTTTTAATTTATTTCGAGCTTTTTTCAATGGTAAACCTTTGCAGGTTGGTTATTTTTATTTTGAAAAGGCTCAGAAAAAGGTAGATGAATTAATTGCGAAGCACAAACCTGACCATATCTATTGTCAATTGATTCGCACAGCTGAGTACATTAAGAAATATCCTCAGATTCCTAAAACATTGGATTATATGGATGTGTTTTCAAAAGGAATGGAGCGTAGAAAATTAACAGACCCTTTTTATATGAAACCATTTTTAGCATTGGAATACAGAAGATTGCTGAAGTATGAAAAAAAGGTGTTTGCTTATTTTACCAGCAAGACGATTATTTCGGAGCAGGATAAAAGCTTTATTCCGCATGCTCAAAAGCAAAACATAGTGGTTGTTCCAAATGGTGTTGACACTTCCTATTTTAAACCAATTGTTCATAAAAAAGAATTTGAATTATTGTTTAATGGGAATATGAATTATCCTCCGAATATTGAAAGTGTAGAATATTTGGTAGAAAAAGTAATGCCATTTGTTTGGCATAAATTCCCAAATACACGTTTGTTGATTTCTGGAGCGACACCACATAAAATAGTGCAAGAACTCGCATCAGATAAAGTAATTGTTACAGGATGGGTAGATGATATTCGAATAAATTTTGCGAAGTCGAAAATTTTAGTCGCTCCTATGCAGATAAGTATTGGTTTGCAGAATAAATTATTAGAGGCGATGGCTATGCAGCTGCCATGCATTACCTCTTCTTTGGCGAATAATGCTTTGGGTGCAAAACCTGGGGAACAAATTCTGGTGGCTGATACACCTGAGCAGTATGCTCGCCATATTATCGATTTGTTACAGAACGAAGCAAAAGCAAAGCAAATCGCTATGAATGGCTACCAGTTTGTTGTAAATGGCTTTAATTGGCAGAGTACAACAGCTATTTTAGAACGACTGATTTCTAAGAAATAAAATTATTTTTTAAATAAATTTGCTTTTTAATATTAAACAGCCCTATATTTGTCGCAGAAATGAAAAAACAATTATTAAATAACATGTGGTGGTGGTCGTACTCTTTGAGGACGGCATAAGCTATTATTTAATATTCTGATATATAATAACGCCTGTTCTCTTATTGAACAGGCGTTTTTTTATTATCTAAACTGAACAAAAATGAATTTTAAAATACATACAACATCAAAGAAAATTTTAGCGGACACATATACGCCCGTGAGTATCTATTTGAAATTGCGTGATAAATTTCCAAATAGTATTTTGCTGGAGAGTTCGGATTACCATGGAAATGAAAATAGTTTTTCATTTATCTGCTGCAAGCCAATTGCGGGAATTAAAGTTGAAGAAGGAGAAATTGTAAGCTCTTTTCCAGATGGAACCACGGTAGTTAAAAAGTTGGATGCTTCTGTATCAGTTCAGCAAGAAATACAAGCATTTTCTGATTTTTTTAAAGTGACAGAAGCAAATGCAAAAGCAATGAATGGTTTGTTTGGTTATATCGCGTATGATGCAATTGCTTATTTTGAAGACTTGAAGCTAAAGGCTGAGAAGAAAGAAGAGAAAAAAATTCCAGACATTTTTTACAACCTCTATCAATATGTTATTGCGATTGATCATTTTAAAGATGAGATGCAGGTTTTTCAGCATGCACTGGAAACAGATGAAAAGGAATTGGACATACTCTTAGCTTATATCAGCAACAAAAATTTTGCCTCTTATGCATTTTCAACAAATGGAGAAGAGCAGTCTAACTTTTCAAATGAAGAGTTTGTTGGTATTATAAAAAAAGGAAAATCGCATTGCAAAAGAGGCGATGTGTTTCAGATGGTTTTGTCTAGGGAGTTCTCTCAATCGTTCAAAGGTGACGATTTTAACGTTTACAGAGCGCTTCGTTCAATCAATCCTTCTCCGTATTTGTTTTATTTTGATTATGGTAATTTTAAATTATTTGGCTCTTCACCGGAAGCACAGTTAATCATTAAAAATAATATTACAAGTATTCATCCGATTGCTGGAACGTATAAACGCACGGGTGATGATGGAACAGATGCAATCATTGCAGAAAAGTTAAAAGCAGATGCAAAGGAAAATGCTGAGCATGTGATGTTGGTGGATTTGGCAAGAAACGATTTGAGTCGCAATTGTTCGGATGTAACTGTTAATACTTTTAGAGAGATTCAATATTATTCACATGTGATACATTTGGTATCAAAAGTTTCAGGAAAATTAAAAGAAAAGGTATCTTCAATGAAAATTGTGGGCGACACCTTTCCAGCCGGAACATTGAGTGGGGCTCCCAAATACAAGGCGATGGAGTTAATAGATTTATATGAAAAAGGAAATAGAAGTTTTTATGGTGGATGCATTGGATTTTTGGGATTTGATGGTACATTTAACAGTGCAATTATGATTCGTTCGTTCCTGAGCAAAAATAACCGATTATTTTATCAAGCTGGAGCGGGAGTTGTTGAATCATCAAATGAGCAAAGTGAATTGGAAGAAGTAAATAATAAGCTTGGGGCTTTGAAGAAGGCGATTGAGTTAGCTACTAACATTTGATAATTTCAAATTCCAGATTTCAGATTGCAAGCACGATTTAATCTGAAATATGAAACCTGAAATTTGAGAATGATACTTGTAAAAAAGAAATAATATTATAAAACTATGAAGATACTTGTACTCGATAATTACGATAGTTTTACCTACAATTTGGTGCATTACTTGGAAAAGGTTAGTGATGCTGAGATTGAAGTACATCGTAATGACAAAATTCGTTTAGAGGAGATAGAAAAATTTGATAAGATTTTACTTTCTCCCGGTCCGGGTATTCCTTCTGAAGCAGGAATATTGTTAGATGTTATTAAAAAATATGCATCTAGCAAAAGTATATTTGGTGTTTGTTTGGGGCAACAAGCCATTGCTGAAGCATTTGGTGGTTCTATTGCTAATTTAGCAGAAGTATTTCATGGTGTAGCAATTCCGGTTGAAATAATTTCAGAAGATGCACTTTTTAAAAATATTCCTACAAAATTAAATGTAGGAAGATATCATTCCTGGTGTGTAAATAGAAGTGATCTTCCAAAAGAATTAGAAATTACAGCGGTGGATGCAGTTGGAAATATTATGGGCTTGAAACATAAAACCTTTGACGTAAAGGGAGTTCAGTTTCACCCTGAAAGCATCCTTACGGAGCACGGATTACAAATGATTGAAAATTGGATTAATAAATAAAGTCAAAAGATTTAAATTCAAAAGTCAAAAAAAAATATTTTACATTCTACATTAGTGTAAATAAAGTAGGACAAAAAGCAAAAATGAAAGTTGTATTAAATAATTTATTTGAACACAAAACATTGTCGCAAAGCGAAGCGAGAGATGTGCTGTTTAATATTGCTTCTGAGAAATATGCTTCTTCTCAAGTTGCTGCATTTATGTCGGTTTATCTAATGCGTTCAATCACTGTTGAAGAACTCTTGGGATTTAGAGATGCGATGTTGGATTTGTGTTTGAAATTGGATATAGATGCTTCTGATACAATTGATATTGTTGGAACAGGTGGCGATGGAAAAGATACATTTAACATTTCAACTTTAGCTTGTTTTGTAACTGCCGCTGCAGGAGTGAAGGTTTGCAAACATGGAAATTACGGTGTGTCCTCTGTGAGCGGTTCTTCCAATGTATTGGAAGCAATTGGTTATAAGTTTACAAACGACAAAGGTGTTTTAGAAAAGCAATTAGAAAAATCGGGAATTTGTTTTTTACATGCACCGCTTTTTCATCCTGCGATGAAAAGTGTGGCACCCATCCGAAAAGAATTAGGTGTAAAAACATTTTTTAATATGCTCGGGCCGCTGGTAAACCCTGCTCAACCGAAATATCAGTTGTTAGGCGTTTACAATTTGGAGATGGCACGTTTGTATAATTATTTGTTGCAAAGTACACAAGTAGATTATTCCATTGTGCATTCGATGGATGGATATGATGAAGTTTCACTGACTTCAGCTTTTAAAATCATTACAAAAAGTAAAGAGCAAATTGTTGAACCGAATGCGATTGGTTATCAATTACTGAAACAAGACGCACTTTATGGAGGAACATCGGTTGAAAAAGCAGCAAAATTGTTTTTATCTATATTAAAAGATGAAGGAACAATTGAACAAAAAAATGTTGTTTGCATCAATGCTGCATTGGCGATTCAATGCGTTCATCCGGATAAATCACTTACTGATTGTATTCTTCAGGCAAAAGAAGCATTAGAATCAAAAAAAGCGTATGCTATTTATAAATCAATTATAGAAAACTAAAATGAATATTCTAGATCAAATTATTGTACAAAAACAAAAGGAAGTTACGGAGCGGAAAAGTCTGTATCCGGTAAAATTGCTGGAACGCTCTACTTTTTTTGGATCACCAACAGTTTCTTTCAAAAAATATTTGTTGAGAGAAGATAAATTGGGAATCATTGCAGAGTTTAAACGTAAATCACCTTCAAAAGGAATGATTAATAAATATGCAGATGTAGAACGAACTTCCATTGGATACATGCAAGCAGGAGCAAGTGCCTTGAGCGTATTAACTGATTCTGAATTTTTTGGCGGACACAATTCTGATTTAACAACAGCAAGAAAATTTAACTATTGTCCGATTCTTCGTAAAGATTTTGTAATTGACGAATATCAAATTGTGGAAGCAAAATCAATTGGAGCAGATGCGGTTCTTTTGTTGGCCAATGTGCTGAACGATAAAGAAATAAAACAATATGCTCAATTTGCCAAATCTCTTGGAATGGAAGTATTGCTTGAAGTAAGGGAAGAAGAAGAATTGGATACTATCAATGAGTTTATTGATGTTGTGGGAGTTAACAATCGCAACTTGAAAGATTTTACCGTGAATGTTTCTCAATCATTTAATCTTTCCAAGCATATTCCTTCCGACTTTGTAAAAATTTCTGAAAGCGGAATAGATTCAGCACAAACGATTATGGATTTGAAAGAAGCTGGATTTAAAGGCTTTTTAATGGGTGAAGCATTTATGAAAAGCAGTCGCCCTGAAATTGCATGCGCCAATTTTATTAAAGAAGTGAATAATTATTCCGTAGGAAGCCCTTCGGGGAGAAATACTTTAATACTTGCCTAATATGAAAGTAACATTTAAAAAAGCTACAAACGAAGACGTAATTCTGATTGCGCAATTAGCAGATAATATTTGGAAAAGACATTATAGCAGTATCATAGCGCTTGAACAAATTGACTATATGCTAAAAAAAATGTATTCACCAGAAAGTTTGTTGAAACAAATGGAAGAGGGACATCAATTTACATTGGTTTATAACGGAAGCGCTGCCATTGGATATATTTCCTTGAGTAGTAAAGATGTAAAGAACTATTTCCTTCATAAGTTATATGTAGATGTGGATGAGCAAGGAAAAGGAGTTGGTTCGCAATTATTTAATTATGTGTTAAGCCAAATGCCAAATGCCGAAACAATAGAGTTGACAGTAAACCGACAAAATTACAAAGCAATAAACTTTTATTATAAAAATGGTTTTGTAATTAAAGAGGTGGCCGATTTTGATATAGGAAACGGTTATTTTATGAACGATTTTGTAATGATTAAAAAATAAAATGAATCTAAAAGTATGCGGATTAAAAGATCCCGAAAATATAAGACATGTTGCAATGTTGAAACCCCAATTCATAGGGTTCATCTTTTATCCTAAATCAAAACGGTTTGTAGGTGACGACTTCGTTTTGCCAACTATTTCCACAGAAATTAAAAAAGTAGGAGTGTTTGTAAATGCTGAAGTATCTGCTATTATAGATAAAATTGATGAATATAAATTGGATTTAATTCAGTTGCATGGCGATGAAACACCTACCTTTTGTGAGGCATTCAATAATTTTATTCCGGTTATCAAAGCTTTTGGAATAAACGAAACATTTGATTTCAAATCATTGAATAATTACAAAGAGTGTTGTTCCTATTTTTTGTTTGATACAAAAACGAGTGAATATGGTGGTAGTGGAAAGTCGTTTGATAGAGCAATTTTAGAAAAGTATGATAACAGCGTTCCGTTTTTTTTGAGTGGAGGAATAGGATTGGAAGAGATTAAAAATTTGAAAATTGGAAAATTGGAAAATTTGAAAATTTATGGAATTGATGTAAACAGTAGGTTTGAAACGGAGCCGGGAATAAAGGATATAGAACAATTAGAAAAAATTTCACTATAGTAAGCAATAATTATAATTTTTCAATTTTTAATCTTTCAATCAACAATGAGTTATCAAGTAAACGAAAAAGGGTATTACGGAAATTTTGGAGGAGCATTCATTCCGGAAATGCTGTTTCCGAACGTAGATGAATTGCGAGAAAATTATTTGTCTATTATTCAGGAAGAAAATTTTCAGAATGAGCTGAATGATTTGTTGCGCGACTATGTGGGCCGACCTTCACCTTTGTATTATGCAAAAAGACTTTCAGCGCATTACAAAACAAACATTTATTTGAAACGTGAAGATTTGAATCATACCGGTGCGCATAAAATTAACAACACACTCGGACAAATATTACTAGCAAAGCGACTGGGTAAAACAAGGATTATTGCGGAGACGGGAGCAGGACAGCATGGTGTTGCCACTGCAACAGTTTGTGCATTGATGGGTTTGAAATGTATTGTGTTTATGGGTGAAGTAGATATCAAACGTCAAGCGCCAAATGTGGCTCGTATGAAATTATTAGGTGCAGAAGTTATCCCAGCAACCAGTGGAAGTAAAACATTAAAAGATGCAACCAACGAAGCAATTAGAGATTGGATTAACAATCCCTTGGATACTTATTACATAATTGGCTCCGTGGTTGGCCCGCATCCATACCCTGATATGGTGGCACGTTTTCAAAGTGTGATTAGTGAAGAAATGAAAAAGCAATTGCTTGAAAAAATTGGAAATGAAAACCCGAATGTTGTGATTGCTTGTGTTGGTGGAGGAAGCAATGCAGCTGGAGCATTCTATCATTACTTAGATAATTTGAATGTGAGATTGATAGCAGTTGAAGCAGCTGGAAAAGGAATTGATTCAGGACATTCAGCTGCAACAAGTGTGTTGGGTAAACCTGGAATAATTCATGGTAGCAAAACATTGTTGATGCAAACAGAAGACGGACAAATCACCGAACCATATAGCATTTCAGCAGGGTTGGATTATCCGGGAGTAGGACCAATCCACGCACATCTGTTTGAAACAGGCAGAGCTGAATTTGCTTCAGCAACAGATGACGAAGCTTTAAAAGCTGCCTTTTTATTGTGCGAATTGGAAGGAATCATTCCTGCTTTAGAAAGTGCCCATGCATTGGCACATCTTGAAAAATTGAATGCGAAAGAGCAGGAGGTCGTTGTAATTAACCTTTCGGGGCGAGGAGATAAAGATTTGGAAACGTATATAAAAAGTCAAAAGGGTTAAAGTCAAAAGTCAAAAAAATAAAAATGGAAAATCGGATTAATAAGTTGTTTAATAGCAAGAAAAAAAATATTCTTTCTGTTTATTTCACAGCAGGTTTTCCAAATTTGAATGATACGCTAACGATTATTCAAGAATTGGAAAATAGTGGAGTCGACATGATTGAAATTGGAATGCCATTTTCAGATCCTTTAGCGGACGGACCAACCATTCAACGAAGCAGCGAAATTGCCTTAGAAAATGGTATGACTATAAAGTTATTGTTTGGGCAATTAAAGGACATTCGCATTAATCCCCCTTCAAACGCCAATGCAATCGCGCCCCCCTTTTCAAGGGGGAATTCCGAATTGCCACTTGTGTTAATGGGTTATTTAAATCCTGTTTTGCAATACGGAATGGAGAACTTTTGTAAAGATGCTTCTGCTCTTGGAATTTCAGGCGTTATTATTCCTGATTTGCCTTTGCAAGAATATTTGGATGAATATAAAAGCATCTTTGAAAAGCATAATTTGAAAAATATCTTTCTTATTACACCACAAACTTCCGAAGCTCGTATTCGCTTAATTGATGAACATTCCAGCGGATTCATTTATATGGTTTCTTCTGCAAGTACAACGGGAGCAAAAAGTGGAATAGGAGCAGATCAGGAGTTGTATTTTAAAAGAATACAATCTATGGCTTTGAAAAATCCAACAGTGATTGGATTTGGCATTTCAGATAATAAAACATTTTCAAAAGCGTGTGAATCAGCCAATGGTGCAATTATTGGCAGCGCATTTATCAAAGCAATTGATGGAAGTAAAGATTTGAAAAAAGATATTAAGGACTTTGTGAAGGGGATTTTAGGGGAACGCGCTCTTGTTTAGCATCCAAATATAAAATAGAACGTCACCCTGAGCATTCTGCGTTGAAGCAGACATATCGAAGGGCGTAAAATTAGAAATTCGTAGTATCATGATTATACAATTAGAACAAAACATTCAGCCATCAGCAAAAGAAAAAATTCTTTCCTCAATCAATGCGATTGGTTATAAAACAACAGAAGTAAAAACTCAAAAAGGGATTTACTTGGTTTGTATTGGTAAAAATGAATTCGATATTCGTTTAATCGGAAGTTTAAATGGCGTGCAAGATGTTCATCGTGTTTCAGATAGTTACAAACTTGTATCTCGCAAATGGAAAGTGAACGCAACCGAAATTGATTTGGGTGATGGTGTAGTGATTGGTGGAAATAATTTTTCAATCATGGCCGGACCATGCAGCATTGAAAGTGAAGAGCAAGTGGAGAAAGTGGTAAAGCATTTATTGGAAAACAATATTAAAGTGATGCGAGGTGGCGTTTTTAAACCTCGCAGTTCACCTTATGCATTTCGTGGAATGGGAATAGATGGATTAAAAATGTTCAATCGCATTTGCAGAGCAAACGGAATTAAAATCATTACTGAAGTGATGCAAGTTTCTCAAATTGCAGAAATGATGGATTATGTGGATGTGTTTCAAGTAGGTGCAAGGAACTCTCAAAATTTTAATTTGCTGGATGAATTGGGTCGAATAGATAAACCTGTTTTGATAAAACGAGGAATGAGTGGAACCATTGATGAACTATTACAATCAGCTGAATATATTTTTTCGAATGGAAACGAAAAACTGATGTTGTGTGAACGAGGTATTCGAACATATGAAACAGCTTACAGAAATACATTTGATATAAATGCTATTCCAATCTTAAAAGAGAAAACACATTTGCCTGTTATAGCTGACCCATCTCACGGAATTGGTATTCGCGAGCATGTTCCAATGATTGCTTTGGCAGCCATGATGGCTGGAGCTGATGGTGTTATTTACGAAGTACATGAAAAACCGGAAGAAGCAGCCAGTGACGGAGCTCAAACCTTAAATTTTGATGAATCAAAACGCTTGGTTGGTCGATTGAATGCTAATTATAGTCTGAATTTAGTTTGATGAAAACCCATAAAACCGTACCTTGTTATCAAATTTAGATTCAAAATGCTGCGCAAATTATTTCCTATACTGATTGCTTTTTTGTTGCCATCACATTTTTCCTTTTCTCAGGATTGGGTAAAAAAAATGCAAGACCCGAACGTTAATTTTTATGATGTTCAAAAATCCTTCAATAAATATTGGGAGAAAGAAGAAAAGAAAGAAAAATTCAAAAGCTTTTTCACTTTTCGTAAAAACACTGAAAAAGAAAACGAAGGTTATGTAATGTATAAACGCTGGGAACAATATATTGAGCCTCGTGTTTATCCAACCGGAGATAGAAGTCTTTTAAAAAACGGGAATGAACAATATCAAAAGTTTGTAGAAAATAGAGCTCAAAAAAGTTCGAGAATGATAGGAGGAAACTGGACACCCATGGGCGCTTTCGCTGTTCCTACAAATTCTGGCGGAGCGGGACGATTAAATTGCTTAACCTTTGACCCAACAAATTTTAATACTATGTGGGTTGGTGCTCCGGCCGGAGGATTATGGAAATCTACTGATGCAGGGTTAACCTGGACGACCAATACTGATAATTTACCATCACTTGGAGTAAATGCCATCGCAATTGATCCTACAAATACAAACGTAATGTATATTGGAACGGGTGATCAAGATGCTAGTGATACTTATGGTGTTGGTGTTTTAAAATCTATAGATGGAGGACTAACATGGAACATTACCGGATTAAATTGGACTACTGCACAAGGACGAAGTGTTGGAAAAATATTAATTAATCCGAACGACAACAATATGATTTTTGCAGGTTCCAGTTCCGGAGTTTTCAAATCAATTGATGCCGGTGTTACCTGGACAAAAGTTTTAGGTGCAGGAAATATAAAAGATATAGAATTTAAACCCGCTGATCCTTCTGTGGTTTATGCTGCTTCCACTTCAGGATTTTATATTTCTACAAATACAGGTTTATCATTTACTCTTGCCAGCGGGGCCGGATTACCACTTAGTTCCAGCATCAATCGAATTGCAATTGGAGTTTCTGCACAAAATCCTAATTGTGTTTATTTATTGTATTCCGCAAATTCTGATAGTGGTTATAAAGGATTATACCGTTCAGCAAATTCGGGAACATCGTTTGTTTTGCAAAGTAACTCACCCAATTTACTTGGATACGATTACGATGGAACAGATGCAGGAGGAAATGGTTGGTATACACTTTCATTGGATGTGTCACCTTATGATGCAAACGAAGTAGTTGTGGGTGGTGTAAATATTTGGCAATCCTATGATGGCGGTGTCAACTGGAATTGCCTAACACATTGGTGGGGCGATGGCGGTTTGCCTTACGTGCATGCCGATATTCATAATTTATATTATCGTCCTGATGGTTTAGAAATTTACGCAACATGTGATGGCGGATTATTTTATACCAATGATGGCGGATTTACTTGGCCCGATAAAAGTGATGGCCTGCAAATTGGTGAGCTTTATCGATTGGGAAATTCTGTAACAAATTCAAATTTAGTAATTCAAGGTTGGCAGGACAATGGTTGTAATTTATATACTTCTGGTGCGTTTGATAGAGTGCTTGGTGGCGATGGAATGGAATGTTTTATTGATTGGAGCGACCCTAACTATATTTATGGTGAATATCAAAATGGCGCACTACAAGGCTCTACCGATGGTGGCGGAAGTTTTAATGACATCGTAAATAATATTACGGAGGGAGGACAGTGGATTACTCCTTGGATGCAAGACCCTTTTGACCCTCCAACAATTTATGCAGGTTTTGAAAATGTTTGGAAATCTACCAACAGAGGAAATTTCTGGACAAAAATTTCTACATTTAATTCAAGCGGATTAATTATTACTGAAGTTTCAAAATCAAATCCACTTTATATTTATGCTGCAACTTCTTCTACCATTTATAAAACTACCAATGGCGGTACATCTTGGAACATTGTTCCTTATCCCTCATCAGGAAGTGCTTCCATTACTTCTTTAGAAATTTGTACCACCAATCCCAATATTGTTTGGATGACTTTTTCAGGATATACTGCAGGAACAAAAGTTTATAAAACAATTGATGGTGGAACAAGCTGGACAAACATTTCAGGTGTTTTACCAAATATTCCTGTTAATTGCGCCATAAATCAAACAGGCACCAACGAAGGAGTTTATGTTGGAACAGATTTGGGAGTTTATTATATTGATAATGATTTAAGTTCTTGGATGCCTTATTCTAATGGATTACCAAATGTAATTGTAGATGAATTGGAAATTCATTACGGAACAAATAAATTACGCGCTGCAACTTATGGAAGAGGTTTGTGGGAGACAACTATTTTTAATCCACTATCCAGTTTGCCTTTTGCAAATTTTGTTGGAGATACATTAAGTGGTTGTCCGGGTTTTGATGTTCAGTTTTCTGATAGTACTACTAATTCTCCAACTGCCTGGAACTGGACTTTCCCGGGTGGAACACCTGCTACATCTACTTTGCAAAACCCCGTGGTGACATATAATACTCCGGGAGTTTATAATAATGTTAAGTTGGTAGTTACAAATGCTTTTGGAACCGACTCCGTTATAAAATACAGCTACATTGCAGTTAGTCCGGCAATTCAACCTAGCATTACATTAACTAAAAATGATACCATTTGTGCAGGACAAAATGTTTTATTGTTGGCTAGCAGTGGTAATTCATATTTGTGGTATCCAACAAGTACAATCACGTATAGTATTTCTGTAAACACTACCAGTTCACATTGTGTAACGGTAACAGACATATTTGGTTGTACACTTACTTCAGATACAGTAAATATATTTGTGGCTCCACTTCCTCCGGTTCCAACCATCACTTTAAGCAATGATACCTTGTTTTCAAATTTTCCTACAGGAAATCAATGGTTAAATAGTGGAGTGATAATACCGGGAGCAACCGACTCTTTTTATGTTTTGCCTTGGTTTGGACTCACTATTACCTTACAACAGGTGGATAGCATTACGGGTTGTTTTTCCTCTTCTTCCACTTTTGTTGGAATAAATGAAATGGGAGAAAACGGAATTAATTATTCTGTGTACCCAAATCCAAGTAATGGAATTGTCAATTTGATTTTCCAGTTAGATTTTGCGAGTGATCTAAGTGTTGAATTAAGGGATGTTTTGGGTAGAGTAGTGTACGATAAAAAATATGAATCGTTTACTGGTGAGCAGAAAAGTATTATTGATATTTCTGCTTTTGATAGAGGAGTGTATTTGCTTTCACTCAGAAATGAAAAAGGTATAGTGACGAAGAAGATTCTACGAAATTAAGCTTCTTTCCATCGTTTATTCTTTTATTACCTTATCCTCAATAGAAATAAAATTTACTCTGCTCGGTAAATCCGACAGGTCAAATATGCTAGCAAAATAGAAAACCGTCAATGCTTTATTTGATAATGTTCTCTTGGGAAAATTGTTATCTATCTTATCGATATTATTTGTTTGCTTTTATTACAAAATCAGTTGATTCTGTTATCGTTGTTCCATCATCATAAACCGGATATGTTTCCTTGACTAATTTTCCATTATTATCGTAATATTCTTTTGTTTCTGCACCTGTTTTTTTGTAACCTACAACAGATATTCCCTGAAATAGGTCCTGCCTCTTGTTAAGAACATCCTTTGGAGTAACATAAAACCAACAATATTGCCCTTGTTCCCACCAGAACATAAAATCACCCCTTCCTTCCACGGTAGAATTACAATTTGCAGAACTGGCCTCTCCTTTTCCCGGTTTCATTATAGACAAAGAAATATCCTGATTACTTTTAAAATCACCTTTTTTATATTCCACCAAGTAATTCTCGTTACCAACCTCTACTTTCTTATCTTGTTTTGTAATATACCTTTTATAGTAAACAATTACTTTATCATATTTTAAAAAGGCTTTTGTGTAGGAGATCTTAACCATAAGGTCTTTTGATTCATGAAGAGTAGTGCCATTTCCTTCGGTAAGTAGAGTTGTGCCTTTATCGGTATAAAAACTAACCTTAGAAGGCGCGTCTTCAACCATATCCTTTTCTGTGTCATTTTTTGTCTTGGATACTTTGCTTACAGTTAATTTATCTTCATTTTTAAAAGACAAATTGCCCGTAACTTTCCAATCGCTGTTTGGCTTGAACAATGCCTTACAAAATAATGTGTACTCATTTCCCTTAAAATCAAATTTGATCTCCAGATCGAGGTGATCATTTCCATTTTTGTTTATTATTTCATACTTGCATGATATATAAATGATCTTTTCCATGACAATCCCTTCCGCTTCAATGTCAGCTATTGTTTTGTCAAAATTCTTTTTAGTATCAGAGAGTATTTTTTTAGATGTTGCATCTACTTCAGTGAGCAATTTCTCTTTATCAAGGGCCGTACATGAATTTGTAATTTTTGTTAATTCGTCCTTTGAGATAATTAGATTTGAATAATCGGCATAATCCTTTTTACTTAGGTCATAAATAATTGTTGCGGAGACATCTTCAGGTGTAGAAGATTTACTTCCAGTTTTTGGTGTTTGTCCTGAAGCGAAGTTAACAGTATATGACAGCAATAAAGCGACCATGCTAAGTTGAAATATTTGTTTCATGAAGTTTTGTTTTTTTATTGTTTTTTTTACAATGACCGCCAACTCGTTGCTATGCGCTATTGTAAATATTTTCAATTTGTAATCTGCAATTCTCAATCCTACTCAACCACCAATTTCCCATTCCCAACAACTTTTTCAGCGTTCATCATTTGATAAAAATAAATGCCTTTGTTTTGGTTGGAAATATTTATTTCTGATTTGTTGGATTTCAATTCTTGTGTGTAAATAATTTCTCCTAAGATGTTGTAGATGTTAAGTTTTGAATTTTGGTTCGGACAAATAATGATAAAATTGCCATTGCTTGGATTAGGAGAAACAGAAATCGGGTTTAAAGTGTTTGGGTCATTTATCCCAACAGAGTTACTAACTGTAAAAGTCGTATTTCTGTTATCATCAGGAATAATACCCGCTGTACAGCCTGCTCCGCCAAAGCCACTTGTTAAGGTCATGCTAAATACATGGGACCCTGCCGGTAACATTCCTAAGTTAAAAGTATCTATATTGTTACAAATAGCGCTGAGCATACCCAAGCAATGGTGCGCATAAGCACTTGTGCTGCTTCCTGTTGTTGAATGTCCTTGGTTATCAACCGCACATCCGGAAGAACCAAATTGTACGCTCACATATACTTTTACAAAATCAGCAGTAGTTGGTGAAGGAGGATCAATCGTAAAACTTTGAATGGTTCCTTGCGCATAGCTAAGTCCGGTGAATGCAATTGCGAATAGAAGAGTGTATAGTTTTTTCATGGTAATTGAGTTTAATGCTAATTTACGAAATGTTTTATAATTATGATTGCCCTCCCCCTGCCCCCTCCAAAGGGGGACATACTTCGGAATATTATTTTTATCAATCGCCAAAGGCGATAAAATCATATCCAGATAGCTATCGGGATCTTGAGGGGAATACCTTTTAGTCAGATTAATGTTTGTTCACACAAATTTATTATCCATTTAATCCCTGTTTTCCGCCTTACCTGCCTGCCGGCAGGTCCGCGTTCCTATTTATCGGAATACCATTTCTCCACTTTCTTAATAAAATTAGCCACCTCTTGTGCCGGCCAGAGTGGTAATTGTTTTCCATCCGAAATTTTGCAATATAAAGTCATTTGAAACAATGCTCTCAATGTGCTGAAATAGGGTAGAAGTGATACTTCCGTCTCCGTAAGTGTCCTTTGTGTTTGATATCCTTTTACAAAGGCTTCAATAATTTCTTTAGATTTGTTTTTATGGTCGTACCAAATAAAAACTCCTATATCGTAAATCAAAGCACCGGTACCGAAGAAATCAAAATCAAAAAAAGTAAATTTATTTTCAGCGGTTAAAAAAAAATTTTCTGCTTGTAAATCACCGTGGCAAACTCCCATGCTAATTTGTGATTTATCAATCGAATTAAATTTAGTTTTGAATTCGGCTTGAAGATGAATTAAATACTCATATTGCTCGATGTGATGTGTAAGAATGGGTTTAAGTGTTTTTAAAGTTTTTTCAAATTGATTTTCAATGTCGTAATTCTGTGCCGTTGTTCCAAATGATTGTCCTTGTGTAAGCAAGTGTATTTTTCCTGTTTGTATTCCTAATAAATATGCTTGCTCGGGACTTAGTTTTCTAGTTTGTTTTCCTTCGGCAAAAGAAAATAAAACAGCATAACGTTTTCCTTCCGGAGCTTCAATTGTTTGAATATATTCTTTAGAAGAATCTTCAACTGGGAAAGAAACAGAAATTCCATTTTCTTTTAAATGATTTAATAATTTTATTTCGGTTTGAATGCTCTCTAAACTTCTCCAATTGTATTTGTAAACTCTTAAAATGTATTTATTTTTTCCGGATTCGATGGAGTAAGTATCATTGAAACCACGCTTTAAAAAGGTGATGGTAGCATTTTTTGTAATGGGATAGTTTTCGGCTACCAAAGCCAATAAGGCAGATGGTGATAGAGAGGAGTATTCTGTTGGAAAAGGCATGGGCAAAGGTACTAATTTGTTGCTTATGCTGTGTGGAATGGAACGCAGATTATCATGATTTTCATAATAAGGCGTGATTTTTTAATCGCCTGTGGCGATTCTGATTTGAAAGGGGTTTTGCTTTAATCCAATGTTGATTATACTCAAACAAATCTTTGAACGAAGCTTGCTTAATAATCTATATGAAATAATTTATCATTTTTTATCCTGAAAATCATGATAATCTGCGTTCCATTTGCTTGTTGCCATAGAATCAATTTCTTGCAAACACAATATCAAAACCAACTAATCGTTTTTCTGCAAATGTCCACTCTTAAAAAATTGCTCCGTTACATTGCTTTCTCTCTTTTGGGTATTATTCTCTTCGTTGTCATCTATTTATTATTCGCTTTTCTATTGCCTTATGTAAAAGCCAATTCTTCTTTTTCAAATGTAAAAGATGGAGTAGAAATTTTTGTACAGTCGAATGGAATCCATACCGATATAATTATGCCGGTTAAAACAGAGGAAATTGATTGGAGCGAATTTCTACCTTATTCCGATTTCAAAAATGTGAATGCTAGTTTTGAATACATTGCAATGGGTTGGGGCGACAAAGGTTTTTTTATTGATGCACCCACTTGGGACGATTTGACTTTTTCTACTGCGTTTAAAGCAGCATTTGGAATGAGTACAAGTGCGATGCATGTAACGTATAAATACCGAAAACCAAAACTTACAGAGTCGTGTAAAAAAATTGTTATTTCAAAAGAGCAGTATTTATGTTTGATTGATTGTATTTCCAGTTCTTTTCAATCGGGTGGTTTAAAGCCGATACTAGTCAAGCACGATGGCTATACACAACAAGATCGTTTTTACGAAGCCGTTGGAACGTATTGCATGTTTAAAACTTGCAATGTATGGACAGGCAATACACTTAAAGATGCTGGAATTAAAATAGGAGTGTGGACGCCTTTGGAGAGTGGCATTGTAGGTCAGCTAGAGTGATTTTATGGAACGCAGATTATCATGATTTTCATGATAAGGCGTGATTTTTTAATCGCCTGTGGCGATTCTGATTTGAAAGGGATTTTGAATTTGATACATTATTAATTATACCCAAATCTAACAACTAAGCTTGTTTTGTAAATAATTTGAAATATTTTTATCGTTTTTTATCATGACAAGTTGGCGCCTGCCCCGAACTAGATTCGGGGTTCCATTCGTTCGCTACTGTAGCACCACTTTCCCTGTAGCCAATACAACACCATCCCCTACAAACTTATAAATGTAAATTCCGTTTCCTAAATAGCCTCTTGTTAATTCGGTTTCAGATGTAGAAAGTTGTTCGATGTATTTCACTTCTCTTCCATTGATATCATACAATAAAAAAGAAATTTTTCCAAAAGCGTTTAAGCATTCAGGGCTAAATGTAATGGTTGCATTGTCAACAATAGGGTTAGGATAAATTTTTACACTTGACTTAAATTTATCCATTTCTTCAATTCCATTTGAGTTTGGGTCAAACACCCATAAATCTTTTGTAGTTAAAGAATCATATCCCGTAGCAACATAGCCATAGCCGCTAAGTGTAAAACCAACAGCATTGGAACGTGCCGTGCCGGAAAAATCTTTTACAGGCGACCACACATTTGTTAATGAATTGTATTTCCAAAAATCTTTTCTGTTGGATAAAGTATTATCGTAACCTGTCCCCACATAAGCATCGGTTCCAATTACAAAACATGCTGCGCCATATCTTGGTGTGCCACCGTAAATGGCAACTGTAAACCAAGCATTTGCTGTAGCATCATATTTAAAAAAATCTCCTTTAAATGCGCCATCATCTCCTGTTCCAACGTATGCTTTTGTTCCTATTGTAAACGCAACAGGTAATCTTCTTGCCGTTCCGGGATAAGCCGCTTTTGCTGTCCAGCTATTTGCAGAAACATTATACATCCATAAATCATTTTTTAATCCGGAAATATCTTGTCCACAGGCGATATAACCATTTCCTCCTAATTCAAATGCGGCAGCCGAACGTCTAGGTGTTCCTGCAAAATTTGCTTTTTGTGTCCACAAATCAAGTCCTGCATCATATTCCCAGCAATCTAAATTATAAGGATTTGAATTTTGTCCGCAACACACATAAGCTTTTGTTCCAATAACAAAACAAGAAGCAGCATCACGAGATAATCCCGAACCTGTTGCTCCGCCCATGCTTGTGGTTGCAGTCCATGTATCTGTTGATGGCACGTATACACTAAAATTTCTTTTATAAGTGGCACTATCATAACCTGTCCCAACAAATCCACCACTACCAATTGCAAATGCAACGGCTGCTGTTCTTGCTGATTGATTATAATCTGCTTTTCTAAACCACCATCCTTGTGCCGACAAAGAAGAAGTAATTACAAGTACTAATAAAAGAGAAAGTGCGGAATAATGTAAATGCTTTTTCATATAAAATTTATTGAATGATTATTTTCTTTGATGCAATAAGGTTTTGTTCCCTTTTTATGTTTAATAAATAAGTTCCAGATGATAAATTATTTTTTGTGATTTGAAATGTTGAACTGTGAATTTTTTCTGAAGCAACAATCTTACCTTCTATGTTAACCAATTGCCAAGTAGTATTATTGACAGAAGTTTTGAGCTCAACGGTAGATTTGTCTACCATTGGGTTTGGATAAATTTGAATGGAAGTTTCATTTTTATTTTCAGTTACATCCGTAATTAGAAACGAATTAAATTCCCATAAATCATTGTAATTTATTCCGTTTGTTCCGCAAGTTACATAAGCAAGATTCCCAATAACAAAAGAGGCAGAATTTTCTCTTCCTGCGCCTGGGAAAAAATCAATTCCTCTCCATGAATTTGTTGAAGGATTATATTCATAAAAATCCTGTTCATCAAGTTGCCCGCCTGTTCCTATATAACCTTTGCCATTTACAGCAAATCCAACAGCTTGAGACCTGTCACTTCCCATGAAATTTGCGAGTTGTGTCCAAGTATCTGTTGCCGGTTCATATTCCCAAAAATCAGAAGTTTCTAAATAGCTATCGTCATTTCCTGTCCCATAATAGGCTTTTGTACCAATTGCAAATCCAATTGCATCTCTTCGCGCAAAACCGGGGAAGGAGGAAAGGGAATTCCAAGAATCAGTTGTTGGATTATATTCCCACAATTCGTTATGTCGCATGTAAAATGGGTCCCAGTCATCACCAAAACACACATAGGCTTTATTTGCTACCACTGCTGCAGAAGCACCAAATATAGGCGTTCCGGCAAATGAAGCTTTTGCTGTCCAACTATTTGTAACCGGATTGTATTCATAAAAATCGGATTGAGTATATAAAAAATCATCCAATCCCGCTCCGGCATATCCTTTATTTCCAATTGCAAAACCAAATGCACTTAAACGAGGACCTGAAGGATAATCTGCTTTTTGTTGCCAGGTGTTACTGCTTGGATCATATTCCCAAAAATCGCCATACATGGTTACTCCGTTCCAGCCACAACCTAAATAACCTCTCATTCCAATTGAAAAGGTAAAAGGTCGGTGTCGTTGTAATCCACCCATAGAAGCTTTTTGCGACCATGGACCCTGCGAAAAGGAGTCGGTCATTAATATGATAAATGAAAAGAGAATAATTACCTTCTTCATTATTGTAAAATTATTTTTTTAGAAGCAATTCTATTTTCAGATGAACGGATGGAGACAAAATAAATTCCGGCAGAAAAATTATTTCTGTTAATTATAAAAGAGGAAGCAGTAATTTTTTCAGAAGCAATAATTTTTCCTTGCAGATTTAGTATATCATAAAATAAATTTTTATCATTATTAAAAATCTGTTCCGAAATAACCACGGTTGCTTCATCCAAAATTGGGTTCGGATAAATTGCGGTAAACACATCATCTGAATGTTCATCAATACCAACAGGAATAGAAGGTAAATATTCCCAAAAATCTTTTCGTGTTCCAGTTAATCCTTTTCCGGTGCCAGCATATCCCTTACCGCCTATAGAAAAAGCTCCGGCAGAGCGTCTTGCCCCACCTGGTAGAGCGGCTTTCGGAAACCAATAATTAACCAATGGGTCGTATTGCCATAATTCATCTTTGTAGCCTCCATCGGAACCAAGTAATAAATAACCATTGTTTGATATTGTAAATGCGCTGCAAGAAAATCTTCCGCTTCCTGGAAAACTATAAATAGGTGTCCAGCTATTTGTAGCAGGAGTATATTTATAAAAATCGTTTGTTAAAACATTTTCATCTGTTCCTGTTCCAAAATAAGCAGCATTGCCAATGGTAAATGCTGCTCCTCCGTATCTAATTCCTCCGGGGAAATTCGCTTTTTGTAACCAACTATTTGTTGAAGGATTGTATTCCCACAATTCACTTGAATAAAAAGATGCGCCCAACTTTCCACAGCAAAAATATCCTTTGCCTGATACTGCAAATCCTGTAACATAATAAGCGCCACCACCAAAGTTGCCAGGATAAGCGGCTTTATTTGTCCAGCTATTTGTTGCAGGATTATATTCCCAAAAATCAGCAAGAGGAGTTCCTAAAAATGCATCGGCATTATCTATTCCCGTTCCCACATATCCTTTGGAGCCAATTGCAAAAGCGGCAGCATCTCTGCGCGCTACTCCGGGGAAATTTGCTTTTTGTGTCCAAGAATTTGTTCCCGGATCATATTCCCACAAATCGTTTAACATTAAATTGAGTGTATCCTGACCCAATCCAATATATCCTCTGCTAGCAATAGAAAAACTCACAACACGCTCTCTTTTTGAACCACCAGTGGACGCACGTTTGTTCCAAATGTTTTGAGCAGAAAGTTCAAAGCATAAAAATGCGAGGATTGCTAATAAACTGTATTTCCTTTTTATCATAATGCAATAAATTTTCCGGTTGTTTTATTGTTATTATTTTGAAATTCGAAAAAATACATTCCTTTTTTCATTCCTCCTCTGTCAATTATTATTTCGTGCTCCGTAATATTTTTTATCACTTGAATTGTTTTTCCGGTGATGTCCATTATTTTTATCGAAGCATTGCCATCAAAAATTATATTTTGTGAAATGGAAAAAGTAATTTCATTTACAAAAGGATTAGGAAATGTTTTTACAGAATTATTATTTTCATTTTCTCCAACTCCTGCAAGTACGAAGTTTCCATATTCCCACAAGTCGTTATAATTTGTGCCGCTTGTTCCAAATACTCCATAACCTCTAACGCCAATTGCAAAACAGCTTAAATACCTTCTGGCAGCACCGCTGTAATCAGTAATCTGAATCCAAGTATTTCCAATAGGATCATATTCCCAAAAATCCTGATAGTTGGTGCCACTTTGAAAATTACAACCACATCCAATGTATCCTTTTCCATTTATGCTAAACCCTCCGCCTTCCATTCGAGGTAAGCCTGGCATTGTTGCCAGCGTAGTCCAAACATTTGTTACAGGATTATAAGAATAAAAATCTCCGTTAGGTCCGCCATCATCACCTGTTCCTACATATCCTTTTGAGCCGATAGAAAATGCTACAGAAGAAATTCGTGGAGAGCCTGGAAATGGAGCTTTTGAAGCCCATGAATTTGTTGCCGGGTTGTATTCCCAAAAATCGGTTGAGTAGGAACCGGTTCCCAAATATCCTTTTCCGTTTACAGCAAAAGCAACTGCGCCTCGTCTTCCTCCTGTTGGCATTGATGCCATGGCCGACCAAGTATTTGTACTGGGGTCGTATCGCCAAAGGTCGGGTTGCTCAGTAAAGGAATTATCTCTTCCTGTTCCTACATATCCATAATTTCCTATCGCAAATCCTGTAGCGTGCATGCGCGGGCCGGGAGTAAAATTTGCTTTTTGTGACCAGGTATTTGTTCCCGGATCATATTCCCACCAATCGTCATATAAAACATCTGTGATTGCATTGATGTGTCCCAATCCTGCATAGGCTCTGCTCCCAATTGTAATGGCAACAGCTCGATGTCTGCCACCTGCCGGAACACTTGCTCTTTGTGTCCAACCATAAGAAAGACTTGGAGGCGGAGGCGGAGGCGGGCATGCAACACAAGAAAAGGTTCCCACCCATCCGGCATCCGCAATAGAAAAATCGGAAGAAAATGCAAATGTCATACAACCGGAAGAGCACGTTAATGTTCCCGGGTTTGTTGTGCCGGTAAACGGACTACCTGCTATTTGTGGTGAGCTGGTGTTTGGTCCATCATAAACCGCTAAAAAGTCGTAACCATTTTCAACACTGAAAGAGCTAAAGGTGATACTAACACAAGTGCTTGTTCCGGAGCAAAATGTTTGCACAAAATTAGAGTTGTCGGAATAATTTCCTACTCCTCCCGGATCCATGAATGTTCCGCTACACGTAGTAATGGTGCCACTGCTCATAATGTATGTTTGTGCACACATTGCAATTGGAAGAGTAAATAAAATGGGTAGGAGTAGTTTTTTTATCATGCACTATTATTTAGTTAAACCTATATACTTTACACCTAAACTATCAAGTTCTTTTAATGTAATGGTGGGTAATCCACCGGTTTGTTTCATTTTGTTGATTGCAAAATTTCCCAATTTGTCAGCCATTTCTTTAGTAGGAAACACTTGGTTGCCGGGAACAGCAGGTATGTTTGGCTGATGAATAGTAGCTTTGCCATCCATTAAAATATCATAACCCCAACCGATTGCTTTATTTGTAGAAGCGTCTACAACCTCAAAAGTTTGCACCGAAAGTACTTGAGTATTAACAATTGGTGGTTGCAAAGAAGAATTTAATTCAGAAGCCTTTGTAACGACAGAATCAACATTTTTTTGCTCTTCTGTTTCATCCTTACTAGAGCAGGAATAAAGCAATACAATTACAAATAGTCCAATAAAGGAATATGTTGAAATTCTAAAATTCATAGGACGAGAGTAATTTTTATATAAAACTAATGTAAAATTAACGTTAATGCAATTTTTTTAAGCAATTTTTGTTGTTACTATTAACAATGGTGAATTGATATGAACACTGTTTATAACCGTTTGGAAATAAATGGATAAGAACTTGACTTTTATCTAAGAATATTGTACTTTTAACATGTAAAATTGTTATCTCGTGGCATCAAAACGATGTAAATATTGTTTGTCAGTTATAGTAAGTCTTGCTGCATTGCCTGCTTTTGCTCAGACAAATGCTCAAGGCAATCAGTCTGTTGTTACTATTGTTGGCGATGCCCCCGAAACAAACAACGATCCTCATGATTTTATAAATTCCAACCCATATAATGAGAACAATGCTCCTCAAATGCAGCAGCAAATGACTTCTCAGAACATTGAGCCGACATTAGAAAATGGATTCCACATTCGTTATGAATTAGAGCAAGGCTCTCAAGGATATGCAATTGAAAAACCAGATACACGTGTCTCTAGCAGTTATACAGCTAGTGCATCTTCTTCTTCTGGCGGTGGAAGTGCATCTGTTGGAAAAACTAAAAAGCACAATCCTTCTATTGATGAGCGCACGTTCAACACTAAGAAAAAATTAAAACGTTGGCTGCCAAAGCGTAAAAAGCGTTACCATCCTCACCTTTGCGGTAGATTCTAAAATTTTTGTATCCATTTCTTAAATAGCCGTTATAAGAGAAAAATCTCTCTTATGAAAAATCTATTTTCACTTCTAATTATTCTCTTCTTTTTTATTAGCTGTAAAACACAATACGATGTAGTTCGTAAAATCGATAACGAACATCGCTATGCGC
>JAHEYB010000001.1 GCA_023251805.1 Bacteroidota bacterium | reverse complement strand
CATCTGGAAATCCAGCTCCGGCAGCTAAATTCCAAGCAACTGGCGATAAGATGGTGATTTATTTTTCATCTACTCCTGGAAATTTAGTGTACGACATTGCTGGAAATTCTTTTTCAGGAGGAACATTTTTAGTAGAAGAATCTGTAAACGGAATTGCATATACCACGCTGCACACATTTACTGCTCCGGCATCGGCATATACCACATTTACTGACGTTCCAAGTTCTGCTTCAAGATACATTCGTTTCAATTACTCAAACAAAGTAACCGGTAACGTTGGTTTAGATAACGTATCCATTGCACTAGGATTTTCTACTACACAACAAATTAATGTGAAACAAGGAGCAACAACAATTGTTAACGGTGGAACGTATGCCATCAGTTCTCCTGTGAGCACAATGACTCCAACAACATTTACTATAGAAAATTTAGGAACGGTAAGCACATTAAACATTTCGGGAGTTACAATTACCGGACCTGCTGCCGCGGATTATGCAGTGGCCTCCTTTCCTGCATCAGTTGCGGCATCCAGCAATGGAAGCATGGTAATTAACTTTACTCCTTCAGCTTCAGGCTCACGATTAGCAGCAATCAATATTGCAAGCAACGATCCAACAAATCCAACTTACGTTATCAATATGTATGGTGTTGGTGGAACACTTGCTTCTATTCCTGTTGCACAACCAACAAGTATGGTTTTCTCAAACGTGAAATCGTATCATTTAAATGTTGCTTTTACAAATGCATCTACTATTCCCGATGGATATATTGTTTTGAGAAAAGCGGGCTCTCCCATTACTGATATTCCAGTAAATGGAACCGTTTACCAAAGAGGCGATGTAATTGGAAATTCAAAAGTAATGTACAGCTCAACTGCAACTTCCTTTTATCCTCCGGAAATTATTGCCAACACAATGTATTATTACGCTGTGTTCTCGTACAATGGTCCCGGATCATTCCGTAATTATCTTACAACTTCTCCTTTGACAGGAAACGTTTCATCATTGGGTTCAATGCAACCGGCTTCTTATTACAGTGGTGTTTCAACTGCAAGCGCAACATTTGTAACAGACTTACACAACAAAATTAATCCTCACTCGATTGAGTATTATAGCAACTACGGTTCGATGATGGTTACTAAATTTTTTGCACGTGATACAACTGCCGATCAAAGAGTAATTACATGTGTATACAGCGGAGAAGAAAAAATATACACAGAACCATTTGATTGGACAACAAATAATTTCAGCCGCGAGCATACTTATTGCAACAGCTGGCAACCAACAACCAACAACACGCCTGACAATACTAATTTACCGGAATATAACGATTACCACATGCTAACTCCCACAAATCAAAATCAGGTGAATGCCGTAAGAAGCAATTATCCCTTGGGAGAAGTAGTAGGAACTCCTATATCAACTTATTTAGGAAGTAAATTGGGATATGATGCAGCAGGCAATAAAGTTTTTGAGCCACGTGATTCCGACAAAGGTGATGCTGCTCGTTGCATGATGTACGAATCAGTTTGTTACACAGGAGTTGCATATTCCGGCCCACCAAATACAAATTGTGTTTATGGCGGAAGTTGGTCTTTTCCAAATTATATCAGCAGCTCTATTCCATACGGACAAGATCAAGATGTTTTAAAAAGATGGAACTATTCCGATCCTCCTTCTAATATAGAAATTGCTCGCAATGATTATGTCGATTCAATTCAAGGCAATAGAAATCCATTTATTGATAGCATGCAATATGCTTGTTATATAGATTTCAGCAACATGACAAAAATAGCTGGAATGCCTGCTCCTTGCAGTACAGCAAGCATTACCGATAACGAGACAAACAACAGCATTGTGCTTGCTCCAAATCCAAGCAATGGAAATTTCATTGCAAACTATACTTCTTCTACAGAACAAAAAGTAACAGTGAAACTTTATGATATGATGGGAAGATTAGTTTATTCAGATGCGCTTAAAGCAAATGTTGGAAGCAATCCCATTGAAATGAAATTACAAGATTTAAATAAAGGCATTTATCTTTTTGAGTTTACTTCCCAACAAGGTAAACAAACCGTGAAGTTGATAATTGAATAGTAATTAGGTTTAAATTGAGAAGAGAACGTTCCTGAGAATTCGGGAACGTTTTTTTTATTTTACAAACTTCATTACACTTTCAAAAAACTCTTTCGGTTTTTCGGCATGCAACCAATGTCCAGCACCTGCTATGGTTTCAAGCGCACTATTAGGAAAAAGCGCCTGGATTAAATCAGCATCTTCATCCAACACATAATTGGAATGTTCGCCTCTTAAAAACAAAGTTGGCACTTCACACACTTTATCTGTTGGTGTGGCCTGTCCAACATGTTCCACATTTTGCCCAACATTTTCAATTTGTTGAATAATTACTTTTAAATTAAATCTCCAAGCCATTTCTGTTTCATCAATCCAAAAAATATTTTTCAATAAAAACTGCTTGGTGCCAAAATCAGAAATGTATTTCGACAACACCTCATCCACTTCTTTTCTGGTTTTCACAACATTAAAATCAACTGCTTGTAAAGCTTGCATTACTCCTTGATGATGCATGGGATAATATTTTGGAGCCATGTCGGCAACAATTAATTTATCCAAGTATTCAGGATAATCAATCGCAAATTGCATCGCTGTTTTTCCGCCCATAGAATGACCTAACAAAATCACATTTTTTAATCCATGCTCTTTAATTAATTCCAGCACATCTTCACTCATTGCTTTAAAATTCCACACATCGCTATGCGGAGAAAGCCCGTGATTACGCTGGTCCACAGTATATACTTCAAACTTTTGTTCTGAAAATTGTTTGGCAAGTGTATTCCAATTATCACTTTGCCCGAATAATCCGTGCAAAATAATTAGCGGTTGTCCTTCTCCAAATTTTCTATAAAATAATTTCATCTCTTCGATGTGCTGATTATTGATGTACTGATCTGCAGATTATTTAATTTGAGTAAAAAAAATTCCTTACCATTTTACCTCTCACCTCTTCCATTTTACATCTTATTACTTCTTCGCCAATTCTCTAAGGTATAACTGTATCGTATTTTCTAAACCAAAATACAAACTATCTGAAATCAAGGCATGACCGATAGAGACCTCTAAAAGTCCTTCCACATTTTTTGCGAAATAATTTAAATTTTGCAAACTCAAATCATGTCCTGCATTTATTCCTAATCCCAATTCATTTGCTTTTTTTGCCGCAACAATAAACGGGGCCACTGCTTTTTCTTTGTTTTCAAAAAAATGTTTTGCGTAGGATTCGGTATACAATTCAATTCTATCTGTTCCCGTTTCTTTGGCTCCTTCAATCATTTTTAAATCCGCATCCACAAAAATAGAAGTACGAATTCCTGCTTTTTTAAAAACACAAATAATATCTACCAAATAATTTTTGTTAGAAACAGTATCCCAACCATGATCAGAAGTAAGTTGTCCCAAACCATCCGGAACCAATGTTACCTGGGCCGGTTTAGTTTGCAATACCAAATCAACAAACTTTTGTTCTCTGGGATTTCCTTCGATATTGAATTCGGTTTTAAGAATTGGCTTTAAGTCTTGGACATCTTTGTAACGAATGTGACGCTCATCCGGACGAGGATGTACCGTAATCCCTTGTGCACCAAATCGTTCACAATCCATTGCTACTGTCAATAAATTGGGTGTATTTCCACCTCTCGAATTACGAATAGTGGCTATTTTATTGATATTTACACTTAACTTTGCAGTCATTATATTAAAATATGCTGTAAAGCTATGAAAATACAATGTTCTTCTAATAAAAAAGAAGATGTTATATTTGTAATAAATAAAAAAAGATTGATTTGCATATAATTTGGTTTGCATTCACAACGTTTGTCTTTGAATCTAGATAAATAATATGCACATCCGCACATATGCACATCCGCACATCAAACTTATGTTAGCAAAAGATTTAATAACAGACGAGATACCACCACTGAAAACTTCAGACACAGGATTAATGGCTATTAACTGGATGGATGAGTTTAAAGTGAGTCAACTTCCTATTGTAAAAAAACACGAATACCTTGGACTTATTTCCGATACCGATATTTTGGATTTGAATATTACGGATGAACAATTGGGGAAAAACAAACTCTCTTTGCTTCGTCCTTTTGTTTTTGAAAGTCAGCATATTTATGAAGTAATTAAAATGGTTTCAAGTATGAAACTAACTGTATTACCCGTATTGAATGAACATCAACATTATGTTGGATTAATTCCTACCGCAACATTAATACATCAGTTTGCAACGTTAGCAGCAACGCGTGAACCAGGCGGAATTATTGTTTTAGAAATGAATGTACATGATTATTCTATGACACAAATTGCACAAATTGTGGAAGGCAATGATGCAAAAATTTTAAGTTGTTATATGAATTCTTTAGCAGATTCAACAAAAATTGAAGTAACATTAAAACTTAATAAAGAAGATCTTTCTGCGATATTGCAAACATTTTATCGCTACAATTATACTGTGAAAGCATCGTTTCACCAAAGCGAATTTTCAGATGACATGAAAAATCGTTTCGATTCGTTTATGAATTACATTAACATTTAATTCCCATTTGTAAAGGCGAATGTGACGAATGTATTTTTTAAAAACAATCTAACATCAAGAATATTTATCATAATTGAAAGCAGAATCAATTCCCCCTTTGTAAAAGGGGGTTAGGGGGATTTTTTCAATATCGCTAAATCAAAGCATTATGCAAATAGCAATCTACGGTCGCTCTACAAATGATAATACTTCCGAGTATATTCAACAGCTATTCCATAAACTCAACGAATACAAGGCCGAAATTTTAGTTTATGAACCATTTTATAGTTTCATAAAGCAAAAGCTGGAAATAGCTGGAAATATCAAAACGTTTTCTTCTCATACGCATTTAAAAGGGAAGGTAGATGCAATGCTGAGCTTAGGTGGAGATGGTACATTTTTAGAAACATTAGCATTTGTGCGTGATTCCGGAATTCCAGTTTTGGGCATAAATACCGGTCGCTTAGGCTTTTTAGCAAATGTGGCTAAATCAGAAATAAATGTGGCTATTGATGCATTGATGAACAAAAAGTTCAGCATCGAAACTCGTTCTTTATTGAGTGTTTCTGGCCCTAAAGGTCTTTTCGGAGAGATGCATTATGGCTTGAACGAATTGACAGTGCTCAAAAAAGACACTTCTTCGATGATTACGATAAATGCCTACATCAATGGAGAATTTTTGAACTCTTATTTTGCAGACGGATTAATTATTGCTACCCCAACTGGCTCAACGGCTTATTCATTAAGCTGTGGCGGACCTTTGGTAATGCCAGGCTCCGAAAATTTCGTGATTACTCCCATTGCCCCCCACAATTTAAATGTCCGCCCTTTGGTAATCTCCGACAATAATGTAATTACCTTAAAAGTAGAAGGAAGAAGTCCGAATTACCTTGTAACGCTCGACTCTAGAAGCGAAGTGATTGAATCCAATATTGAGCTAACCATCGAAAAAGCCGACTTTTCTGCTCATCTCATAAAACTCGAAAATCAAAGCTTTTTTACCACCATGCGAAACAAGCTGCTTTGGGGATTAGACAAGCGTAATTAACGAATTTTAACAGCACATAATTCCCAAAAATCTATTATATTTGCTATCCCCTGCAAAAAATGCAATAAAAAGCCATTTTTTGAGTTATTTAAGGGGTAAAAATTATTCGTGAAAAAACACTATTTCATCTTATTTATAGCCTTGTTAACTGCACTAACAAGTATGGCACAACGCAAAAAAAGAACCGCAGAAATTGGGGTGTTTTTGGGTGGCTGTTATTATATTGGGGAATTAAATCCTTTAAAACATGTCGACCAATTTACTAAACCTGCCGGAGGTTTTGTTTTTCGCTATAACCTCAACAAACGTTTGGCAGCAAGAGCAAGTCTGCTTTTCGGAAGTATTGAAGGACACGATTCTTTTTCGAATTCAGAAGCTGCGCAACAGCGTAATTTGAGTTTTAAATCCCCTATCAACGAATTATCCGCTCAACTTGAATTCAACTTTTTGGATTATCAGATAGGATTGGAAAAACACAAATTTTCTCCCTATATCTTTTTAGGAATTGGTGGATTTAAATTTAATCCACAAGGGCAATTGGGAAATAATTGGGTAGCATTGCAACCACTAGGAACAGAGGGGCAAGGATTGGATGGCGGAGCATCGAAAAAGAAATACAAATTAATTCAAGTATCTATTCCTTTTGGTGTTGGCGCAAAAGCAAACCTTTCTAAAAACATCGGACTATCATTTGAATGGGGAATGCGCAAAACATTCACCGATTACTTGGATGATGTCAGTAAAAAATATTATGATCCGGTGTTGCTTGCAGCTGCGCGGGGTGGAACCGCTGCCGCAATGTCGGACCCAAGTATTGGAACCGACCCTGGATATAGTAATACAGGACGACAAAGAGGAAATCCAACAAATAAAGATTGGTATTCATTTATCGGAGTTGCGTTAACAATACGATTAAAGGACAAACCAGAATCTTGTCCAGGTGTAAACTAAAAGTAACAAATAGCTATGTTAAATCGTTCTGTGAATACAGAACGATTTTATTTTGATAAAACGGAATGGAGTTCAAAGAAAAAATAAATCTTGAAAAATTACCTCAACACATCGCTATCATTATGGATGGCAATGGCCGTTGGGCAAAGCAACAAGGAGAGCAACGCATCTTTGGTCACGAAAATGGAGTAAAATCTGTTCGTGAATCGGTGGAGGCCGCTGCAGAATTAGGAATAAAATATTTAACCTTATATGCTTTTTCAACAGAGAATTGGAATCGCCCACAAGAAGAAGTAATAGCATTGATGCAATTGTTGGTTCATACGATTAGTGCAGAAACAAAAACATTGAACGAAAATAAAATTCGCCTACAGGCAATTGGCGATTTAAAAAGTTTACCAGACGATTGTTATCGTGAATTGCACGAAGCTATCGACAACACAAAAAATAATACTCGTACCACATTGGTGCTTGCATTAAGTTATAGTTCGCGCTGGGAGATTACAAATGCCATGAAGCAAATTGCTGAGCAGATAGAAAATAAAAAATTGTCGGTTTTGGAAATTACAGAAGAAACAATTAACGCCAATTTGTGTACAGCAGGAATTCCTGAACCGGAGTTAATGATTCGCACAAGTGGAGAACATAGAATTAGTAATTTTTTATTATGGCAGCTGGCCTATTCCGAACTTTATTTTACAGATAAATTATGGCCCGACTTTAGAAAAAATGATTTATACGAAGCAATAGTAGATTACCAAAATCGTGAGCGCAGATTTGGGAAAACGAGCGAACAGTTAATTACAAAATAGTATCACAGATTTTTAAGCTGTGTTTAACAAGACAGGTTGAAAACCTGTCATACAAAAAATAGTATGTACAAAAAAATTAGAACTCTTTTTTTTCTTTCAATAGTTGCTTTTTCTTCTAATGCACAAGAAGTCATACAACTAGGTGGTGACTCTACCAATATCGATTTTTCTTCTCCCAAAGAATATAAAATCGGAGGTGTTACTGTTGAAGGTGCAGCCCACCTTGATCAGGGAGTGCTTGTTTTACTTTCAGGTTTGGAACAAGGGGAAAAAGTAATGGTTCCGGGAGATAGATTTTCAACTGCTATTTCCAACCTATGGAAACAAGGGCTATTTGAAGATATTAAAATCACCGGAAGAGTTGTTGGAGAAAATATTTTTGTAACATTCAATGTTGTTGAACGCCCTCGCCTTTTAAAATTTTCTTTGAAAGGAATAACAAAAAGTGAAGCCGATGATATCCGTGAAAAAATTAAATTATATAAAGGCGCTGTAGTTACTGATAGATTGGTTGCTTCAACTGCCTCAAAAATAAAAGAATTTTTTGTGAACAAAGGAAACCTGGATGTGAAGGTGAATATCAAGCAAGAAAAAGTAGAAAAAGCTGAAAATGTTGTGATCCTTTCCATTTCTATTAACAAAGGAAATATGATTCGCATCAAGGACATTAACCTTGTGGGAACATCCAGCATTAAAATGTGGAAACTAAGAAGAACGTTTGACGAAACAAAACGCAGATTCTGGTGGAACCCATTCAATTCAGCAAAATTTGATGAAGACAATTATGAGAAAGATAAAAAATCACTCATCGCTAAATACAATGAAAAAGGTTTTCGTGATGCAAAAATTGTAAAGGATTCTGTTTATCGAACTCCGGGCTATAGAAAACGCCTTACTATTGACATCGTTGTTAGCGAAGGAAACAAATATTATTTCCGTAATGTTTCTTGGGTTGGTAATGCCAAATATACAGCAAAAACATTGGCCGATGTTTTTGGAATTAAAAAAGGTGACACCTATGATCAAGCGGAACTCGAACAAAAATTATTTATGAATCCAAATGGGAATGACATCAGCTCATTGTATATGGATGAAGGATATTTATTTTTTAATGTGAATCCGGTTGAAACAATGGTGACAGGTGATTCTATAGATTTGGAAATGCGTATTTATGAAGGTAAACAAGCTATCATCAACAAAGTTAGCATTGTTGGAAATTCAAAAACAAACGACCGAGTTATTTTGCGAGAGATACGAACCAAACCCGGACAATTGTTCCGCAGATCAGATGTTATTCGTTCGCAACGAGAACTTTCTCAGTTGGGTTATTTTGATCCTGAAAAAATGAACGTTGTCCCAACACCTAATCAGGCAACCGGAACTGTTGATATTGAATACACGGTGGAAGAAAAACCTTCCGACCAAATTGAATTATCAGGTGGGTATGGCGGTGGACGAGTAGTAGGAACGTTGGGCGTTTCCTTTAATAATTTTTCCGGAAGAAACTTTTTCAAGAAAGATGCTTGGCGCCCTTTGCCTTCCGGAGACGGACAAAGACTAAGTGTTCGTGCACAATCAAATGGTTTATATTTTCAATCTTATAATATTTCATTTACTGAACCTTGGTTGGGAGGGAAAAAACCAAACTCTTTAAGTGTAACAGCTTATTATTCGGTTCAAACAAACGGACAAAAGAAAACGATTACCAGCAATGGCGAAAAAGTAGCAAATCCTTTGCGTCAGTCTTTGGATATTTTTGGCGTGTCGGTTGGATTAGGAAAACGTTTGAAAAAACCGGATGATTATTTTACTTTGTATCAGGAATTGAATTATCAATATTACACATTAAATAATTTCAATTCTATTTTCTCTTTCAGCAAAGGATATTCAAATAATATTTATTACAAAGCATCCATTCAACGTAACAACGTTGACAAACCCATTTTTGAAACAAGAGGTTCGCAAATTTCTTTAACAGGGCAATTTACTCCGCCCTATTCGTTATTTAATGGCGTTGATTATACCGACCCAAATTTGACTGATCAACAACGCTACAAGTTTGTAGAATATCAAAAATATAAATTCACTACCACCTTCTTTACTCCAATTACCAATAAGCGTGGAGCTGATGGAAAAGAGGCACGTAATTTGATTCTGAAAACATCAGCGGGGTTTGGGTTCCTAACTTCTTATAATAACAAAGTGGGAATATCACCTTTTGAACGCTTTTATTTAGGTGGTAGCGGTTTAACCGGATTTGCCTTAGATGGAAGAGAAATTATTGCTTTGAGAGGATATGATGACCAATCATTATCACCAAGAACAGGAGCAGCGTTTATAACAAAATACTCGGCTGAATTACGATTCCCTGTTACATTAAATCCTCAGGCAACAATTTACGTACTTGGGTTTGCAGAAGCAGGGAATTCGTGGTCGAATGCAAAAGAGTTTAACCCTTTTAAAGTCTATCGTTCGGCAGGAGTTGGTGTGAGAGTGTTTTTACCAATGTTTGGATTGTTAGGTTTTGATTATGGCTGGAGATTGGATGATGTTCCATCGAATTTAGGGATGCAAAAAGGCCAGTTCCACTTCACAATTGGTGCTTCTATTGGAGAATTATAATAATTTACTAAATTCGTAACCTTGTTGGACGGATTTTAAAACCGAATAAAAAAATGACAATGAAGAAAATAGTTTTAACATTAAGCATGGTGATAGCACTAAGTTTTGCTTCCTTTGCACAAAAATTTGCCTACGTTGATACAGAATATATTTTAGGACAAATTCCTGAATACAAATCGGCTCAAGCAGAACTAGATAAAATTTCCATACAGTGGCAAAAAGAAATTGAAGCAAAATATGCTGAAATCGACAAAATGTATAAAGCCTATCAAGCGGAACAAATTTTGTTGACGGATGATATGAAAAAGAAACGTGAAGCAGATATCATTGCGAAAGAAAAAGATGCAAAAGATGTTCAAAAGCAACGTTTTGGTGTGGATGGAGAATTATTTAAAAAACGTCAGGAACTTGTAAAACCTATTCAGGATAAAGTTTACAACGCAATTAAAGCAGTTGCTGAAAAAGGTGCTTACTCTATCATATTTGATAAATCAAGTGATTTAACAATGTTATATGCTAGTTCAAAATTAGATAAAAGTGATGATGTATTAACCCAGTTGGGTTACAAAGGTGGAAGCGGAACAAAAACAGGTGGAACAAGTGGAGGAACAACTAGTCCAAATAAAAAATAAACATTTTAAATAAATAATTACCTTTACAAATCAAATTAAAAACCAAAAAATAAATACTATGAAGAATATTGTTAAAATAGCTGTTGTAGGAGTTGCATTAGTGATAAGTTCATATACAGCTACAGCGCAGAAAGTTGCTCATATCAACTTAGATTCATTAATTACATTAATGCCTGAATCAAAAGTTGCTCAGCAAGCTGTACAAGATTATGCAAAACAACTGGAACAACAAATAACTGCAATGCAAAACGAATTGCAAACAAAATATGAGGCATTCCAAAAAGATTCTCCTAATATGGCACCAATTGTAAAGGAGACAAAAGAAAAAGAGTTGAATGACCTAAATCAGCGCATCACCGATTTCCAACAACAAGCACAAGCTGATTACCAAAAAAAGAGTGCAGACCTATCTAAACCAGTTTATGAAAAAGCGAAAAAAGCAATAGATCAAGTTGCAAAAGAAGCTGGTTACAAATATGTATTGGATACAAGTACCGGATTGGTTTTATATAGCGAACCAACAGAAGACCTTTTTAATTCGGTTATGAAAAAATTAGGGATTACAGCTCCTGCAAACACCCCTCCGAAAAAATAATAAATCATTGATTTTAAAAAGCCAAGAATTTAGTTCTTGGCTTTTTTATTTATTAATTTCGGAGTTCTATCAAAAAATAAATTAGTGACCACAAAAAAACCAATAGGAGTATTTGATTCCGGTTTCGGAGGACTAACTGTTTTAAAAGAAATAGTGAAACAACTTCCGGAATACGATTATTTGTATTTGGGAGACAATGCTCGAGCTCCGTATGGAACACGTTCCTTTGAAACAGTGTACGATTACACCTTGCAATGTGTAAAGCAATTGTTTGCGATGAATTGCGAACTGGTTATTTTAGCATGCAACACTGCTTCAGCAAAAGCTTTACGTAACATTCAACAAAAAGACTTACCTACCCTCGCACCCAACAAACGTGTACTGGGTGTTATTCGTCCAACTACGGAAATAGTTGGGAACTTCAGTAAAACAGGACATATAGGAGTTTTAGGCACACCCGGAACCATCGCTTCCAACTCCTACCCTATTGAAATTGAAAAATTTTATCCTAATTTAATTGTTAATCAAGAAGCTTGTCCGATGTGGGTGCCAATTGTGGAAAACAATGAAATAGAAACGAAAGAAGCAGATTCAATTATAGAAAAAAACTTAAATAACTTACTTTCAAAAGATAAAAATATTGATACCATTATTTTGGGTTGCACACATTATCCCTTACTGATAAACAAAATCAAAAAACATTTACCCGATAATATTACCTTGCTTTCACAAGGCGAAATTGTTGCTAAAGGATTAGTTGATTATATAAAGCGTCATCCCGAAATGGAAAAAAAATGTAGCAAAGGAAAAACGATTGAATTTTATACAACCGACTCAACAATAAATTTTGACAAAGCTGGAAGTATGTTTTATGGGAAAGAAGTTAAGTCGAAACATTTGGAGCTATGAAAATCTGGGGCTCCTTCTTTCTAATTTTTTGTTGCATTCTTTTTTCTTGTAAAAAAGAAAAGATTTCAAAAAATCATCCTGAATTGGTTGGAACATGGAAGGAAATAAATGGTTTAGACACATACTCAAAACTGGCCATCGAAAATAACGGAAGCGGAACTCTTTATGATTGCCATCCCGGAGATTGCGGTGACATACAGTTTAGAAAATGGAGAATCAAAAACAATCATTTGTTTTACGGAGTAGCTAATGACCTTGGAGAAATTTCACAATTTCCAACAAATGCAACGAGTGATATAGTATTAGGCATAGGGATTAATGATACGATTAAGAGCGGTTCCAGATATATGATTTTAAACCACAATTATTTTGAAGATATATCCCATTAGAATTTAACTACGGAAAAGTGTGAAGAACCGCGGAAAATATTTAAAAGAATGAGATTGCTTCGTTCATTCCTTCCTCGCAATGACGTCCACCAATCAGCACATCAGAAATCAGTACATTATTTTTCTTCCTTAAACCAACCACTGTACATAATATAATTATCTGCGATACGATTGATTTCTCCTTTGATTAATTCCTGATTGATGTCTTTTACTTTTTTTGCAGGAACACCTGCATAAATAACTCCTGATTCTACTTTTGTATTTTCCAAAACTACAGCACCGGCAGCAATGATGGTGTTACTTCCAATTTCACAATTGTCCATTACAATGGCGCCCATTCCAATCAATACATTATCATGAATGGTGCAACCGTGTACTAATGCATTGTGGCCAATAGACACATTGTTGCCAATTACTGTTTTTGTTCCTTGTTGACCTGCTGCAAGATTTTGATAAGTACAATGAATTACTGCTCCGTCTTGCACATTTACTTTATTTCCCATACGTATGGAATTCACGTCTCCGCGAACCACCGCATTGAACCACACACTGCACTGATTTCCAATTATTACATCACCAACGATGGTTGAATTTTCTGCTAGATAACAGTCGTCCCCAAATTTAGGATGAACGCCTTTAACCGGTTTTATTAATGCCATATTCTAGTTATTAGTTGATAGTTGTTGGTTGTTGGTTGTTGGTTGTTGGTTGTTGGTTGTTGGTTGTTGTTGTTGGTTGTTGGTTGTTGGTTGTTGGCAAAATCCTTCGTACGATTAAAAATACAAATAAATCTTACTTATCGGTACATACTTTTCCTTTTTTACAACATTCGTCCAATTTTTTATACGCTTTGGGGTCGGCTTTCACATCATCGGCATCGTAACCACTTTTAGAAACTGCTATTCTCAATTTTTCCGGAGTAGTTTTTTGTGGGTTATAACTCACTGTTAACATTTTTGAGTCTACATCCAAACTTGATTTCTTCACTCCTTTTTCGAAAGCCATATATTTTTCGATAGTAGTTTTGCACATGCTACAGATTGCAGATGTTTTAATTTTTAATTCCGCTGTTGTTGCATCTTGAGCATTTGCTTTAAATATCAATATTAATGCTATCAAGCTTAAAATTAATTTTGTTTTCATTTTTTTAGTCTTTTAATTTTTTAGTTCTTGTGTCTTGCGACTTGGTTTTACTTAATCTCCATTCTTAATCCAATATAAACAACTCTTCCTTCAATTGGTGCATACACCATAGATGCATCGAAATTCTCTCCAAATGGATTTGCAGCATCTATGATTGGATTTTTTTGTGTGTAATTTAAAATGTTTTCACAACCCAAATATGTTTCAAATTTTCTGAATTTTTTGGTGATTTGTGCATTCAACAAAAAATATTCTTTTGAATACTTTGGCAATTGATATTCAACAGGATTTAAAACAGTACTTGGAATTCTACTTTTTCCAAACCAATTGGTTGTAAAATCAAATTTCCACTTTTCCATGTAAGTAGTGTATGCCATGTTGAGCATTACTCTGTGTTGCGGAACATAGGGCTTAGCCATCAATTCATAATTGTAAGTAGCTTGTACATCGTACCATTTATAGGCCAATTTGAGAGCAAACTCTTCCAATGGTTCGCAACCGAAATCAACTTGTAAACTGTGCGAATATGATTGCCCGTTTAAATTATAAAACACCACTTTATCTACACTCTGATCTAAATCCACTATCACTTGATTTTCAAAGTCAGTTCTAAAAAAATCTAAGTTGATGAAAGCATCATTTCCAAACAATTTAAATTGCTGGTTAGCCGACAAACCATAATTCCATGCAATTTCCGGTTTCAATTCTTCATTCATTTCAATTATACGAGAACTAGCAAAAATAGATGAGTTTTCTACAAAAATATTGCTTGTTCTAAATCCTCTTCCGCCCGACAAACGTAATGTTGTTTTTTTGCCTGGGCTATAACGCAGGTGCAAACGAGGGGTGTAAAACAGTCCATAGTTATTATGGTAGTCGGCACGCAATCCAGCCACCAAGGAAAAGTTTTCGGCATGTGTGTAGGTATATTCTGCAAACACACCGGGCACACTTTCTATTCTTGTAAACGATGTGTCTACAAATTTTTCATTGTAATTATCATACAAATAACTGGCTCCCAATTTATATTTATGGTCGGTTGTTCCAATAATGTTTGCATAAATTAAATTGGCATATAAATTCTTTTGCTCCCCGTTATAATCTCTCAAACCAAAAAACATATCCTGCTGTTGCCATTTCCCTGAATATTGAATCCCAACACTTTTATATGGCTTGGAAGGAAACATAAATCCTGTTTTCAAAAATGCTTCAATCACCTTTGTGTTTATTCCTATTCCATAATGATTGGTAGTATCACGCTCTCTTGAATACACAAAATTTGTTTGTCCGCCTTGTCTACTTTCATACAATCCTTTTACACCAAATTGCGCTTCAAAATTTTTCTGGTTGTGAAAATCCCATCTGTTAAAGGCAGAATACTGTTGTGTTAAAGGCATATCCAAAAACCCATCCTTATTCATATCTTGCTTTAGTGTATTTGTGCTAGCATGCGTAAACAATAAAGTGGTTAATTTTGTATTGAATTTTTTTGCCAAGTGGATGTTTGCTTCTGCTCTTCCTTTTTCATTTCCGTAAACATTTATAAAAAATCGTTTTTTCTGATGCTGTGGTTTTAAAAATTCTAAATTGATTTGTCCGGATATACTTTCATAGCCATTCACTACAGAGCCTGTTCCTTTGGTGACCATAATATTTTCAATCCAAGTGCCCGGGATATAATTTAAGCCATAGGTAGCAGATAATCCGCGAAGCATGGGCATGTTTTCAGAAAGGATTTGCGTATAAATACCATCTAATCCCAACATTTGAATTTTTTTAGCTCCGGAAACAGCATCTGTAAAAGCAACATCCACAGAAGCGTTGGTAGAAAAACTTTCCGATAAATTACAACAGGCTGCTTTCAACAATTCTTTTCCTCCAATCACTTCTGTATTAATGGGCGTAAATAATTTGTTGATGGTAGTGTTTTGCTTTTCAGCCACCTCCACAGCATTAAGTGTAACAGAATTTTTCAAAGTGATTTGCAAATCCATTTCATTTGGTTTTGATATCAATACTGTATCACTTAAAAAACCCATCATACTTATTATTAGATGCGATGGAAGTGTATCGGCATTGGCAATGTAAAACACCCCTTCAGCATCTGTTGACGTGCCGATAGTTGTTTCTTGCCAGTAGACATTCGCTCCAGGCAAGGCTTCTTTTTTTCCTTTATCATCTAATCCAAAAACTTTTCCCATTGAATGCTGGGCAGCAATTGGCTTTAGAATGGACAAAAAGATTATTAAATAAAATAATCGATTCATTTGATTTTTGATTTCTTGTTTTAACTGATGTACACAAATGTTAATGCGCACATTTGTCATTTCGAGCGAAGTCGAGAAATCAAATGGTAAGGATGGAAATAAAATTGAGTAGTGATCTGCCGTGAAGATGTGGTGGCAAATCGGCAAAAAACAATTTTGAGTGTGTTGAATTTAAAGACGTGTTAACAAGAGTGATTTCTGAAAAAGGTAAGGAGAAGCAATTCGCTTCTGGAACACCATTTTTTTGAGATGGATTGAAATCTTTTAGCTGAAGATGTGTATTACTGATATCACAACATTCTCCTTTTTTGATAATTGTAATTTCTTCTTGAATTTGCGCTTCATCATCGCAACAAGCAACATTTTGTTTTTTTATTTTTTTGCAACAATCTTCAGCAATTGAAAGTGATACTTTTGTCTTTCCACTTTTCAAACAAACCATTTTGCCAATAGTAAAACCAAAGCCTGATAGTAAGAATACTACAGCTAAAAAGAGACTTGTTATTTTTTTGAAAAGGTTCATTTACATTACAAAGATACAAAAATGAAAACGGAGAATAATGTAAAAAAGTGTTAAAAAGGTTTCTTTTTCTTCCAAGTGATTGGGGTTTTGGAAAGCCCCATTGTTTTATTAAAAATGTATTGAAAAAAGAGGGCTATAAAAAGTGATAATAAAACCGAACCTCCACTATTTATTATTAATGAACTGTTGCTGTGATAGTGTGCAACAAGAGGATTATCAACTGTTACATACGTAAGTAGGATCACTAGGGCTGGCAATCCTATCACAATTGCACTGGTTATAATATAGGTAGCATATATTCGCTTAAACCCGAAATACTTAAACAAAAAACTAATGACCAGTGGTAAAAAAATGCATATCAACATATTGTAAAGTTCAATCAAATATTTGTAAAATCAAATATTTACTACCTTTACAACTCAATTAAAATACTATGTCAGATACTACAAAATTAGGCTTTGGAACCAAAGCGATACATGCAGGGCAAGAGCCTGATCCAACTACAGGAGCCATCATGACTCCAATTTACCAAACATCAACTTATTGGCAGGAAAGTCCGGGTAAGCACAAAGGTTATGCATATGCACGTGGGAAAAATCCAACGCGTACGGCCTTGGAAAAATGTTTGGCCGAATTAGAAGGTGCTAAATATGGTTTGTGCTTTTCCAGTGGAATGGGTGCGATTGATGCGGTGATGAAATTACTTCGCCCGGGTGATGAAGTGATTACCGGTGATGATTTGTATGGTGGCAGCTACCGCATGTTTACCAAAGTGTTTGCTCCCTTTGGAATCAAATTTCATTTCATTGATATGAAAGATACGGATGTGATTAAAAAACACCTCAATGCAAATACAAAAATGATTTGGCTGGAAACGCCTACCAATCCTACGATGCAAATCATCGACATAGAAGCTTGTGCAAAAATTGCTAAGGAAAATAAATTAATTTGTGCAGTAGACAATACGTTTGCTTCTCCGTATTTACAAAATCCATTGGCGCTTGGAGCAGATATTGTTATGCATTCCGCAACAAAATATTTGGGTGGACACAGTGATGTTATTATGGGCGCACTTTGTTTAAGTGATGATAGTTTATATACGCAATTGGCATTTATCCATAATAGTTGTGGCGCTACACCAGGTCCAATGGATAGCTTTTTGGTTTTACGCGGATTAAAAACATTGCACATCCGTATGGAGCGTCACTGTTCGAATGGACGAAAGATTGCTGAATTCCTAAAAACACATCCTAAGATCGATAAATTATATTGGCCAGGTTTCCCTGATAGTCAGAATCACGACATTGCAAAAAAGCAGATGAAAGATTTTGGTGGAATGATTTCGTTTTCTTTGAAAGGGAATAAACAAGAAGATGCATTTAAAATTGCTTCGAGCATGAAAGTCTTTTCATTGGCAGAATCATTAGGAGGAGTGGAATCATTAATCAATCATCCGGCAACGATGACACATGCCTCTATTCCTAAAGAAGAAAGAGATAAAGCTGGGGTTGTAGAGTCGCTTTTAAGATTGAGTGTAGGAATTGAAGATATTGATGATTTGATTGCAGATTTGAAGCAGGCTTTGGGGTAGTTTGGAGTTCGGAGCTGGGAGTTGGGAGTTCGTAGTGGATAGCGTTTCAAATACATTTATTCTGTTTACAAAACGTCACACTGAGCGTAGTCGAAGTGTTTGCCCTCTTTACTAGAGTTTTCTTGTAATTTTTCAAGTAGCAAGAGCCTTAAAACCTCTTGCTTTTTTTGTTTTAATTGGCTATCTTTATAGTATACAAAACACACGATTGTGAACTATTATTATATAACCGGAACCAGTAGAGGAATTGGAAAAGCATTTGCCGAACATTTGTTGGAAAATCCAAGCAACAGGGTGATTGGGATTTCACGTCATAGAAGTATTGAGCATCCCAATTACAAACATTCGTATTTGGATTTGACAGATGTAAAAGCAATCGCAGAATTTAAGTTTGAATTACATGCCAATGCCCAAAAAGTATATTTGATAAATAATGCAGGAGTTTTGGGTTTTATCAAGCCCATTGGAAAATTGGACGCCCAAACAATTATTAAAAACTATACCGTAAATTTAATTGCACCAACTGTTTTAACCAATGCCTTTATCGAGCGTTATGATTCTACCGATGCCGAAAAAGTGATTGTGAATGTAAGTTCCGGTGCAGGGAAAAGTCCGATTGATGGCTGGGCTGTTTATTGTGCATCAAAGGCAGGTATTGACATGTTGAGCAGGGTGGTTGATTCGGAGCAAAAAATACGTGCAAAAAAGCCTCAGGAAAACATTCATAAAAGGTTTCACATTTTCTCAATTGCTCCAGGAGTGGTGAATACAGGCATGCAAGAAGAAATAAGGGCTGCACAAAAAGAAGATTTTAGTCGTTTAGAAGACTTTATAGGATATAAGGTAAATAACCAATTATCGGAGCCGGAATTTGTTTCTAAAAAATATATTAATATCTTAGCTAATATAAACAATATCAAGGATGTACTATCATCCATAAAAGATTACGATTAAGAACATCCCTCTAAACTATATATATTATTAAATGCTATTTACAATGAACAAAATTTCTACACTTTTAGGTGTTGTATTATTTTCAACGCTAACGATAAACGTTGCTGTTGCACAAAATGAAAAATTTTGCGGCAGTACCGAAATGATGAATAAATATTTGGATGCACACCCATCTTTAAAAGCACAATTTCTTGCCGATGAAAAGGCCAATGAAGAATTGGATAAAGCCGCATTTTTAACGGGTTATAAAGAAGGTGACGGAAAAGCAATGGTACCCATTTATACTATTCCAATTGTTTTTCACATACTTCATGAAGGTGGAACAGAAAACATTTCTGATGCGCAAGTATATGACGAAGTGCGTATTTTAAATGAAGATTATCGTAAACTAAATGCAGATATTTCTGCCGTAGTTCCTTCTTTTACAGCCATAGCAGCCGACTGCGAAATTCAAATTCGTTTGGCACAAAAAGATCCATCAGGAAACTGTACAAATGGAATTGACCGTATTTATTCTGCACAAACGAATATTGGTGATGATGGTTCAAAGTTAAATCAATGGCCAAGAAATAAATATTTAAATGTTTGGGTGGTGAAAGTAATTTCAAGTGGTGCTGCTGGATATGCTTATAAACCAGGTGCAACAGTAATTGACCCAACTATTGATGGAATTATTATTTTATCAACGTATGTTGGAAGTATTGGAACAGGTTCTGTATCTCGTTCACGCGCATTAACGCACGAAATAGGTCATTACCTTAATTTAGATCATACTTGGGGAGGAACAAATAATCCGGGAGTAGATTGTTCGGGAAGTGATGGTGTATCCGACACGCCAACAACAATGGGACATACAGCTTGTTTACTTTCCGATGCTGTTTGCAATCCTCCAACAATTGAAAATGTTCAAAATTATATGGAGTATGCGTATTGCAGTAATATGTTTACAGCCGGACAAAAAACAAAAATGCGTTCAGCACTTACAAGTGGAATAGCATCACGAAGTAATTTGTGGACTACGACTAATTTAAGTGCAACAGGTGTGAGTTTACCAGCAGTTTTATGCAAGGCCGACTTTGAGTCAAGTGATGTATTAAATCAAGTTTGTCAGGGTGACAGTTTAACGTTTACTGATTTGTCGTGGAATGGAGTGCCAACAAGCTGGACATGGACATGCCCTGGAGGAACGCCTTCAACATCCGGTGCTTCTTCTCCTGTAATTACTTATAATACTCCCGGTGTTTATGATGTTTCATTATCCGTTTCAAATGCTTCGGGAACTGTAAGTGCAACCAAAACAGGTTATATAACTGTGTTTCCAAACACTGCACTGTACAATGCTTCTTTTTATTCAGAAGGATTTGAAGGAAGTGCAATTCCAAACGCTGACTGGAACGTGCGCAATGCAAATGCAGGTTCAAATACATGGGTACAAACTACCGCTGCTGCTGCATCCGGAACAAAATCCGCGCGCATAGTAAATGCAAGTACATATGATACGCATGTGGATGAATTAATTTCTCCAACAATTGATATGACTGCAATAGTTGGTACACCTTCCTTAACATACAAAGTTGCACATGCTCAAAAAACATCTACCTCTGCAGATAAATTGCAGATTTATGTTTCAGGAACATGTGGTGCTTCATGGTCTTTACGTCAAACAATCACAGGTGCTTCTCTTTCCACTGCAGGAGTAATAAGCAGTTCTTTTGTTCCAACAGCTGCTCAATGGGTAACCAAAACTATTAGTTTAGGTTCGGTTGCCTCAGAAACCAGTTTAATGGTTATGTTTAAGTTCACCAGCGATGCAGGAAATAATATCTACTTGGATGATATTAATATTATGGGTAATGTTGGTATCGATGAATTAGCCAACAACCTTAATTTTAATGTTTATCCAAATCCAGCCGAAGACAATACCATTATCTCTTTCAATTTAATTGAAGACAAAGAAACAGACATTGCTGTTTACGATGTGGTAGGAAAAGAAATTGCAAACGTTTACAATGGAAATTTAAATGTAGGAGAACATCAATTTTCAATTGCAGAAAAAACAAAATTAGCTGCAGGAGTTTATTTTATTAAACTGAATGTTGGTGGAGAGAATTTTACAAAGAAATTGATTGTGAAGTAGGCGACCTCGCCCCGACCCTCTCCAAAAGAGAGGGAGTTGGCTTCGGAATGATAGTGTATTTAAATTCAAAATCCCTCATCAAAAATATGTTGAGGGATTTTTTATTTTTATATTTGATACACCGGTGACAGCTAAAAAATTCAACAAACCAATAAGATTCGAATGATTGAATACCAAGAATGTCAAGTTTTTATTTTGACAAAAGATATAAATTCCGAAATAAGAAAGGGGATGATTGGCGTTATACTTCTTTTATACAACCAAAATGCTTTTGAAGTTGAATTTGTAAAGAAAGATGGAAGCAATTACGAATATAATAATCAAAGTACATTTACAGTTGATTCATCCTATATTCAATTAATCGAATAAGTTTAAGCCACTAACAGCCTTCTTCTTATCTGATTTTTTATCCTTTCTTAAATCCTACCATAATAGAAACGCATCCACTTGGAAGAGCGGAGCTGGTGGATTCTGATTCGGGAACTTGAACTTCTACTATAAATTGTTGTGTATTTTTTACTTTGAAATCCCAGAAATCGGGGGAATCATTTTTTTGACTGTCGAAAACAACCTTTTTATCGGTATCCATCACTTTAAAGGTAAGCTCCCCCAGTTGTTCTTGTCCGCAAACAACAATTCTATAATCTTGTCCTGAATAAAAAGTAAGGTTAAGAGATGTTTTTTGGCCCGAGCTAAGCGTTGAGGTGTTAACTTCTCCGTTTAATGTAAAAGGCTGTATTTTGGGCATACACTTTTTCTTTAAAAAGGTGTTGCACTGGGCATTTGCCAAAGAAGTAGAGAATACCAAAATGCCAATGGCAATAATGGTTTTTACAGAGTAAATTTGTTTCATCAAGGCGTTTTACGCCTTATTGAATGATTTTGTTTCTTATTTCAGCACATTTATCAGTAATCTGCTTCAATTGCTCAGTAGAAAGTTTGAAACTGCTACCATTTGAAATAGTAGAAACGCCTTTTACTGTATCGGTAGTGGTTTTTGTTTCTGCAGCGGTATTAGGAACTGCATCAAAAACCTTTTTCATATCAGCCAATTGAGTTAACAAGCCAGGGATTGATTCATTTTCTGCTTTATAGCTTTCCAACAAAGCAATCAAATTATCTAGGGAAAGTTTTTGTTCGCCAATTCTGGTAATAATTCCTTCATTTTTGGTAGCTGCAGCAACTTGAGTAGCAATGTACAAACCTTCCATCCAACCACCTGCAACAATAAGAGCAGAAACACCCGGCTGTCCGTTTTCTTTCAAATAAGAATCAGCATTCCAATAAGAATCGGATATAATGGCAAGAAGAGAATCTCTATTTTGCATATTCGCTTCGATACGTGAAGTGGTTGTTTCATCAAATGCTCCGCTGATTCCCAATCCGCTAGCCAATTTATTGGTACAACGCAAGTATAACATAGATTCCTGTGTTTGGTCAAAGATGCTGGTAAAACTCAAATCGGAGCCATAAACACCTAAATTCAATGCTTTAGCGGCTACTGTTTCATATTTTGCAGCATTCTCAATTGGGTTAAGAATTTTTGCATTGTATTTAGCCCCTGCAGCTTTTAATAGAGTAGTTGTTTCAATTGGAGACGGGATAGAATAAAACACATTTTGTGCTTTTACATCTCTCACTTTAGTACTTGCATCAGCTGCTGTATCAACTGTTTCACCTGTAGTGTCTTCCGTTGAGGAGCCACAAGCTACAAAAGCCATTGAAATAGCAATATAAGAAGCGAAAAGTGTTGTTTTTTGAATAGTCATCTCTTTAGGGTTTTTTGAAATTTCCCCCAAATATAATACAATATCATTAGGTAGGACGGCAGTCTTAAAAACTTGTGAAAAAAAAGCATTCTCAACAACATGACACCCAATTTACGTCCCCCTGAGCGCGACCGAAGGGAGGTCATCCAGGGCGAAGTCGAAGGACGAAGGGCGGATAGTTGAAATAAAGAATGTACATCGCTTCTAATAATACATGCTTCGACTCCGCCCAGCATGACGGCAAATAAACATCATCCAACCCAAAACTTTATTTTTGATTCCTTATATAATCTACCCAACCATAGTGTTTTTCTTGAAACCAACCATTTCAATAACGGTTTTTACAATGCTATCAGCATCGTAACAGCATTCGATATACAGTTCTTTTTGCTCCCCATGTTCAATAAATTTATCAGGAATACCCAAACGTTTTACTTGCGCATTATAATTATTATCGACCATAAATTCCAAAACAGCACTTCCCATTCCGCCCATGATACAGCCATCTTCTACGGTAATTACTTTTGTATATTTTGAAAATACTTCGTGTAATAATTCTTCATCAATAGGTTTTACAAAACGCATATCATAATGTGCTGCTTTTATTCCTTTTGCTTCCAATGTTTTGCAAGCAGCAACAGCATTGTTACCAATATGTCCGATTGTTAAAATAGCAATGTCTTCGCCTGTTTGTAGTCTTCTTCCTTCACCAATTTTTATTTTTTGAAAAGGTGTTTTCCAATCAATCATTACACCGTTTCCACGAGGATAACGAATAGAAAAAGGAGCATTTGTTTCAGGAAGTTGAGCCGTATACATTAAGTTACGCAACTCTTCTTCATTCATTGGAGCGGAAACAATCATATTTGGAATACACCGGAAATAAGCTAAATCGAAAGCGCCATGATGTGTTGGACCATCCGCACCGGCTAATCCTCCTCTATCCAAACAAAATACAACATGCAATTTTTGTAAAGCAACATCGTGTATCACTTGGTCGTAAGCGCGTTGCATGAAGGACGAATAAATATTACAGAAAGGAATTAATCCTTGTGTTGCTAATCCTGCTGAAAAAGTAACTGCATGTTGCTCGGCAATACCAACATCTAATGCTCTGTCGGGCATTGCTTTCATCATAATGTTTAATGAGCAACCACTTGGCATTGCTGGGGTGATTCCCATTATTTTCGAATTTTTTTCAGCTAACTCAACAATGGTATATCCAAAAACATCCTGATATTTTGGAGGCTGTGGTTCTTTGGGAACAATTTTGATAATCTCTCCTGTGTCTTTATTAAAAAGCCCTGGAGAGTGCCATACCGTTTGATTTCCTTCTTCCGAAAATTTATATCCTTTTCCTTTTTGTGTTAAGATGTGTAGAATTTTTGGTCCGGGAATATCTTTTAAATCCTGCAATACTTTTGTTAAACGTTCCACATCATGTCCGTCAACAGGTCCAAAATAACGGAACTTCAACGACTCAAACATATTACTTTGTTTGAGTAAAGATGTTTTGATTCCATTCTCAATTTTAGAAGCAATTTCCTGAGCATTTGGTCCGAACTTGCTGATTTTACCAAGCAAATTCCACACTTCATCTTTCACGCGATTATAGGTATGTGATGTAGTGATATCCGTTAAATATTCTTTTAAAGCACCAACGTTCGGGTCGATGCTCATACAATTATCATTTAAAACAACCAGTAAATTTGAGTTGGATATTCCGGCATGATTGAGTGCTTCAAATGCCTGCCCGGCTGTCATTGCACCATCGCCAATCACAGCAATGTGTTGACGATCCTTTTCCCCTTTGTAGGTAGAAGCAACTGCCATTCCTAGCGCACCACCAATGGATGTAGAGGAATGCCCCACTCCAAACGTATCGTACTCACTTTCCGAACGCTTTGGAAATCCACTTATTCCTTTATAAACTCTGTTTGTATGGAAAATTTTTCTTCTTCCGGTAAGGATTTTATGTCCGTAAGCCTGATGCCCTACATCCCAAACCAGCTGATCATACGGAGTATTAAAAACATAATGCAAGGCAACGGTAAGCTCAACTACACCTAAACTAGCGCCAAAGTGCCCTCCTTTTTGCGAAACCACATCAATAATAAACTGACGAAGCTCTTTACTAAGTTCGGGAAGTTGTTCTTCTTTTAATTTTCTTAAATCGGCCGGATACTCAATTTTATCCAGTAGTTTGCCTGCTTTAAATTCCATTCCTAATTTAGAGTACAATATATTCATACAAAGATAAAACAATTATTAATACTATGTAAAACAAGCCAAAAACGGCAGTTCAGACCTTTTGTTTTAAAGAAGAATTAATTTTTAGATTATTTAACACATTGTTTTACTTTTGCAGAAAGCAATTTATTTAGATGAAGAAAAAAGCAATCCTATTCTTTTCACTAATTCTTATTTCAGGCATTAGTAATGCAGGGGAGATCGACACGAATTATGTACAGAAATTCAAAAATCTTTTTTCTGTAAAAACCTTTTTCCTGAATAATGGCATGCAATACATAATCACGCCTCAGAACAACAATGCATTTACCGAAAAGCAGTTGAATGATGCTCGGGTGTTTTACACGGCAAACATTCCTCCTGTAACGGGAATTGCTTTGAACGTAAAAGGCATTGGACTGACCTATATTTTTAAATTCACTGATGATTATTTGGATACAACCAGCCGAATCAAATCCGGTTTTAAGCAGTTCCAAATAAACATATATGGAAAAAGGAAATTCGGCTTCGAAGCCTTTTACCAGGATTATTCAAGATTTTATTTTCATTACAAAGGCGATCAAATTCTCTCAAAAAATTACAATGCCGATATTCGTGCTTATCAATTTGGTGTAGCAGGGATTTTTATTAATAACTGGAAAAAATTCTCTTACAATGCAGCATTCAACCAGAGTCAATTTCAGAAAAAATCTGCTGGATCTGCCCTCACCGTATTCGCGCTGAGATACAACGAAATCAGTAGCAACAGTATTATTCCCGATAGTGTAAAAAAATACTTTAAAGATTATCCCGATCTGCAGTCAAACCGGAATTATGCGTTTGTCTTTCAACAGGGCTATGCTTATAATTTTGTAAAAAACAGTTTTTATTTTTCCAATGCAATATTCCTTGGGGTTGGCCTACAAAATCAAGTTTATCAATCTCCCAACAAACAGCAAAGCAGGATAGGTGTGCCCGTTTCAGCGAGAGCAAAAACAAGTGCTGGTTATAATGGTAAAGTTTTTTTCGGAGGTGTTTTTGCAAATGCTGATTATTATCAGTCGAAGATAAAAAGTTTGCAGACCCAACAATTTCAATACACTTATGGAGTTTATCTGGGACTAAGAGCAATCACGCTAACAAAAACAGGATCGCAGATAAGACAAGAAGAAAAAAGAAAAAAAGATGCCGCTAAGGCCGCTAAGCAAAAAATAAAAGACGATAAGAAAGCTGCTGCAAAAGCGAAAAAGAAGTAAACAGCTGGCAATTAAATACCTGTCAGTTCTAGTGGAGTCGAGAACAAGGGAGTTGGGAAGGAAAACCAAAAGTAGACAATAGACAAAAAATAAAAAAGTAGACAATTGTTTGTAGATAAAATTTTAATTTTTTAATTGTCTACTGCCAACTGTCTACTTTTTTTCTAGTAATCTAAATTACCATAATCCAATTTTGTTCCTTTTACATACAAAACAAATCTCATAAATAAAATAAAGAATGGCATATACATTAACACATTCGGTAAATCATAATGTATTAAAATAATTTGCGATTTACGTTTTAATCGCTCCGAAATTAAATACATTGCCGGAACTAAAAGCAAAGTTAAAAAAGTAGCGAACCCTAATCCAAATATCATTGTCCAAGATAAAGGGCCCCAAAACACAACGCTGTCACCACCAAAATACAAATGCGGATTTCCGGAGGAGAACAAGGTTTCAAAATCAATGTTTAGTCCAACAGCAAGTGGAATCAATCCCAACATTGCAGCGATAGAAGTTAAAATAACGGGGGTCATACGTGTGCGACCTGCTTCTAAGGTTGCATCCCATAATGTCATTCCATTTTCTCTTCCTCTTTCGGCAAACTCCACTAATAAAATTCCATTTCGTACAACAATTCCGGCAAGGGCAACAATTCCAATTCCGGTCATTACAATACTCATATCCATTTTAAAAATGGCTGTTCCTAAAATTACTCCTATGATACTGAAGAAAATTTCTGTTAAAATGATAAAAGGTTTTCCAACAGAATTAAACTGAGTTACCAATATTAATAAAATCAATCCCAAAGAAGTTAGCATGGCACCGCCCAAAAATGCACCGGTTTCTTTTTGCTCTTCTTGTTCTCCGGTAAAATCAACAATTACTTTTCCTTCCGCTTTAAATCCTTTTGCAGCTTCCTGCACTTTTGCAACTACCTCATTGGGATTAAAACCTTCCGAGACATTGGATGAAAGGGTAATCACACGTTTTTGCATTTTACGTTTAATTCCTCCATACGTATTGCTATATTGAATATCGGCAAAGGCAGAAAGAGGAACACTTCTTAAAATTCCACCCATATTCATATCACGGAAAGTAATTTTTAAATTTCGCAAAGCTTCCACATTGTTACGTTGGTCGTATTTATATCTCAGCTGAATTGGGTATTGATCATTCTCATCCCGAAACTTACTTACTTCCCATCCAAAAACAGCATTTCTGATTTCATACGCTATCGCTTGCGTACTCACTCCTTCACGATTTGCTCTTTCTCTATCTATATTAAATACAATTTCGGGTTTATTACTTTCGAAATCAGATTTCAAATTTTCAACTCCATCAATGTGTTGTTCTTCAATAAACTGTTTTAAGCGAACAGCATTTTTTACCAACTCATCAAAGTCATCTCCCTTCACTTCTATGTTGATAGGTTTTGAAACGGGAGGTCCGGCTTGTTCTTTAGAAACAGTAATATCGGCTCCGGGAATATTCCATTTTAAATTTTGGAGTTGCGATAAATATTTAGATGTAGATTCACCATTTCGATGAGCGTACTGAACAAATGAAATGGCAATTTTTCCTCTGTTAGGATAATCACTTTGGTCTTGATCTTGCGGATCGCTTGTTCCTTTAGTTACGTTTGTAATAATTGACTTCACTACTTTATTAGAGTCGCCCAACACTGCTTTTACTTTCTCTTCCGCTTGAATCATCACATCATTTGTTTTCTTTGGATCGGTTCCAACAGGCAATTTCACATACACATAAACAAAGTTGGGATCACCAGAAGGAAAGAATACTACTTTGGGGCTTCGCACCATAAAAAAGATAAATGAAAATACAAACAGTAAAAGTGTGCCGCAAAGCGCCAACCAAGGTCGTTTCAAAAATCTCAGTAATAGACTAACATATTTTTTTTGAACTGCAGGCCAAACTTTTGTTTGAAATTTTTCAATCACTACACTCAAGAAAAATTTATTCAAGAAATAAAACGCTAGAATAAACAATGCAAGATTTGCCGTTGCGTGATTTCCTCCTATGTGTAATAACAATGAAATTGCAACGAACAAAATAGTTGTAATAGAAGTTCCACGCGTCCATCTTTTGTTTTTGGAGCTGTCTTCATCATGAGGCTTCATAAAATCAACCGCAAATACTGGATTAATAATATAAGCTACTGCTAGGGAAGCGAGTAATGTAATGATAAGTGTAATGGGGAGATAAAACATAAACTTACCAATGATACCACTCCAAAATGCTAATGGAATAAAAGGAGCAAGTGTAGTTAATGTTCCGCTCAACACGGGGAGAAAAACTTCCCCTGCCGCCATTTTCGCGGCTGTTTTAATGTCTTTTTTCCCATTGTCAAATATTCGATGTGTGTTTTCGATGACGACAATGGCATCGTCCACTACAATTCCAAGTGCTAATAAAAAGGCGAACAATACAATCATATTTAATGTAAAACCAATGGTTGGCATAAACATAAATGCAATGAACATAGAAAGCGGAACAGAAGCCGCAACAAACAATGCATTGGTTACTCCCATAAAAAACATCAAAACAAATGTTACTAAGATAAAGCCGATGATGATGGTATTAATCAAATCGTGCAAGGTCAAACGTGTTTGGTCCGATTGGTCGCCAGTAACAGTAATTTTTAATTCTTTCGGAAAATTTTCCTCCTGCATTGTTTTAATCAAGTCGTTGATTTTGTCGGATGCTTGAATTAAATTTTCTCCACTCCGTTTTACGATGTTTAAGGTGATTACATTTTTTCCTTCTAAACGGGCATAGCTTTCCTGCTCTTTTGTTCCATCAACAACGTCAGCAATGTCTTTCAAATAAACTTTCACTCCGGAGCCGGATGTAACAACCAAATTTCTAATTTGATCCACATCCGTAAATTCACCTTTTATAGAAAGATTTCTTTTCATTCCATCCATTGGAACCAATCCTCCCGACATGTTCATGTTTTCTTCGTGAACAGCTTTATAAATATCATACAATGCAAAATTTGCAGCTTGCATTTTAAACATGTCGATATTAATTTGCACTTCACGTTCCAAATCTCCCACCATCTGAACTTTTGAAATTTCTTTCATCCCTTCAATTCTATCCTTTAATTGGTCGCCATATTTTTTTAATTTATTCAAATCCATTTTCCCGGCCAAATTGATATACATAATTGGCAAATCGGAAAAGGACACTTCCATTACGTTAGGTTGAGTTGTAAGATCTTTCGGAAGGTCGGTGGATGCTTTATCTACAGCATCTTTTACTTTTTGCTTTGCTACGGGAACCTCCACATCGGTATTAAATTCAACCATAATCACCGACACATCTTGCAAGGAAGTAGAATTAATTTTTTTAACTCCTGAAATTGATTTTAATTGTTTTTCAATCGGCTTGGTAACTAAATTTTCGATATTGGTTGGAGTGTTACCTGCATACACCGTATTGATATAAATGGTAGGAACAACAATGTCGGGGAAACTTTCCTTTGGCAAACTGTTGTATGACATTAATCCGGCAAACGTAATTATAATGGTTAGCACGTAAACACTAATTTTATTATCAATTGCCCAACTGGATGGTTTAAATTCTTTAAATTTCATAACTCTATTTTTTTACCGCAAAGAGCGCAGACCTGCCTGCCGGCAGGCAGGGAAGGCGCAGAGTTCGCAGAGATTATTTTTATATTTCTAACCCTGTTCATAATTATTCCCGCTCTTGTCATACTGAGCGTAGTCGAATGTATGGAAAGGGGTTCTTATTTTTTGTAAACGATAGCATCACCGTCATTAATAATATCGTAACCCAGTGTCACCAAAACATCACCTGCTTTTAAACCTTCTGTAATTTCAGCTTTTCCGTTGTACGTTTTCCCCACTTTAATTAATTGTTTTTTAGCTGAATTTCCATTTGCCAAATAAACAAATTCCAAATTGTTTTCATCTTTTTGAATAGCCCGAACAGGGATATTAATAGCCGTTTCAGCAGATTGGTAATCATTGATACTCAATCGTGCAACCATATTTGGATGGTATTCTGTTTTGTTATCCAATAAAACTTCTACTGTAAATGTTCTGCTCGAATTGTTAATGGCGCGAGAAACAAAATCTACTTTTGCTACAACCGAATCTTGTGTATCGGGGAAATGTATAATTACTTCATTTCCTTTTTTAATTTTGGAAGCGTAACTTTCGGCAATGTCCGATTTCACTTTTAAATTTGAAAAATTGATAACACGAATAGCAGGGATTCCGGGTGCTACTGCTTGCCCAATTTTTACATCTACGGCATCTACTGTTCCGTTTATTGGAGAAATAATTTTGGACATACGGATTTGTTCTTGCATGGCTGTTAATTTTTTTTCCATGCTTTCCTTATTGGTTTTTGCTTGAAGAAATTGCACCTCGGTTCCAATTTTCTGTTCCCAAAGATTTTTTTGTTTTTCATAAATCTGATTTACCAAATCGGCATTGGTTTGTAAATCAGAAATTTGTTGGTTGATTGCACGTGCATCAGTTTCTGCCAACACTTGACCAACACTTACTTCATCTCCCGTTTTCACGTTTATTTTCGTAATTGTTCCGGGCATTTCGGAGCTCAGTGCCACATTTTGATCGGCATCTACATGACCTTGCACATCAATGTAGTTTTTAAACACTCCTGCTTTTAGTGTTAAAACTGCAACAGCAATTCCGCTCTTAACAGAATCTGCTGAAAACAATTGAATTTCGGCTTCCAAAGCAGAAATTTTAGCTTTGATTTCGGCTTCCGATTTTCTTAACTCTCCCAACTCTGCAACCCTTTTTTGTATTTCCAATTCCTTTGTGGTTTTATCAGGGCCTGAACTACAAGCGGAAAGAATACTAATTACACTAAATAATAAAATTACTTTTTTCATATGCTTTATTTTGTTATGTTTTTATATGTTTTATTTTAAATTTCCATTGGCTTTATCAAAATCAATTTTTGCAATTACTGCTTCAAACAATGCATTATAATAATTTGTTTGTGCTTCTTTCAAGTTTGTTTCAGCAGTAATCATTTCAATATTTGTTCCTACCCCTTGCTCAAATTTTAATCGTGAAACTCTCACTACATCTTCCGCAATGGTGATATTCTTTTTTTGATTTTCAAGTGAAGAAGAAGCATTTTGTAAAATGGTAGTAGCAGATGCCAATTCCAAATCGATCGATTTTTTAATAAATTCAATATTATTTTCCGCTTTTTGCACCGACAATTTTGCTTGCTGATTTTTTGAATGGCGTTGAAAACCTGTGAAGATGGGCATTGTTACTTTAGCACCAATGACACTTGTAGGATACCATTTTTTGCTAGTATCAAAAATGTCAAACTCATTCCGTTGTGCCCCACCACTCATGCTTCCATAGGCAAATGCTGTGGGTAAATAGGAAAGCCGTTGGCGCTTAAAATCCAGCTTTGCCAATTTATATTGTGTTTGAAACAAATTATACTCCACACGTTTTTCGTAATCAAATTTTTGGGCGGAAGCGGAATTTGAAATATCTAATTTTATATCTGCCAATTTATCTGTTAAAGTTAAACTTGCATTGATATCCATTCCCATTTGATATTTTAACAAATAACTGCTGAGTGTAACCAATCGCTGAATTTTTTCTTGTTCTACCAATAAATTATTGTAGGTAACAGTTAACATATCGTAATCTATCTTTTCTACAAATCCATTGTCTAACAATATTTTTGTTCCATCTAATGTTTTTTTAATTCGTTCGATAGTTGCATTCATCAGCTTTACTCTTTCATCGTTTACTAAAACAGTATAATATGCTTTAGAAACGGTTGCCGCTGTTTCAATTTTTGTTCGTTGCGTTGATTTTGTAGACATTTCAACAAATGCTTTTGATGCTTTTATTCCTAAAAAATAATCGCCACTAAAAATTAATTGTGATGCATCAAGCCCTGCTGTTGCATTGTATTTGGTTCCGAATTTAACGGCAGCAAATGTTCCTGGCGCTCCGCCAAAAAAATCAGCTGGAATTAAGGACGTAGGAATTTCAATAAATTCTCTTAAATCAAAACTGGAATTAATTTGAGGGAGCCCCATTCCCATAATTTCATTTACTCTTTTCTGAGCAATCTGTTCGTCAATGATTGCATTTTTTACATCCTTTTGGTTTTCTAATGCATAATTAACGGCTTGTTGCAATGAAAAGGAAAATGCCGAACTGTCTTTTGCTTGAGAAAAAAAGTTTGGTGAAAACAATCCAAGTCCAATTATAATTATTAATTTTTTACTCATTTGTGATTTTTCTCTAAATGAATTCATGAATACTTTGCATTTCATAACTTATTCTTCTTCGGTAACTTGTTTATATTTATTAATCATTTTATGCCCTTTTAGTGTACAAATTCCATGAAGAAAATGATCTATCATTGTAATTTGTACATCTAGCATTTTAAATTTATCAGGAGGAAAAACATCTGAATTTAATCCCATTTCAACTTCTTCGATTCTTAATCGTGCCAATATTTTTGCATTTAAATCGGAACGAACCAACCCTTCTTTTACACCACGTTCTATTGAGCTTTCCACCATTTTTGCCATACAATCGTGTTTAAACACTTTAAATTGTTTCCAGGCATTGGGATGATACTTTTGTAAGTCGTAAAAAATAGTTGGGTTGACTTTAGAAAACATAATGCCCATGTGTTTCATCATATTAAACACCTCCACAATTACGTTTTCTGATTCGTCCTGAATTTGCTTAAATTCACATTCATCTTGTTTTAATTTTATCGACATTAATGTTTCCACCAATTCGTTTTTGTCATTAAAAAAAGTGTAAATCGTTTTTTTAGATATCGCTAAATGTTTTGCAATATCATCCATCGTAACACTTTTAATCCCGTACTTAAAAAATAGTTCTTCAGCACCTAACACTATTCTGTCTTTTGTTTCCATTGCTTTTTTTATAAATCGCGACAAAACTATGGAAACATTTTTTATTCCCAAAGTTTCCTTTCAATTATTTTCTTTACTTTTATTTAACTAATTGATTATCAAATAAAAAATGAAAGTTTTATTTCAAAATTTGTTTCGCTTTTGTTTTAAAGAGCAAATCATTGACTATTTTAGAATGAATCAAATACAACTATTTCACATCAAATTTTTATGGATTCATGACCTCCACCAAATAATAAGAGGATATATTTAAATGCCACCTCAAACAAAAAGGGTGGCTTTTTTTATTTTAGTACATTTGCACACCTATTTAGGAAACATTGAAAATCATGGAAAGAACAAAAGTGAAAGCGCTGTTGGATTCAACAGCATATGGAACGGAAGTAACTGTCAAGGGTTGGGTGCGAACTTTTCGCAACAATCAATTTATCGCTATTAATGATGGTTCAACTATAAATAATATTCAAGCGGTTGTTGATTTTACGTCAATGGACGAAACTTTGTTGAAACGATTAACAACAGGTGCGGCTGTAAGCGTTACGGGAGAGCTAATTGAGTCACTAGGAAAAGGGCAAAAAGTTGAAATAAAAGTGAAACAGTTGGAAATATTAGGAGATAGTGATGCCGAAAAATTTCCACTACAACCCAAAAAACATAGTCTGGAATTTTTACGAGAAATAGCACACTTACGTTTCAGAACAAATACCTTCAATGCCGTTTTTAAAGTTCGACATGCATTAGCATTTGCAATTCACCAGTTTTTTAATGAGCGTGGATTTGTATACATGCACACACCAATCATTACCGCATCGGATGCTGAAGGTGCCGGTGAAATGTTTCGTGTAACTACTTTAGATTTTGATAATCCTCCTCGTACCGAAGATGGGAAAGTGGATTTTAAACAAGATTTTTTCGGAAAATCAACCAACTTAACTGTTTCCGGACAATTAGAAGGCGAACTTGCTGCAATGGCCTTTGGCGATATTTATACTTTCGGACCAACATTCCGTGCTGAAAATTCGAATACCACCCGACATCTAGCCGAATTTTGGATGATAGAACCCGAAATGGCTTTTTATGAATTGAAAGACAACATGCAACTTGCTGAAGATTTATTAAAATATGTTATCAAGCATGCATTAGCTACTTGTGCAGATGAAATTGAATTTTTGAAAACACGATTAGAAGAAGAAGAAAAACAAAAACCACAAGATGAGCGTTCTGAACTAGACTTGATTTCAAAATTGAATTTTTGTTTGAATAATAATTTTGAATGCTTAACTTATACTGAAGCAATCGAAATTTTAAAAAATTCAACCCCAAACAAAAAGAAAAAATTCAAATACCTGATTGAAAATTGGGGAACCGATTTACAAAGCGAACACGAACGCTTTTTGGTAGAAAAACATTTTAAAAAACCGGTTATTCTTACCGATTATCCGAAAGATATTAAATCGTTTTACATGCGCCAAAACGAAGATGGGAAAACGGTGGCTGCAATGGATATTCTTTTTCCGGGAATTGGCGAAATTGTTGGAGGCTCACAACGTGAAGAGCGATTAGATTATTTGGAAAAACGTATGAACGAAATGCACATCCCTGCTGATGAATTGTATTGGTATCTTGACACAAGAAGGTTTGGAACCGCTCCTCACGCAGGATTTGGCTTGGGTTTTGAACGATTGGTGCTGTTTGTTACTGGAATGACAAATATTCGTGATGTAATCGCATTCCCCAGAGCTCCGAAAACAGCTGAGTTTTAATTCTTAATCTCTCGAAAGGCTTATTTAAAAGTGTGTTTAGAGTCAGCGTCTGCCCTAATTATGGAGTGAATTTAAAATAATTACCCAATTATTTGCTTTCTTCCATAATTGTTTCTATATTAGTTACTTAAAACCTAGACTCATGAAAAAATTACTACTCCTTTTTTCTGCGGTGCTTTGTGTATCCGCTTCTAATTCTCAAACCGATGCAAGCGTAATGCTTAATATTAGTGATGCCATGACCGGCATTGCTACTTCAAGTTCCGACAATAATTTTATTGCTACATTACCAAGCGGTGAAAACATTGTTGCTTCTAATATTGGTTTGGCAACAGGTGAAAATGTTATTAATATTAAAAAGATTCTTTCAAACGGAAGTGTTGTTACGTTGAAAAATTTGATTTTTCCTTCAACCTCTACTTATAACTATAGTCTTAAAGGATTGTCTTGTTCTTCAACTGGCTCATTTACGTGTTTGTTTGGCGATTTAGCAGACTTGCAACTTGTGAAATTTACCAGTACAGGAGTTGTTGCTTGGCAAAAGGCATTAAATATTCCGGAAGTTGCGTCTGTATATTATGCTCATTCTCTCAATGAAACTGCTACAGGTGAATATTATATTACTGTTTCTTCTTACAGTTTTATGGGGCTGATTAAAGTAGACGCTAACGGAAATTTAATGTGGAATAAAAAAGTGGCCGGTCCAAGAGATACTGGAAAATGTCCGGGCTTTTGTACAGAAGTAACTGCAAGTGGCGGTTGCATCTCTACCTTAAAGGATGATAGTTTTGAAACAATCATAAATTTTGCTCCGGATGGAACATTAATCTGGTCACGATCTTTTGGAGATTTCTCCTACCGTTGGACAAGATCAATTAAGGAAGATAATCTAGGTAATTTTTATATTATGGGTACTTATGGAAGTACAGGAGGAACCTTTGTGCAAAAAATGGACGCTAATGGAAATTTTATTTATGCGAAAAACCTATCTGGAGCTATTACTTATGTGGATGCCACTGTAACCAGTTCAAACGAATTAATTATATTGGCTAAAACCCCAAACTATAAGATTACGAAAATGGGTGCTACAGGAAATGTTTTGTGGAGCAGAGGAATTGGAGGAATTTCCGGAGGAATCGGTATGACCAATAACACAACTCTATTTTCCACTTCTCCTAGCACAAACGTTAGCTTTTTAGCCAATCTAAATGATTCAACAATTGTTGCATTTAAATTTTCGGGAGACCCTTCAGAACTTTGTAACGCATATAACTACGCACCTGAAAACACTACTGATGATGCACAAATTTTGGCAGCAGAAGTTGATTCAACTTGTAACATCAATCCGCTAATCGTAAATATCATTGGTATTGGCTTAGCTTCAACATCAACAGAATATTACGAGTCCGATGATTTCTGCTCATACATGGCTGCAATAAATGAAACTACTGCTTCTGTTAATTTAACTGTTTACCCAAACCCTGCAAACGATTTTGTAAACATTGAATTAGGAAACATTAAAAATGAAGATTTACACCATGCAAAAATTGTTGTTTATAATATAACCGGACAAATTATTTTCGAAAAACAATTGAATAATTCATCATTGGAAAAGATTTCTACTGCTGATTATGCTGCGGGATTGTACACCATTGTAATTGCAAATGATAGCAAAATACTTGGGAAACAACGCATTGTTGTGCAAAAGTAAAAAGTTGATAAATTCCTGTAATAAGCTCGAAATGAAGACCATTTCGAGCTTATTTTTTGGCTAAATTTTTGTTACTTTTGTAGAAACGAGGAGAAAGATTATGTTAAGGCAGATTCAGTCGCAGAAATTACTACAAAAATTATCCCCGCAACAAATTCAATTGATGAAATTGTTGCAGTTACCTACTATCGCATTAGAACAACGTATCAAAGAAGAAATGGAAATCAATCCCGCACTTGAAGAAGGTGTAGATACCGATGACGAACCAGCAGATGAATTTGATAATGACGAAGAGTTTGATGATACTACCAATGATGACGAAAATCAAAGAGAGGATTTTAGCATCAGTGATTACATGGATGATGATGAAGGCGCTTCTTACAAACTAAAAGTAAATAATACTAGTCCGGATGAAGAACGCAAAGAAATTCCATTTTCAGTTGGCGTAACATTTCAGGACATGCTGGAAAGTCAGCTTGGAATGAAAGATTTGGATGACCGCGAATACCAGATTGCGCTTCACCTCATCGGAAATTTAGATGATGATGGTTATTTAAGAAGAGAACTTTCTTCCATTGTTGACGATATTGCCTTTTCTCAAAATATTACAACTACCGAAATTGAATTAAACGAATTATTAAAAGTCATACAAGATTTTGAGCCCGCAGGTATTGGCGCCCGCGACCTCCAAGAATGTTTACTCATCCAATTAAGAAAAATAGAAGTTCAAACTATGATTGTGGAACTAGCTACAGAAGTGGTAGAAAAACAAATGGATGAATTTTCTAAAAAACATTATGATAAAATTTCTAAGAAATTAGAAATTGATGATGAAACGTTAAAAGAAGTGATACAGGAAATTTTAAAGTTGAACCCACGTCCGGGAAACTCAATGGCAGATGGCCAAAAAAGTCACCAGCAGGTGATTGCCGATTTTATGATGGTGAACGAAGACGGGCAATTAATACTTACATTAAATTCCAGAAATTCTCCGGATTTAAAAGTGAGCAAGGAATATTCACAAATGTTGGAAGAATATTCCAAATCAAAAGACAAAAGTAGCAAAGAGGCTTCCATGTTTGTGAAACAAAAACTGGAAGGTGCAAAATGGTTTATTGATGCTTTACAACAACGGAGTTATACGTTATTATATACCATGAATGCAATTATGGAATATCAAAAAGAATATTTTTTGACTGGGGATGAAACACTTTTAAAACCGATGATTTTAAAGGACATTGCCGAAAAGGTGAACTTGGATATCTCTACTATTTCTCGTGTTGCAAATAGCAAATATGTGCAAACTGCTTTCGGCACCTTTTTATTAAAATCATTTTTCAGTGAATCACTTTCAACAGATAGCGGAGAAGAAGTTTCTACACGAGAAGTGAAAAAAATTCTAGAAGATTGTATTGCAGCAGAAAACAAAAAGAAACCTTTGACGGACGATAAACTAACAAAAATATTAAAAGAAAAAGGCTATAACATTGCCCGCAGAACCATCGCCAAATACCGCGAACAGCTTGATATTCCGGTTGCACGTTTAAGAAAGGAACTGTAGTGGTGGATACAGAATCAAAATTCGCAAAAATTATTTCCTACCTTTTTCATCCATTGTTAATGCCAACCTATGGATTTGCTTTTATTTTTTTTACAGAAAATTACATTTCTACGTTTATTCCTGAAATTTTAAAATTCATTATTTTAGGAGTAACCTTTTTATTTACTTTTTTATTACCAACGGTAAACGCTTTAATTTTATTAAAGATGAAGCGCATTCAAAGTTTGGAAATGGAAACCAATCAAGAACGTATTATTCCATTTAGCAGTACAGCTTTATACTTTTTTGCTTTGCTCTATTTGTTTTATGATGCAGAATTTCCCAGCATTTTTAAAATTGTAATACTCGGTGCCGGAATTTCAATTTTGTTAACCTTTATCATTAACTTCAAGTGGAAAATAAGTGCACATACTATTGGAATTGGAGGAATAGCGGGAGCTACACTCGGATTAATATACCGCATACAAATGGATACAAGTGTCGCCTTTATAGCTATTCTTCTAGTGTCGGGATTAGTTGGATACGCTCGTTTAAAATTAAAAGCTCACACTCCCGCACAAGTTTATACAGGATTTTTATTGGGATTTTTTATTGAATTAGGATTGATGTTATATTACTAGTATTTCTCGCAGATTCCGCAGATATTTTTCCGATGAATTAAAAACACTATTGAATGCTTTTGTTTAGAATCTAATGCCTTCTAATAACCTTTCTCAGCGAAAATTTGCGAAATCTGCGAGAAAATTATGCAAGATTTAATACAACCACATCCCAACACCAAAAGAGAAAGGAATCATCCCAGGCTCGCCTCTCCCCTTTTTAAACAGTTCGGATAAAGCATAAAACCCTTGCAAATTAAATTTGTTGTAGCCTATTCTGAATGTTACCCCATATCGCAAAGGTTCAATGTTTTTAATTCTGTACACTTTAATTTTCCCATCTTCATCGGCATATTTTGTATGCACATTATAGGCGTATCCGATTTTTCCTCCAATAGCCATTTTAAAACTTTTCTCTCCTCTTGTACGAATCCTTAATTCAACAGGAATTTCCATAAAGTTGCAAGAAAATTTATTAGTACTATATTTTGTAGTGATGGGAACAAAAGTGGTATATTTTCCATCGATGGAATAAGTAATTTGTCCGTTTGTATGTACATCGTGCGTACTAAACCCAGCGCCAATAGCTAAACTTAATGGTCCGTATCCAAAAGGATAATCCCACATCAAAAAAGCATTTCCGCCCAATGAATAAGGTTTTTGTCCAATTCCATCAGGCCAGTTTCGGTAGGAATCAAAACTAAAATCAACTACAATATGATCTTTGGGGTCGGCAATTTTTTTTGCCGGTTTTTCGATAATAGAATCTTTTGTTTGTGCGAAGGAAATACTGCTTAAAAACAAAAGAAATATAAATGATACGAAAGAAGAATTTATTTTTTCTGAAAGCGATTTCATTTTGTTTTTATTTATACAAAAATAATCATTTTAAAATTGAAAGCGAAATGTGGGATTATGTTTTAAAAACATGTTGGATACTTTCCTTTTTTACATCTAGCAAATAGGTTTGAATCCCAAAATTTCTTGCACTTTCAATATGTTGACTTGAATCATCAATAAACAATGTTTCTATTTTATTCAAACCATTTTCATTAATTACTTTTTCAAATATTTCAGCATCCGGCTTTCTCATTCCTATTTCATACGAGAGGTAGACTTTCTCAAAACAAGAAGAAAAATCATTTTTCTGAAAGTTCTTTTTTAAATAATTATAAATACAATTTATGTGAATTTCATTCGTATTACTCAAAAGAAAAGTCCTATAACGGCTCTTAACAAACATCAGAAAATCCAATCGTTCTTTGGGAAGGTCAAGCAGCATTGCATTCCATGCGCTATCTATTGCTTCATCAGAAGTATTTGGAATACACTGTTTTTTTAATTTTTTTCTAAACTCGCTGGAGCTAATATTTCCTTTTTCGTATTCATCAAAGAAAATTTTTTGCTTTTTTTGAGAAAAAAAATCTTCAAAATGTGGTAATCCAATTTCAGAAAAAGATTTTACCAATAAATTATAATCGATATTGAGAATGACGCCCCCTAAATCAAAAATGATATTCTTTATTTGTTTTTCTGAAATATCCACAATATAAAGGGAGTAGAGTTTTGTTAATTCGTTGTAAATATCTAATTTCGCATTCCTAATTTTGTAGCAATACAAAAGGGCCTATAGCTCATTCGGTTAGAGCAACAGACTCTCCCGATAGCTATCGGGACTGTGGGTGTAAAGATAAAGTAAAAATAGTGACTTGGGCCTATAGCTCATTCGGTTAGAGCAACAGACTCATAATCTGTGGGTGCTTGGTTCGATTCCAAGTGGGCCCACCAAGTCAACCCCGGAGTAATAACTTCGGGGTTCTTTATAAAATGAATTCTTGTTACATAATACATAGCCAAAAGCTTAATCGGTTTTATATTGGAGTTTGCCACGAGGACCTAGATTCACGCCTAATTAAGCATAACAATCACTCATATGGCCAGCATCGTTTTACAGCAAAAGCAGATGATTGGCAATTGTTTTTAAATATAGAATGCTCGTCTTTTACTCAAGCTATAAAAATTGAAAAACATATTAAAAAAATGAAGAGTAAACCTTATATTAAAAACTTAACTCTTCATCCTGAATTAATTGTAAAATTGAAAGAACTATAAATACTATGCAACAGACTCCCCCTATGGCTATCGGGGCTGTGGGTGCTTGGTTCGATTCCAAGTGGGCCCACCAAATCCTCCTTAAATTTGGGAGGATTTTTTTATTTCATCTCCTCAGAAGGAGTCCTAACAGATTGACAAAGCTCTATTAATACACCATTTGTACCCTTTGGATGCAAGAAACAAATGCGTTTATTGTCAGCACCTTTTTTGGGAATATCCGACAATAAGGTAAATCCTTCTGCTTGTAAACGTTTCATTTCAGCATCAATATCGGCTACTTCAAAAGCAATGTGATGAATGCCTTCGCCTTTTTTCTCAATAAACTTGGCAATCGGACTATCAGGGCTAGTTGCTTCTAAAAGCTCTATTTTGCTGTCGCCTATCATAAAAAAGGAGGTAGAAACACCTTCCGATTCTACTCTTTCAAGCTTATAGGGTACTTTTCCAAATAGCTTGCTGAACAAGTCGTTGGAAGCTGAGATATCCTTTACTGCGATACCAATATGCTCTATCTTTAACATTATCAATAGTTTAGTTAATATAAAAAAATAATCCCGATATAAATACCGGGATTATTTTCAATTATGTCATTTCGAGCGGAGTCGAAGAATTATTTTTTGATAAACTCGCCCATTTTATTGTCGTAGTTCAAATAATATGCGCCTTTGGGCAAATTAGATGCATCTACAGTTGACGCGAAACCTCGTTTTACAATATTACCAAATTGGTCATATATTTCAAACATCGTTTCGGTTGGAGTGCTTCCAGCGAAAAAGCCTATTTCTTTGGATACTTTAGCAGGACTGAATGTAATTTCCGGGGATGTTGAGTTGTAATCAACAGTTCTGGATAATTTAGGTTGACCCGTATAATCTACTTGCTTAACACGATATTGGTTTTTACCGGAATGCGGTGCTACTAAGAAAGAGTAGTTGTTTACATCTGGTGTACCATTTCCTTCTACTTCTCCTACTTTCACCCATTTGTTCCAACGGAACTGCTCAATAACGTACGCTAACTTTCCTGTTTCACCTTTTGTAGACCATTTGAAGGTTAAATCCGTACCCACTGCCATAGAAACAATTTCAAATGTACTTTTTGGCTTTAAAACCTCAGGATTTAGCACTTTGGGCTTGCAATCATCTTTGTGAGTAATTTTTACTTCCACTTTATCACCAATCTTCAATTGTAAGTTTCTAAAATCAATTTCGAAAGCACTTGATGCAATCTCGTCTGTTGTAACATTTCCGTTCACTCTAACTTCCTGTACACAAAAACCAACTCCTGATCCTGCAAATGGATTTTGAATATAAAGATTTTTTCCTTGGTAGTTTCCTTCCAACACTATTACTCCTACAGCAAAAACTGAAGATGAAACAATCAAACTAAAAGCGGTAAACAATATTTTTTTCATTGTACTTTTTTATATAAAAACAAGAACTTATAATGAGCCGTTCTCCATTTTCGAACGCAATATTATAATCTTATTTAATAATTTCAAAATAAAAAATCATTATTTTTAGAATTCATCGCAAATTTAAACAAATTTGTCATACACAATACATCTCTCGTAAACAAAATCAATTATTTTCAAAGATTGGCTTAAAATCGAGTTTTTTTGTATATTTACTTGCACATTTGTGAAAGATGCACTAATCTTGCACTTAATTTTAACAACAATTTCAAGCTTTTTATCAATAATATCACACAATCTTATGAAAAAATCCTTCTTCTTTATCCTCTCTGTCGCAGTTCTATTCAGCTCTTGCTCTAATTCTACAGGCGAAGGCGGGAATGACAGAGTTGCAAAAGGCGACAAAGTTTATGGCGGGACGCTGAGAATAAATGAAACCGAACAATTTCAAACATTATATCCTGCAGGTATTACAGACATAGGTTCTGCGCACATTGCCAACCAAATTTATGAAGGATTGGTAAAATTTAATCCTAAAGACCTTTCCATTATGCCGAGTTTAGCGGAAAAATGGGAGATTGATGCAGCAGGAACCACCTATACTTTTCACCTTAAAAAAGGTGTAATGTTTCAGGATAATGAATGTTTTCCTGATGGAAAAGGAAGAGAAGTGAAATCTTCAGATTTTAAATTCGCTTTTGAGCTACTTTGTACTGATAATAAGGAGAATTCAAACTTTGCGGCTACATTTAAAGACCGTGTAGTTGGAGCAAATAAATTCTTTGACGCAAGCAAAGGCAAGCCCAATGGCTCTATTGACGGAATCAAAACACCTGATGACTATACTATTTCCATTACCTTAGCCTCTCCAAGCACCTCTTTCTTATTTGCTTTGGCATCACCCGTTTCTAGCGTTTTTGCAAAAGAAGCATATGATAAATATGGCGCAGACATTAAAGTAGGAACTGGGCCTTTTATATATGTTGACAATGGTTCTACCGACAAAGCATTATTAAAACGCAATGATAATTACCACGGAAAGGATTCGTTGGGTAACGCATTACCTTTCCTAGATTCAGTTGTCATCAGTTTCTTGCCTACCAAAAAACAGGAATTGGATAATTTTCAAAATGGTAATTTGGATATGGTTATTGGATTGCCATCTGAATCTATTAAAGATATGGTTGAGAGCCAAATCGCTGATTTTCAAAATAAGCCACCAAAATATGTTTTGGAGCGCTCACCCGAAATGGCTAGTCAGTATTACGAATTTAATATGACAAAAGAGCCATTCAATAATATCAAAGTGCGTCAAGCATTCTCATATGCAATTGACAGAAACAGAATTGTTGAAGACGTATTAAAAGGCGAAGCTTATGGCCCTGCAATTAATGGTATTTCCCCTCCTTCTTTTAAAGGATACGACATCACTAAAATTACCGGTTATGATTTTGATGCTGAAAAAGCAAAAAAATTATTGGCTGAAGCTGGATATCCAAATGGTAAAGGATTTCCAAAAGTAAAAATTGAATTGAATAGCGGTGGCGCAAAAAACACGAACGTTGTTTTAGAAATTCAAAAACAATTGATGGAAGTACTAAATGTAAATGTTGATTTTGAAGTAGTGCCACAAAAACAAAAAATGGATGATGCAAAATATGCCCGCGCTGAAATTTTTCGTGCAGCTTGGATTGCCGATTTCCCTAGCCCCGAAAATTTCTTGTGGATTCTTTACGGAGCGACTGTTCCTGCCGATATTGCTCAGCCTTCTTATCCAAATACCCCTCGTTATAAAAACGAAGAATTTGATAAATTGTTTGATGCCGGAAAATCTGCTAAAACACAGGAAGAAGGATATGCTGATTTATTAAAAGCAGAACAAATTATGATGAACGATGCTCCTGTGATGATGTTGTGGTATGATGAGAATTATCGTTTAGTAAAATCAAACGTTCGTAATTTGTTTTCAAACCCTATGCGTTACAGAGATTATTCTCAAGTATATTTAAAAGAAGTTGTTCCTGCTGCTTCTGCTAAAAAAGACGAAGAGAAAAAATAATTTTCACATTTCATCTTATAAACCCTGACCATTTGTGTCAGGGTTTTCTATTTTATAAAACTACTATCATGAAAAAAGTCGCTGTTGTATTCACTTTAATTTTTGCAAATATATCAACCACATTTGCTCAAACTACTGAAACTTCGCAAGAAGTGAATGTTCCTGTTCAATCTGTAATCATTTATTTATATGGCGCAGAAGTAAGCCAAAGTAAAACCGTAACACTTAATCCAGGAAGAAATAAAATAATTTTTACTGGGCTTTCTCCTAAACTTGATTCAAAAAGTATTCAAGTGAGTGCTTCCGGACAGGTTGCTATTCTTGCAATTTCAGATGCAATCAATTATTTGGCAAACCAAAAAGAAAGCGATAGAATAAAAACAATAAAGGATTCTGTCACTATTTTATCTGATGGAATTAATCAGTCAAACAACGACAAAGATGCATTTGTAATAGAGAAAAATATGCTCTTAAAAAACGAATCGATTGGCGGACAAGATAAAGGTGTTGCTATTGCAGAACTAAAATTAGCAGCCGATTTTTACCGAGCACGTATCAAGGAAATTAATATTGAAATCTCTAAACTAGACAAAAAAAATTCGCTTTTACAAGAATCATTGAATAAATTAAATCAACAGTTATATGAATTGAATGCAAAAAACAATCAACCAACAGCTGAAGTTTCTATTTTAATTTCTTCCACCGCTAAAATTTCATCCAGTATCGATTTAAAATATTTAGTTGCCGATGCCGGCTGGGCTCCAAGCTACGACTTACATGCAGAAGACATTAACTTACCTATTGAATTGAAATATCGTGCTAAAGTTTTTAATAATACAGGCATCGATTGGAACGATGTAAAATTAAAATTGTCGACAGCCGACCCATCAAAAAGTGCTGCAAAACCAGAATTACTTCCCTGGGATTTAACCTATATTACTACCACTAATAGCAATCGATACGATTACGGAAAAGCGAAATCAGCCGCTCCTGCTTATCAATCAGGTGAAGGTTATATGCAAAATTCTATTTCGAATAATGCAGACATAAGTGAAATGGCAAAACAGCAAGCAGCAAAACCTAAAATAGAATTTGTAGAAATAGAAATTGCTGAATTAAGTGCTGAATTTGAAATCAAAACCTCTTACACTTTCCCGTCAGACTCAAAACCATACATTGTAGATGTAACCGAATATAAATTACCGGCAACATTCCAGCATTTTAGTGCTCCAAAATTAGATCGCGATGCATTTTTATTAGCTCGCATCACAGGTTGGGAAGATTTGGATTTAGTGGAAGGAGAAGCAAATGTATATTACGGTGGAACCTATGTTGGTCAATCCTATATTTATACCAGAAGTGCGGATGACACCTTGGATTTATCTTTAGGTCGCGATAACAAAGTGTTAGTTACCCGCAGCAAAGTAAAAGAGTATTGTACAAAAAAATTCATTGGCAATACTACCAAAGAAACGTTTGCTTATGAAATGCTTGTGAAAAATAATCGCAAAACTCCTATTCAGATTGAAGTAGAAGACCAATTGCCTGTTTCATTACAAAGCGATATTACTGTAGATGCAATTGAAACAACGAAGGCAGAATTGGACGTAAAAACAGGAAAATTAGTTTGGAAATACAACTTACAACCCGGGGAAGTGAAAAAAATTGAACTTTCTTTTGCAATAAAATATCCAAAAAATGCAAAAATAAACATTCAAAAAACACAAAAGAAAATGAATGTGAGATTTTTGTAATGAAATCTTTTTATTTTTATTTAGTGGCTGGAAATCTCGATGGCAGAAAAAAATTATTATATCATTTTAGAAGTAAAAAGTACCGCTACTTTTGATGAAATAAAATCCGCTTACCGCGTTTTAGCAAAAAAATATCATCCCGATAAAAATATTGGAAACAAAGCTGCCGAAGAATATTTTAAAGAAATTCAGCAAGCATACGGTATTTTATCCAATCCCGAAAAAAGAAAAAAATATGATTTAAAACAATCGTTTGGCTCCCGTCCACACTCACAGAAGGCAAATGCTTCTGGGCCGCAATATAGTGGGAATGCATATCAATTTGCTCAGCAACAAGCGGCATACAAACAAAAAGCCCACACTCAATCACAAAAAAAACAATCTGAAAAAACTGAAGCGAAAGACACTTGGCAAATATTGGTAAGCGTTGGGATTGCACTTGTATTATTGTATTTTATTATTTCTTATTCTACCGAAAAAACAACGACAGTATCAAATTTAAAAACCGCCCCCGCAATTGAAAAAATTGAAGAACCGGAAGTCCAAACAAGTATCAACAATTACGATTCACCATACAGTGTTTTTTTCGGTGAAGAAGTTTATGATGTGGAAAGCAAAAACAGTATTTCATTTTTAAATGGAAGCAAATCAGAAGCTGTTGTTTTCTTAGTTGAAAAAAATACTCCCAACAAAACCATACGCAATGTTTATATGAATAGCGAAACACAAATAAAAATGAACCAAATTCCTGATGGAGAGTATTTTTTAAAAATATATTTTGGTAAAGACTGGAATGCAGGAAAAACATTTTCAAATGAAAAAATAAAAGGAGGATTTGAAAGCGAAAACGTATTTTTACAATTAAATGATGGGGCAGATGCGCTTGTTATGAAAAAAGAAAAAAAGGGAGCCATCGATTCATATTCTACTTATGAACTAAAAATTAGTCCGGACGATAAACAAAACGCAAAAACAATTTCCTCAGAAGCGTTTTTTAAAAACTGAGTGCATTTTACCAGCATTTGTGTCAATTAAGCCCTAAAAATTCGACAAACAGCAATTATATAAGGTCGGCTTATGCACAAATACGAATAAAATTGACTAATTTTGCACCCGAATTTTAGTTGTTAGCGAGTAATTGTTGGTCATTTTACAGCCAGCAATTCACAACAAACAACAAACAACCATCTTTTACAATGCGAAATATTAGAAACATTGCCATTATTGCCCATGTCGATCACGGTAAAACAACCTTGGTAGATAAAATTTTACATACAGGGAAATTGTTCCGCGATAATCAGGAATCGGGAGAATTGATTCTTGACAACAACGATTTGGAACGTGAACGTGGAATTACCATTTTGGCAAAAAACGTTTCAGTAAGATATAAAGGAACAAAAATCAATATTATTGATACTCCCGGCCACGCGGATTTTGGAGGAGAAGTAGAACGTGTATTGAATATGGCTGATGGTGTTGTTTTGTTGGTGGATGCATTTGAAGGCGCAATGCCTCAAACGCGTTTCGTTACACAAAAAGCGTTAGCACAAGGGAAACGTGTGGTTTTGGTAATCAACAAAGTGGATAAACCAAATTGCCGTCCTGATGAAGTACACGATCAAGTATTTGATTTGTTCTTTAACCTAGATGCTACAGAAACACAATTGGATTTTAAAACTGTTTACGGTTCATCCAAGCAAGGATGGATGGGTCCGGATTGGAAAAACCCTACTACTGACATCACTTATCTATTAGATACAATTATTGATTTCTTTCCAGAATCGCCTGTAAATGAAGGAACATTGCAAATGCAAATTACTTCATTGGATTATTCTTCTTTTGTAGGACGTATTGCAGTTGGTCGTGTTCACCGCGGTTCAATAAAAGAAAATATGCCTGTTTCTTTGGTAAAAAGAGATGGCTCTATTATAAAATCACGGATAAAAGAATTATTCATTTTTGAAGGATTAGGAAAAGCAAAAACAAGCGAAGCAATCGACTCAGGAGAAATTGTTGCGATTACCGGTATTGAAGGGTTTGAAATTGGTGACACCATCGCTGATTTTGAAAATCCGGAAGGATTAACACCTATTGCAATTGATGAACCAACAATGAATATGTTGTTTTGTATCAACAACTCTCCATTTTTTGGTAAAGAAGGAAAATTTGTTACTTCTCGCCACTTGCGTGATCGTTTATTTAAAGAATTAGAAAAAAATCTTGCTTTGCGTGTTGAAGAAACAAATTCTGCTGATTCCTATTTGGTTTTCGGAAGAGGAATTCTTCACTTATCGGTTTTGATTGAAACCATGAGACGCGAAGGATATGAATTACAAGTTGGACAACCCCAAGTTATCATCAAAGAAATTGATGGAGTAAAATGTGAGCCGATTGAATATTTAACGGTTGATGTACCTGAAGAATCTGCAGGAAAAGTAATTGAGTATGTGAGTCAGCGTAAAGGCGATATGTTATTGATGGAACCGAAAGGTGATTTACAACATTTAGAATTTGAAATTCCATCACGTGGAATTATTGGATTGCGTAATAACATTTTAACCGCAACTGCAGGTGAAGCAATTATGGCACATCGCTTTAAAGCATTTGAGCCTTGGAAAGGTATGATTCCTAGCCGTAACAACGGAGTTTTAATTTCAGGTGAAATGGGAACAGCTATTGCTTATTCAATTGATAAATTACAAGACAGAGGTAAATTTTTTGTTGACCCTGGTGAACCAATTTACACCGGACAAGTTATCGGAGAAAATAACCGTCAGGATGATATTGTGGTGAACATCACAAAAGAGAAAAAATTATCGAACATGCGTGCTTCGGGTACAGATGATAAAATGCGTATTGCTCCAAAAATTAATTTCTCATTAGAAGAAGCAATGGAATACATTCAAATTGACGAGTATGTTGAGGTAACTCCAGGTTCAATTCGTATGCGTAAAGTTATTTTGGATGAAACAGAGCGCAAACGTCAAGAGAAAAAAATGGTTTCTCAATAATAATATAACGTCCCGCAAATTGCGGGACGTTTTTGTTAATACTATCATGAAATGAATTTCTCAGACCTGTTTGCTGATTATACATTAACAGTTCTTGTCTCTCTCATTATTTTATCATTCGTAGCGGGATTCATTGATGCAATTGTTGGTGGTGGAGGTTTGATACAATTACCTGCTTTGTTAATCAACACGCCCAACCAACCCTTACTGACGATTTTCGGAACAAATAAAATTGCTGCATTAGCAGGAACATCCGTTGCTGCATATCAATATTCAAAACGCATCAAATTTGATTATAAACTTCTGCTGGTTATTTCCTTCTTTTCATTTGTGTCTTCTTACGCAGGAGCAAAAGTCGTCAGTTTCATAAAAGTAGAAACACTCAAGCCAGTTATTTTAGTCATTCTCATCCTAATCGCCATTTATACATTTATTAAAAAAGATCTTGGCTCAGTTCAAACGAAACAACTTCCGGCAAACAAACAATTATTTTTAGGCTCCGTAATTGGAATTGTGGTTGGATTTTATGACGGGTTTTTCGGTCCGGGAACGGGCAGTTTTTTTGTGTTGGGATTTGTTGTGATTCTGGGATTTGAATTTGTAAATGCATCTGCCTACTCCAAAATCATCAATTGCATCACAAACATCTCTGCATTGATTGTATTTATCAAAAATGGAGATTATTTGATAGAGATTGCTATCCTCATGTCGGTATTTAACATTATTGGAAGCGTGATTGGAAGCAGAATTGCATTAAAGAAAGGAAATGGATTTGTGAGAATTATATTTTTAGTAATTGTATCCATTATGATTTTGAGATACGGCTATGATGTTTTTTTGAAAGGATAACCTTTTCTAATTGATTATATTTGTTCATGGCATCAGCATTCGGACATGCACTTACGGCAATCGCAATTGGTTCTGGATTTTCTAAGACTATTCATAATTGGAAGTTTGTTTTCATTGGAATTGTTTGCTCCATTTTACCAGATGCAGATGTTATTTCTTTCAAATTAGGAATTGCATATGAAGCATTTTGGGGGCACAGAGGATTTACACATTCTATTGTTTTTGCATTTATCCTTGGCTCTGTTGTTTCACTTCTTTTTTATAAACAACACCTAAATACTAGAAAAGGGATTTATTACATTTTATTCTTTAGTCTTTGTACCCTTTCACATGGAATATTGGATGCGATGACATCGGGAGGATTAGGAGTTGCATTTTTTTCGCCTTTTAATAATGAGCGTTATTTTTTTCCATGGCGACCAATTAAAGTATCCCCAATTGGTGCGAGTCATTTTTTTAGTGAATGGGGAATTAATGTGATAAAAAGTGAAGTGATTTGGATTGGAATTCCTTGTGTTGCTTATATGATTGTTATAAAGCTGATACGAAAGAAGAACGGCTAGCAGAATTCAAATATATCGTCCCTACGGGACAAACTTATTCAATCTGCATATTTGTTTTATTCCTTTATAAACAATCCCGTAGGGATGAAGTATAGGTAAAAAAAAGAAACCCTAACACACAAACCAAAGTCCCGTAGGGACGACATCTTATGCCATACCGATATTATGTCCCTACGGGACAAACTTACTCATCACATTTTATCTATCGATATTTCGTCCCATGGGACTTATGGTTCGGGAATTGAAATTTATATGCTACCGATATTATGTCCCTGCGGGACAAAATATTAATTCTAGCCATCTCTCCTGACTATTGTTCCATAAAATATTACTACAAATCGTAGCAATACTTTTAGACTTTATAAATTACATTTGAAAAATTATTATGAAAATAATCCCGTAGGGATTAAATATCGGTTGAAAAGAAACCCTAACACACAAACCAAAGTCCCGTAGGGGCAACATGTTATGCCAAACACATACACACAGTTACACATTCAATTTGTTTTCGCGGTTAAATATAGAGCCTCATGTATTCACATTTCGTGGAAGGATGAATTATATAAATACATCACAGGCATCATTCAAAATAATAAACATAAATTAATTGCCATAAATGGAATGCCTGACCACATTCATATATTAATTGGTTTGCGACCAGGTCAATCTATTTCCGATTTGATGCAGGACATAAAAGGCAATTCATCTAAATGGATTAATGAAAAGAGGTTTATTAGTGGAAAGTTTGAATGGCAAGAGGGTTATGGCGCTTTTTCTTATGGAAAATCACAACTAAAAAATGTTATTAAATATATAGAAAATCAAGAATCGCACCACCAGAAAAAAACCTTTGTTGAAGAGTATTTAGATTTTCTTCAAAAATTTGAAGTAGATTATGATGAAAAATATATTTTTAAGGAATTAATTTGACCTTTCGTCCCTACGGAATAATCAAATAAGAACATCAACACCTTTCTTCCATCCTCTTCAACATCCAAAAACCAAAAGCGGTTAACAAACTTAATCCGATGAAGAAATAAAACATTTTATCAAAACCGTATTTATCGGCAATGCCCAAACCTAATAACGGAGCAAATATGTTTGCTAGTCCGTATGAAATTGAATACAATGCCGAATATTGTCCTTGTCGTTCTTTGGCCGGTCGGGACAAAGCAAAATTCATCATAAAAGGCATAGCCAAAATTTCGGAAAGCGTTATAAACAAAGTATACATCACTGCCCAAATCATCATTCCTTTTCCTAAATATAAAAGTAAGAACGAAAATGGCAGACACAAAACACCTGCAATGATGAAAGAGAACATTTTTTGATTTTTTTCTAATGCCGCCACCAATGGCATTTCAATAATTACCACCAGCAATCCATTTAAACCCAATAATAATCCAATCGTATCTTCTGTGTAATGGCAATCTTTACTAAAATATTGAGGGATACTGGCAAATAGCTGAAAGAAACAAATTCCAAAAAATGCTACAAGAATAACAAAAATCAAGTATCGCATATCGCGGTATGCGGATGTTGAACTATCGCTCAAAACAGACGATTCAATTGTTGTAGGTTCATCTGTTAATCTTGGTAAGTATATCCATAACATAATAGCTGCTAAAAAACCGGTACAGGCATCAATCACAAACAACCATTTGTATCCAAGATATAATGCAACAAACCCTCCTGCTGCAGGGCCAATTGAAAAACCTAAATTAATAGCTAAACGTACCAATGAAACGGAGCGAGTTCTGTTTTCAGGTGAACTGTATGCAGCGATTGCTTTTGAATTAGCTGGGCGAAATATATCTGCTGCAAAAGCATAACAAAAAATAATCAATGAAATTAAATAGGGCGATTTTGTTGTCAATAATAGTAGTAAGATGAGTCCGCTAACAATCAGCGACCAAAACATAATGTCGAAAAAAGATTTTCTATCAGTTAACCAACCACCCGCATACGAGCCTAACACACTACCTATTCCATAAAAACTCAGTGCCAAACCAGCTTGCGCAATTGTAAAATGTAAATCTTTGGTAAGGTATAAGGAGGTAAATAGCAAAACCATTGAACCACTTCGGTTAATGAACATCGCAATAGAAAGTATCCAAACATTGCGTTGAATATTTGCAAAAGAGCCAAGGTAAAGTGATAATAAGCGATTCATCAATTTGGTTCAAAAAAAATGCCTTGCTTAGAAAAATCGAAGCAAGGCATTTTAAAATTCAATTTAAAAATTATGCGTCTGGTTTAGCGCCTTTTGCTTTTAATGTTTTAGCAGCTTCAACCATTGTTTCGGTTGCTTTTTCTCCAAACATTTCACCGGCAATATCTTTTACTATATAAGATACCGTTCCTGGTTTAACAATTGAATAAAAATGGAATTCAGGGGCAGTAATTTCAGACTCCCAAAGCAATGTTGTTGGTTCGTCTTTTACATAACGTTTGAACTTATTTACATCATTTCCGGAAATATCACTTTTCGTTAAGGCAATATCCCCTTCCCCTTCTTCAATTGAAATTTGAAAATCTTTTCCAACTTTAATTTCTGTAGCGCCCCAACTTTGTTCAACCATTTCTAATTTCCCTTTAGTAGAATCAGGAACCATGATTGAAAGTGCATTCCCATTAATTTTTAATTGGGTTTCCATCATGCCCGGGATGCTAGCTGTTGTCTCGTCCGTTTTTGAACCACCACAACTCGCTAAAAATACCATTGCAGGAGCAAGTAGTAATAAAAGTATCTTTTTCATTTTATTGATTTGTTAGTTTAGTACACAAATATAGAACATTAATAGATTATGACAAGCGTATCTATTAACAAACAATTAACAAGCTCAGGAATGCAAAATAGAGCAGAATTCTATTTACATTCGTAGTATCTCTCTTGAACCAATAGTCCCTGATTTAAAAGCAAGCTCCTTGAAACTCTCATTTACGAATCATACACTTTATTTTAAAAGACCATTTAAAATCGCGCATGGAACCCGGAGTTCCACAGCAATTGTAATTGTACAATTGGAACACGATGGAAAAATTGGATACGGAGAAGCGAGCATGCCACCTTATTTAGGTGAATCGCACGAAAGTGTTGCTACTTTTTTAAAGTCTGCCTCGCCACTTATTGAACAATGCAAAAATCCTTTTGAGTGGGAAGCTATTTTAAGTGAGATTGATTTATTGGCTCCCAATAATACTTCAGCAAAAGCATCCATTGATATTGCATTGCACGATTTAATGGGCAAGATTAAAAACAAACCTTGCTGGCAAATGTTCCAAGCTGATAAAAATACTACTCCATATACTGCTTACACTTTGGGAATAGATGAACAAGAAATAATCAAGCAAAAGATTGTGGATGGTGATGAGTTTAAGATTTTAAAAGTAAAGCTGAATGGCGAAAATGATAAAGCCATTATTAATACTATAAGAAGCGTTAGCAATAAACCAATTGCAATTGATGTGAACCAAGGTTGGAAAAACAAAGAAGAAGCACTGGAGATGATTCAATGGTTAGCCGATAAAAATGTATTGTTTGTGGAACAGCCTTTAGCAAAAAACAATTGGGATGATGCGCATTGGCTTTTCGAGAAAAGTCCTTTACCCTTGTTTGCCGATGAAAGTATTCAGAGATATACGGATATAGATAAAGTGAAAGCTTGTTTTCATGGTATCAATATAAAATTGATGAAATGTACGGGAATGCATGAAGCATTTAAAATGATACAAAAAGCTCGTGAAGTTAATTTAAAAGTATTAATCGGATGTATGAGTGAAACCTCTTGCGCAATTTCTGCTGCTGCTCAGTTAAGTCCGTTTGCCGATTATGCCGACTTAGATGGCGCCTTATTAATCAAAAACAATTTGTTTGAAGGAATCACATTTGCAGACGGGAAGATTGTGTTGAGTGATATGTCCGGTATTGGTGTGACTCCTAAAGAGAATAATTAGATTTTATCGATTATCCACACTTCGACTCCGCTCAGTGTGACGACTCGTTCGTTAGGATGAGCGGAGTCGAAGGCTTTCATAGTAGAACACAAACTATTCTATAATAGGAAAGTAAAGAGCAAAAAAAAAGCCCCGAAGGGCTCTTTCTTACTTTTTCTTTTTAGCTGCTTTTTTCTTTGGAGCTGCTTTTTTCTTAGCTGCTTTTTTTGGAGCTGCTTTTTTCTTAGCTGCTTTTTTTGGAGCAGCTTTTTTTGCTTTTTTTGCCATGGTTTTTTTGGTTATTAAATTATTTGATACGAAGTAAGAAAAATATTTAACACAAACGAAAAAAACCGGGTTTATTTTATTAACATTGGATTGTTCATATTGTTAATATCCTCCATCTTAGATTTTAGATTTTTAGATCTTAGTTTTTAGATTTCTTCCGTCTTATTTTAATAAATTATTTTTTTATTTTTTCTCATCATCTCTATATGTATATATTTTACAATATGTACAGAAGATGATAAAAAAATTATTTTATATTTTAAATTATTTTATAAAAAATAATTCATTCAAAAACAGCAACTAATTCAGCTAAATAATGCGCCTAAATATCGTCTTAAATGGACCAAATTATTTTCCGATTATTTTGAATTATTTTCCGAAAATGATGCTTTTTTATGTTTTTCAATAAAATTGAATCAATTGTCAAAGAACAAAAAACAAATAAAAAAGAATGTGATTTGAATATAAAAACAAAATTTATTTGAATTTTATTTTTTTATTTCACACGTTCTAACAGTGCCATATAAAATCCATCGGCATGATATACATCAGGTGAATAACGTTTTTCACCAAGCAAGTTCCATTTATTTCCAACTGAATTTAAAAACCACTTCACTTGCTCTTCTCCTTCTGATGGTAAAATACTACACGTAGCATACACCATTTTTCCACCCACTTTGGTGATGTCAGAAAAACTAGTGAGTATCTCTTTTTGAAGTGTCTTTACTCTTTCTATCTCTTCCAATGTTAATTTCCATTTGCTATCCGGATTTCTTCTTAATACTCCCAAACCCGAACATGGAACATCCAACAACAATCTGTCAGCAGTATCTTTTAAGCGCTTAACCACCTTTGAAGAATCAATTGCTCGTGTTTCAACTATTCGAACATCGGCTCTTGCTGCTCGCTTTTTTAATTCTTCCAACTTTCTTGCTTTTACATCCAATGCAATGATGCGTCCTTTGTTTTTCATCAAAGATGCTAAATGCAATGTTTTTCCTCCCGCTCCGGCACAAGCATCAACTACCCGCATACCCGGTTGAACATTTAAGAATTCACTCACCATTTGCGAAGAAGCATCTTGTACTTCAAACAAGCCTTTATGAAATGCTTCCGTTCTAAATACATTACGCTGGAATTTTAATTCAACCGCATCGGGCGACCAAGATATCAATGTGCTATCTGTAATATTTTCCGCTTCCAAAAGTGTTTGAAGCTCCTTGGGATTTGTTTTTAGCGAATTGGCTCTTAAAACTGTCGTTGGTTTTTGATTCAAGGCTCGAATCACTTTGTCCCAATCACTCCCAATTTCTTTAGAGCCCATTTCATCCAACCAATCGGGAATTGATTCTCTTATTTTTCTAATCTTATGGAACTTCTCTAACTGTGACACAATTTTCTTTTCACTCAGCCCTTTGAAGTAATTATTGCTTTCCGGCAAATCGTATCCATCAAAAACCAAATAGGTCCCAAATATCATCCACAGGTTTCTATCCGATAGTTTTGCATCCGCTTCTATGCCTGCCGACACAAATAACAACCTCCAATTACGAACCATGTCATAAGTAACATCGGAAACAAAACCTCGTTCTTTTACATCCCAATACTTATTTGCTTTCATCACTTTTTCAATTGCTTTGTCGGCATATTCGTTTTTTTCGAATATGTCTTTCAATGCCGTAAAAATCGCTTTGATATGAAAGGAATGGTGCTTTAAATAAAATTCTTTAGCCATGGTGCAAATATACGATTCGGATAGCGAATCAGGACGAATATTACGAATAAAGAAGTTTTAATTTGCAGAATACTTAGACCGTGGAACACTCAAATTGACCCAAAGAAAATTATCCCTTCTTCGTAATCGATTTTAACTCTCTCCCGATTCCAATAAATGTTTGATGATTGAGTGGGAACTCAAAAAACACATGTAACATACTTAATAGGAATAAGGCATAAAAACCAATTCGGTAACTAAATGCATATAATACCACCGATAAAATCCACAATACAATAATAAGGATCATTCGTTGTTTAGAAATCTCATTCCACTTTATCACCGTTGTTTTCGAAAACCAGTTTAAATAGTGATAGGTATAAGCAAAAGCAATAAATCGCATAATTGCTAAAGCATTGGGTGCATAATATAATGAATCGTCTGAAGTGGACATGTTTCCAAATCCGAAAGTACTATATAAAGTAGTGTTTAGTAATTTGAAAAAAGAATAGGCCTTTTTACCATATTCGGTCACCGCCATTCCAAAATTTTCGGGCAGGTAGATGAAACAAATAATCCCGCAGAGAACAAAAACAACAAACGAGATAATCCCAGATGCGCTTTTCGATTTTAAAGCTCCGAACAAGATAAAGCCTCCTGTAAAAAAATAAACGTGAATAATGGTGGGTAACCAAATAGCAAAAAGTAAAAATGGGAAATTGGGATACTGATTAAAGCTGAAAATCATCGAAACCATAAAAGCCAATACAACAAACAAAAGCTTGATTGCGATTTTTTGAGTATATAAAATCACGAAAGCATAAATAAATCCGGAAAATAGAAAACTAGCAATAAATGAGTTTATTTTGGAATGCGCATTAAACATTCCAATTGTTATCGCCACCACCATCAACACAAAAATCCATATGTCTTTTTTCGATTTTATGAAGTAGCTCTTTTTTTCAAGCCAGGAAATTTCTGTTAAATAATGCAAGGGGCCCAAAACAGCATAAGAAAACAAAAACACTTCAAATGGTAAAATATAGGCTGCAACCAAACTAATCAACATCAAACCAATATTGAGGTAATTAATGCCGTTGGCAGAAGTAAATTTGGAAAAAAGACCTGATGAACTATTCATTTATATTATTTAATATCGTTTACCAATTTTAAAGACTTCGACTACGCTCAGTCTGACGTACTATTGTCACACTGAGTAATTCGACTACGCTCAGGATAAACTAAGTCGAAGTGTTAAATTCATAATCTCTCTCCACCAAACAAATTCTTGTCTTGTAATTCTGATACCACTCTTTTCTTCCTTTTTCCTGTGCAATTAAATGTTCGGCATTCATTTTCCAATTTCGGATGGCTTCTAAACTGCTCCAATACGAAACCGTAATTCCTATTTCCTCCTTTGCGGATTCGATTCCTAAATAACCTTCTTGTTGTTGTGCCAACTCCAACATTCTGTTCAATGTATTTTCATACCCTTCCCTTATTTCTTCACTTATCGAAGTAAAGATAACAGCATAATAAGGTGGCTTTGGTGTTTTTACTATCATGTTAATCTACGAATATCCTGTCCTTCCCATCAAAGTGTGGCGATTGTACCGACAATACTTTTACTGGACTAGAGGACGTTACTTTTAAAGAATGAACTGTATTCATAGGGATGAAAATCATATCCCCTTTTTTTACCAGAAAGGTTTTATCACCCAAAAGCATTTCTCCGGTTCCTTCCAATATGTATACATTTTCGGTATGCTTTGCATGTTTGTGCTTTTTGACTTCCTTTTTGATAAAGATAACGAAGCTGCTGCTTAGTGAATCGGAGGCAACCATTCTACTATATATTCCGTCATAGTTAAGAGGAGCCTTAATTGTATCCAGAGATTGATTTTGCGCAGTTGCGAAAAGTGGAAAAAGGAATAGAAGAAGAAATATCTTTTTCATGGATGTGATTGTTTCACAAATATAAAAAAACAAAAGCGATTAGCTATGAACTAATCGCTTTTGCACTTTATTTATCTCATCCCCCTGCCCCCTTCAAAGGGGGACATGCTCCGTTATAAATTTTTCAGTTCTCCCAACACCTTTCTCCGAACTACCAACTCCACTCTCCCAACTACTTCCCTACTTTCACCCGAATGCCTTCCGAGTTACTTGAGAACTCCGGAGCATACATACACTGAATAGAGGTTATCCCGTTTGAGAAATCACCATTGTGTGTTACTACTAAGGGGTATTCAAAAACGTATGTTCCTTTTGGTAATCTATCAAAGAAGAAATTGGTTGCTGCATCTCTTGTACTTTCATAATAACCCAATCCATCTTGCCATTTATACATTGAAATAACATTGGTAGGTTCAAAACCAGATGCGCGCATGTCTTTCATTTGCACATATTCCATATCTCTATCCACACGCAATTCAATTCTTACTTTTATTTTGTCTCCTACTTTCAATATTGTTTTCTCAGAAATTGGTTCAATCACCGGACCGGCATCTGTGTTTTTTTGTAAGAACAATTGTTTTTTCAAAACCAATGGTGTTTTCGATGGTGTGATTTTATCCAACTGTTCGAAATATTGCCAGTATACTGCACCCCAACTTACTCCAACATCTTTTTTCACAACCGTAATTTCTCCCATGATTGGTTTAATGTCGCCACCACTCCACGATGTTTTGAAATAACCTGTTCCCGCTTCGACCTTAACATCTGGTAATTTTTTAGGATCAACTTTCATATCACCCATTGTAATTTCCACATTGCTTTCTGTCGCCAACCAATCTGTTCCTCTTAATAATAATGCATACACTGCTTCGGTTGTTGCTTTGGTGGTTTGCCAATTTTGAGTTTGTTTTGATTTTAACAACCATACCTTCATATCGTCCACCGCTTTTTTGTCGTTATTAATTTCATCAAATGCTTCAATCAATAAAGCTTGTGTTTCAATTGGAGCTTGATACCAATAATAACCTCCATAGTTTTCTTTCCAATACATTCCCATCTCTTCACTATTCAAAGAGTTTTCTTTAATGGATTTCAAAATATCTTTTGGAGTTACCTTATCATCATAACGATTCAATGCCAATGCAATCATTCCTTGCATGTATCGACTATTCTCTAACCAATATTTTTTCGCTTGACCTTTATAGTAGTCGAATGCTTTTTGATTGCGATTATCAATGGAGATGTCTTTGAAATAACTTCTCGCATACAAATATTGAATTTGAGAATAACCTAAATGGTTTTCGTTGATGTGTTCTTTATCATGTTTCAAAATCCATTCGTAGTCTTCACGAATTCGGTTATCCAAATATTTCGTTCCATCTTTCACCATCTTCCACACTTTTGCATCTTCACGTACATTTTTTACTCCAAGCTTATCTAAATGTCCCATTCCGGTTACAATGTGTTGTGTGATGTAACGATCATCACGCATTCCTTCAAACCAAGGAAATCCACCATTTGGTGTTTGCATTTTTTCCAACTTTTTAAGTGCGCGTGCCAATTCGTTCCCCATTTTATTTAGGTCGAATAATAATGCTACACGTTTTTTGCGCTCCGATTCATCTTTTGCTTCCAATACCCAAGGTGTTTCTTCCAACATCAAAGATTTCAACTCTTGATTTTTTTCCAAATTAGATAATAGTGCTTTTGAATCCGGGGTGGATTTCCATGAATCAAACACTGCTTTTATTTTGGGTGATGAATTTGCAATGTGTGAAGCAATGCTGTTTGCATAAAAACGAGAGAACGTTTGTTCTGAACATTCGTATGGATATTCCATTAAATATGGAAGTGATTGCACAGCATACCATGCAGGATTTGCAGTAAATTCCAAAGTTACTTTATGATTTCTTAAAGTGGTTGAACCATTGCTTTGATTAATTAGCTTTTCGAAGCGGAATGTTTTTGTTTGGTTACCACGAATCGGCAATGGCATGGATTCGGTCACCAACATTCTGTTTGTTAAAACAGGTATTGCCATTTCTTCACCATCCGTAAAATTTCCTGCTTTTGCAACAACTTTATAAGTGATTGCTCCAACACCTTCTGGAATAGCGATGTTCCATGTAACAACTGTACTTTTTCCTTTTTCAGCTGTAAAATCTCTTTCGCCAATGGTGTTGAATTGCCCGTGTACCGCCTCAACTAATTTTGTTGTAATTTCTTTCATTGTTACGGCATCGTAAAAGAAAATATCCGCTTTCCCAACAATGTTAGCATCCGATAAATTAGAAATTTTTGTACTGAATTCCATTTTATCATTTTCACGAAAGAAACGAGGGGCATTTGGAATAACCATCAAGTCTTTTTGTGTTACCAATTCTTTTTCGATGTTTCCAAATTTTAAATCTTTGGTATGCGCAAAACCCATCATTTTCCATTTTGTTAATGCCTCAGGAATCGTGAACTTGATAATTACATTTCCATCTTTATCAGTTTCCAATTGAGGATAGAAAAAAGCCGTTTCCGCAAAATTACTACGAGCTCCAATTTGCGACATATCTTCTCCACCTCTTCCACCAATTTTGCCGGAAATTCCGGTTTCAAATTCTCCGTTCATCGATTCAGTGGTGGCTGTTGTTGTAACATCCGAAATTGTATTCCCACCAAATGTGCCGGTAAATCTGTTTCCTTTTGTACTTTCTTTTTTCATATTTTTATCTTTTGCCCCGCTATCTTCTCGCTCTAAAGATTTTTCTTCATCCGGCATAACTGCTCCGGTAGCTGCAGGAGATAAATTAAAGAAACCACTGCTTTTACTTCTCGCCCCTCTGTAGTTATATTCATTTCCGTTTCCATCGTAATCATCATAATAACCATAATAATTGCTGTATCCAAACCAGTTCAAGCGATCATAATAACGATATGCTCCTGTCGGATATTTATTCCAGTCGTAACTATATAATTGTGCATTCACCACTCCAAATCCGCTATTGGTTTCCCAATATAAATTGGAATAATAGCTGTTATAAATATTAAAATACCAGTTGTTAGGTTTGAAAGCATCCAAAGAAGCATCGTATAATGTTGCCATCATTTCGGCAGCAAGCTTCTCTCCCTTTTTATCTTTTATTTTTACTTTCCATTCTTCTTCTGCTCCCGGCAACAATTTATTTCTGAAAGTTTCAAATTCGATATCCAGTTCTTTGTTGGTATAAGGAACAGTTACAACCGCATTCTGAGAATACACACGATTGTTTTTGATGAAGATATAATGGTAAGAAAAATTACCTCGGTGCTTCTCTTCAATGGGAATGTCAATTACTTTTTGTTCTTTATTAATAGTGAACATCTGCTTGCTTATAATTTCTCCCTTGTGTTCAATTTCATACAACACTTGCACATTTTCTTCTTTTGTTCCAATAACAAATTTTGCACTTTGACCAGGTTCAAGTGCTTGCGGAGTTAAATTGCTAAACCAATTGATGGTATTGCTTGGCACTTCAGTTCCCGAATTCGAATACATAGTAAAATAGCGTACATCTTTTACATCTTCACCATACGCATCTTTGCTATGTGCTTCCATCATATATACTCCCAATTTCCAATTTTTAAGGTTGGTAAATTTCACAGAATCGTAGGTGTTTACTTTTGTGGAACCACCCGTTTTTGATGGAACCATTGCAGTTGTATTTGAAAATATTTTTTCAAATACTTTTTCTCCTCGCTTCCATTTGTACATATTGTTTTCATCCTTGTACTCATCTTTTGGATACGATTTTTCAAAATCTTCTTTACTAATGATATATTTATCGGGTTGCGACCAAGAACGTGCACGATATGTTTTTTCAGGTTCAATTAATTTGTAGATTTCTATATTCCCTTTGCCAGGCTCAAACTGTCCACTCATATTTGTTGTAGAAATAGCAAACACCTCTTTGCTTTCTTTTTCTAATAGAGAAGAAATGTTCACACTTAAATTCAAAGCAGTATAAGCTGCACTTACATACGTTTGCGAACTATGTGTTTCACCATTGATATCTGTTACATCTGCATAAATGGTATAAGAATAGGTTGGTTGATACGATTTAGGAATACTCAAATCAGGAATTGCTTTAAAATCGACAAAAAAAGCGCCTGTATCATTTGAAACTGTTGTTCCATTTACAATTTCCATTTGTGCCGATTGTGGATAATAACCTCTCCACCAATACCACCAATATGGGAAGGATGCATTTCGCACCACACGGTATTTTACTTCAGCACCATCAATACTAGCTCCGGAATAAGCTTTTGCATTTCCATTTACTTTTATATTTTCATTCAAGCGATAACTTCCGATAACCGGATTAAATTTCACTTCAAACTTCGGACGCTTATATTCTTCAACCGAAAAATATACTGTTCCGCTTCCGTTAGCTAAACTCATTTGTCCGTTTAAAACACCCATTGGAGCGGTGAATGTTCCACTGAAAGAACCATACTCATTGGTAGTTAAATTTACATCTGCTACTTTTTGATAATTCACATCATAAAATGTAACTGTTGTATTGGTACTGGTCATCAACTCATTTGTTTCGCCATCGGTTTTAATCATAATCCCTTTGAAGTAAACCGTTTGTCCTGGGCGATAAATTCCTCTGTCTAAAAAGAAAAATGTTTTTGGATATTTATTTTTATCCTTTTCATACGTTCTGTATTGATAAATTCCATTTTCTGTTTGCAAATGGTCGGTTTCATCTGAAATTGGTGTCGGACCATTTATTGCTTTGTAAGAAAAATCAATTGTGAAATTTCTGTACTCTGTTGTAGCGGGAACATTAAAATATCCAAATTCGTTGGATGTATATTTTTCAGATTTTACATATTCGTATTTGCGAGAAGTGTAATTGTATTTTTCGTAATACAATTGTGCAGAAACACCTTTTAACGGAGCTCCGGTTTCGCGATGTTGCAAATAAAAATCGTAGCTGCCATTGGTCATTCTACGATTGATGTAACTAATGTTGGATACCCACGTTGCTGCATATGCAACGCCCTGATTTTTGTAGGAAAATGTTTTATCGGAACCAATTAAAATTACATAATGGCCAAGAGGTAACTCAGGAATTTTAATTTCGGTGGAATGAGGTTGATAATCTCCATCATCAGGCAATTCAACAGTAAATTCTTTTACAGAAGTTAACTTTAAATATTGTTTGATAAGATTTTCTCCATAATAACGCTCAATGGATTTATTGTATTTGTCAATATCCATTTGTGCGACACGCACATAAACCGTTTTTAAATTTTTGTACGTCACCAAGGCACGAGAAGGAGCATTTGGAGCGTATACTTTATCGGTAATAAAATCAACTGTTTTTTCAACTATTCTACCTTTCAACGCTTCGCAATCTTGAGCACCATCACTGGAAGGATATTTTTTTATTGTTGCTTCACACAACTCCAAAGCTTGTTTTTTCATCCACTTATCCGACTTCGCTAAAGCTTCTTCGGACAAGTTCTCGTCCGACTGCAGTGGATTATATTTTCCGGCCTTTTCGAAATACACTTGTGCAATTTCATAACTTACTTCGGATGAAGATTGGTCGCTTGCAAATTTTGCTTCTAAGTTTTGCAAAGCAGAAAAATATAAACTATCCTTGATTTCAGAAATAGAATTTTTCTTTACAAATTTCAATCGTTTTAATTCAACATCAATAAGCGATTGTGGGTTTGCATCTTTTGAGTGAAAAGCGACTAAATCTTGCAATATTTTAATTGCATAAAATTTTGAGGAAAGTGTATCTTTCGATTCAATATTTATTTTGACAAAATCATTAAAATTCCAGAAATAGCTTTCGGAGTTCAATTCAAATTTATATGCAGGTCGGGTAATGTCCGGTTCTTCGTTAGAATAAAAATCAACAGCACGATGAGCAAGAAAGTCGTAAAGTGTTGGACGAAATTTTCTGGAGTTGGTTTGTTTTATTAATACTTCATCATATACATTTAAAGGAGTCCGCTTTAAGCTGTCGGTACTTTGGAGTGATGCTTGATAATTTTCAAGCACTTTTGTAAAAATCGTTTTTAAATCCCAAGTGGTAATATCATCATTATCAAAATTTACAGTTTCGGTACGATTGTAAAAACGATAACGATTTTGTTGGTAGTAGTTCCAATAACTTTCGGCAATCATGGATTGCAAAATTGGTTTCACAGGATATTTGGCTTCTTTAGCTTCCTCATTTAATTTATTGAGTGCTTTTACCAAAGAATATTCTTCCATATATTGTTCAAACTTCATTCGATGAATGATTGCTTTTACAAATTGAGGAGCATTGTTTTCGGATTTTGCTTTATCATAAATTCCGGCAACTACTTCCAAAGCCGATTTGGTGAGTCCTTTTGCAGCTAAAGAGTCTACCTTTTTCCACTCTTTTGAATAAGTGCTTCCTTTGGGGAAGATTAATACGGTTTTTTTGTTGTTTGTTTGGTAAGCTGTAAGGGTTACAGCACCTGCAATCGTTGCTATAGTAGCAATAGCGATTAAAAGAATCTTCCTCAATTTCATATCTTTTGATTTAAATTTTAATGGTTCCACCATTAGATGCAATTTAATTCAAAATTCCATAAGGGAAAGACTACGAATTACGAATTTTTACGAATTACGCCCTTCGACTCCGCTCAGGGTGACGAATAAAAATCAGAAGAAACGGACTATATCTACCTCTTTATCAAGTGGGGATTGATTTTCAAGGAAATCGGCAAACTGGTTGGCAAAAAACGGAGCGAGCATAACGCCTTTGGTTCCCATTCCATTAAAAACAGCCAATTGAGGATGTTCGGGATGCAGTCCAATCAATGGTCTGCGGTCGTTCACTGTTGGGCGAATTCCAGCTTGGTGTTGAATGATTTCATAAGGGATTTTTAGCACTTTTTCGAGCTTTTCTATCAAATCGAGCTTCCCTTTTTCAGTGATGTTCTCTCTAAGATCGTTCCATTCGTAAGTCGCTCCTACTTTATACATATCATTTCCAATTGGAAGAATAAAAACGGCTTTATTGATGACAATTTCATCCGGAATTGAATATCCTGGAGCTAATTTAATGGTGATGATTTCACCTTTGGTAAGTTTAAAAGGAAGCCATTTGAAATGCGGATTTTCTGTTGCTTTTTGTCCTTCACAAAAAATAATTTTATCTGCAGAAACTTCTTTGTAGGTTACAGAATTTTCATTCAAGACAAGCGCGTTATAATCAAATTGTTCTTCTGAAAAAAAATTATTTTTGACAAGATATTCTTTGCTTGAATTCAAAAACTTAATCGCATCTAAATTTCCTGCATGCTTCACTTCAGATATTCCCAAAGGGTTATATACAATGCCATTCAGATCTTCGGTATAAATGGTTGAATTCAAATATTTTCCAATAGGTTCTTCTATTTTTTTTAGCCAAAGTATTTTTTCTTGCTCTTCAGCAAAGGGTTTTAAGATGCGTTTTGAAAAGTAAAATTTTGTCCCCAACTGTTTTTCCATTTCAGGATAAAATTTATCCATATAAGGAAGTAAATCATCGGCTAACCAACTTTTAACAAGGCGCTTAAAAACGACAGGATTGTACAAGCCAGCAGCAATTTTTGAAGCAGTGTTTTGCGTGGCATTATCTATTACAACAACAGATTTCCCTCTTTTCAAAAGCGTTAAAGCCAGAATGCTTCCTGCTAAACCTTGTCCGACTATTATATAATCCGTTTTTTTATTCATTTACTTAAATACAGCCTTAAAATTAGTATTAAATCTTTGATTAAAAATTTTTATCTTGCATCCTAATGGCCAAGGCAAAACTAACAATAGGAAGAAGAGAACACATTGATTTCCCGGAACTGGGATTGTATGGCATCACCGCAAAAATAGATACGGGTGCTTATACAACGGCTTTGCATTGTCATGATATAAGGGAAGAAAACGGAGTTTTGTATTTCAAATTATTAGATCCTTCACATCCAGACTATACAGAAAAAGAACAAAAATTCACAGCCTATTCTCAAAAAGAAATAAAAAATTCGTTCGGAGAATCTGAAAAACGATACATCATAAAAACGATTATCAGAATTGGGAAGAAACGTATAAAATCAGTAATTTCGTTAACCGATAGAGGGACTATGCGTTATCCTGTTTTGATTGGAAGAAAGTTGTTGAAGAATAAATTTATTGTGGATGTGAGTTTGTTGTTTAATTTGACTCCTTTGAATAAATAAATGAGCTGAGTGGAATTGGAACGCAGATTTTTTATGATTTTCATGATAAAAAATGATTTTTTACTTTTTGCTAACGTAATTAAGTGTTAAACAGATTTTATTGCCTTACGCTTTCGCAGAAGCTTCAGCGTAGGCGCAGGGCAATTTTAGATAATAAAAACAATAGTTAAAAAATGAAAATAGCAATTTTATCACGCGGTCCGAAACTTTACTCTACTCGTAGATTAGTAGAAGCTGCGGAACAAAGAGGGCATGAGGTGGTTGTGCTCGACCATTTGAAATGCGTGTTGGTTATCGAAAAAGGCAATCCACATATTTTTTACAATGGGAAAGAGGTGGTTGGAATTGATGCGATTATTCCAAGAATTGGAACATCGGTAACATTTTACGGAGCGGCAGTTGTGCGTCAGTTTGAACAAATGAAAGTTTTTTCTTCTGTGGAATCACAAGCATTGGTTCGTTCACGTGATAAATTGCGCAGCTTACAACTATTGGCGAAAGCAGGAATTGGAATGCCGAAAACAGCATTTGCATCTGCGCCAAGAAACATCGATAATGTATTGGAACAAGTTGGTGGTGCTCCAGTTGTGATTAAATTATTAGAAGGAACACAAGGCATCGGTGTGATTTTAGCGGAGACGCATAAATCAGCAAAATCGGTGATTGAATCTTTTTTGGCACTAAAAGCAAATATACTCGTACAAGAATTTATTAAAGAGGCTGGTGGAGCAGATATTCGTGCATTCATTGTAGATGGAAAAATTGTTGGTGCCATGAAGCGTCAAGGAGCACCAGGTGAATTCAGAAGTAATTTACACCGTGGTGGAAAAGCAAACGTTCTAGAATTATCTAAAGAAGAAAGAGAAACAGCCATCAAAGCTGCAAAAAAATTAGGGCTTGCAATTGCCGGTGTAGATATGTTACAATCGGCACGCGGACCATTGGTGATGGAAGTAAATTCATCTCCAGGATTGGAAGGAATTGAAGGAGCAACAGGTGTGGATATTGCAGGAAAAATTATTGAGTATGTGGAGAGGAATGAGTTTAATCATGAGCCATAAGTACGAATTACGAATAAAAAAAACGAATTTACGAACCTGGCTGCTGTAGGCAGATCTGTGTTTGTTAACATTTAATTTGAATCGGAGCATGCCCCCCCTGGAGGGAGCAGGGGGAGGAAAATTGTTACTTAATAACTGCTCACAACAATGTGGTCCTGTGTCGGACACGGGATGACGATACTCATGAAAATTAGAATTTACAAATGGCAGAACCAAAAAACTTACACATCAACGGAATGGATATTAAGCCTGGGCAAAATGCTCAGGTGAGTTTGAATTGGTATCAACTACCAACAAAAACAGTTATTGAAATCCCTGTTTATGTTTTTCGTTCTAAAAATCCAGGCCCTACTCTATTGATTCTTGCAGGAATGCATGGTGATGAAATTAATGGAATTGAAATTGTACGGAGGCTCATTACACGTGATGATGTAAAAAAACCTTTGTGTGGAAGCATCATTGCGATTCCTGTCATCAATATTATTTCGTTTTTATCGGGCTCACGCGATTTGCCCGATGGCAGAGATTTGAACCGTTGTTTCCCAGGAACAAAAAATGGTTCATTGGGAGGTAGAATTGCTTACGACTTAATGAATGAGATTATTCCACAAATTGATTTTGGAATAGATTTTCATACTGGCGGAGCAAAAATTAACAACTACCCGCAGTTGCGTTGTGTATTTGGCAATAAAGTGAATTTGGATTTGGGGAAAAAATTTTCTCCAGCAATGATTATCAATTCTCCTTTCCGTGATAATACGCTACGGAAAGAAGCTTCCAGAAAAGGGAAATCCATTTTGGTATTTGAAGGCGGAGAATCTTCTCGTTTCGATTACTTATCTATCAACGAAGGAATGAATGGTTGTATTCGCTTGATGAAACATTTAAAAATGTTAAAGACCGATCTTCCAAATAATCCAACAGTATTCTTAAATAAATCAACTTGGGTGAGAGCAAAATCATCCGGTTTGTTTCATACTTCCAAAACAAATGGTTCTCATATCAGAAAAGGAGAAATCATTGGACGCATCTGTGACCCATACGGGGAACACGATGAAAAACTAATTTCCCCAGCTGATGGCTATATTGTTGGAATCAACAACCAACCTGTGGTGAACCAAGGTGATGCTTTGATGCATATTGGGATTGAGGAGTAGAGTTTATTTAAATTAAATAATATGAAAAAGATTTTTTTGTTTTCCTTTGCTATTTTTCTAAGCACATTAGGGAAAGCAACTACTGATAGCACTTCTCTCAGAATAAATTCTATTAAAGATGATACATTAAGAGCAATGGCATGGTACAGAGCTGGCTTTAAATATGCCTATTCTGATACTACTAAAGCCGGTAAATATTCCAGAGAATGTTTTAGTCTCTCACAAAAAGTTAAGTTTACAAATGGACTTATTGCATCTTATCACTTAATGGGCGAGATTGCTGAAAAGTCGGGAAACTATGATCTAGCAATTGACTACTACAATAAATCCTTAGACATCTGTTTATCTATTAAAGATAAAAAAAGTGCAGCCAAACGATATAATAATTTAGCAGGAGTATATCATTCAAAGGGAGATTATAAAACTTGCACAAGTTATTATATGAAGTGCATAAAAATCTTTGAAGAAATTGGCAATAAGCAAGGAATGGCCTACGCATATATTGGTCTTTCAAATATTTTTTCGGAACAAGGCAATGAAGAAAAAGCATTGGAATATATATCTAAAGGATTAATTATTTCCGAAGAAATAAACGATTCATTGGGAATTGCATCAGCCTTAAATAATCAAGGAATTATTTTTGGGAATAGAGGTGAATACAAAAAACAAATTGCGAATTATACCAAAGCATTAGAAATAAAAAGTCGCTTAGGAGATAAAAGAGGAGTTGCCGGTAATTATAGCCGACTTGCAGAGGCGCATGGCAAATCAGGGGAAAATAAAAAAGCTCATGAATTATTTGCTCTTTCTTTAGAACTGTTTGAAGAATTAGGAGACAAAGAAAACATTGCTGTTGGATATGCAAATATAGGAGAACAATATTACAACGAAGGAAACTACGGAAAAGCAAAAGAAAATTATTTAAAAAGCTTGGAGCTTGCGAAACAACTAAAATATATATTATTAATCCAACACGTTTATCAATCATTAGCTAAAACATTTGAAAAATACAACGACTATAAAGGCGCCTACGAGTACCATTTGCTTTATACTCAAGTAAAAGACAGCGTTCTAAACGGAGAAAGCTCCAAACAAGTGGCTGAAATGGAAACAAAATATCAAACAGAAAAAAAAGCGTTACAAATCATAAATTTAAAAAACGAAAAAGCTCTTCAGCAATCAGAAATCGAAAAACAATCAGCAGAAGTGAAAAGACAAAATATTCAGAAACTGGCCTTTGCAGGTGGATTTGTTTTGATGCTTATACTTGCTTTTGTTGTTTATCGCGGATATACCCACAAAAAGAAATCAAACGAAATTATCACTGCTCAAAAACAAGAAGTTGAATTACAGAGAGATATTATTGAAGAAAAACAAAAAGAAATTATTGATAGTATCTACTATGCAAGAAGAATACAGAAGAGCTTACTTCCTACTGAAAAATATATTCAGAAAGTTTTTACTAGAATGAAAAAGAGTTAATTACATAAAAAGTTTTCTCCAGCTAGCTGATGGTTATGTTGTTGGAGTCAATAACCAATCAGTGGTAAACCAAGGTGATGCCTTGATTCATATTGGGATTGAGGACTGAAGGAAATTCGGAAATCTGAAGTTTGAATTCGGAAGGTTCAGCCACAGAATTCCAACAGAATTACTCTTTATTATTGTATCGCAATTCGTCTTATATCCAATGAAAACAAAATATACATTCTTTTTACTCTTTTTTTTCTGTTCAACAATTACCTCCTACTCTTCTGTTGTTACGGGCAAAATTGTTGAGCAGTCGACCAAAGAACCAATGGAATTTGTGAATATTGCCTTGTATCAGGATAGCACACTTTTAAAAGGCGTGTTAAGTGATAAAGATGGTGCATTTTCAATTTTCGATATTAAGGAAGGAAATTATTTTTTGGAAATCAGTTTTATTGGATTCGAAACCATTAAGACTCCTATTTTTTCTATTGCAGCTGATGTTCAAATCGATAAAGGAATAATCTCAATCAGTCCCTCCATTCATACTTTAGGTGGAGTTGAAGTAAGTGAAGAAAAATCGCTGATGGAAACAGCTATCGATAAAAAAATATACAATGTAGGGAAGGATATCATGAGCACATCCGGCTCTGTTAGCCAGATTTTAGAAAACATTCCTTCAGTTTCAGTTGGTGTTGATGGAATTGTAACTTTGAGAGGTTCTGCCAATGTTACCATTTTAATTAATGGAAGACCTTCTTCAATGATGCGACTAAATTCAGCAAATGCATTACAACAAATTCCTGCAAGCACTATTGAACGAATTGAGATTATTACCAACCCATCGGCAAAATACAAACCTGATGGCACAGCAGGAATCATAAATATTGTTTTGAAAAAAGACACAAAAATGGGATTGAATGGAACCTTAACAGCAAATGCCGGGACCAACGATCGCTATAATTCTTCTATTTCTCTAAACTACAAACCGGGGAAATTAAACATTTATGGGAATTATGGTTTTCGTCAAGATTACCGAATAAGAACTTCTACTGATTTTCGTTTGATTAGAGATTCCTCTCAAAATTTAATAAGTAAATATGATTATAACAACGTTGCAAACTATCGCCCTCAGTCACATACCGCCAGCTTAGGGATGGATTATGATATAAACAGTAAAAATACTATTGGCGTTTCGGGTGATTATTTTTATGTTGATTTTTTACAAACCGAAGAAGCGAACACTAGCATTTCTGATAGCTCCGAGCAGATTATAAATAACTTTAATCGTAATCGTTTGAATAACGAGTATGAATGGGATAAAGAAATTGCTGCTTATTTAGAACACAAGTTCAAAAAGGAAGACCACACATTAAATTTTGAATTAAATCTTACAGACCATTACGAACAGGAAAGCAATAAATTTACTTCTATCTATTATAATCCATCATCGCCTAACACCTATGACAATACGATCATTGGTCAAAAAGAAAAAGGAGGAGAAGCGGTTGTTGAATATGCCAATGCAATAAATGAAGATGTTGAAATTGAAATTGGCTATACTACTGAATGGATAAATCAGGATTTTAATTTTTATGGTGAACGTTTTGAAGATAGTTTGAACACTTGGATAAAAGACATTGGAAAATCGAATCAATTTAAATTCGGACAAATTATTAATTCGGGGTACATTACCTATGCTCAGTCGATTGAGGATTTTGGAGTTGAACTTGGTTTACGAGGAGAAAACGCAGACATCACATCAAATTTGATTACGCTAGACTCGGTGGTAAAACAAAACTATTTTAAACTTTATCCAACAATACATCTTTCACTTGAGATGAGTGACAATGCAGAAGTTCAATTAAGTTATAGTAAGCGTGTGGAGCGCCCAGAAGGAGATGAGCTGAATCCTTTCCCTGAATACGATGACCCTAGAAATTTGTATGCCGGAAATCCTTTGCTTAAGCCCGAACAAATACATTCTATCGAATTGGGTTATCAATTTAAGAATGATACATTCACATTTGTCCCCAGCATTTATTATAAATATAAATACGATGGTTTTACAGAAGTTAGTAAATATATTAATGATACAACCTTGCTTACAACCGTAGAAAATCTTTCCAGCAGTCAGTATGCCGGATTGGAAATGATATTTGCATGGAGGTTCAAAAAAATACTTACAATGAATTTAAGCGGCAATTTATTTTACAATGAGATTGACGCATCCAATTTAGGTTATTCAAAAAAGAAATCTTCATTTGCTGGAAATCTAAAATTGGGAGCGAGCATTAATATTACAAAATCAACCGCCTTACAACTAAACGCCAATTATCGTTCTTCTGAATTAACTCCCCAAGGAAAAAATCTTTCGGGATACTCTTTAAATTTAGGTCTTCGTCAAAATTTATTTAAAGACAGAGTTTCTTTACTTTTAACGGTTTCAGATGTATTTAACTCTATGAGATGGCAAAGTGAAATCGACACTCCTGTGTTATATCAAAAAACATCTAGCAAACGTAAATCACAAATTGTCTATTTAGGTTTTAGTTACCGATTTGGAAAAGTAATGAAAAAAAATGCGGAAGACTTGAAGTTTGATGAAGCGAAATAGAAAAAAGTCGGAAGTCTATTAATAAAGGAGTCCTTTATTAATAGAGTTTCTTTTCATGTCTGGCAAACACGCCCCTGCCTACCGGCAGGCAGGCCTAACCCCTCTCAAGAGGGGAATGCATCCTACTAACAAATAGATTAAGCCTTCAAAAAAATCTGCGGAAATCTGCGAAATCTGCGAGAAAAACTACTTTATCACTCCCAACTCTTTTCCAACTTTTTCAAAAGCAGCGAGTGCTTTATCCAAATGTTCTTTTTCGTGAGCAGCTGAAAGTTGAACACGGATACGTGCTTTGTCTTTTGGAACAACAGGATAAAAGAATCCGATTACATAAATTCCTTCATCCAATAATTTTGCTGCAAATTGCTGTGCTAATTTTGCATCGTATAACATTACGGGAACAATGGCTGAGTCGCCATCTTTAATTTCTAATCCCACTTTTTTAATTCCTTGTTTGAAATAGTTTACATTCCATTCTAATTTATCGCGCAAAGCAGTTGATTCACTTATTAAATCCAACACTGCAATAGATGCACCTACTATTGAAGGCGCTAATGAATTACTGAATAAATATGGACGAGAGCGTTGACGCAACATTTCAATCACTTCTTTTTTACCTGAAGTAAATCCACCCATTGCTCCACCCAATGCTTTTCCCAATGTTCCGGTTACAATATCCACACGGTTCATTACATTTTTTAATTCAATGGTTCCTCGTCCTGTTTTTCCAATAAATCCGGAAGCATGACTTTCGTCCACCATCACCATTGCATTGTATTTATCTGCTAAGTCGCAAATTTTATCCAAGGGCGCAACAAAGCCATCCATAGAAAAAACACCATCGGTAACAATTAATCGGAAACGATTTTTTTGAGCAACTTTTAATTGTTCTTCCAAATCAGCCATGTCGCAATTTTTATAACGGTATCGTTCTGCTTTACACAAACGCACACCATCGATAATGGAAGCATGATTTAATTCATCGGAAATAATTGCATCTTCTTCACCCATCAAAGGTTCAAACACACCACCATTTGCATCAAAACAAGCAGCATATAAAATAGTGTCTTCTTGTCCTACAAACTTAGAAAGCTTTTGCTCCAGCTCTTTGTGAATGTCCTGTGTTCCGCAAATAAAACGAACACTACTCATTCCATATCCATGACGATCCAATGTTTTGTGAGCTGCTTCAATCACTTTTGTATGAGATGACAATCCCAAATAATTATTTGCACAGAAGACAATTACATCTTTTCCATTTACTTTCACAACTGCACCTTGTTCAGATGTAATCACACGTTCACGCTTGAACAAACCTGAGTCTTCAATGTTTTTTAATTCTGTTTGAAGATGTTTTTGAAAATTTGCGTCCATAGGTTATAGATATGAGATGTGAGATATTAGATTTTAGACTATCGGCTACTTATTTTTCTAAAAGTGTTTTGAGGTTATCGAGTCCTTTTTTAAAATCTTTTAATACTGCACCTTTCATTAATGGGAAAATGAGGTTGAAAGGGCGCGGAGAGTTTCCATACATTGCCCATACCACTTTTGTTTTACTTCCTTCAACTGTTGTAGTAGTGAAATATACGGCATTGGTAACTTTGAATGGTTTCTCAAAACGCAATTCGATATCAATACGTTCGCCTTCCGTAATTTTTTTAATTTCCTGAGCCCCCTTACCAGCTTTTTTCCCTTCCCATGAAGAAATAAAACCAGGAGCACAATCTGTTCCTGTAAATTCTTGCTTCATGTCCGGGTCCATTTGAGCCCAAACACTCCAATTGTTTTGATTTTTTATGGATTTCAAATAGTCAAAAACTTCAGATTTAGATTTATTGATGACAATTTCAGATTTATGTTCAAAGGCTATTGGCATTACAAAAGATAATAAAGCAATTAGCAAAACGAATCCTCCGATAATGTATACTGCTATCATAGTTTCTGGTTGTTGGTTATTAGTTACTGGACTTAAACAAAAGTAACAAATTCAAGATAAATTCATACGTTTTTTCGATTAACTTTGAACCTGCCAACCGGCAGGCAGGCTTTAAATTAAAAATTGTGTTTATGAAAAAAATAATGTTATTAGGCTCCGGTGAGCTAGGAAAGGAATTTGTAATTGCTTTGAAAAGATTAGGACAATATGTGATTGCTGTTGATTCTTATAACGATGCTCCTGCACAACAAGTGGCGGATGAGCGGGAAGTGATTAGCATGTTGGATGGGACTGAATTGGACAGAATCGTTGCCAAACATAAGCCTGATATTATTGTTCCGGAGATTGAAGCGATTCGTACTGAACGTTTTTACGATTATGAAAAACAAGGAATAACAGTTGTGCCCAGTGCAAAGGCTGCAAATTTTACGATGAACAGAAAAGCGATTCGTGATTTAGCAGCAAAAGAATTGGGATTAAAAACTGCAAAATATGAGTACGCAAATACTTTGGAAGAGTTAATTGCGGCAGTAAAAATTGTTGGGACACCATGCGTGGTAAAACCATTGATGAGTTCATCCGGGAAAGGTCAATCGGTGATTAAGCCGGAAAAAGATGGTTCCGTTTCACTTACCAGCATTCAAAAAGCTTGGCAATACGCACAATCGGGTAAGCGTGGAGATTATACCGAGGTGATTGCTGAAGCATTTGTAAAATTCAATTCTGAAATTACTTTACTAACAGTTACACAAAAAAGCCTGCCTACCTCACTGGGAGGAGGAACCACTTTGTTTTGTCCGCCAATCGGGCATCGTCAAGAGCGTGGCGACTATCAAGAAAGTTGGCAACCTGCAGAAATAAAACCGGAGCATTTAAAAGAAGCACAAGAAATGGCTACAAAAGTGACCAAAGCATTGACCGGTTTCGGAATTTGGGGAGTAGAGTTTTTTTTAGCTGATGATGGCGTTTATTTTTCTGAGTTATCTCCTCGTCCGCACGACACAGGAATGGTAACACTCGCGGGTACACAAAATTTTTCTGAGTTTGAATTACATGCAAGAGCTGTTTTAGGATTACCCATTGCAGAAATAACATTGGAACGTGTGGGTGCAAGTGCTGTAATTTTAGCGGACAAGGAGGGGAAAAATCCAAGTTATATTGGATTAGAAAAAGCAATGAATCACACACAAAGTGATGTTCGTATTTTTGGCAAACCAATCACTCGTCCATACCGAAGAATGGGAGTAGTGTTAGCATATGATAAGGTGGGAAGTGATGTGGATAAAGTAAAAGAAAGAGCGATTGAGATTGCGAAGGAAGTTAGAGTGGAGAGTATTTAACCGCAGAGGACGCGAAGAAGACGCAGAGAACCGCGGAGATTTATTTTGCAACTATTAGTAGAGTATAGAGTCGAGAGCATTCCCCTCTAGAGAGGGGTTAGGGGTGTGTTTTTTAAATGTTCCATTTGAGAACAAAATATATTAAACAATAATTACTACCTTTCATAAAAATAAAATAACATGGCACAAGAACTAACATTAGAACAAATTCAGGATTTTAAAGGAAAATATCCAAAACAATTATGGTATTTGTTTTTGGTAGAAATGTGGGAACGTTTTTGTTTTTATGGAATGCGCGGTGTGTTGACCATCTTTATGGCCGATCAAGTTCTTGGTTTGTCCCTTCCTGATAAAGATGCGAATCTAAAATACGGAGCGATACAAGCCTTTGTGTATGCATTTACTTTCATAGGTGGAATTTTTGCAGATAAATTTTTAGGGTTTAAGAAGTCGCTTTTGTTTGGTGGATTGGTGATGATTGCAGGAAACATTATCATTGCGGTTTCGCCACAAGAATTTTTCTACCTTGGAATTACACTCTCGATTATTGGAACAGGATTTTTTAAACCGAATATTTCTTCTATGGTTGGAGACCTTTACAAAGAAGGAGATCCAAGAAGAGATGCCGGATTTGGATTATTTTATTCCGGAATTAACATTGGTGCGTTATTGGGTGGAGCCGTTTGTGTTTATTTGGGGACAAGTAAAGATTATGGTTGGAGCTATGCATTTCTTTCAGCAGCTATCGTTATGGCAATTGGCTTGATTACCTTTTTACTTACAAAAAAATCATTGGGTCCGATTGGAAATTCTCCTCTTGTAAATGAAGAACCCAAGAAAAGAATGACAAAGGAAATTATTGTTTATGTTGGCGCCTTGCTTAGCATTCCATTGATTTTTATCATGATTAAAAACACCGATTATACTGATTACTTTATGTACTCAATCGGACCATTGGCTTGTTTGTATTTTATTTATGAAACAATAAAAGAAGGTGATAGCAAAGCACAAAAAAAACTAATTGCTGCTTTTATTTTTATTTTATTTTCTATTATTTTTTGGGCATTCTTCGAGCAAAGCGGTGGCTCCTTAGCTTTGTTTGCACAAGACAATTTACACCACAGCTTATTAGGTGTTGATACGAATCCCAATATAATTAACAACACATCTAATTCATTTTTCGTAATTGTGTTTAGTCCGATACTTGGATTAATATGGTTGGCAATGGCGAAGAAAAAAATCGAGCCCAATACCGTTATTAAATTCGGAATTGGATTTTTATTCTTAGCTGGAGCATTTTATCTTTTTTATTACACTCGTTTTTTAGCGGATGCAAACGGATTAACCTCTTTAAATGCATTTACAATTGCTTACTTAGTTATCACATTTGGCGAACTTGCCTTATCTCCAATTGGTTTATCTATCATGACAAAACTTTCTCCGAAAAGATTATCAGGAATGATGATGGGATTTTGGTTTTTAGCGAGTGCTTACGGACAATATGCTGCAGGGTTATTAGGCGCTGGAATGTCGAGCCCTGATGAACATGCAAGCTTAACAACAAAATTAGAATTATATACAGACGGCTATCAGCAACTAGCTATATATGCTTTGATAGCAGGAGTTATTTTAATTGCTATTTCACCACTCGTTCGTAAATTGATGCAAGAGGTAAAATAATTTTGCCAACCTCAATCGACATAGATCAATTTTTAAAATTATCGGAAATACATCCGATATTAGATGTGCGTACACCTGCCGAATTTGAGCAAGGACATATTGTTGGCGCCATCAACCTTCCTCTCTTTACAAATGAAGAACGCATCATCATTGGAACACTTTATAAAAAAGAAGGAAAGCAGCCTGCTGTTTTAAAAGGCTTAGAAGTAGTTGGACCAAAGCTTCGTGAGTATGTGAATGAAGCTATCAAATTAAATAAAACAGGAACATTTTTAGTTCACTGCTGGCGTGGTGGAATGAGAAGCTCAAGTATGGCTTGGTTTTTAGAAACGTATGGCTTTAAATGCTTTACTCTAAAAAGTGGCTACAAAAATTATAGAAAATATGTATTAGATAGCTTTAAAGAGGAAAAAAACATTTTAGTTCTAGGAGGGAAAACAGGAACAGGAAAAACAGTTATACTTCATGAACTTGAAAAACAGAACGAACAAATTATAGACTTAGAAAAACTTGCACATCATAAAGGCTCTTCTTTTGGTTCGTTGGGAGAGGCCCCACAGTCTTCTCAAGAACAATTTGAAAATGAATTATCATTTCAACTTTCAAAAGTTGATTCACAAAAAAAGTGTTGGATTGAAAATGAGAGTAGACTGATTGGAAAAAATATTATTCCGGAAGGGTTGTGGGGGCAAATGAAAAAAGCAATTGTTATTTCAATAGGTTTGCCCATAGAAGAACGTGTAAGCTACTTAGTAGAACAATATGGCAAATTCAGCAAGGACGAACTAGCAGAGGCTACAGAACGTATCGGCAAAAAATTAGGTGGACAACATGTAAAACGAGCAATTGATGCGATTGGAGTTGGCGATTACAAAAAAGCTTTTGAAATTTGTTTAGTATATTATGATAAGACATATAACTATGGAGAAGAAAAAAGAGAAGAAGAAAAAATCATACATTGTGATTTTGAGAAAATGGATATAGTGAACATTGCTAAAGCGATTAAAAAAATTCAAAGTTAGAAAGTTGTAAGGTTGTAAAGTTAAAACGTTAGAAATGGTTAAATTAACACAATATAGTCACGGAGCGGGATGTGGTTGCAAAATTGCACCACATGTTTTAGAAGAAATTTTAAAAACAAATTTTGTTGCTCCTTCCGATAGTAAGCTAATTGTTGGAAACAGTTCAAAAGATGATGCAGCCGTTTATGATATCGGAAATGGTCAGGCAGTTATTAGCACTACTGATTTTTTTATGCCGATTGTAGATGATGCTTTTGATTTTGGAAAAATTGCTTCAGCCAATGCCATTAGCGATGTATATGCCATGGGTGGAAAACCATTGTTGGCAATCGCTATTTTGGGTTGGCCCATTAACAAACTTTCTCCTGAACTGGCACAAAAAGTTATTGACGGAGCGAGAACGATTTGTGCCGAAGCAGGAATCCCTTTGGCAGGCGGGCACAGTATTGACAGTCCGGAACCTATTTTTGGATTAGCTGTATCCGGGATAATTGATTTGAAAAATTTAAAACAGAACAATACGGCAAAAGACGGGGATTTGATTTACCTGACAAAGAAAATTGGAGTTGGAATTTTAACAACAGCAGAAAAAAAAGGATTATTAAAATTGGAACACAAAGGAGTTGCAGCAACACAAATGATGCAATTAAATACATTGGGAGAAACATTTGGGCAGTTGAGTTATGTGCATGCAATGACAGATGTGACAGGGTTTGGCTTGTTAGGTCATTTAATTGAAATGGCTGACGGAGCAAATTTGACTGCAAAAATTAATTACTCCAAAGTTCCGTTGATTGATAATTTAAATTTTTATACATCACAGATGTGTGTGCCGGATAATAGCTTTAGAAATTGGAGTAGTTATGATCCTAAAGTTTCGGGAATAACTGGAGACTCACTTTTAACACTTTGCGACCCACAAACAAATGGTGGACTTTTAGTCACAATAGATTCAAGTCAAAAAAATGCATTTGAAAAACTGCTTGTCGAAAAAGGACTTTCTGAGTTTGCTCATCCGATTGGAGAGATGAAAAAGAGAGAAGAGAAAATAGTTGTTCTAATATAAATCCTGAGTCTCAATTAAATCCAAAATCTCATCTGGATTTATTTTTTTAATTTTATTAGCGGGAACCGGAATGTCCCCATTGCCTTTATTAACTCCACTGTCGCCCGTATCTGTAGTATTATTAAGGTCTTTCATATCATACATCAAACTATTGTTATAGCTTGATTTTGTTCTGCCAAAACGAAACACCAAGCCAAAATTTACAAAAATGCTTCCTTTGATATCTTCTGAGTAATAATTCTTGTAGGTAGAATTGTTGTCTCTAATAAGAGTCGTTGAATAAAAAGCAATTTTATTTTTAGTTGTGAAACCGCTGCTCACATAAAAATTAAATAAATGAGAGGGCTGAACATCCAAACGTATGCCCGATAAAAATTCATATCTACCGAAATACAGTTTCTCATTTTCATTTATGTTTCCAATTTTAAGCGAATCGGTATTTGCAAACGTGTATAATCCGCCCTGAGGTTTGGTATAAAGGCTAGCTCTAACAAATTTTCCTACTGGAATATTTAATGCTATTCCTCTAGGAAATTGGACACTAAAATTCGTTTTATCCAGTTTTCCTACTCTTATTCCAACATAAGGTAAATGGTAGCGATTGCCCCACATAAATGAGCGAGTATACCCAACTCGGAAACTAAAATATTCGCTAGCTGTGAAATTGTAGATTACAGTTGTTGCTAAGCGATATGTTTTTGTATAAGCAAATCCTCTGTCCTGAGTAACAAATGGAGACAGCTCTACAAAGAAAATACTTTTCTTTCCATTGCTATAAAATCCTCTACAGCCCAAGGAAGTTTTGGTTAATGTATGCTTATCAATTCCTTCAAAATTTAATTTCAAACTTGTAAATCCACCGGTAAATAGCAAATTCAAGGTAGAAATTTTTGTGCTGTCTTTATTGTAAATATCTTGAGTTACCATCGGAAAATTATAGCCGAAAGACAGCTGACTCAATTGATATGAACCCAAAAGTTTGGAAACCTGATTAATTGTATCTAAATCCCTTTTACCTGTTGAGTAATAATCGAAATAAATAGTTTTATTAAAGTAGTGCTTAGGTGGTTTTACCTTCTTTGTAGAGTCGCTTTCATTAAATGCCGAAAGCTTTGTAATTAAAAATACAAAGCTTATCAGAAAAAAGATATGTCTATAAAATCGTTTCACCTTGTCAATTTTCTTTCACTATTTTAATTAATTCCTTTTTGAAATCTTCTTCGGCTCTACGAACTGCTGAAACCTTTTTGACAGGCAGAATTTTTTTAAATTTTTCGTAATACTCTTTATAAAGTTCAAATTCTTTTTGCTTTAAATTTAATTCAGCCGCCAGGTATGCTTCTGCTTCTTTATCGGTTGCGAAATCAAAATTTGTTTTTAGGTTGTATTGCAATTTAAATGTTTTTCGAGCAGCATCCAGCTTATCGCTCATTTCGTTGTACAAAGGCCAAAATGCCTGAGATTCAGCCGGAGTAAAATTAACCTTTTTAGAAATGAACGCTGCTCTCAATGCATCAATTTTATCCTTTTTTCCATCTGCTTGAGCAAATGAGCTATTGATGATGAGCATCAATGCAAGGATAGAAAAAAGATATTTAAAATTCAATTTCATTATTTTTTATTCGTGTTAAGAGAGTCGGAAGTTTTTTCATCCGATAATTGTTGGTCTAATGCTGTTTCGTCTACCATTTCATATAAACTTTCATCATCAAAATCTTGAATATTTTTTTCGTTCAAAATTTCATTTTTTTCTAAACAAGCCAGGGTCAAACAATCTCCATTTAATTTTATTTCTTCTTTTTTATTAAAATACCACAGAGCAGAAATTCCAACAATCAATATTAAGCTCGCTGCTATTGCCATTTGTGGTTTAAACAATGTAGAAATTAATTGTCTAACAACTCCTAATTCTTGTTTAGAACTGTGGACCTTTTCTTTTACATCTTCTGCTTTATTTTCAAAATAGGCAGGAGCAACTTTAAACGCATTTTTCTTTGGAATAGAAGACAAAACAGAAAACTCTTTTAACTCAGATTCCAATTCTAATTTGTCAGTTACCTTATTCTCTAAATTTTCAAAATAGTCTTTTGGAAGTGCTTTCAGGACAGGCTTTTTAGCGTTTGCCAGTTCTGGAAAAACAGATAGTTCATATTTATATTCTAGCGTATTAGCTAAAGAAGTAAAATAATTTTGAGGGACAGTAAATTTTGATTGACGGCTTTTAGATAGTGTTTTGTATTCCGCTAATTCTTTTTCGTGTTCCATTTTATTAAATACGCGCTCGGAAACAGAATCGAAATAAGCTTTCGGTAGGCCAAAAGAGTTTTTCTTACCTATGTTAGGTAGGAAATTTTCTTCTTGAAAGTTATCGTAATTGTTGTCCATCTTATAATCTTCTACTTATTTAATAATTCTTCTTCTATTTTTTTTGCCGCAATATGATACGATGATTTTAACGCTCCCACAGATGTTTCAAGAATTTCAGACATTTCCTCGTAAGGGGTTTCATCGTAATAACGCATGTTAAAAACGATGCGTTGTTTTTCGGGTAATGTTAAAATTGCTTTTTGTAATTTCAATTGAATTTCATCTCCTTCAAAATATGCGTCAGAAGAAAGCGAATTACTCAACTGATATTCGATTGGATGCAGAGAAGTAACATTAGTACGTTTTTGTCTTAAAAAAGAAATCGATTCGTTGGTTCCGATGCGAAACAACCAAGTATAAATTTTAGAATCTCCTTTAAAATTTCCCATTCCTTTCCAAGCTTTTATGAATGTGTTTTGTAAAACATCATCCGCATCATCATGATCAATTACAATTTTTCTGATGTGCCAGTACAACCTTTCCTGATATTGTTTGATCATAAAATGGATGGACATATTTCGCGATTGCTCGTTTTGAAACATTTCTATTATTTCCTGATCTGTATACTGCTGCATCTCCTGTATTTGTGCTTAGACGTGGTGAAAATGTTAAAGTTTAATTCGACAAAATTCAATGATTGTATTGCCATAACTATTTGACTATCAAGCTATTGATTAATAATCTTTTTTACTAATTCTACCACTTCCTTAATTTCCTCTTCTGTTGTGTACTTCCCTAAACTAAAGCGAATGGAAGAATACGAATCTTCATCTATCAATCCCATCGCTTTTAAAACATGAGAAGGTTCAGCAATTGCAGAAGTACAAGCCGAGCCCATTGCAACGGCAACGTTTGGAATTTTTTTAATGATGTTTTCGGAGCGGATTTCTTGAAAACAAATATTGGTTGTATTAAAAAGTCGGTTTTTAGTGCTTCCGTTAATAAAGGTATTTGGAAGTTCTATAAGTAATTGTTCTAAGCGTGTTCTTAATTTTGAAATGCGCACAGCATCGTCCCACATTTCTGATTTAGCAATGTCACATGCTTTTCCTAAACCTACAATTCCGGTTACATTTAATGTTCCGGAGCGCAAACCTCGCTCATGTCCGCCTCCATCTATCTGTGAAAACAGCGTAACACGCGGATCTCTTCTACGAATGTATAAAGCGCCAATTCCTTTCGGCCCGTAAAACTTATGTGCACTCAAACACAAGATGTCAATGTGTTCTTCCTGAACATCAATGTTTAGTTTTCCAACCGCCTGTGTTGCATCGGAAAAGAAAATACATCCCCCTTCATGCACAATATCAGCAATTTCTTTAAGCGGTTGCATCACTCCTGTTTCGTTATTGGCATACATCACAGCAACAAGAATGGTGCTTGGTCTCATTGCGCTTTTCAATTCCTGCAAATCAATTAGTCCTTCTCTATCAACATTTAAATAGGTAATTTCCGCTCCCTTTTTCTCTAGTGCTCTGCAAGTATCCAATACGGCTTTGTGTTCTGTTTTAATAGTAATGATGTGATTGCCTTTGGATTGATAATTTTCCCAAACACCTTTTATGGCAAGATTAATTCCTTCGGTTGAACCGGATGTAAAAATCACTTCCTGTTCCGAACAATTAATTAAATCGGCCACTTGTTGGCGGGCTGTTTGTACAGCATCATCTGCAAGCCAGCCAAAAGAATGTGTGCGACTAGATGCATTACCAAATTTTTCGGTGAAATAGGGCAACATTGCTTCCAGCACTCGTTTATCGACAGGTGATGTGGCATTATAATCTAAATAAATGGGCGTTTTCACACGGTAAAAGTACTAAAATAGAATCAAATTTTGATATTAAGCCTTGCCTTTAAAATACATTATTTTCGGGCAAAAGACACGCTATTTAGAATTATTCTTAACTTTGTAGTAGCATTATGACCCAGTCAAAAACCATAACAAAATCCGGAATCGACATAATAAAAATTCGTGCTGATTTCCCCATTCTTTCCAAAAAAATAAATGGTAAACCATTGATTTATTTTGATAATGGAGCAACAGCACAAAAACCAAAATTGGTGATTGATGCCATTGATTATTATTACAAAAATCAAAATGCAAATGTCCACCGTGGTGTCCATACCTTAAGTCAAGAAATTACTGTCGCATATGAAAATGCTCGTGCAACAATTCAAAAACATATTAATGCATTACATGCTCATGAAATTGTTTTCACAAAAGGTACAACCGATTCAATAAATTTAGTTGCAAGTTCATTTGGGAAGAAATTTATTTCGGAAGGAGATGAAGTTCTTGTTTCTGCCATGGAACACCATTCAAACATTTTACCATGGCAACAAGTATGTGAAGAAAAGGGGGCTATCTTAAAAGTGATTCCAATCAATGAAAATGGAGAATTGATTGTTTCAGAATACAAGCGATTATTGACGAATAAAACAAAAATTGTTGCAATAGCGCATATTTCAAACACGCTTGGAACCATTAATAACATTGAAGAGCTAATTGCTTTAGCACATGTAAAGAACATTCCTGTGTTGGTGGATGGCGCACAAGCTATTCCACATACACCTGTAAACGTTCAATTATTGAGTGCTGATTTTTATGTTTTCAGTGGACACAAAGTTTTTGGTCCGACCGGAGTTGGAATTCTTTACGGAAAAGAAAAATGGTTAAATGAATTACCTCCTTACCAAGTAGGCGGTGGAACAATTAAAACAGTAACGTTTGAAAAAACAGAGTATGCCGATTTACCATTGAAGTTTGAGGCGGGAACACCACATATTGAAGGCGGAATTGGACTGGCGGCTGCAATTGATTATATAAATGAAATTGGATTAAAAAACATTGCTGCATACGAACACGAATTATTAGTGCATGCAACACAAGCATTAGAAAAAATAGCGGGAGTAAAAATCATTGGAAAGGCAAAAGAAAAAGCAAGTGTTATTTCATTTGTTGTTGATGGATTGCATCCTTTTGATTTAGGAACTATTTTGGATCAATTAGGAATTGCTGTTCGTACCGGTCATCATTGCACACAGCCACTTATGAATTTTTATTCTATACCAGGAACTATTCGTGCATCGTTTGCATTTTACAATACAAAAGAAGAGATTGATGTTTTTATTGAAGGGTTGCAACGTGCTATTACAATGTTGCGTTAAGTTCAAAGTTTAAAGTTAGTTAGTTCAAAGTTTTTTAAGTGCGTAAAATGAATATAGAAGAGATAGAAAACGAAATTATTGAGGAGTTTGAAGTGTTTGAAGATTGGATGGGTAAATACGAATACCTTATTGACCTTGGGAAATCGCTTCCTTTAATTGAAGAGAAATACAAAACAGAAGATAAACTCATCAAAGGTTGCCAGAGTCAGGTTTGGATGAACTCTGAATTGCAAGACGGGAAAGTGATTTATACAGCTGATAGCGATGCAATTATTACAAAAGGAATGGTTGCCTTGATGGTTCGCGTGCTGAGCAATCATACACCAGATGAGATTATCAATTCAAAATTAGATTTTGTAGAAAAAATAGGATTAACAAAACACCTTTCTCCTACAAGAAGCAATGGATTAGTTAGTATGATTAAACAAATGAAGCTTGATGCAATAACTTACAAAGAGTTTAAAAGTTAATTAACCCTTTTTTAAACTTTGAACTTTGAACTAAAAAACTTTGAACTTAAGAATATGCCTGCAATTATCAATACATACAATACTGAATTAACTCAACGAGTGATTGACACGATAAAAACGTGTTACGACCCTGAGATTCCGGTTGACATTTGGGAACTTGGCTTGATTTATGAAATCAACATCGACCAAGAAAATAATCTTTTAGTAAAAATGACATTAACTTCTCCTAGTTGTCCGGTTGCAGAAACCTTACCTCCTGAAGTAGAAGACAAATTGAGAGATGTAGAAGGAATTCGCTCTGCAAAAATTGAATTGACATTTGAACCATCTTGGGAAAAAGAAATGATGAGTGAAGTAGCACAATTGGAGTTGGGCTTTATGTAACCCTTCGACTTCGCTCAGGGTGACAATTTATTATAATAAAAGCATCAGGATGAAAGACTTTAAAATTAAAATCTTACTCGTAGCTTCTTTCATTCTTTGCTCTTTTGCATTTACACAAAAAGCAACTCCCCAAAAACCAATTACCGTTTATATTTTCCTTTCGGAAACCTGTCCTATTTGCCAGAGTTATACCTTAACATTAAAAGACTTATACAAAAAGTACAAGGACAAAGAAGTCACATTCATTGGAGTGTTTCCCAATTATTATGCTGATTCAGACGAAATAAAAAAATTCAAAGCTGAATATAGTATTCCATTTGGGCTTGTTGTAGATGGAAAATCGGCCTTAACAAAACATTTTTCTGCAACCATTACCCCTGAAGTATTTGTAGAAAATGCTGAGCATCAAGTTTTATATTCCGGACGAATTGATGATTCATTTTATTCTTTAGGAAAACGCAGAAAAGTAATTACATCAAACGATTTAGATGATGCATTGAATTCCATTGTGAATAATCAAAAAATAAAGTCGACTAAAACACAAGCTGTGGGCTGTATTATTACAACATCAAAATAAATGCTTATTTTTAATACATATTAAAATTAAAAAAATGAAATCACTGAAAGTGCTTAGTTGTGTTGTATTATTTTCTTTAAATTTTATTCTTACCTCTTCGTTTATAAAACCGGGAGATGATAAAAAGAAAAAAAAGGAAATTGAAGACCCTTCCGAATTATATTCGATGGGTGAAATAAAAGCAATGTCGGCCGACAGCATTCCTTATGGAACCTATGTTGCATTGAGCAAGGAAATTATTAATCGCAAAGAGAATAAGATAACGCTCAAATCGATAAGCATTGACCAAAAGGGTGAAACAACTGAATACAATTACACGATGAATATCACTGACCCAACATTTACCATAATGGCCGATGATAGTTCCTACACAGGAACGGGAAAATTACACGGAGCGGCTTGGAAGTGGAGCAGTTGGAGCTATGTCATCAATACAAAAAATCCTGTTGGTAAAATTGATGCTTACAACTATGTTTCAATGGTTGGTTTGGTTGTGAACAAGGCTTTTTATGGCGCGGATGGAAAATTAACTGTTCGTTACAAAGAGCGTTATAAATATATTACAAAAGAGCAATTTGAAATTTTATACTTACAAGTATTGAAATGTTCTACGAAATAAAATGAAAAATTACTTTTCTACTCTGTTTTTAGTTATTGGCGTTTTTGTAAAAGCTCAAACTACTTTTACTGAAAATGTTGCTCCAATCATTTACAATAAATGCAGTTCTTGTCACCATACAGGTGGAATTGCACCATTAGCATTTATAAATTATACAGAAGTAAAAAAACATGCCGGAATGATTTCGATGGCAGCACTTGACCCTAAAGCGAAATTTATGCCTCCTTGGATGCCGGATACCCAATACAGTCACTTTATTGATGAGCGTGTTTTAACGGATAAAGAAATGGAATCCATCAAAAATTGGATTTCTGAAGGAATGGTAGAAGGAAATAAAGCTGCAGAGCCGGAATTACCTTCTTTCCCAAAGGGTTCACAATTAGGGAAACCTGATTTAGTGCTTTCCATGAAAGAATCGTTTTTACATATTGGAAATAATGATGATGAGTACAGGGTATTTATTTTACCGACTAATTTAAAGGAAGGACATACTGTTTCCGCTATTGAAATTGTTCCCGGCAATCCTAAAATTGCACACCACATTATATTGGGAGTTGATACTACACAGTTCGCAGAAAAATTGGATGCAAAAGACGAAGGGTATGGATATTCACAGTATTCAGGATTTGGTTTTTATCCAACGTATGATAATTGGAGCGGTTGGGTTCCGGGAAATAAAACACGTTTTTTTCCAGATGGAATAAGTAATTACATTTTACCAAATTCAAAAGTGCTTTTACAAATGCATTATGGTCCATCTCCTATAGACGCTTGGGATTCTACAACAGTAAATATTTTTTACAGCAAAACTCCTGTTGAACGCTTTTTAAAAGGTTGGGTGATTAGTCCAAACGACATAAAAGATGGCCCGTTTTTCATCAAAGCAAATACCAAACAAACATTTCATGCGCAATATAAAGTTGTTGGTGATTGCAGCTTAATAAGCGTTACACCGCATGCTCATTGGTTAGGAAAAAAATGGGAAGTGTTTGCCGTTCACCCCAATGGTGACACAACACACTTGATTCGTATTAATGATTGGGATTTTAATTGGCAAAATTTTTTCAGTTTTCAAAAATTCATCAAGCTGGAAAAAGGAAGCATTATTTATTGCAATGTAATGTATGACAATACCGAAAAAAATTATCGCAACCCTAATCGTCCGCTTAAAAATGTTGCATGGGGAGAAAGTGCAAAAGATGAAATGTTTTTATTTTATTTTGCTTACGTAGATTATAAGCAAGGAGATGAAAACATTGAAATTGGTGGCAGCTTAAATTCATTTGATGCCATTTACAATGCAGAAAAAAAGTGTATCAATATTTTTTATAATCTGGCAGAAAATACGGATGTAACACTTAAATTATATGATGACAAAAACAAGCTTATCACTATAACAGAAAACAAGGGAACTGAAAAAGGAAAGCATGGCACATTGTTTAACACAGCCAGATTAAATCCTGGAACGTATTGGTGTAAATTAATAACTGCAAATTATACTTCCTGTAAAAAAGTAATTATTCCTTAGGTTTATTAATTGAATATAATTTTAAACCGTCACCCTGAGCATTCTGCGTTGAAGCAGAAACATCGAAGGGAAAGGAACTAAATTTTGGAAAGAACAATAAAAATGAAAGACGAAATTGTAAATAAAGTAGCACAAAGCGGTATTGTAACAATCGACTTGGAGAGTTTCTATCCTCAAGGAGAACGCGTATTGTTTGATATCAAAGACTTACTTTTTCAAGGATTAATTTTGCGTGAAAAAGACTTTAGAGAATTCATCAAAAATGAAGACTGGAACAAATACAAAGATAAATATGTAGCATTAATTTGCACTGCAGATGCCATTGTTCCAACATGGGCGTACATGTTGTTGGCAACACAATTAGAACCCATTGCTAAAAAAGTAGTTTTCGGAAATTTAGAAACCTTGGAAACCGTTTTGTATTCCGAAATATTAAATCAATTACGTATTGATGAATACAAAGATGCGCGCATCGTAATAAAAGGATGTGGTGATTTACCTGTTCCAAATGCAGCCTATGTGCAAATTACAAGCTTGTTGCGTCCAGTAGCAAAAAGCATTATGTATGGTGAGCCTTGTTCTACTGTTCCGCTTTACAAAAAAGTGAAATAAAATTTACGCCTCCTCCTCTACTTCTTTATCCAAATGTTGTTGCACCACTTCAATTGCGTTTGTAATTACATCGCTTAAAGCAGTAATGAATGTTCCTTCTTTTGCAATATTGATAGCGTGTTTAATCGCATCTGTTTCTTTCGGGATGATTTCGTAGGTCACTTCCTTATCAACAGATTTGATTCCTTCAATAATTAAATTGATGATTTCTTCTTCTGTTCGTCCGCGCAAATGTTTTTCCTGACGGATGATAATATGATCAAACATTCGTGCAGCGATTACTGCACAATCTTTAATGTCAGCATCCCTTCTATCTCCCACCCCGGCTATAATTCCAACCTTGTGTGGTGATTTAATACTTTGCAGAAAATCTTCAATGCCCAAATAGCCGGAAGGGTTGTGTGCAAAATCAATCATCACTTTAAATTTCTTGAAATCGAAAATGTTCATTCTTCCAGGAGTTTGAGCTGCACTCGGGATAAATGTAGCTAAAGATAATTTAATGTCTTCCGTTTTAAATCCCCATAAGTAACTTGCTAAGGTTGCTGCTAAAACATTTGCAATCATGAATTTTGCTTTTCCATTCAAGGTAAGAGGTACATGTGTTGCTTTTTCAACACGCATTTTCCAATCTCCTTTTTTGATGGTGATGTAGCCGTTTTCGTAAATGGCTGCAATTCCTCCTGCCCTACAATGATTTACAATGACATCACAATGTTCATTCATACTAAAGTACGCTACTTTACAATCTAAATTTTTTGCAATCTCTACACAATTTTCATCTTCCGCATTTAATACCGCCCAACCATCTTTCTTTACGCTGTTTACTACAACCGCTTTTACTCTTGCCAAATCTTTTAAGTCGTGAATGTCGCTTAAGCCTAAATGGTCTTCCTGTATGTTAGTAATGATTCCAATATCGCATCTACTAAAGCCTAAACCTGCACGGAGAATTCCACCGCGAGCGGTTTCTAAAACAGCAAATTCAACAGTAGGGTCTTTCAAAATAAATTCGGTACTTAATGGTCCGGTGGTATCACCTTTTTCAAGCATGTGATTTTGCACATAAATTCCATCTGAAGTTGTGAATCCAACTTTATATCCATTGTTTTTTACGATGTGTGCAATCAAACGAGTGGTCGTTGTTTTACCATTTGTACCAGTCACTGCAATAATAGGAATGCGTGAAGGTTTTCCTAAAGGATAAAGCATATCGATTACAGGAGCTGCAACGTTACGAGGCAGGCCTTCTGACGGAGCTAAATGCATTCTAAATCCGGGTGCAGCATTTACTTCTAAAATAACACCGCCATTTTCTTTTAATGACTGTGTTAAATTTTTTGCCATGATGTCAATTCCACAAACATCCAATCCAATAACGCGTGAAATGCGTTCAGCTAAAAATATATTTTCGGGATGCACCATATCTGTGACATCAATGGACGTTCCGCCTGTACTTAAATTTGCAGTAGATTTTAAATACACAATTTCTTTTGCAGGAGGAATTGATTCGAGCGTATAGCTTTTCTTTTCCAGCAAATCCATTGTGTCTCTGTCGACAGTAATTTCGGTTAATACATTTTCATGTCCGTAACCTCTGCGCGGATCTTTATTTGTTTCATCTATAAGCTGCTGAATGGTTTGTTTCCCATCTCCAACTACGTTTGCAGGAACACGTTGTGCAGCAGCTACCAATTTATTATCGATGACTAGCATACGGAAATCGAAACCTGTTATGAAACGTTCTACAATTACTTTACGCGAATATTTTTGAGCAAAAACTAATCCTTCCACAGCCTCTTCCCATTTATTTACATTGATTGAAACCCCTTTACCATGATTTCCATCTAATGGTTTTAATACAATTGGATACCCAATTCGTTTAATGGTCACTTCTAAATCTTCTTCATCTACACAAATATCGCCTTTAGCAACGGGAATAGAAGCGGCATCCAACATTTGTTTCGTTTGTTCTTTATTGCAAGCAATATCAACGGCAATGCTGCTGGTTTTGCAAGTAATGGTTGCCTGAAAGCGCATTTGGTTTACGCCATATCCAAGTTGTACAAGAGAATTAGTGCCTAGGCGAATCCAAGGAATATCACGAGCAACAGCTTCGTCAACAATACTTCCGGTGCTTGGCCCAAGGCGGACATCCTCACGAATTTCACGCATTTTTTTCAAGTCGGCTTGCAAATCATAAGGTTTATTATCTACCAATGATTGAGCGATTTGCACAGCTGATTCGGCAGCAAAAAGACCCACTTTTTCTTCTACGTAACTAAAAACAACATTATAAATTCCCGGAGTTTTTGTCTCACGGGTTCGTCCGAATCCGGTTTCCATGCCGGCTAGGGACTGTGTTTCAAGGGCAATGTGTTCAATTACATGTCCCATCCAAGTACCACGTTCGATGCGTTGAAAAAAACCGCCTCTTACTTCTTCGGAGCAGCGGTGTTCAATCATGGTTGGAAACATGGCTTCCAATCGTTCACGAAATCCTTCTATTTTGTTTGTTGGCAAGGCTTCCAGCTCTTCTAAATCCAAACGCATCTGGATTAATTTCTTTCTTCTGACACTCCAAATATTCGGTCCGCGTAAGGCTTGTACACTAAGTATTTTCATATGTAATTATCTGTTTTTTTAGTTGTCATATGGTATACGCCCTACCTGTTACCTATATTTCATATAATGCGCAGGGCTATTTCATAAATCTATCATTGTCTTTTGAGTAGCTTTTGTGCTTCATTTGGGCACAAATCGATGTAAGATAAAAGGAAATTTTATGAAATCAAAGAAAATTCGTTTTAAAACCTCAGCCAAACCTTCTCCTTGTTCAAGGTGGGGCCAATTGAATAATCCACAACATGCTCTTAATAAATAAAGGATTATTACGAATAATATATTGGTTTAAAAGTTATTTTTATGATATAAAATTAAACGCTATTTCACTACTTTTAAAAAACTGATCGATGAATCCTAAAGGAAAACTAATCGTAATTGGGGGGGCTGTAGACAAAGGGAGTTTTACAGAAAAGAATTTCGATAAACAAGTAGAAAAAAATCTAAATTTTTTCGAGACCGGGATTTTAAAACGTTTGATTACCGAATCTAAATTAAAAGAGGATTCTCAAATTGAAATCATTACTACTGCATCAAAAATTCCAAAAGAAGTTGGACCTGAATATGCAAAAGCATTGGAATATTTAGGTGCAAAAAAGGTGAATGTACTTCATATTGAAACACGTGAAGAAGCACTTTTGGAAGCAAATGCAGCAAGAGTTTCCAAAGCGGATGTGGTACTTTTTACTGGCGGAGATCAATTGCGCTTGACTTCTATTTTAGGAGGAACAGCTATACATGATTTAATTTTAAAAAAATACACCGAAGAAGATTTTATCTATGCAGGAACATCTGCCGGAGCTGCAGCTGCATCCAACAGTATGATTTATCAAGGTTCCAGCAGTGAAGCATTGTTAAAAGGAGAAGTAAAAATCACGAGCGGATTGGGCTTAATTGATCACGTAATTATCGATACACATTTTGTACATAGAGGAAGAATTGGAAGATTGTTTCAAGCAGTAGTTGGTAATCCGCGCACTTTGGGAATAGGGTTGGGAGAAGATACCGGACTTTTGATTACCAACGGAAATTTAATGGAAGCAATTGGTTCAGGACTTGTGATACTTGTGGATGGTCGTCAAATTAAAGATACAAATATCACACAAGTAGAAATGGGAACTCCTATCTCTATTAAAAATTTAGTGGTGCATGTATTGAGTCAGTACGATGTATACGATTTAGAAAAACACGAAATGACTATTTTCGCTGGACATCACGCTTAATCAGTTGGCAATCGGCAATAAAAAAAGGAAATGAAATTAATCATACACGGAGGATTTTTTAGTGAATCATCACAAAGTTTGGAAACAAAAGTTGCGAAACAGAATGCCTTGAAACGTGTATTAACTAATTCCTATGAGTATCTCAAAACGCATACCGCATTGGAAACAGTGGTGCATGCAGTGGAGCAATTGGAGGACGATGAATTATTTAATGCCGGAATTGGTTCACAAATTCAGAGTGATGGCAAAATTAGAATGAGTGCTTCATTAATGGATGGGAAGAGCAACAAATTTAGTGGTGTTATAAATATTGAAAATGTAAAAAATCCCATTCGTATTGCCGAAAAATTATTTAATACACAAGATAGAGTTTTGGGTGGTGAAGGGGCAACTGTTTATGCTCGTTTAAATAAATTTGATTTTTTTAATCCCGAAATTCCACAACGCAGAAAAGAATACGAAGCAAAATTAGAAAGCAAATCCTTGGGGACAGTTGGTTGTGTTGCCCTGGATGCAAATGGGAACATTGCAGCAGCCACCTCAACCGGAGGAAAAGGGTTTGAAGTACCGGGAAGAATTTCCGACTCCGCAACAACAGCAGGCAATTATGCAAATGCATTTTGCGGTGTAAGTTGCACAGGAATTGGAGAAGACATTGTAAGTGCATCGGTGGCAACAAAAATTGTGACACGTGTGAGTGATGAATTTACAATTGATAAGGCATTTGAAAAAACATTTACTGAATTAAAGGAGATTGATGGCTTTTGCGGAGCGATTGCCATTGATAGTAAAGGAACTGTTTATCATTTGGATTCTCATCCAAGTATGGTGTATGGAAGTTTTGACGGGAAGACCATAGACGTTTTTCAATAAAATAAAAATTATATAAATAAAAAAAACCAGAGGATAAATCTCTGGTTTTTTTTATTTCAATTAATCAAGAATTTATTGAACAATTAATTTTTGAATTTTCACCTCTGCTCCTGTAGTTACTTTTATGTAGTACACTCCTTTAGATAATTCTTCTAAATTAATTTGTTTGTTGAAAACACCATTTACATTTTTATCAATTGAAGAGAAAATTTCTTTTCCTTGAATATCAACGATGTTAATTCCTAATTCAGATATGTTAGCATTGCTGATAACAACATTGAATGTTCCGTTTGTTGGATTAGGATAAACAGACAAATCATTTTCTGAATTGTTTGCAATTCCTGTGGTGCTAATATTCACACAAGCAGAAGTATCAACACATCCATTATCTGTTATTTCAACCGCGTAATCACCATTTGCAATGGAAGAATAGGTTTGATTTGTTTCGCCAGTGATAGGCGCAAATGCAGTGTTACAATCCAACCACTGATATGTTCCTGTTGAAGAATTTGAAGTAATGTCTGCTCCTGCTGTGCTAGTTGTAACATCAATAACAGTTGTTGTTACAGTTGTTGTAACAGTGCTATCACAGGTATTAAATGCTGCAATAATATCAGTATACGTTCCGGCAGTTGTGTAAGTACTTGTTCCAACTGTTACAGATTGACTAGCACATAAGTTTATCGTTTGCGATGTAGCAATTGCTGTAGGTTCAGTAATAACTACAGAAGCTGTTCCTATACATGAATTTGCATCAGTAACAGTATAAACTGTTGTTCCTGCTGATTGTGTAAATGTCCCTTCACCTGCATATGCCGGGGTTCCATCCATTGCACTAATTGTCACAGTTGATGTTCCACCATTACATAAAATTGGAGTAAAAGAAGACATTACCATTACAGCTGTTGGCTCAGTGATGGTTTCACTTGCTGTGGCAATACAACCATTTGCATCAGTAACAGTATAAACTGTTGTTCCTGCTGATTGTGTAAATGTTCCATCACCTGAGTAAGGAATTGTTCCACCTGTTGAAGAAACTGTTACGGTTGATGTTCCACCATTACAAAGAATAGCAGTAGAGGAAGAAGTAGCAACCAATGCGGTTGGCTCAACAACAGTTACATTTATTGTAGCTGTACAAGCATTTCCATCAGTAACAGTATACATAATTGTTCCTGCTGACTGAGGGAAAGTACCTACTCCTGAATAAGCAGGAGTTCCACCTGTTGCACCAATAGTAACAGAAGATGTTCCACCATTACACAATACACCTGTTTCTGAAGAACTCAAAACAATTGCAGTGGGTTCAGTAAGAGTTGCATTTGTTGTTGTTGAACATCCGTTTGCATCCGTTACGGTATAGGTTGTCATTCCGGCTGATTGTGTAAATGTTCCTGTTCCGGTGTACGCTGTTGTTCCACCTGTAGCGGAAACAGTAACTGTAGCTGTGCCGCCATTACAAAGAATAGCAGTAGAAGAATTAGAAGCAACTAATAAAGTTGGTTCTGTTACAACAACAGAAGCTGTGCCGGTACAAGAATTTGCATCGGTAACAGTATAAACGGTTGTTCCAGCTGATTGTGTAAATGTTCCTTCACCAGTGTAAGTGGGTGTTCCGCCTGATGCAACAATTGTTACAGAAGAGGTTCCGCCATTACATAAAATAGCACTTGAAGTTGGAGTTACAACAACTGCAGTTGGTTGAGTTACCACTACTGAAGCTGTTCCCGTACAAGAGTTTGCATCAGTAACAGTATAAATTGTTGTCCCTGCAGATTGTGTAAATGAGCCTGTTCCTGTATATCCCGGAGTTCCGCCTGTTGCAGAAATTGTTACTGTTGATGTTCCACCGTTACACAAAATTGCACTTGAAGTTGGAGTTACAGCAACCGCAGTTGGTTCTGTTACAACAACTGATGTTGTACCTGCGCACGAGTTTGCATCCGTAACAGTATAAACTGTTGTTCCGGCTGATTGAGTAAATGTTCCTTCGCCTGTATAAGCAGGAGTTCCGCCTGATGCAACAATTGTTACAGAAGATGTTCCGCCATTACATAAGACTGGAGTAGAAGATGCGCTTGCAGTTGGTAAAGCATTTACAGTTACCATAACGTTATCTGTCGCAGTACATCCGCTATTATCTGTAACTAAAACTGTATATGTCGTTGTTGCAGCAGGAGTCGCTACAGGATTTGCAATTGTTGTAGAACTTAATCCCAATGCAGGGCTCCAAGCATATGTTGCATTTCCTGAAACTGAAGGAATTGTAATTGACCATGATATAATGCTTCCAACGTCAGCACCCAAATCATCTACAACTTTTAATGTCCAGTTTCCATTTCCTGAACCGGTTAAAGTTGAGAATGCTTGTTCAGGAGTGAATGAACCAGTCATTGGGGCAACACCTGTTGTAATAGAAGGAAATCCAGTTGGCACAAAAACAGTATTTGTGTAATTATCACCACCAGCGCCATTGTCAGAAGATAAATCAATTTGTGATCCGTTTGGTGCAATTAGAGTAATGTCCAAATCTGCATCAAATGTGTGTGTAATAGATAATGAAACAGACGTTACACTACTTGCTCCAAGAACTCCGTTCAAATTAATCACAGAATTTACACCAACGGGATTATTATCTGGAATAGCAAAAGTTGTAGCATTGGTTCCAGTAACTGGAGGTGTATTCGGACTTGGTACTGCAGTAATTGTTGTTGATCCACCAGCGCAAAAAGCAACATCTGATGAAGCTAATACTGAAGGACTTGTTTTAACCAAGCTAACAGCAGCCATCGCATCATTTCCTGAAGTAGCATCACCTGCAACCGTCATCGTAGAGTTGAAAACATATGTACCTGCAGCTGACATATTATAAGAAGCAGAAAGGACAACTGTTTGTGTTCCACCTGCTGCTATGATTCCCGAGTTAATTACAATTGGTCCAAATGCCGCAGGATTTGGACCTGTAACAGCCCCAGAAACGGAAACGGGATTCACAGACATATCGATTGAACCTGTTCCATAATTTCTTAATGTTACGCTAACAGATTCTGTTGCTCCAAAACAACCAATAGCTGCAGGAGTGGCTAATGCAGAAACCCCCATATCATAAACCAATGGTGGAGGTGTCCAAACATAGGTTTGGCCTGAAGCTGGAAATACTGTTGCAGATAATGTTTCTGTTGCGGTATTTATTGCTCCGGCTGTTGTTGCCGACCAATCTGTTGTTGTAGTCCTATTATTAAAGTCAGCGTTTGTTGCGCCACGCAATCCAACCTGAGGCGTTCCACCTGCTGCTCCACTAATAAATGGACCATAAACTACTTCAACAACATTTGACGTTTCATATAAACGTATTTGAAAATTGTAAGAAGTATTTAATGTATTGTATGCTTGGAAACGTGTAAATTGAATCACATGGATTTGATTTGGAGTAACTCCTATGGTTTCTGTTCTGATTTGACCGGTAGCAAATGTAACTGTTGACGTACCAGTAGTGGTTGCGGCAGCTGACATTGTAATTGTTCCTGCGCCTACAGCAGTAACTATTGTTCCAACTGGAACACCTACCATACTAACTAAATCACCGGGAAAAACTTGACCAACATCTACTACTGCTGTTAAAATATTAGACCCTAAAGTGCGGGTTGCTCCTGTGGCATAAACTCCACGAATATCGCGACCAATAGCGGCAACAGCACCCGTATAAGTTGCAACATTTGAAATAGGAGTATAATTAGTTCCTGCTGGTGCAGTTGCTCCAAATGTTATAAAACCATTTGTAGTAACCGAGAATGAAGTATAAGGAACTCCATTAAAAGTAAAAGTAAATGGAATTGCTTGTCCTGTGTAAGCATTGTCATCCAACCCGGCAACACCTGTGAATCCTGTTGCTGTTGCTACAGCCGTTCCACCGGAGATTGGTGAAGAAACACCTGCCATTTGAGCAAACGTATACGTGCTAACTTGCGCGTTTATGCAATTTGCGAACACCATCATACTGCACATCAATGCAACACTGAATCGTGTCATTAATTTGTAATTGTTTTTCATTTTTTTGTTGGGGTTTAATTTATATTTATTCTTAATTTTTCAAAAATTCAGACTGCGAAATTAGTACTATTTCCTTGAAAAATCTGCTACAAAAAGCCCTTATTAATTAACAATTCGATGAAGAAAGCTAATGCTACGACCATTAACCTCTTTTAAGCAAATAAATCTCGATTTTTAGCGTTTTTTTGTATAAATAGCTGAGTTTTATTCGTTTGTAAGCTCCTCGAACTTATATGCATTTTGGGTTTGGACATAAAAATTTAAGCATAATCAATTGAAAAGCAAAGCAAGATTTGAGTTTAACAGAAATTAACACGCTTAAATTTAAAAGCATAACGATGTTCAATACATTTACAAATAAATAACACAAAACATGGACAAAAGAAAACGTATTTTTCGAATAGTAAAATTATTTTTACTTGGATTTGTAGTATTGTATTCCTTCCGATTGATATACGGATATTCTGATAGCAGCTCCAAAGGAAATGAAGAATATGAATACATCAGCGATTTCTTTGACAATATGGAATCGGGAGATATGTTAAAGCGCAATTATGCAAGTACGCGCTATTCTAAATCTGAATCGAAAGGAAAAGAAATTAGTGACGCAGTTTCATCGGCTCCGCTTCCACAAGGGTCGGAACAAAAATTTGAAAAGATTGCCTCGTTGAAATCAAAAACAGCTGAATTTGAAAAAGACGAAAAAAATATACGGGCATATGTAAAAAAATTTAATTCCCTTATTCAATATGAACATAATGAAGGAAATCCGGGTAGCCGACAACTACATTTATCGATTGGAGTTCCTCCTGAAAATTTTGATGTGATGCTTGCTGAATTAAAAAAAACCGGCAGTATAAAATCTATTCAGGTTACCAAAACTGATAAAACAAATGAGTACCGCAATCTAAATGCACAAAAAGCTTCTCTCGAAAAAACACGCAATGTGTTAATTGAGCTTCAAAATAAAGATGGGAAAATTGATGAATATATGTCCTTGAGCAATCGTATTTTAGAAATAGAACAACAATTGCAAGAGCTAGGGGTTTCCTTAGGCGATTTTGATACAGAGAATGAATTTTGCACTGTTCACATGACAATAGTTGAAGGAAAATTTATTCCGATTAGTTTTATGCATCGTGCAAAAGTAGCTTTGGAGTGGACAATCAATTATTATTGTTTGTTTACGCTTATACTTTTATTTGCATCGGGAACAGCGTTTTTTGGCGTATGGGTGTACGACAAAATTAAAAACTAGAGAATATTAATTAATAAGCTCTAACGTTTTTGCCTTCCATAAAGTTGATGAACGATTTGTTTACCACTTTATTTCCACCGGCTGTTGGATAGTTTCCAGTAAAGTACCAATCGCCTTTGTGATTAGGAATGGCATTGTGCAAACCTTCAATGGATTGATAAATAATTTCCACTTCCGCATTGATGGTATCGGGGCGAAGCAGTTCTGAAATTTTATGAGAAATTTGTTCGGCTGTAAATGGTTCATATATTTCTTTTACCACATTTACAATTTGTTCTTTAGGAAGATCTTCCTGAGCTTTTGCTTTTTCATACAATTCGTCCAGCAAATTTTCTTTGAAATTATCTTTCAACAATTGAACTGCAGCTTGAAAAGCAATAAAATCGCCTAATTTAGCCATGTCAATTCCATAACAATCGGGATAACGAATTTGCGGAGCTGAAGAAACGACTACAATTTTTTTAGGTCCAAGACGATCTAATATTTTTAAAATACTTTGTTTTAATGTTGTACCACGAACAATAGAATCATCCACTATTACCAAATTATCAACTCCTTCTTTTATGACACCATACGTGGTATCGTAAACGTGAGCTACCATATCATCGCGTTGCGAATCATTCGTAATAAACGTTCTTAGTTTCGCATCTTTAATTGCAATTTTGTGAACACGAGGACGAATAGAAAGTATTTCACTCAACTCAGGATCGCGAACCGCACTTCCCATTTGTAAAATTTTATGTCGTTTGATAGTGTTTGCATAATGATGTAATCCTTCAATTAAACCGCCAAATGCCACTTCTGCTGTATTCGGAATATAGGAGAAAACGGTATTTTTTAAATCGTAATCAACGGACTTTAAAACAGAAGGGCAAAGTTGGCTTCCTAATTTTTGTCGTTCTTTATAAATATCAGCATCACTTCCGCGAGAAAAATAAATTCGTTCAAAAGAGCAAGATGTTTTATCTAATGGCTCTATAATTTCTTTTTCACCAAATGTTCCATCTTTTTTTATGATGAGTGCGCTGCCAGGTGATAGCTCTTTTACTTCTCCGATTGGAATATTAAATGCTGTTTGAATTACTGGTCGCTCAGATGTCACCACAACTATTTCATCATCCGAATAATAAAATACCGGACGAATTCCACTTGGATCACGCAACACAAATGCATCTCCGTGTCCGAACAACCCCGCCATAGCATAACCACCATCCCACTTTTTACTCGCATCTTTTAAGATAGTTTGAACATCTAAATTTTCTGCAATCAAAACAGAAATTTCTGCATTTGAATGCCCTTCCTTTTTATATTTTTTAAATAGACGTTCGTTTTCTTCATCCAAAAAATGTCCAATTTTTTCCATCACAGTAACCGTGTCTGCTTTTTCTTTTGGATGTTGTCCCAATTCAACCAGCTGATCGAATAGTTCATCGGTATTTGTAAGGTTAAAATTTCCCGCAACAACTAAATTACGTGTCATCCAATTGTTCTGACGCAAAAATGGATGACAATTTTCAATACTGTTCCCACCAAATGTTCCATAACGTAAATGACCTAAAAATAATTCTCCTGTATAAGGAAGATTTTTCTTCAACCATTTTGCATCTTGTAATTTTTCAGGGTTTTTTTTGTTGATGTCTTCGAATCTGGAATTTATTTTTCCGAAGATTTCTTTGATTGCGCCACTGCCAACTGCTCTAGTTCTGCTGATGTATTTTGTTCCGGGAACAACATCAAATTTAATATTCGCCACTCCTGCTCCATCTTGCCCTCGATTGTGTTGTTTTTCCATGAGCAAATACAACTTATTTACTCCATAAAGAGGACTGCCGTATTTTTTGATGTAATAATCAAGCGGTTTCAGCAATCGAATCATTGCTATTCCGCACTCATGTTTTATTGCATCACTCATGAAATGGTTTGGGTTTTAATGATACACAAATTTACGATTTTATTTCATTGGTTTGAAATGTTATATCCTGCTTTAGACGGAAAGGGCTTTTTGGTGGACAAATGAAAATTGGGGCTTATCAAAAATGGCTAGCCGCAGATTCGCTGAGTGAAAAGCTTCGAGTTAAACGAAAAATCTATTGAAGTTCTATTGATCTACCCTTCGACTACGCTCAGGGTGACGAAGGTCTAAATCTGAATTATACGAAATTTTTTTGCAGAGAATCAATTCCCCTCATTGTGGGAGGGGTTAGGAGTGGGTCAAAAATAAATCCCGAAGAGCTTGTCAGAACTTCGGGATTTGGATAAAACTAAACATGAAACACTGTTGTGCTACTCCTTCACAACAACAAGCTTTTTGTAATAGAATTGTAGTCGGGAGACTATCAATTATTATTACATAACAAATATAGTATCATAATTCCTTAAATCCAAATCCAAAATTGGAATAAAATAAGCCTTCGAAAGGGGTTTTTGTCCTCTGCAAGAAACTATTTTTAACCTGTAACAACCAACACAACTCAATATTAACAGGCTTTTTAGATTTTTTGAAGCTTATTCTTATGCAAACATATCATTAAGTTTTCGAAGCCTATTTTTGAGTAAATATTGGGCTAAAAGCAAAAAGCACTCAAAAACGGGGCTAAAGCAAAAAAATTTAGATTTTCTGCTTTCAAATGATATATTTGTATAACCCAGTCTCTAAACTGAATCATATTATTATGTCTGCAAACCATTTGCATCAGCTTATCAAATCTTTATCGGCCCCCGAAAAAGGCTATATAAAGAAGCATGCTATGCTGCATGTAATTGGTGAACAAAACAAATACATTAAGATTTTTGATGCCATTGATAAACAAAAAGTTTATGATGAAAAGGAAATTATCAGGAAATTTAAAGGCGAACCTACTCTTAATAATTTTGCTGTTGCCAAAAACTACCTTTTCAAGTTTATTTTAAAATCCTTAGAGGCATACAACAACAATGTAAAAAGTGAATTACGAAGCGCTTTAAATCAAATTGAAATTCTATACAATAAAAATCTTCCTACTCTTGCTAAAAAAATGATTTTAAAATCAAAAGCTGCTGCTCTTGAACATGAGTTGTATGAATTTATGGAAGAGCTTATTGATTGGGAAATTATTTTGCTGGTAGAAGAAGCTACTCCGGAAAATTATTTGAAACTGGTAAACAAATATTTTGATGAGCTGTATGATTCCATCGAAAAGAAAAAAATTATTATTGGCTATAAACATCTTTATCAAAAATTACGTGCAAAAGCATTATATACTGGCCTAGCCCGAAATGACGAAGACGTTATCGAATTTCAAAAAATTGCAAACGAAGACAAAAGCAATGATAAAAATCTGTTGAACACATTTAATGCCCAGTACTATCGCAATTTAATGCAAGCAAATTTTTTGTTCACTATAAACGAACAAGGGCAAGCAAATGAAATTTTAAAAAAGAATGTACGGTTATTGGACGACAACAAACACATGTTGGAATTAAAACCGTTTACTTATATTGGATTATTGCGCAACAAAGCAGTAAATGAACTTTCTCTAATGTTGTATGCCGATTTGTTTGACACATTGGAGCGTATGGATCGTTTTGTTGAGCAATACGGACAATTAAACAGGAATTTCGAACTGCTCACCGAAAACCTGAAGTTGTTTGTTTACATTCCAACAGGTCAGTTTGAAAAAGCCTTGGAAATCGCAAACAAAGTAGAAAAAATATACGCGCAACTTCCACAAACAAAAACGCTGCAAAAAGAAAAACAATTACATCACTATGCATTGGCCTATATCTATATTGGTTTAGGGGAATACAAACTTGCCAACCAAAACATCAATTTGCTTTTGCACAATACCGATTTAGATTTTAGAAGTGATTTGTTTTGTTTCGCTCATATTTTAAGTTTGATTATTTATTTTGAAATGCATGATGAAGAGATGATGGAAAAGCGCATTCGTTCAACATACCGTTTATTAATGAAACGTAATAAACTTTATAATTACGAAAAACAGATTATTGCTTTCTTCAAAGATTTACAAAATAAAACTCGTACACCCGCAGAACTCACGAAGGATTTTATTCAAATGAAAAATAGCATTGAGGGGCTGACCACCAACAAAATAGAAAAAAATGCTTTGAATTTATTTGATTTGATTTCTTGGCTGGAAAGTAAAATTGAAAAGAAAAGCTTTATGGAAATTAAACAGAAGAAATTCAATCAGCTCATGGCGAATGAAGCTAGTAGTGCGCATATGCATTAACCCGATGTGCAGATTGGTTGATGTGCAGGTGTGATGATCAAAAAAGTCTACAAAAACTTCTCCTTTTTCAAATTCAGCCATTGCAAAGCTGCTCCGTTTAAAAGCAATTCTTTTACTTCTCTTTCGTAGGGCATTTCTTTGATGAGTTTTCCGGGCTCCAATTCTCCGAGTGGAAAAGGATAATCTGTTCCCAATGCTACTTTGTCGGCACCAAACATTCCAACTACATAATCCAACATTTGATCATCGTGTACCAAACTATCAATCCAAAATTTTCCTAAATATTCGCGGGGATTTACGTTATTGTCAACGGCAACTAAATCGGGGCGACAATTAAATCCGTGTTCGATGCGACCAACTGTTGAAGGGAAAGAACCACCACCGTGCGCAAATGCTACACGTAAGTTTGGTAATTTTTCAAATATCCCTCCAAAAATCATAGAACAGATTGCTAAGGATGTTTCGGCCGGCATTCCTACCAACCATGGCAACCAATACTTTTGCATTTTATCTTGTCCCATCATATCCCAAGGATGAACAAATACTGCCATGTCTAATTTTTCACAGGCTTCAAAAACAGGAAATAAATTTGCATCGTTCAAATTCCAATCGTTCACGTGAGAACCAATTTGAACTCCTGCTAAGCCAATTTCTTTACATCGTTTCAATTCTTGAATTGCCAGTTCGGGAGATTGTAATGGAATGGTTCCCAGTCCGACAAATCGTTTTGGAAAACGTTTTACGATATCCGCAATGTGGTCATTTAAAAAAACGGAAAGCTCCAGACAATCTTGTGGTTTTGCCCAATAACTGAACATCACAGGAACAGTAGAAAGTACTTGTACGTCTACATGATGATGATCGCATTCATTCATGCGTTTGTCTGCACTCCAACAATTGTCTTCTACTTCTCTGAAAAATTTTCCGTCATCCAAAATCATATTTGCACAACACGGTTTGCCTGCCAGTCCGTTAGGCTGGTGGTGTTGTAGTTGTACAAATCCTCCGTAACCAAATTTTTCTTTCCAGTTTGGAATGTGCTCCGGAAGGATGTGAGTGTGTATATCGATGGTGAGTATCTTGGGCATAATCGTTCTAAGGTTTTTCAACACAGAGAGACAGAGTTTTATGAGTTTCACAGAGTTGACTCCGCTCATCCATTAACAAAATCTTTCTGAATTTATTTTAAAAATTCGGCTACTACTTTCTCTGCTTCGGCAAAAGCATTTTCTAATTTATCGTTTAAAATGATTTTATCAAATTGATTGGCTGTTTTTAATTCCACTTCTGCTTTTCCTAGTCTTCGTGCAATGCTTTCCGGAGTTTCTGTTTCACGCATTTTTAAACGTGCTTCTAAATGTCCGATGCTTGGAGGCATTACAAAAATAGCCAAGGCTTGATCACCAAATTGTTTTTTCAAATTCAGTCCACCAACTACATCCATATCAAAAATAATGTGATGTCCTTTTTTCCAGATGCGTTCAATTTCTGCTGTTAAAGTTCCGTAGAAATTATCCTTGTACACTTCTTCCCATTCAACAAATTCTTCGTTCTCAATTTTCTTTTTGAATTCGTCCACAGAAATAAAATAGTAATCTACTCCGTACGTTTCATCTTTTCGCATTGGGCGGCTGGTAGCAGAAACAGAAAATTCCAACTGTGGAATCTGCTTGAGCAGATGATGCACAATGGTTGTTTTACCCGCTCCTGATGGCGCTGAAAATATGATAAGTTTACCGTTCAAGTTCTATTTATGCTTTTAGTTTACCTAGTCTTCGACTACGCTCAGACTGACGGTTAGGACGTCACCCTGAGCGTAGTCGAAGGGCATTTATTCGTTATCCGTACTATAAGACGTTTAGAAGTTGTTCTTTTATTTTTTCCAATTCATCTTTCATTTGCACCACCTGCTTTTGAACACTTGCGTCATTTGCTTTGGAGCCAATGGTATTTATTTCTCTCCCTATTTCCTGAGAAATAAATCCAAGCTTTCTTCCACTTACAGGCTCTTTCATGGTATTTAAAAAATAATCGATGTGGGTTTTCAATCTCAACTTTTCTTCTGTAATATCTAATTTTTCGATATAATACACTAACTCTTGCTCAAAGCGATTTTGGTCAATTTTTTCTTTTTCAATAACTTCCGAAAGGCTATTTTTTATTCTTGTGCGAATGTTCTCAACACGCGCTGCATCCATCTTCACCACTTCTACCAATAGATTATCAATTAATCCAATTCGGGTAGTAAATTCATTTGACAATGTTTTTCCTTCATCGCTTCTGAACTTTTGAAATGCATCAATGGCTTTATCAACTGTTGCTTTTATTTGTTTCCACTCTTCCTCATCCAACTCCACCACTTCGCGTTCTGCTTTCATCACATCCGGCATTTTCAAGACCATTGCTAATAAATTTTGATCGCTTTCACCTAATTCTGCACACAATGTTTTTAACTCCTTGTAATATGTTTTTGCAAGTGTTTTGTTGATGGCAACAGGTAATGAATCTTGTGTCGCTTCGGTGAAAACAGTTACATCTACTTTTCCGCGTTCAATTTGCTTAGAAATTTCAGCACGCAATTCCAATTCCTTTTCTTTATAAAGATAGGGCAAACGCAAATTCAAATCCAGCTGTTTGCTGTTAAGTGAACGAATTTCTACGGTTACTTTTTTACCTGGGATTTCGGCAGTTGCTTTGCCAAATCCAGTCATCGATTTCATTTGCATTTTTTACGCTTTATTTATGTATAGCAAATGTAATGTTTTTCCTTTATTTAAAAAGGAAACAGGGAAAGAAGAATCAATCCTTATTTTTTAGCTTTTTAAGTGGGAAACTCACCAAATAAACACCAAAAATAATGAGTGTTGCGGCTGTTAATTTGCGCAAATCCAGCTCATCGCTTTTATATATGTAGATGGCGATCAAGCTTGCCAAAAAAGGTTGTAAATAAATATAAATACTTACCACCGAGGGGCTCAATGCTCTTAAAGCATAGGTATTTAAAACGTAGGCAAAAAAAGTGACGGCAACAATCACAAACAAAACATCTCGCCAAATGGTTGAAGAAAAGGAGGCGAAATCAATTTGTTTAAATTCTGAAAATCCAAAAGGCAAGACATATAAAAATCCGAATAGGAAAATCCATTTAACAACTGTGAATGTATTGTATTTTTTCATCAAAGGTTTTACAAGCACAACAAACAATGCCCAAGAAAAAGAATTGATAAGAATAAGGATATCACCATAGATTGTTTCGGAGCCGAAAGAAAAATTTTTTCCATACAAAAGCATAATCAATGCTCCGGCAGCTCCGATAAAAATCCCAATCATTTTTTGAGCAGAAATTTTTTCTTTCAAAAACAAAGCAGCAATAATGATGACAATGATTGGATTGGAAGTCATGATGATTGCACCATTAATTGGATTGGTCAAGCTCAAGCCTTTTAAAAATAATAGTTGGTTGATTGCCACGCCAAACAATGCTAACATTGCCATATATGGCAAATCTTTTTTATCTACTTTCTCTTTTATAAAAAAAGCACTTACCAACCAAAATAAAATGAGCGCTCCGGCAACACGCATCAACACAAAAGCAAAAGGCTGTACATGTGAAGGCATTACGACTTTGGCAATGGAAAAATTTGCCGCATAAATAATGTTGACGATGATTAAAGAAAGATGGGCTTGTAAAATCTTATTCAAAATAATTTAGATACTCCTTTCCTTCGACTAAGTTTATACTGAGCGAAGTCGAAGTACTCAGGATGACGGAGAATGTGGTTACAGTTATTTTTGAAAGAATGCTCATTATAATTCTGCTTTTGCTGCAGCGATGTTGTTTTTAGAATTTCCTACAAATATTTTGCTTCCAATAATAATTACGGGTCGCTTTAAAAATGTGTATTCTTCTAAAATGTGGTTTTTGTAATCGTCTTCAGTCAATTTCTTTTTATCTAAACCTAAAGCACGATACTTGAGCGCAACGCGGCTGAATAAAGCTTCATAACTGCCAACCATCTTTTTCATCTCAGCTAATTGCGGAGCAGTAATTTTTTCAGTTTTAATATCTTGAAATTCGAATTTCTTTGTTTTCAGGCCTAGCTCGGTGATGATTCGTGCGCAAGTGGAGCATGAACTTAAGTAGTATATTTTTTTCATTTTTTCTCGCACATTTCGCGGATTTTCGCAGATTAGTATTTGTAACTATTCTACAGCAGAAAGTTTAATCATATTTGCCTTTCCCATTTCACTTAATGGGATACTTGCGATATTAATTACCAAATCATTTGTTTTCACTTTACCACTTTTCTTTAAAATAAATTTAATATCAGCAATGGTATGATCGGTACTGATATTTTTATCGTAATAAAATCCTCGTACTCCCCAAACTAAATTTAGGGTTGTAAGAATATCATAGTTATCGGTAAAAACAAAAATATTTGCTTTCGGGCGATGGCTAGCTAATTTAAACGCGGTGTAGCCCGAATGTGTCATAGTTACAATTGCTGCAGCTCCTGTTCGTTCTGCCATTTTCGCAGCTGTATAACAAATAGAATCAGAAACAAAACGTTCGTTACGCAAATCTACTACTGGTGCTTCATTATCTCTATTATAAATATCGCTATTTGCCTCCACAAAGTTGATAATTTTTGTCATTGCTTCCACTACTTTTGCAGGATGGTTTCCAACAGAAGTTTCACCGCTCAACATTACAGCATCCGCACCATCCATAACACTATTGGCCACATCGTTCACTTCTGCGCGAGAAGGGCTAATGTTGGTAATCATACTTTCCATCATCTGTGTTGCGATGATAACAGGTTTGGATGCTTCCAAACATTTTTGTACCAACATTTTTTGAATCACAGGAACTTCTTGCATGGGCACCTCAACACCTAGATCACCACGAGCAACCATAATTGCATCGGTTTCTTTAATAATGTTATCAATATCGGCAACGGCTTCCGGTTTTTCAATTTTGGCAACTACTTTTGTTCTTACGTTATTGTCAAAATTTTGAATTAAGTGTTTTAACTCAATGATGTCTGCTGCAGAGCGAACAAATGAAAGTCCAACCCAATCCACACGCTGAGTCAATGCAAAATCTAGATCTTTTAAATCTTTTTCTGTTAAACAAGGCAAAGAAATTTTCGTGTTAGGTAAGTTCACTCCTTTTTTAGAGGACAAAATTCCACCGTGACTCACAACTGCTTTTACTTCATCTTTTCCATTTGTAGAAACTACATTAAGTAAAAGCTTTCCATCGTCAATCAAAATATTTTCCCCTGCTTTAACATCTTTTGGAAATTGTGGATAGGTGATATACAAACGCTCGGCAGTTCCAATACATTCGGTTGTGGTAATAATAACTTCTTTGCCTGCAACCAAATCTACCCCGTTGTTTTCAACTACACCTATTCTTAATTTTGGTCCTTGCAAATCGGCAAGAATAGCCGTGTGCGTTCCTAATTTTTTATTAATGGCACGAATGCTTTTTATTTGGTCCAACACCACATCATACGAGCCATGTGAAAAATTAATTCGACACACATCCGCTCCAGCTTTCACCATTTCTTCAATCACTTCTGCCGATGAAGATGCTGGCCCAAGTGTTGCAACTATTTTTGTTCTTTTCATAATTTTTTACAACAGATTACACAGATTTTCACAGATTTTTTCTGTTAATTCTCTTTTCTCTGTATTTTATTGGTTAATTTTCATTTATTCTTTTTTATCACCAAGCAAAACAAATTTTCTGTGTTTATCTGTGTAATCTGTGGTGTGTTATTTCTAAAGTATTAAATTCTGTTTTGATTTAAGTGCATTTACATCCACTCTAAAAGCTGTTTGCACCAAATTGCTTTCTTTTATCAATTTTATCATCTCCATTATTTTATCATCTTCTACTTCTCCACGAATAATAAAAAAGTAATCCACTTGTTTTTGTTCAGGAATCAACATTCCTTTTTCACTTCTATTTGCAATAATAAAATATTCCATAAACTCATCCGGTTGCTCAAGGGAAAACAAGGAGAAATGTGAAGGTTCATCTTGTTTTTTATCTTTGATTTCAAGTGCTTCGGTTTTCGTTAAGTTTAAACCAAGTTGATTGTTGAGTGCCCAACAAATACGATAATCTTTTTCGTGCGATGAAATGCCTATCAACACAAAATCATAATCATATTCTATTTCAAGTGTGTATTTTCCCACAGGATGGTTTTAAAACTATGGTAAATTTATAAATCTATAGTGAAGAATGCTTGTAAAATAGGATTATTTTTATGTTGTTAAATTCCTAACCTTTAGTTCACAAGCTTCTCGACTCCGCTCGAAGTGACAATTAAGGACATTGTTCTAAATTGAATCATATCCCTAACACTGCGCAAACATGCTCAGAAACCAATTGTTCGGCTCGTTTTTTAGAAAAATGTTGTGCTTTCCCTAAAGGTTCATTGTCTACTATTAATTGAATGCAATAAAATTTATCATCCGCTGTAGCTCCATCAGTGAGTGTTTCGAAACGGAATTCTTTTTTTTCTTTTTGAGCCCATTCAATAAACTTACTTTTAAAATCTACTTCTTTCGTTTCCACTTCATCCATATCGATGTGAACATTCACAATTCGCGTAAGAATAAATTGTTGAGCAAATTTGTATCCTTTGTCTAAATATATTGCACCAATCAGCGCTTCGTATGCATCTCCATTGATAGAGCTGGATTTATTATTTCCGTGTCGATCGTTATTTACTTCTATAAAATTATTCAACCCCAATTTTATCGCCAGCTGATTATGCTGTTGGCGGCTTACCATTTTCGAACGCATTTTTGTTAAAAAGCCTTCATCTTTAAATGGAAATTTTTTAAATAAATAATCTGCCACTACTGTACCAATGACAGAATCTCCTAAAAATTCTAATCGTTCATTGCTGTCTTTCACTCCTTTTTTAATAAGTTGTGCGGCAGAGCTGTGACGAAAAGCTAATTTATATAATGAAATATTGGTTGGATAAAAACCAAGAACATTAAAAAGCGATTCATGTAATTTTTTGTCGGGTGAAAAATAAACCCTCAGAGATTTGGTAAATTTTGCCAAGAGAAAATTAGGCTGTATATTTTTTTACAATTACCGAAGCATTGTGTCCGCCAAAACCAAATGTATTGCTTAAAGCAGCACGTACAACACGTTTTTGAGCTGTATTAAAAGTCAAGTTCAATTTATTATCCAAAGCCGGATCGTCATTGAAGTGATTGATGGTAGGAGGAATAATATCATTTTGGCAAGCCAATACACAAGCAATTGCTTCAATTGCACCGGCAGCGCCAAGTAAATGTCCGGTCATTGATTTGGTAGAGCTGATATTTAACTTATACGCATGTTCGCCAAAAACACCAAGAATAGCTTTTGTTTCAGCAACATCACCTAAAGGAGTAGAAGTACCGTGTACGTTCACATAATCAATGTCTTCCGGTTTCATTTCAGCATCTTGTAAAGCATTGCGCATTACATTTAAAGCACCTAATCCTTCGGGGTGTGGAGCTGTAATGTGATTTGCATCAGCAGTCATACCGCCACCAACAACTTCGGCATAAATTTTTGCACCACGTTTTAAAGCATGTTCTAGCTCTTCAAGAATTAAGCAGCCGGCACCTTCACCTAAAACAAAACCATCACGATCCACATCAAATGGACGGGATGCGGTTTGAGGAGAATCGTTACGTGTAGAAAGGGCATGCATAGCATTGAATCCACCAATTCCTGCTTCGCAAACGGCAGCTTCGGAACCACCCGTTACAATGATATCGGCTTTCCCTAATTTAATATAAGTAGCCGCATCAATTAACGCATTGGTAGAAGAAGCACAAGCAGAAACAGTAGTAAAGTTTGGGCCACGCATTCCGAAACGGATGGAGATGTGTCCGGAACAAATATCTGCAATCATTTTAGGAATGAAGAAAGGGTTGAAACGCGGAGTTCCATCGCCTTTAGCATAACCAAAACATTCGTCTTGAAAAGTTTGCAATCCTCCGATTCCTGAACCCCAAATAACGCCTGCTCTGTCTTTATCAAATGCATTTTCTCCATCTAGTCCGGCATCTTTAACAGCCTGAATAGCGGAACATAAACCATACTGAGAAAAGGGGTCAATTTTGCGGGCTTCTTTACGGTCGAGGTATTCTTCGGGATTAAATCCTTTTACTTCGCAAGCAAATTGGGTTTTGAACTTAGAAGCATCAAAACGAGTAATAGGAGCAGCCCCGCTAACGCCTTTGAGAAGGTTGTTCCAAAAATCGGAAACATTATTACCCAAAGGTGTGATTGCGCCAAGTCCTGTTACTACTACTCGTCTAATCTTCATTAAATAAATCTTTTGGGAGAATTATTTTGCGTTTGCTTCGATATAAGCAATTGCATCACCTACAGTACCAATCTTTTCAGCTTGGTCATCAGGGATAGCGATGTTGAATTCTTTTTCAAATTCCATGATCAATTCTACAGTGTCTAAAGAATCTGCTCCTAGATCATTTGTAAAGCTTGCTGTTGGTGTTACTTCTTTTTCGTCAACACCTAATTTATCAACGATGATAGCTTTTACTTTTGTTGCAATGTCTGACATTTTTTTAAATGTTTTTTGGTTAATTTAGGGTGCAAAGATATAGTTATATGCATAATTACAAAAAAATAAGCTAATTATTCATAAAAAACATCAATTTGTTTCAAGGTTTTTCTCTTTAAATCAGGCACTTGCGTCTCTTTTGCAAGGTATCCAACGGGTATAAGCAAAAAGGGACGCTCATTTTCAGGTCTGTTAAGCACTTTTGTCAGAAAATTCATTGGACTGGGCGTGTGCGTAAGCGCTACGAGCCCTGCGTGGTGGATTGCCGCCAACAAAAAGCCAGTTGCCAGACCAACCGACTCGGTTACATAATAGTTGTTTTTCTTCTTCTTATCTACAAATTCGTAAGCTCTTTTGAAGACAATGATTAGTGCTGGAGCCTCCTCTAAAAATGGTTTTTCCCAGTTTGTTCCTAAGGGAGCCAAATCTTCCAACCATTCATCGGTCATTCTACCATTGTAGCTATCATATTCTTCTTTTTCTGCAGCCGCACGAATTTGTTTTTTTGTATCGGGGTTGGTCACCACACAAAATGTCCAAGGTTGCTTATGCGCTCCGGAGGGTGCTGTTGAAGCTGCCAAAAGAATGTTTTCAATCACTTCTTTAGGAATGGGTTTATCAGAAAAATTTCGTACTGTTCTTCGTTTATCCAGCCACTCGTAAAATTCTTTGCTACGCGCCAACATTTCTTCCTCCGAAAAGGATTCTCGCGTATATTCGATATATGGATATGTTTTTCCCATTTTAAATTCTGCTTTTTGTAAAAATACTACTTTTGTAGCATGATTAAAAATGTTGCCATTTTTGCTTCTGGAGAAGGAAGCAATGCACAAAACATTATCGATTATTTTAAAGCTTCTAAAAATATTCAAATTGCTTTAGTTGTTTCTAATAAATCAACCGCCAATGTTTTAAATCGTGCAAAAAATAGCAACATCCCAACATTGATTTTAGAGCGACATTCTTTTTTTGAAAGCAATGAAGTAATTGAACAACTTAATAATGCGAAAATTGATTTAATTGTACTTGCCGGATTTTTATGGCTGGTTCCGAAAAATTTAATAAAGGCGTTCCCAAATAAAATTGTAAATATTCACCCCGCACTTTTACCAAAATTTGGGGGAAAAGGAATGTTTGGAATGAATGTTCACAACGCGGTGATTGAAGCAAAAGAAAAAGAAAGCGGCATTAGTATTCATTTTGTGAACGAAGAATACGATAAAGGAAAAATTATTTCACAACACAAATGTATTGTATCAGAAAATGACAGTGCCGAAGATGTAGCAAAAAAAATTCATTTGTTGGAGCACGAATTTTTTCCTAAGGTTATTGAGGGGCTACTATCATGATATTTTTCAACACAGAGCACGCAGAGAAAAAAAAGAGTTACACAGAGAAATAAATAAACACATACACTATGCATTTCGATTTTAAACAAATAGCGACACTCAGCATGATTTTATTTGCTGTGATTGATGTCATTGGTTCTTTGCCTGTTTTACTTGACTTACAAGGCAAAGTAGGAAAAATACAATCTGAGAAAGCCACGATCGTTTCGGGAGTGATTATGATTGTGTTTATGTTTGTTGGAGAACAAATTCTAAAACTTATTGGAATTGATGTAAGCTCGTTTGCAATTGCAGGTTCTTTCATCATTTTCTTTTTAGCATTGGAAATGATTTTGGGTGTGAAATTTTATAAAGAAGAAACAGCAGCAACTGCCTCAGTTGTTCCCATTGCATTTCCATTGATTGCAGGAACAGGAACACTCACTACCTTACTTTCTTTACGGGCAGAATACTACATCGAAAATATTTTGGTTGCCATTGTTGTGAATTTAATTTTTGTTTATATCGTCCTTAAAAATACGCACCATTTGGAAAAAATACTCGGTGTAGGTGGAATTAATATTTTGAGAAAAGTATTTGGTATAATCCTATTGGCAATTGCTGTGAAGTTGTTTAGAACACATGCGGGAATTTGAAATGAGTAGACAAGAAAAAGGGAATAGACAGTAGACAAATAAAAATATTCACATCTACTTTTTGTTTACTTTTTTTATTGTCTATTGTTTACTTTTTAAAACTATGATTAAAATTTACACAGATGGTGCTTCTCGTGGGAATCCTGGTCCGGGTGGATTTGGTGTGGTAATGATTGCAGGCACTCATCGCAAAGAAATTTCGGAAGGATTTAAATTAACTACCAACAATCGCATGGAATTGTTGAGTGTAATTGTTGCATTGGAGTCCTTAAAAAAAGAAGGAACTGAAGCAACTATTTATTCCGATTCAAAATATGTGGTGGATTCTGTAGAACAGAAATGGGTATTTGGTTGGGAGAAGAAAAATTTCAAAGACAAAAAAAATCCGGATTTGTGGATGCGCTTTTTAAAAATTTACCGCAAACACAAAATAAAATTTGTTTGGGTAAAAGGACATGCATCTAATGCTGAAAATAATCGTTGTGATGAATTAGCTGTGGAAGCTGCAATGGGTGCTGGCCTGAAACACGACAGGGGTTACGAAGATTCTATTTAACTACAAATTCCCCGTTCTTCCACCATCCACAGGAACATTAATTCCAGTGATGTAAGAAGCTGCTGGGGAAGCTAAAAACGCAATCGCATTCGCCACTTCTGCTGGTTCAGCAAAACGACCCAATGGAATTTCACTTTCCATTTCGTTTTTAATTTCGTTTAAAGATTCACCTGTGTTTTTTGATTTATTTTCAATGATGCTTTCTAGTCTTCCAGTTAAGGTTGCTCCGGGAAGCACATTGTTGACAGTAATTCCATAGGATGCTACTTCATTCGCCAATGTTTTACTCCAATTAGCAACAGCAGCACGAATGGTATTTGACACACCTAAATTTTTCAAAGGAATTTTTACAGAGGTGCTGATAATGTTTATCACACGACCGTATTTTGCTTCTTTCATTCCTTCGATGGTGGCTTGAACTAAAATGTGGTTACACACCAAATGGTTGTTGAAGGCTAGTAAAAATTCATCCACTTTTGCATTTTGGATTCGTCCGCTTGGTGGTCCACCCGTATTATTTACCAAAATGTGAATTGCTCCTTGCGTTGCAATATAATTTTCTACTTTTTCTTTTAATTGATTGGATTGTTGGAAATCCGCAACAAGGAAATTGTGCTTCTGTCCTTTTGAAGCATCTAAATCTTTTAAAGAAGTTTTTAATGATTCCTCGTTACGGGCAACCAAAACAACATTTGCACCAAGCAATGCTAATTCAATTGCTGCTGCCTTTCCAATTCCTTGTGTACTTCCACACACCATTGCTGTTTTTCCTGATAAGTCTAAGTTCATAGGGTAAATTTAACAAAATAAATCAAAACGGCTTTCCGTGTGTTGATTTCACTACTGCATTCCTCAAAAAGGGAACGACTCTTAAAAAAGCAATTGCCAAATTAGTCATCCCTGAATTTTTTAAAAGTTTTTGTAATGTTTTCGAAAGTTCTACTCTTTTTTTGAATTGAGAAGTCCAGAATTTCAAATACTGATTTTCTAATTTTTCTCTCGTGATTTTATTCTCAAAGTAACTATTTAACAACTTATTGAGCTCAAAAGAGCTTCTCATCGCCATGCTCATTCCGTTTCCACTCAATGGTGCAATATTTCCTGCAGTGTCGCCTAGCATTAGAATATTATTTTCTACAGCACTTTTATAACCAATTTTAATTTGCGAAATGGCTAATGGTTCTTCAAATAAAAATTTTGCTTTGGAAAAATACTCTTTCAAAAATGGATTTTGAAACAATACTTCTTTTTCCATTTTGTTGATATCGCCATTATACTTTTTTAGGTTTTCTGAATCTGTTAAATAACACAGACAATATCTATCTTCTTCTATTTTAGAAATTCCGCAATAACCGTTTTTAAAGTTATGAAGCTCAATTAAATCAGCTGGAAAATCAATATTGATATGGTATTTAATTCCAACGTAGTTCTGTCCGGCCCTCCCCCTGCCCCCTCTCCTTCGACTCCGCTCAGGATAAACTCCGGGGGACAATCTCCGTAATTTTGTATCAAGGTTACTTTTTTTGCCCCAGGCTCCGATACAAAGTTCAGAAGTAAAAATTCCTTGAGCGGAATCGACAGTAAATTGATTTTCATTAAACTTCACATCGTTTACTTTGCAATCATCTAATACGCGAACTCCTTTATTCTTAGCAATTTCCGAAAGCTTGGAATCTAACAAATATCTGCTGATTCCGAAGCCACCAAGATCCAATTGGTGTTTTAATAATTTTCCGGAGGGGGATGAAACTTGTAAACGATTTATTTTAGGAAGGTTTAATTCCGATAAATTTAATCCCAATCGCTCTAAAAAATTCCAAGACTCCATGGAAATATATTCTCCACACACTTTGTGAAAGGGATATTTATTTTTTTCGAACAACACGCAAGAGTGTCCGGCATCAGCTAGTTGTATGGCTAATGCTAAACCGGCTAATCCGCCACCGATAATACTTACTTTGTAAGTGTTAGAGTTGTTCATTAAACTTCCGAATTTTCAAAACAGAGGACACCGAGTTTGCAGAGGTTCACAGAGTTGATTTGTTTCCTCTATTAACTCTGTGGACCTCTTTTTAGCTCTGCGTTCTCTGTGTTGTAATTTTTTGTCACCAAGTATTTGAAAGCCCATTTTCAAGACAAAGTTCACTGAGTTTTCAAAGTTTCACAGAGTTGATTTGTTTCCTCTATTAACTCTGTGGACCTCTTTTTAGCTCTGCGTTCTCTGTGTTGTAATTTTTTGTCACTAAATATCTAAATGCCCATTTCCAACTCAAAAAATAATTTTTCACTTCTGATTCATTCAATAATTTTTCCAACTCGTTTTTTCTAAATCCGCGTAACACCGATAATGGCGCATCATTTTTTACCAAAGAAGAACCATTTAATAAACGTGTTAAAAACCAAATGCTATAATACGCAAACCATTGTCGCTGTAAATCGTTTATTACAAATCCAACATGTGCATGTTTATTCATGTATTGAAACAACTCTATCAACTCATCCTCTTTTAAATGATGGCAAAACAAGGAGCAATGCACAATGTCTACATTCGCATTTGTTTTTAAATAATCGCGATAATCCATCACTACTCCATCGATTTCAGAAAACTCTTTGCAAGCATTTTTCATGTAATCAATACAATCCGCATTCATATCAACTCCCGTTAATTTTACTTTATAGGAATTTATTTTTGCCCATTTCGCAATTTGAATCATGGCGTCTCCGCCTCCACAACCAATATCAATGATGTGATACGTTTTATTTTTATTCTTGACTAATTTTTTGATTCCAGAGAGTGTGATTGCGTGTCCTCCCAACAAACGATTTACCACATCTAATTCACGAAGGTTTTGAAAAAGTAATTCTTTAGGGATGTTGGTTGCATCCAGTAATTCGAGTTCGTAGGAGCGATTAGTGAATTTACTCATTAATAAACAAAGCCGTTTCTATACTTAAACCAGGGCCAAATCCGATTGAGAAAATTATATCTCCCGCTTTGGATTCTTTCATCAACTCATTTAATACAAATAAAATAGTTGGGGAAGACATGTTTCCAAATTCATCTAATACTTTGTAAGATGCTTTTGCTTTTTCATCGCTGAGTTGCAATTTGTTTTTTATCACATCTACAATTTTCTTTCCTCCCGGGTGAATGGCCCACTGCGATATTGATTCGGGTTGTATGTTTAACTTTTTTGATGCACTTACGACAATTTCGTTGACTTTATCTCCGATCATTTCTGGAATTTTCGCATCCAAAATCATTTCGAAATTTACTGGCGTAATGTTCCAACCCATCAACTCTTTCCCTTCATCCAACAACAACGAATAAAATCCTTTGATGCTAATTCCTTTTTGATTGTTGTCTGCAGATGTCATGATAACCGCTGCCGCTCCGTCACCAAAAATGGTATTTGATAATAAATTGTCGTGATTGTTTTTCGGCTGAAAATGCAAGGTACACAGCTCCACGCAAACAATCAACACTTTTGCATCAGGCTCCGATTTTGTAATCATATCTCCGATTTTCAAGGCATGAAAAGCAGCATTACATCCTAAAAAGTTCACTGAGGTGTGAAAAATATCTTTTGGAAGATTTAATTTTTCAATTAAAACAGCATCCAAACCAGGAGCATACAAGCCTGTACAAGAAACGGTGATTAAATGTGTGACACCAAACGTTTCAAAATTTGTATCGATTTTTTTAAACGCATTTTCAATTGCATCGAGCGCTAATGGAATTGCTTTTTCTTTGAATACATCCAATCGGTTTTCAATTGTTGCTGTGCTAGGTGTTCCATTAAAGAAAATGTGCTGATTTTTACTCTTATCAAAATCCGGAATGACCGAATAGCGTGAACTAATCCCACTATTGTTGAACAGTACATTTAGTTTACGAGAAGCCACATCGTTTCCATATGCTGCTTGCATAAATTCGAGTATCGCAGGTTGTTTGGTGCGATGCTCGGGTACGGCAGTTCCTATGGAAATTATTTTACTCATATTAATATTATTATATCCATTCGTCAGGCTGAGCTGAGTTGAAGACTTAGAACCAAGAAAAGTGATGATTCAGTATTAAAGTTAAAAAATAAATATTCATGCACGAAGAAGCCATCAAATTCATACTCATAGTGTTTTCAAAATTTGCATGGGAGTTGTCTTTCCTCACTTTCATAAACCAAACAAATAAACGGATTACAACTGGTAACATCAAGATAAAAAACAAGATTAAATTAATAAGCTCATTTTTTTTATCAAAATAGTAGTACAACAATCCACTTGCTACACCGAACATAAGAGACGAAAACACAAATGTTCCGGTGTATCCTAATTTGTAACTGATGGTTGTTACTCCATCTTTTTTATCTGCTTGGTGCTGATAAATCTGCGTAAGTGGATAAACGCTTCCAATGAACAAACTAGCAACACTCACACAAATTACGTTATTGAGGGTAAAAAAGTTTTCTACAGAAAAATCAGCAAGTGCTGATGCCACCATCACGTAAGTAAAAGCTCCTTGAAACACAAACACCGTCAAAAAACCGATAACAGCATGTTTTTTCAACCGCAAATTACGATAGCTGTATGCACGAGAAATCAAGACATAGATCAATACAAAAATGGAGAAATGAATAGAAACAATAGAAGCGAGTAAAACGCCAACAACATCTAAAAGAAGTGTTGCATAAAATAGATTTTCTGAAACTTTTGGCGGATGCTTTAAGCCTCCGATACTTGTTTCATCCTTATCTTGATAACTATTATATCCATTACTGGAAGGATAAATGAGCAGGTGTAAAATTAGAAATGCAATAATTGTGTTTTGCCAGTTGATTGTTTCAGCCTGACTCAATGCAAATAAAAACACTGGCATTAAATGATAGGAAAAAGGCAAGCGTAAGTGTTTTACGGTGCTTTTATCAAACCACGATATAATGTTGAGTGTTGGCATACATACAAATGTAGGGAATTAATAGTGGTAAGGTGCTCTGTGCTTTAGCTCGGGGGGAATAGATGGTGATGAGACTCGTGGACTTTAGCCACAACTGAGAATAGTTTAGTTTGGGCTAAAGCCCTATTTTGGTGGGGGAACTTTTACCACGACCTGAAGGTCGTGGCTAATCACTAGCATTGCTATTGAAACTAAAGCACAATTTATATTTTGGGATTTCCTTACCACGATCTGAGGGTCCTGGCTAATACTATCCAAACAACAAGCTGAACACCTCTTCTATCTTACCAACCATGGTAATTTTGATGTGGTAGCTTTTTAAATCCAATCCTTTTTTATTGTATTTGGAAATAAAGATATGTTCGAAGCCCAATTTTTCGGCTTCGGAAATACGTTGATCGATACGATTCACCGGGCGAATTTCACCGCTCAAGCCAACTTCGCCTGCAAAACAAACTTTCGGAGAGATGGGCATATCTTCATTACTTGAAAGAACTGCACACACCAATGCTAAATCAATTCCTGGATCTTCCACTTTTATTCCACCGGCAATGTTTAAGAACACATCTTTTATCCCTAATCTAAATCCGCAACGTTTTTCTAAAACAGCTAACAACATCGACAATCTTCTTAAATCAAAACCTGTTGATGAACGTTGTGGTGTTCCGTAAGCAGCAGTACTTACAAGCGCTTGTGTTTCAATCAACATTGGACGCATTCCTTCCATCGTAGCTGCGATAGCAACTCCACTTACTAATTCTTCACGAGCTGTAATTAATATTTCGGATGGGTTGCTTACCTCGCGCAAACCACTTCCTTGCATTTCATAAATTCCTAATTCGTTGGTAGAACCAAAACGATTTTTTGCTGTGCGTAACAAACGATACACGTGATTTCTATCTCCTTCAAATTGTAGAACAGTGTCTACCATGTGTTCCAGTACTTTCGGTCCCGCTAAACTTCCGTCTTTGGTAATATGTCCGATTAAAAAAACAGGAGTTCCGCTTTCTTTTGCATAACGCAGCAACTCTGCAGTACATTCACGAATTTGCGAAACACTTCCTGGTGATGATTCAATATGCGCAGAATGTAATGTTTGAATAGAATCGATGATGACAAAATTCGGTTCCAGTTGTTCAATTTGCTTAAAAATATTTTGCGTGGATGTTTCTGTTAAGATGTAGCAATTCGGATTGTTCATTCCGATACGTTCGGCACGCATACGAATTTGTTGTTCACTTTCTTCACCTGAAACATAAAGTACTTTTAAGTTCTTCATGTTCACAGCAACTTGCAACATCAAAGTAGATTTTCCAATTCCTGGTTCACCACCAAATAAAGTTAATGAGCCTGGAACCAATCCACCACCCAATACTCTTGAAAGTTCTTTATCGTATAATTCGATGCGAGGATGCGCTTCTAAATTTATCTCCGTAACCAATTGTGGTTTGGAAGCACGCTGTGTGCTTGTACTAGCAATACCAGGTGTTTTTGCATCTTCTCCTTTTGAAACAACTTCTTCTACATAAGTATTCCACTCATTACAAGAAGGACATTTTCCAATCCATTTTGCCGATTGCGTTCCACAGTTTTGACAGAAGAAAGATGTTTTTGTTTTAGCCATTAATTCAGTAGACAATTAAAAAAAGTAAACAATAGACAATTCATTACTAGCTTCGATTATATTTTTGAGGGTTTTCCATCATATGATTTAATAATCGCCCTATCTCTGCTGCTTTATTATTAAAATTTGTTTGATCTAACTTATCTATATATCCGCACTCAAAAGCAAAATCGACCCAAACGCTTGTTTCACTGTTTTCCATATCTGCATCACTAGTTTTGCTAATAAAATGAGCTTCGTATTTTCGTTTTCTATAACCTTCTCCAATTGAAGAGCAAACCGATCGAGAAGATCTTCTGATTTGACTTGTCAAGCCATACTTTTCATCCGTTGGAAACTTTTTTGTTATTTGAAAAATATCCATTGAAAGCTCAAATGCTTTTTTATATACTGTTAAATCTTTAAACTTAAATGAAGAATTATTTTGCTCTCCCATATTCTCTTCCCTTTTATTTTAATTTGTTTATTGTTTACTTTTTTTAATTGTCTACTGTTTACTATCTACTATCTTTTGTTCGATTCCGCTCGTAGAGAACCCTTCCAAAAATTCAATCGTTTTCACATCCCCTTTATTTGCTTTCACAACATCAGAGCCTACAATGTATTTTTTGCTGGTAATGTTTGTTTCATTCGCATCATAATCTGCACCTTTCACCAATACTTCCGGATTAACAAATTTGATTAATTCCAATGGAGTGTCTTCATCAAAAATAATTACACCACTTACAAAGTGTAAAGAAGCCAAAATCAAAGCACGTGTTTGTTCATCTTGCAAAGGACGAGAGCTGCTTTTACCTTGACGTTTTACAGAAGCATCGCTATTGATTCCAACAATTAATTGATTCCCTAAATCACTTGCTTTCGCAAGATAGTCAACATGTCCGCGATGAATAATATCAAAACATCCGTTTGTAAAAACAATTTTATCGCCTTTGAATCGCCAAACGATTAATGGTTTTAATAATGTTTCTTGTGTAAATATTTTCTCCTGAATAATTTCTAAAGCAGGACGTTTTTGATTGTAAGGAACCATGAAAAAAATTATAAATTATGAATCGTGAATTATAAATGCTTGATGTAAAAATAGGAATATTATTCCTCAGGCTTTGCCACTTTATTTAGCAATGTTAAAAGAAGCAGGGAAAGGAATCCTGTGAATAGAATAAAAATAAACTGGGATGTCCAAACGGCCCAAGCAAAAGCAAAAGCAGAGGTGTATGAAATCAAGTATATCGACATCAGGATTTGGATAACAATTAACTGATAAGCACCTGTTCCACCCGGAGTAGCAATCACGCCCAAACTTCCAAACACAACAATAACAACCGCTACCATTATCGACAAGTGTGATGTTTCCGGAAACGCATAAAAGCATACATACACTTGCAGAACGTACATTGTCCATATAAGAATGGTATGAACAATAAACCAAACGGGCTTGTCAACATTTTTTATACTTATCAATCCACTCCACAGTCCGTTTAAAAAGCCTTTTACTTTTGTTGAAAACAAGGATTGGATTTTTTTACGAAAATAAAACATTGCAATTGCAATTATGAAAAGTGTAATCCCCGCTCCGATAACAAACGTTTGTTTCTCCATCAAGGAATGAAATTTTTGAGAAATAGTATGAAAAATTAAATTGTTTGCGATGCCATAAATACGATCGAACTCCATTCCCAAGGCAGCAAAAAAGATGATAAGCAAACAAACGACATCAAATGCCCGCTCCGAAATAACGGTTCCGAAACCTGCAGTAAATGGCACTTTTTCATATGTTGTAAGCAATCCACAACGAGTTACTTCTCCCATGCGGTGAATTGCAAAATTGGCGAGATAGCCTACCATTACTGCAAAAAAAGTATTGGAAGTTTTTGGAGTATGGCCTAAGGGTTTTAAAAGAATTTTCCAGCGAACTGCTCTAAAAAAATGACTTAGTCCGGTGATTAAGATGGATAGTGAAACCCAAAAATAGTTCGCAGTTAAAAAAGATGTTTTAATATTTGCGAACTCTTGGTCCGTTGTTTTTCGTAATGCCAGCCATATCAAAGCAATTCCTAATCCTAAAAAGAAAAGGATTTTTAATATGTTGAGCATTTGTTTTTTCAAAATACTATCTTAAAGAATTTGTTTTCGGGTCAGGAAAAACAACGGTTGGCTGGTGTTTCTTAGCAAGTTCAAAATCCATAATAGCGTAAGAAACAATAATGACTTCATGGCCAACTTTTACTTTTAAAGAAGCAGGGCCATTTAAACAAATAACGCCTGAACCACGTTCTCCTTTTATGACATAGGTGGAAAAACGTTCTCCGTTGTTGTAATTGAAAATGTCTACTTTTTCATTTTCAATAAAATTGGCAGCATCCATTAAATTTTCGTCAATCGTTACCGAACCGATATAATTTAAATCAGCTTCTGTAACGCTTACCCGATGGATTTTTGATTTTAAAACTTCTATTTGCATAACGGGAACAAAACTAAATAAATAAATTCAATTCTAAGGTAGGATTTTAGACGGAGTAAGGATTTATATATACAAATTGTGCTCTCCTAAAAGGCATTCCACAATATTAGTATGATTTGAGTTCTTTCTTTCCCTTTTCTTTCTTTTGATTCTCAAAAAGAAAGAAACAAAGAAAAAGCGACCACGAAAACCAACCCCAAGCTTTCGTCTTTCCCGCAAATGCCTTACGCCATATAGCCACGAAACTTGTGGTTCGCTCTTTTCGTGGACGTCAGCCGCACTCTTCTAATAAACATCAGACTATATGAATCACACAGAGTTACTATTATTCAGAAACTGCCTAATTAGTACAAAACCACATTATCAATCAACCGCACGGCCCCCAATTTAACGGCAATACAAACAACAGCACTTTTGCTTTGTTTAAAATCACTGATGGCTTGCAATGAATCGGAATCTGAAATTTCGATGTATTCCATGGTGATGGCTGGAACAGTTTGAATGTTCTGCAATGCTTCTTGCTTTAAAACTCCAACCGATTTTGAAAGGTACTCTTGCTTTATAGTATATAATGTTTGAGAAATAATAGCAGCTAAACTTCTTTCTTCTTTTGTCAATCGCTCGTTTCTAGAACTCATTGCCAAGCCGTTGGGTTCGCGAATAATGTCACAAGCAATAATTTGGATGGGCATTTCCAATTGTTTGGTCATACTCCTTATAATAGCTAATTGCTGAAAGTCTTTTTGTCCGAAATACGCTTTATCAGGACTTACGATTCTAAAAAGTTTGCTAACTACCTGAGCTACACCATTAAAGTGACCTGGACGCTGGGCACCTTCCATTACAGTTTCAAGCATTCCAAAATCCACTTGTTTGCCTAAAGTCCAGCTTTTATCCTCTATTTTTTGTTTTTTGAGGTCTAATTCAGCTTCGGTGTACATTTCTGTTACTTCCGGAGCGAATACAATATCGCAATTTGCCTTTTCAAGTAGCTGGCAATCAGCCGCTAAAGTTCTAGGATACTTGTCTAGGTCAGAAAGATCATTAAATTGAGTTGGATTGACAAAAATGCTACATACAACCACGTCAGAATCAGCTTTTGCTCTGTTAATCAATGAGATATGCCCTTGATGAAGCGCTCCCATAGTTGGAACAAAGCCAACACTTTTTTTCTGGTTTCGTATACTATTTAAGTGATTTTGAAGTTGTTCTATTGAATTAAAAATAATCATGGGAGCCAAAAAGTGTTAATAAGCAGCAAAATCAGTATTAATGGGCTTGTTTTTCCGACAAAACAGGCCAAATCTAATATTAATACTTTGAAATTACGGAAATTTTTGCTTACTTTTGTATACTTTTTTAAAAACCTAACCTTAATTCGATCTTATGAAGAAGAAAGCTAGAGTTCTTTTTGTATCGCAAGAAGTTACCCCGTATTTAGATGAAACACCTATGAGTGTTATCGGACGAAAATTACCACAAGGAATACAAGAACGAGGCAAAGAAATTAGATTATTCATGCCAAAATTCGGAATCATTAATGAAAGAAGAAATCAGCTACACGAAGTAATTCGTTTATCCGGAATGAACTTAATTATTGATAACAACGATCACCCATTAATTATTAAAGTTGCTTCCATTCAGGCGGCACGTATGCAAGTTTATTTTATTGATAATCAAGAGTATTTTGAGCGTAAACACATTTTAACCGACAAAAAAGGAGACTCTTTTGCCGACAATGATGAACGTGCCATTTTCTTTTGCAGAGGTGTTATCGAAACAGTTAAAAAACTAGGCTGGTCACCTGATGTTGTTCACCTTCATGGTTGGATGACAAGTTTAACTGCTCTTTATTTGAAAAAATCGTTTAAAGACAACCCTTTGTTTGCAGAAACAAAAATTGTTTACTCGGTTTATGATGATGAGTTTACTACTCCTCTTCACAAAGATTTCGCTAAAAAAGTTCTTCACGAAGGAATTGAAAAAGGCGATGTAGAGCATTATAAAAACCCTACCTTTGTAAACATAAGTAAGGCCGCTGTAGATTTAGCAGATGGTATCATTAAAGGAAGTGCAAAAATTAATTCGGATGTAGAAAAATACATCAAAAAATCGGGCAAACCATATTTGGATTTTGTTTCCGGTGATAACAACGAATACATTGATGCTTATTCTGAATTTTATGATTCCGTGTTAGAAGAAGTGGCAGAAATGGTTGACTAAAATTTTTTTATGAAAATACAGAACAGCATACCTCAAATTTTGTCTCGAGCAATCGGGACAAAATTTTTTTTTATACTCCCTTTTTGTGTGAGTATTTGTTTGACATCGTGTGACGAGTCGAGCGTAGTTGGATTAGATGTACAACCCGAAAACGATTTATTGAATGTTGGCTACCAAGATACCACCACTATTTTAACTCAAACCGTGAAAGGCGATTCACTCATTACCGATGAAACACTTATTTCAACTGGTGTAGGTTTGATTGGAAAATATATTGACCCTGTTTTTGGAACTGCTACTGCATCCATGTATACACAAGTGCGTTTGCCAAGCAATATTCTTTCAACTACTTTTGGAACAGGACCGATTTGCGATTCAATTGTGCTTTCGTTGATTTACGATGGGGCAGCTTATGGTAAAAAAGATAGAAAAAATCAAAAATTAAATGTGTATCAAGTGACGCAAACAATGAGTACATCCAGTACTTATTATTCAAATTCTACATTAACTTATGGAACGGAGTTAACTACCGGAGGTGGATATGTTTTTAAACCTCGTCCTGGAAGCTTGGATAGTGTGAATGTTTTAGGCGATAATTTAAAAGCACAATTGCGTGCACAACTAGACCCGACATTCGGCCAGTTATTATTAAATAATGGGAGTGCCGGAAACCTTTCGAGTAACACAGCTTTTCAAACCTTGTTAAATGGTATTTATATCACAACTGAAAACACAACCGGATTAGCTGCAGAAGAAGGAAATATTCTTCATTTCAAAATGGGCGAATCTAAAATTACATTATACTATAGAAATACTACTGCAGACTCTTTGAACTATGATTTTAGTTTGGGAAGTGTTGCACGCTTCAATCATTTCACGCACGATTTTACAGGAGCAGATGCGAATCTTATTACACAATTGGGAGCAAGTCCGCCTGTACAAAACGCAACTGTTTTTATTGAAGGAATGGCCGGGCCAAGAACAAAAATTACTTTTCCGCATTTAATGAATTGGGTGAGCAATGGATTGATTGGAATAAACAAAGCAGAATTAATAATTAATGTTGATACGAGTGTTGCGACATACAATCTAGATACTTTTGCTGCACCTACTGCTTTTATTTTATTCGGAATAAATGATGATGGAACAACGTATGCTATTCCAGATGCTTTTGAAGGCTCCAACTATTTTGGCGGAACATTTAATTCAGGAACCGTTCAGTATCATTTTAATATTGCACGCTACATTCAACAAGTAATGGATGGCGACAGAAATAATAATGGATTATATATTTTAGCTTCCAACGGAGCAATAAATGCAAACAGAGCTGTAATTGGCGGAGCAACTAGTGCTACACGACCAATGAAATTAAACATAACCTATACAAAATTACATTAACAGATGTGTGGAATAGTTGCATATATCGGAAATAAACAAGCTTATCCTTTTTTAATTAAAGGATTACAACGACTTGAATACAGAGGCTATGACAGTGCCGGAGTAGCAATGGTGGATAATAATGAACTCAATGTATACAAATGCAAAGGGAAAGTTGTTGACTTACACAATTTTATTGGCGAAAAAAATAAAAACGGGAACATTGGAATAGGTCATACTCGTTGGGCAACGCACGGTGTTCCAAATGATGTAAATGCACATCCACATTATTCTGCTTCTAAAAATATGGTGATGATTCACAATGGAATCATTGAAAACTATGCCCCACTTAAAGCTGAATTAATTAAACGAGGACATGTTTTTTTAAGTGATACCGACACAGAAGTGTTGATTCACTTAATTGAAGACATACAAGAAAAAGAAAATGTGCGCTTAGGCGAAGCTGTACGCATAGCATTAAACCAGGTAGTGGGTGCGTATGCGATTGTTATTCTTTCTAAAAATAATCCCGATGAATTGTTCGCTGCAAAAAAAGGCAGTCCGATGGTAATTGGAATTGGTGAAGATGAATTTTACATTGCATCCGATGCAACACCGATTGTAGAATACACAAAAAATGTAGTGTACTTAGAAGACGAAGAAATTGCGTTTATCGAAAGAGGAAAAGAACTAAAGCTAAAAACAATTAAGAATAAAGTAAAAACTCCTTATGTTCAGGAATTGGAAATGAAATTAGAAGCCTTAGAAAAAGGCGGATACGACCATTTTATGTTGAAGGAGATTTACGAGCAACCGCGTTCTATCAAGGACAGTATGCGTGGTCGATTGAGTTCAGCAGAAGGAGTTGTGAATCTTGGAGGCATTACCGAATACGAACAAAAATTTTTAAATGCAAAACGAATCATCTTTATTGCTTGCGGAACATCTTGGCATGCAGGATTGGTGGCTGAATATTTATTTGAAGATTTGGCGCGCATTCCGGTTGAGGTGGAATATGCTTCTGAATTTCGTTATCGTAATCCTATTGTTTATGAAGACGATGTAGTGATTGCTATTTCACAATCAGGAGAAACAGCAGATACATTAGCAGCGATTGAATTAGCAAAATCAAAAGGTGCAACTATTATCGGAATTTGTAATGTGGTAGGTTCGTCCATTGCACGTGCAACACATGCAGGTTCGTATACACACGCAGGACCCGAAATTGGTGTAGCTTCTACAAAAGCATTTACTGCACAAGTAACTGTATTAACTTTGATGGCTTTGCGAATTGCTTACCGTAAAGGAACGATTTCGTCTTCCCGCTTTCATCAATTGTTGAGTGAGTTGGAGGCTATTCCGGAAAAAGTAGAACGCGTTTTAAAAACAAATGATCAAATAAAATACATTGCAGATATTTATAAAAATGTTAGCAACGCCTTGTATCTTGGTCGTGGATATACTTTTCCTGTTGCTTTAGAAGGCGCATTAAAATTAAAAGAAATTTCGTACATCCATGCCGAAGGATATCCTGCAGCAGAAATGAAACACGGTCCAATTGCTTTAATTGATGAAGAGATGCCCGTTTTTGTTATTGCAACAAAAGGAACTTCGTATGAAAAAGTGGTAAGCAATATTCAAGAAGTAAAAGCCCGTAAAGGAAAAATTATTGCCATCGTAACCGAAGGTGACACACAAGTGAAAGAGATGGCGGATTACACTATTGAAATTCCGGAGACAGATGAAATTTTAGTCCCATTAGTTTCTGTTGTTCCATTGCAACTGCTTTCTTATCATATTGCTGTGATGAGAGGCTGTAACGTGGATCAACCAAGAAACTTGGCGAAATCAGTTACGGTGGAATAATATTTCGGAGCGCCATTGCGAACGAAGAGAAACAATCTCATACGATAAGAGTCCTGAAAGCAATTCGGGACTTTTTTATTTCTATTTTTACTAAACACAATTTCTATGAAAAAAATCTTCTACTTTTTAATTAGCATTTCACTTTTTTCTTGTTCTAACAATCAAGAAGAACAAACAACAGATGGTTTTCAATTACCCGATAGTTTGTTTGCTTTTCAAAATATTGAAAACACACTGTTCCTGGATAACATATTTTGGGACACAAAAGATTTTACAAAAGTTTATACTGACTCCACAGCAAAAAAAGAATTTATGAAATTGGATAGTGTACAAAAAATGCGATTGATTGCGCCTATTATAGGTATTGATTCGAATTATGTTGTTCAATATATGGAAGCTCTTTTTGTTTCTAAACAAAAAATGATTGGAGAGTTTACACCTGTTACTATTTATCTCTATGGTGATGATTATTCTGCTTTGTTGTATATTATACTTGACAAATCACTAAAACCTGTTTCACATATTATTGCCTACGGTGGTGAAAATGGTGGCCCTATTGCAGAAACGGAAACTTCTATTACTCTCACTCCAGTAACACATAGTTTTTTTAAGGGCGAATCATTTTACAACTATTCTTTAACTGAAACAATGAGTACCGATTCTGTTGAAAAGCCCTCTATTTTTGATTCAGTCTATTTTGAGCACACCATTCTTCCTGATGGAAAAATTCAAACAAAACGTTTAGATAGTGTTCGATATGAACGAATGTCGAAACAGTAGTAGGCAAAGAAAATTGTTTTCTGAAATTTTTGTATATTTACTAAAGCCGTACAAAGCACTTACTCTCTTTTTAATATCATAAACTCATGAAAAATATCATCTCACTATTCGTGCTAAGTTGTATTGTTTTTAGCAGTTGTAATAAAACAAATACGAAAAATTGCTGTTCTGGTTCAGAACAAACTGCGTCAGTGGATAGTTGCGTGATTGCGGTGCCAGATATTTTTACTCCAAATGGAGACGGGGTGAATGATGTCTTAAATGTTCTAACTAAAAACATCTCATCCTTAACATTTACCGTTAAGCGCAATCGAAAAGTTCTATTTGAAACAAGCAACTTAAGTGTCGGCTGGAGTGGCACTTTTAATGGAAAAGATTCCAAAGAGAAAGAGTATTCCTACACAGTAGAAGCAACAACAATTAATGGGCAACATCTTTCACTGTCCGGCAGCATTTGTATCATTCGCGATAATTGCTCGAGAGGAGAGCTCAGCAATTGCCACTTTGGCTCCCAGTTCAATGGAACTAACTTTGATTCCGCACTTCCATCAGGAGAAACCATCAATGTTTGCAACTGAATCATGAATTAAGACCAAATTCAAACTGGTTTTCTGTTGAAAACTATTCCTTTTATAAATTTCATTTCCAACCCAAAGTTTTATACCTTTATATCACTTTAGGGGTGTCCTCCTGCTTATCGGAGAACTGAGAAATACCCTTTGAACCTGATGCAGTTAGTACTGACGAAGGAAAAAGTAAATGGTTTTCTATCCTCGACCATTCCTAAAGTAAAATTTTACGGAATGGAAATTACAATCAACAATCAAGTAAAAAATGTATCAGACCAAAATCTGACTATTCAGCAATTGCTTGATATGGAAATTCCTCAAAAACAAAAAGGGCTTGCTATTGCAATTAATAATTCTGTTGTTCCAAAAACAGAATGGGAAACAAAAACAATTTCACACCACGACTCTATATTAATTATTAAAGCCACTCAAGGTGGATAAATTAAAAAAGCAGAACCATATGAAAAAAGCAGAAGTAACACCTAGCGAAAAAACCATCACCACCACTCCATTTCCAAATTCTAAAAAAGTATTTGTAAAAGGTGAATTGCATGACATTCAAGTAGCGATGCGTGAAATCACTCTTTCTGATACCATGGCAAATGGCAAGAGCATTGCAAAAAACAAATCTGTTGTAGTATATGATACCAGCGGTATTTACACAGATTCGAATGCAACCATTGATATTCAAAAAGGACTTCCACGTTTGCGTGAAGAGTGGATTTTGAAACGTGGCGATGTGGAACAGTTGGATGAAATTAGCTCTGATTATGGACACGAACGTTTAGCAAAAACAGAAATCGACCATTTGCGTTTTCAGCACATAAAAAAACCATTCCGTGCAAAAAAAGGAGCCAATGTTTCTCAGATGCATTATGCTAAACAAGGAATTGTGACCGCGGAGATGGAATACATTGCCATTCGTGAAAATCAAATGATTGATAAATTAAATTCCGTTGGACATCAACACAAAGGAAATAGTTTCGGAGCGAACACTCCAAAAACACATATCACTCCCGAATTTGTAAGAGATGAAATTGCAATGGGTCGTGCAATCATTCCAAACAATATCAATCACCCGGAGAGCGAGCCAATGATTATTGGAAGAAATTTTTTGGTGAAAATAAATGCAAACATTGGAAACAGTGCTGTTACTTCCAGCATCGAAGAAGAAGTGGAGAAAGCAGTGTGGGCTTGCCGTTGGGGCGCTGACACCATTATGGATTTATCTACCGGAAAAAACATTCATGAAACACGCGAATGGATTATTCGTAATTCTCCCGTTCCAATTGGAACCGTTCCAATTTACCAAGCACTTGAAAAAGTAAATGGAAAAGCAGAAGATCTTACTTGGGAATTATTCCGTGACACATTAATTGAACAAGCAGAACAAGGAGTAGATTATTTTACCATTCATGCCGGAGTTTTATTACGTTACGTTCCACTCACCGCAAAAAGAGTTACAGGAATTGTTTCGCGTGGTGGTTCTATTATGGCTAAATGGTGCTTGGCGCATCACAAAGAAAATTTCTTGTACACACACTTCGAAGAAATTTGTGAAATTATGAAAGCGTACGATGTTGCATTTTCATTGGGTGATGGATTACGTCCAGGCTCCATTGCAGATGCGAACGATGCAGCACAATTTGCCGAACTAGAAACATTAGGAGAACTTACAAAAATTGCCTGGAAACACGATGTGCAAACAATGATTGAAGGTCCTGGGCACGTTCCAATGCACTTAATCAAAGTGAACATGGAAAAGCAATTGCAAGAATGTCAAGAAGCTCCATTTTATACATTAGGGCCATTAACAACAGACATCGCTCCGGGATACGACCACATCACTTCAGGAATTGGAGCTGCGATGATTGGTTGGTTCGGTTGTGCAATGCTATGTTACGTTACACCCAAAGAACATTTAGGATTACCAAATAAAAAAGATGTAAAAGATGGTGTTATCACTTATAAAATTGCTGCACACGCTGCCGATTTAGCAAAAGGACATCCGGGAGCACAAATTCGCGACAACGCATTGAGCAAAGCTCGTTTCGAATTTCGTTGGGAAGATCAATTTAATTTATCGCTCGACCCCGATACTGCAAGAGAGTTTCATGATGAAACATTGCCGGCAGAAGGCGCAAAGGTGGCTCATTTTTGTTCGATGTGTGGACCACATTTCTGCTCCATGAAAATTACGGAAGATGTGAGAAAGTATGCAGAAGAAATTGGGATGACCAGTGATGACTCGTTGGAAAAGGGAATGGCAGAAAAAGCAAATGAATTTGTGAATTCAGGAAGTGAAATTTATTCATAATGAAATTTTCAATTTTGGTAAAGAAAAAAATCATACCGTTCAAATTTCCTGAAGGGGTTCACATTCTAAAGGAACACCATTTTGAATTTGCTTCGATTTGTCTGCGAAGCGATGGGATATGTCAGATAAATACCGAAGAAGACAGGCTGATTACTCTTTCGGAATCAAAGCCAATCCACACTATGGTCACTGAATTTAATGAAGGGAAACCAATTTATATTATGCACGTTCCCGGAAAGCATACCAATGCAGATGACGAGACGAGAAAATTTCTTTCAAGTGAAGAGGGTTTAAAACAAAGGGTTGCAATTGCATTTGTCTTACAATCAATGGCGCAACAAATAGTAGCAAATTTTTATTTGAAAATCAATAAGCCTGAGATACCAACAAAATTTTTCAATAATCAAACAGATGCTGAAGGATGGTTGTTATCAATTAAAAATAGCAATACGTTTAAGAAATGAGTTTATGTATTATTTCCAATCCAAGTCTTGTGGTAAACGAAAGTTTGATCATAAATGGTCTTTTTATAAATGGCTTGGAAGTATTGCACTTACGTAAACCAAATGGATCGGTTGATGAAGTTGCAGAACTCATACTAAGAATAGATGCGAAATTTCATCACAGGATTGCTTTGCATCAACACCATAAACTTTCGGAACAATTTGAGATTACGCGATTTCATTTCACGGAAGAAAGCAGAAAAAAAATCGGAGTACCTGAATTGGAACAGCATCGTTCAAATGGAAAAATATTATCAACTTCCATTCATAGTATGGATGAATATAAAAAGCTACCCTCCTATTTTGATTACTGCTTTTTTGGTCCGGTTTTTAACAGTATTTCAAAAAAAGAAAGTAAATCGATTGTAAAAGATGATTTTATCCTGGGAGAAAAAACACAAACAAAAATAATAGCGTTGGGAGGAATCAATAATCATTCTATCCCCACTGTAAAAAAAATGGGATTCAATGGAATTGCCTTGTTAGGTTCCATCTGGCAGAGCGAGAACCCGGTTGAAGAATTTAATCAAATAAAAGAAACATGGCTGAAGAACCAACTTGTGTACTGAGCGTTGCGGGATTTGATCCATCGGCCGGAGCCGGGTTGCTCGCTGACATAAAAACATTTGAGCAACACAAGGTTTATGGATTGAGTATAAACACTGCCAACACCTTGCAGACTGAAAACAAATTTCATTCAATTCAATGGGAGAAAATAGAATCTGTTTTAAATGCACTAAAAGTGATGTTGAATTCGTATTCTATTGAAGTAATAAAAATCGGGATTGTGCCTTCGTTTGAATATTTGTCGCAATTAGTGCACTATATTAAAAACAAAAATTCTCAAATAAAAATTGTTGTTGATCCAATTATTAAATCGAGTACAGGATTTGATTTTCAGAAAACGATTGATAAAAAAGAATTGATTTTCGTTTTAAAGAATATTTATTTAATCACGCCAAATATGCAGGAAGCAATACTATTAACCAATACAGTCGATTCAAAAGAAGCCGCAAAGCAACTTTCAGAGCATTGCAATGTATTGTTGAAAGGCGGGCACAATGAAAAAGAAACTGGTATCGATTATTTATATATGAAAGATGAGCGTATTGAATTGAAGCCAACATTAAACAATCTATCTGCAAAACACGGCTCCGGATGTGTCTTGTCTGCTGCGATTACAGCAAATATTGCATTGGGCCAGGACTTAAAAACTTCCTGTGTTGAGGCAAAAAAATATGTTGAACACTTTTTAAATAGTAACAAATCATTATTGGGATTTCACAATGTATAGCAAACTACAATACATATCACAAGGAGAATCAGCTACTGAACAGCTCAACAACATTCAACAAGCATTGGATGCGGGGTGTGATTGGATTCAATTACGATTCAAGCATGCGAAAGAAAATGAATTGCTTGACGCTGCAGAAAAAGTAAAACTACTTTGCAAAAAACAAGGTGCTACTTTTATCATTAACGACAATGTTCAATTAGCGAAACAAATTGATGCAGATGGGGTTCATCTTGGATTAAGTGATGAATCGCCTATTGTAGCAAGAAATATATTGGGAAACAAAATTATTGGTGGAACTGCGAATACATTTCAAGATGTTTTAAAACGCATCGAAGAAAAATGTGATTATCTGGGATTAGGGCCATTTCGCTTCACTTCTACCAAAGAAAAATTGAGCCCGATTTTAGGAACAGAAGGTTATTCTAAAATTATTAGTGAATCAAAAAACAAAAACATATTTATTCCTATTTATGCAATTGGAGGAATTGTTTTGGAAGACCTTCCAGAACTGATGAATACAGGCATTTACGGAATAGCAGTTTCAGGAATTATTACAAATCATTCGGATAAAAAATTATTAATTGGACAATTAAATCATCAATTACATGCAAACACTTAAAATCGGAGACAAAGAATTTATTTCTCGTTTGTTTTTAGGAACAGGGAAATTCGGTTCCGCAAAGCAAATGGAAGCTGCTGTCTTGGCATCTGCTTCGGAATTGGTTACAGTGGCATTAAAACGAGTAGACTTAGAAACGGACACAGATCACTTATTGTCGCACTTGCAACATCCACATATTAATTTGCTGCCAAACACATCGGGAGCAAGAAATGCGAAGGAAGCAATTTTTGTAGCACAATTAGCGCGTGAAGCATTGGAAACAAATTGGTTGAAATTAGAAATTCATCCTGACCCAAAATATTTAATGCCCGACCCAATTGAAACATTAAAAGCAACAGAAGAGTTGGCAAAAATGGGATTTATTGTATTGCCATATATTCATGCCGATCCAGTTTTATGCAAAAGATTAGAAGATGCAGGAACAGCAGCAGTAATGCCATTGGGTTCACCAATTGGAACAAACAAAGGATTAAAAACAATCGACTTTTTAGAAATAATTATTGAACAAAGTAATGTTCCAGTAATTGTTGATGCAGGAATTGGAAGTCCGTCCGATGCAGCAAAAGCAATGGAATTAGGAGCAGATGCAGTTTTAGTAAACACGGCTATTGCAATTGCAGGAAATCCATCGGCAATGGCTGCTGCATTTAAAATGGCAGTAGAAGCTGGAAGAATCGCTTACGAATCGAGCTTAGCAAAACAATTAAATCATGCAATGGCATCAAGTCCATTGACTTCTTTTTTAAATGAATAAAAATGTCTCGCAGATTTCGAGGATGCACGCAGAAAAATAAATAAAATTACTTGGCTACTAAACTCTGAAAGAAAAAATAAATAATAAAACACACAGGTCTGCGCAAATATGCGGAATCTGCGGAAAAAAAATCGATGCACACTTTTAAAAACATATTTGAACTTCATAACTGGGAAGAGCAAAAAATATCTATCTATTCGAAAACTGCGAAGGATGTGGAACATGCTATTTCTTCCAAGAAAAGAACATTGGAAGATTTTAAAGCATTGATTTCTCCCGCTGCTGTTACTTACATTGAGCAAATGGCACAAGCAAGCCATGCACTCACTCAAAAGCGTTTTGGAAAAACCATTCAGATGTATGCCCCCTTGTATTTGAGCAATGAATGTAATAATATTTGTACTTATTGTGGGTTTAGTTTTGATAATAAAATAAAACGCAAAACATTAACGGATGCAGAACTATTAAAAGAAGTAGAAGTCCTAAAAAACAATGGCTTCAATCATATTCTTCTAGTTACTGGTGAAGCAAATAAAACGGTGCATATCGATTATTTTAAAAAAGCGATAGCATTAATTAAATCACAATTTGCAAATATATCAATTGAAGTACAACCATTAGAAACAGAAGAGTATAAAGAACTACATGAAGTTGGAGTGTATTCTGTTTTAGTATATCAAGAAACGTATCACGAAGAGGTTTATAAAAACTATCATCCAAAAGGAAAAAAATCAAACTTTTTTTATCGAATGGAAACACCTGACAGAATAGGAACTGCGGGAATCCATAAAATTGGATTAGGAATTTTATTAGGACTGGAAGATTGGAGAACTGATTCCTTTTTTAATGCATTACATTTGGATTATCTTCAAAAGAAATACTGGCAAACAAAATTTTCAGTTTCGTTTCCTAGGATGCGCCCAGCAGAAGGAATAATTGAACCGAACGTGATTGTGAGTGATAAAGACTTGGTGCAATTAATTTGTGCCTACCGTTTATTTAATGAAGATATAGAATTATCAATCTCCACACGTGAATCAGAAAAATTCAGAAACAATATTATTCCATTAGGTGTAACGAGTATGAGTGCCGGCTCAAAAACAAATCCGGGTGGTTATGCTGTTGAGCCAACTTCTTTGGAACAATTTGAAATCAGTGATGAAAGAAGTGCTCAGGAAATTTCAAACTTAATTTCTGAAGCTGGATATGAAGCAGTATGGAAAGACTGGGATAATGTATTGCAATAGGCAATTAAAACAATTGGAGGTTTGCAATAAAAAACTGAACCTTGTTTTCAGAAATAAAAAATAATGAGTGCCCTTTCTAAAGAAGAATTAATCCGATACAATAGGCAAATGATGATGCCTGAGCTTGGCATGAAAGGTCAAGAGAAAATCAATGCTGCAAAAGTATTGGTGATTGGCGCTGGAGGACTGGGTTGTCCTGCTCTACTCTACTTATCTGCAGCAGGAGTTGGAACAATCGGGATTATTGATTTTGATGTTGTGGAGCTACACAATTTACATCGACAAATTATTTATTCTACCGATAATGTTGGAAAGTCAAAAGCAACTACTGCTTCCGAAAAATTAAAAAAATTAAACCCTCACATCAACTATCTTATTTTTGATGAAATGCTAAATGAGACATCTGCAGAAAAAATAATTTCTCAATTTGATATTGTTGTGGATGGCTCCGATAATTTTCTGACACGCTATTTAGTAAATGACACCTGCGTGAAATTAAATCGACCGATTGTTTATGGAAGTATTTTAAATTATGAAGGACAAATTGCGGTATTTAATCACGAAGGAGGGAAACATTTGAGAAACTTATTTCCTGAGCCTCCAAACCCCGAAGACGTTCCTAATTGCGATGAAAATGGAGTATTGGGAACACTTCCAGGAATTATTGCCAGCATGATGGCACAAGAAACCTTGAAATTAATTTTAGGAATGGCTGTTTTGAAAAACCAAGTCTTGATTTTTGAGACAAAATCTTGGTCGCTCACGAAATTAAATTTCTAATTTTCTCGCAGATTTCGCAGATTTTCGCAGATTATCCGTTTATACACGGCTAACGTCAAAAAAATGTTGGAGATTCACGTCTTAAAATTTATTTATGACAGAAAATGAAATTTCCTATAAGATAAGAGGTGCAATTTTTAAAGTATCTAATTCACTTGGCCCTGGCCTTTTAGAATCGGTATACGAAGCTGCTTTGAGATACGAATTAGATAAGGAGGGGCTTACTGTAAAAACGCAGGTCCCTATTCCAGTAATTTATGATGATATAAAATTAGATCTAGGATTTAGACTTGATTTGTTAGTGAACGATAAAGTAATCGTTGAAATAAAATCTGTGGAAATATTGGCTCCTGTTCATCACAAACAATTGCTTACTTATTTAAAATTAACAGATAAGAAGCTTGGACTGCTCGTAAACTTCAATACGGATAATATTATCGGTGGAATAACCCGAATTGCAAACAATCTTTAAAATAAATTTCTGCGAAAATCTGCGAAATCTGCGTGCAAAACACGAATGCCTCTAATGTGAACTCTCCTGCTTAATAGCCACTGGTGCCTCCATCACATGTCCGCATTTTTTACACGTACGCAAATCAGCACTTCCATAAAAATGAGCAAAGGTTTCTTGAAACTGAGTCATGATATTTGTAAGCTTAAATTTTTTATCAAATAAAGGAGCGTTACATTTTTCACAAAACCACATTAGTCCGTCTTGCTCACCATCTCTACGTTTTCGTTCCATTACCAATCCAATGGTATTTACTCCACGAACAGGATTGTGAGGAACACGAGGAGGCAATAAAAATATTTCCCCTTCTTTAATTGGAACATCCACAGCTTTTCCATCTTCTTGAATTTTTACCATAATATCGCCTTCCAGCTGATAGAAAAATTCTTCGCTTTCATTGAAGTGATAATCTTTTCGTGCATTCGGACCACCAACTACCATGACAATAAATTCAGTGTCTTCATACACAACTTTATTTCCAACGGGTGGTTTTAAAAGATGACGGTTATCGTCAATCCATTTTTTGAAACTAAAAGGGCGTGTTATCATAATTTTAAAATTTAACGGTTAACTGAAATGCATAAACCCTAGGAGGTTGAATATCCATAGGTCTTCCCATTACTTCTCGATTAAACATGTTGTTGACAATAAATGAAAGTTTCGCGTTTTTATGAAGCTGATAAGAAAGTCGATAATCAAATATATAATCTCCTTGATTGTGTTTTGCGCGATATTCTTTTACCCCAGGAAAAAACACTTCAAAATAAGAATCCACATTGTCCATAAAACTATTTGCACGAACACTTAAGCCTGTACTTATTTTTTTATACCCCAACTCAATGTCTCCTTTTCCAGTATGTTTATATCTGTACTTTAATAAATTATTTTTTGTAGTATTAAATGCAGAATCTCTTGCTAAATCAAAATCTGTTTGGATTGCATCAATGTATGTATAGCCCAATAACATTGAAACATCTATTGGTCCTATTTTTCCTGAGCCAAGCAATGAAACATCAATTCCTTTGATTCGAGTATTGCCAATATTTTTTGACTGAAATCCAACACCATAAGTAGGAGGAACAAAGGGTCCATACAACCCAAATGTAAACTCCATCATATTATGGTATTCTGTCCAAAAGCCAGCAATATCAAAATATCCTTTCCATTCACCCAATCGCAAACCTTGTTTGATGCCTATTTCACTACTCCATCCGCTTTCGGGTTTTAAGCTGTCATTTGGATAAATATCCAATCCACCCGCGCTGGTTTTAATATATTTTTCGGCAACAGAAGGAAATCTAAATCCTTGTCCGAATGAAGCTCTTGCATAAGTAGCTTTAAATAAATGATAGTTTACTCCCGCACGAAAAACCGGTTTCACTTTCGATTGTTTAGCAATAGGTTTGGATTCATCCATCAACAAATAAACATCTTCTTGCGTTTCAACTGAATCTGTTTTAAAATATTCGCCTCTTGCTCCCAATGAAATAGTTAATTTTTTCCACTTTTTGTCAATCTGCGTAAACACAGAAGTATTTGTACTAAAATGTGTTCCATAAAGCGGACCGGAATGTACCTCATTGTAATTATAAACAGCACCCGCAGTCCAGGTCAACCCACTTTCAAATCGTTTTTGAAATTGATATTCCGAATAATATACATCGGCTGTTGATTCCTGATTGGTATTATTTGTATTGATAGTTCTAAAAAAGCGTCCTCTCAATGTATGTCGCGAATTATTTTTTGTTTGATAACTGATGAAAGGGTCAACATTTGTACGATAGGTAATATAATGACTCAAATCGCCACCCGAAGGTCGCAACGAGCCTGTAGAATCATTCTCCCATGTTAAAAACAAACCACCTTTGGTACGAATAGTATTTGCATTTACCCCAACTTGTAATCCTTGCAATTTCCCTTTAAATCGATAACGCAAATTTGTATTTACGCGATAACGTTGTTCCGTTTCTAAATAACGATAACCATCATCATCATAAAGATTTCCACCAATAACTATATCAAACTGTTTTATTTTTTGTGCGTGGAAAAAATTTATTCCTCCATAGGTTGGATTTGTATCGCCCCACCAATAAGCCATCGAATCACGACTCGGTTTTGTGTATACACCACCATAAAAATTAATTTTTGTTTCAGGTTCATCTTTTGCGTAAGCCGTTCTAAAGTTAATTACTCCATTCATGGCAGAAGAGCCAAACAAAGCAGACGATGCACCTTTAATGACTTCTATTTGCTCGCAATTTTCTACTGGAAGAAATGTCCACTTTACATCTCCTGCATCTGCAGTAAGCATAGGCATTTCGTCTACCATCACTAAAACACGACTTCCCGCTCCGTAACTAAAGCCGCTTCCACCCCTAATGTTTGCTTGTCCATCTATGACATTCACACCAGGTACTTGATCAACTGCATTTTCAATCGATTGAATACTTTTATTTTCAATTAAAGAAGGTTTTAATACTTCCATGGAAACAGTAACTTCACTTAAATTTTGTTCGAACTTTCCAGCTGAAACAACCACAATTCCAAGTTGTTTGGCATCGCCAACCAAAACAATGTCGTTTGAAAGTGTGTCGTTTGTCTTTATATCAATCATCATCAATAGACTTTTAAATTCTAATGACTTGAATTCTACTTTGTGTTTCCCTTCCTTAGTTTTAAAAAAATAGTTCCCATTAATGTCAGTAACAGTTCCTGTGGAATCGTCCACAACAACAGAAGCTCCAACAATTGTTTCTTTAGTTTGTGCATCGGATATTTTTCCTTTTATATAGGCGTCCTGCCCTAACAACGACATTGTAAACTGAAATAAAAAAAGTGGAGTAAGTATTTTTTTCATATTCAATAATTTATTTAAAAATGCTAAATTTTGTAGTAATTACAAATGAATTAAGCCATAAATTGAAATGTACATTTATAATTTAATAGATTTGCCAGCAGGAATTCCTTCCGAACAAAATAGCATTGTGCAAGATACAAATTATAAATTATGGATGAAAATTTGAAATATAAAATTGCCATTAGCCTTATTCCAAACATAGGTGATGTACTTGCAAAAAGGCTTGTTTCTTATTGTGGAAGCCCAGAAGCTGTGTTTTCAGAAAAAAAATCAACGTTGGAAAAGGTGCCGGGAATTGGTAATTTTCATTCAAAAGCAATTTTGAAACAAAAAGTGTTTAATCGGGTTGATGAGGAAATAAAATTCATCGAAAAAAATAAAATCACCCCGCTTTTTTATTTAGATAAAGAATATCCGAAACGATTAACCCATTGTGAAGATAGTCCAGTTTTACTTTATTTTAAAGGGAAAGCAAATTTGAATTCCGAAAAAATAATTAGCATCGTTGGTACCCGTGAAGCAACTGATTATGGGAAACAATTATGTGAAAAATTGATTGCCGATTTAGCTATTTACAAACCAATTATTGTAAGTGGTTTAGCATATGGCATTGATATTTGTGCCCACAAAGCTGCCATGGACAATAATTTAACGACCGTTTGCGGTTTAGCACATGGCTTAGATAAAATTTATCCTGCACTTCACAAACCCTTAGCAGAAAAAATGTTAGAGAATGGTGGTTGGCTAAGCGACTTTACTAGCAAGGTAATCCCCGACAGAGAAAATTTTCCAAGAAGAAACAGAATTGTTGCCGGAATGTCAGATGCAACAATCGTTATTGAATCGAAAGCTGGTGGAGGCTCTTTGATAACTGCAGATATTGCAAATAGTTATAACAGAGACGTGTTTGCTTTCCCGGGACGAATAAACGATGAATGTTCCGTAGGTTGCAACAATTTAATAAAGCAAAATAAAGCAGCGTTGATACAATCCGCTGCCGACATTAGTTACATTATGGGCTGGGAGCAAAAGGCAAAAAATACTCCCATTCAAAAACAATTATTTGTTGAGCTAAAACCTGAAGAAGAGATTTTAGTAAATGTTTTGAAAGAAAAAGAAAGTGCAAATGTGGATGATATTTGTTTGTTCGCAAAGATGCCAATGAGCAAAGTCTCGTCTTTATTGCTTACGCTTGAGTTTTCGGGGATTGTAAGGTCTATGCCTGGCAAGATGTATCGGTTAAATTAGAGATGAAACATTTCGACTCCGCTCAATGTGACACAATCATATGTCACGCTGAGCGGAGTCGAAGGGTTTTGTTTTTATTTAAATTTTTTTATTCTACCGATTTTAGTTGTTTATCAATATCACCAACCACCTTTTTCTGCGCTTCTATCTCTCCTTTTTTCTTGTCTTGGTCGGATTTATTTTTTACAATATCATCTTCCGCTTTTTTTATTTTCTTTTTGTAATCTTCAATATCTTCATTTAAATTTTTATTGTCCTTTTCCAGTGACTTTTGCTCATCTTCTAATTTAGATTGAACCTTTTGAGCATCTTCCAACTTGTCTTCAATTGCATCTTTAGTAGCTTTTACAGCAAATTCCTTTACGATTTTTTCTGCTTCGTTGTATTGGCTTTTGTGGTCTCCGGAGTTTAAAAAAGCTCCTCCCAAATCAAATGCTACCACAAATGTGATTTCTGGATCCCCTTTTTTTCCTTGTGCTTTTCCATAAATATCAATGGTGTTGTTTCCAAACTCTTTAATAGTAGCATGGTCAACAAAAATAGCTCCATCCTTACTAGAGCGCTTCCCATCATATTTTTTCATGAACGAACGAAATGCATCTTCTGCATCGGAAGGGTTTATCCCATATAAAGTAACAGTAAGCGCATTGTGACTTCCGCCACCAATATTTTCGCTTGATTGTCTAACTTTTATTTTTTGTGCTGAGGCCGAAAATGCAAGTGTAAAGCAAAAAGCCAAGGTAAGTATCTTCTTCATATCTTATAGTTTTTCGATTTGAATCTACAAGATACAAATATCCTTCCAAAAAAAGAAGTTATATATGAAATTTGTTTTATTCGTCATCCAGATCGGTAACACCACCCGAAACAATAAATTTCATTACCTCAGGAGAACCTGCATCTACGTAAGTAATATGGTCGGCAGGCACAATTAGCAAATTGCCTGAAAAAGAATAAGACAATGGAACATAAACTGCAACGGTTCCTTTTGCAAGCTTTAAATCACTCAAATCTTCCTGGGTAATAAAACCCAGTTGCTGAATATTATTTTCTTTATTAATGGTAACCAAAACCGGCTTATTGAAACGTTTTTTGCTTCCAACAAATGCCGATAAAAAATCTTTGATGGATGAATACACTGTTTTTACAACTGGTGTGTGTTCCATGGTATGATCAAACAAGGTGAATAATGGTCGCAAAATAATAGATGATCCCAGCAATCCCATTAAAAAAATAAGAAGTAAGGCAATTGCAATCACAATGAATGGATCTACAAACGGGCTAACAATGGTTCCAAAAAGGTGGACAAAGGAACCAATTAACGTAATCACTTTATAAAACACATACGCAGTGATTGCTACAGGAACGGTAATAATTAATCCTTGAACAAAATAAATTAGAATTTTTTTCATCTTCAATATTATATATTCACAAAAGTACTCAATTAATTTTTGAGAAATTATTTCATCTCTGTCAATTTTTTCTGCTGGATTTTGGGTAGGCCTGATATCACTAGATTATAAGAATCAACAATCCACTCTTTCAGCTGTTTGCTGGTTACGGAGCCATCAGCAATAATGGTGTTCCAATGTTTTTTATTCATGTGATAGCCTGGCAGAACGCAAGAATATCGGTCTCTTAATTCAATTGCTTTTTCTGGCTCGCATTTTACGTTAAACTCAACTGGATTAGCATCAAAGCCAGTTAGTAAAAAAGCTTTCCCCATTATTTTAAATACTAATGTTTCAGGACCAAAAGGCAATGTTTCTTCAACAGCTTTTAAAGAGATGCAAAAATTTCGGAGTTCTTCTATGTTCATTTTTCTTTCTTCTTTCCTTCGATAGGTCTGCTTCATCGCAGAATGCTCAGGATGACGGAGAAGTATATATTTAGTAATTTAATGGTAGTACTTTTGAATCTTTAATTTTAGAAAGAATCATCATGGTTTGCATTTGTCCAATTTCTTCCATCTTACTTAAGCGTTGAGAAATCAGAGATTCAAAATCACGAATATCTTTTAGCATCACAATTAAAATATAATCGGCATTGCCGGTAACCTGATAGCATTCCATAATTTCAGGAATTTTATTGATTTCCTTTTTAAAATTGGAAATTGCGTTTTCGATTTGACGTGTAAGTGTAATTTGGATAATGGCTTTAATTCCTATGCCCAATGCTTCTTCATTTACTTCAGTAAAATACCCTTTTATCAAGTTGGCGTTCTCCAATTTTTTCACCCTTTCTAAGGTTGGAGCTGGCGAAAGGCCTATCTCTGCCGACAATTGCAAATTGGTAATCTTTGCATTTGCCTGAAGTGTTTTTAATATTTTAAAATCTATTTTATCGAGATTGTAGTTCATTTATTGGGATATTTATTCAAAGTTAAAAAAATAAAAAAGAACCTATAATTTTTGCTACTTTTGGTATTCTTATAACCCCACGAATAAAATTTTGTCATGAAAAATAAAATTCAAGATTTAGAAAAAAAAATTTCCGAAGCACAACTCGGTGGTGGCGAAAAACGCATTGAATCGCAACATAAAAAAGGCAAATTAACTGCCCGGGAGCGCCTCCATTTTTTAATGGATGAAGGAACCTTTGAAGAGATTGGAATGTTTGTAACACATCGTTCTACGGAGTTTGGCTTGGAGCGTGAAAAATATTTGGGAGATGGAGTTATTACAGGTTACGGCAAAATAAATGGACGCTTAGTATATGTTTTTTCTCAGGATTTTACTGTATTTGGAGGTTCTTTGTCTGAAACACATGCTGAGAAAATTTGTAAAATTATGGATTTGGCAATGCAAAATGGAGCACCTGTAATTGGCTTAAACGATAGTGGTGGCGCTAGAATTCAAGAAGGTGTTGTTTCCTTGGGTGGTTACGCAGATATTTTTTATAGAAATACACTAGCATCCGGAGTGATTCCTCAACTTTCTGCAATCATGGGTCCGTGTGCAGGTGGAGCTGTTTATTCTCCGGCCATCACCGATTTTATCATGATGGTTGAAAACACCTCTTACATGTTTGTAACAGGTCCCAACGTTGTAAAAACGGTAACACACGAAGAAGTCACCTCCGAAGAATTAGGAGGAGCCTCTACGCATTCATCTAAATCAGGAGTCACACATTTTTCTTGTGCCAATGAAATTGAGTGCATCAACAACATCAAAGCATTGTTGAGTTATATGCCACAAAATTGCGAAGACGATGCGCCCACCGTTGCTTACGAAAACAATGGCGTTGAAAAGCGTCCCGCTTTAAATAACATCATTCCTGAAAATCCAAATCAACCATATGATATGCGTGATGTGATTAATGGCGTAATTGATACAGATGCTTTTTTAGAAGTTCACAAAAATTTTGCAGAAAATATTGTTGTCGGCTTCGCCCGATTAGCAGGAAAAAGCATTGGAATTGTTGCCAACCAACCCGCATTTTTAGCTGGCGTGTTGGATATCAATTCATCAACTAAAGCAGCACGTTTTGTTCGCTTTTGCGATAGTTTTAATATTCCTTTATTGGTATTTGAAGATGTACCAGGATTCTTACCAGGAACCGATCAGGAATGGCATGGTATTATTACTAACGGAGCGAAGTTATTGTATGCTTTTTGTGAGGCAACGGTTCCACGTGTTACTGTGATTACTCGCAAAGCATACGGAGGAGCATATGATGTAATGAATAGCAAACACATTGGTGCCGATATGAATTATGCTTGGCCATCAGCCGAAATTGCAGTGATGGGGGCTAAAGGTGCTGTAGAAATTATTTTCAAAGGCGCTGCTGATTTAAAAAAGAAAGAAGAAGATTATATTGAACACTTTGCAAATCCTTATCGCGCTGCCGAAAGAGGCTATATTGATGAAGTTATTAAACCTGAAGATACTCGAGAGAAATTAATCAAGGCATTTGATATGCTAAAAAATAAAGTAGCGAAACTGCCGAAAAAGAAACACGGAAATATTCCTTTATAGGTTACTTCCGTGTTTCATAAATTATTTTTTGATTCAATCTATTTCGAATAGGTAAATTCTCCCATCGCTACTGGATCAACTGAAATAAAATCCCCTTGTGTTGCCCAAACAATCATTTTAATGGTGTGAGGACCAGGTGATAAACCACTCAATAGTTTGACAAAATCTTCATTATTCATGTCTGCATCATCACCTCCACCAACAATGATGAAGGAAACGGTAGATTTACTCTCTCGAGCACCAATAGGACTTTGTGAAATCAATATTCCCATATTTTTTCCGTCTATCAAATAATTCACATCATACGTCCCATTCATACATTTTGTAGGTTCATTCGAAACATCTGTCATATAAACTTTATAGTTGTATAACGATGAGCGCAGCATGACTTCAGCATAAATAGTTCCTGCTCCTTTAAAAACAGTACTTAGTTGTGTCGCAGCGCCATCTTTGTTGATTTTGGCAGGACCAAAAACAACCTTATCCAGATTGCCGTTTTGTAGTGCACCAGAAGGAGCATCACAAGCTGTATACAAAATAGCGCCATCCGCTTCTGTATACATACGTGACATTTTATTTGTTATGCTAGGATTAGCAGGTCTTGTGCCAGACCAAGAACCCGGACTCGTTTGTGAAAAACTGTTGACTGATAAAAATGAAGCGAAGATGAAAAGCAAAACAAATTTTTTGTTGCTGTAACTATTACTTCTAAATGAATTTGTAAATGTGGAGTATTTCATGGTTTTAAATTTAGTTTGGCTAAAATTAATGTATTTAAAGGAGGAAGCAAATTTTTTGAATGAATTTTATCTAGCGCAAACCAATCACCGCCATCATTCTACCGGTAACCCCTTTTTCTTTTCTGTGAGAAAAAAAGGTGTTGTTGTTTTCTACCGTACAGAAATCAGATATTTCAATATTGTTTTCTAAAACACCAAATTTCAACAATTGTTTTTTGTTTGCTTCTTTTAAATTCACAAACCACTTTTGTTTTTGTGAATCAAACCGTTTTAGTGATGCATCAAAATGGTCAGCCACCTCATCGCCTACTTCAAAATTGGCATATGAAATACAGGCTCCGATAAATGCTTTGCAGTCTTTGCCTTCTGTTCCATAATTTTTTTTCATCATTTGCAAAGCCTTCTCTACTATCTTTCCTGCTGTTCCTCTCCAACCGCCATGAATGCCAGCTACTGCATTATTTTTTTCATCGTGAATTAAAATGGGTGTACAATCGGCTATGGAAACCGCCAAATACACATTCGGCTTATTGGTAATTTGCGCATCGTATTGTTCGTTACTCACTGGCTTCGTAACAACCAATACATTGTTACCATGCACTTGATGACAACGGGAAATTTGTGTTAATGGAATTCCCAATTGTCCAAAAAAGAGTTCTCTGTTTTTCAATACGTTTTGTTCATCATCCTTTACCGACAAACCTAAATTCATCGAATCAAATGGCGCTGCACTCACTCCACCCAAGCGGGTGCTTTGTGCTGCAACTATTTTCGAAGAATTGAATATTTTGGGGCGAAGAATCATATTACAAAGGTACGGGTTCTAGTTAAATTTGCTCGCAGATTACACAGAAAAGGGCGCAGATTTTCTTAGATGAAAAGCTCGGGACTTGTTCTTTTCTTTTGACTTTTGACTTTTCGCTCTTTTGACTTTATTTTTTCGTTTCTTTGCACAAATTATTATCATATGAATATTTTAATCCTTGGATCGGGTGGACGCGAACATGCATTTGCATGGAAATTATCTCAAAGTAAAAAATTAGGAAAACTATATATTGCTCCCGGCAACGCTGGCACATCAACTGTAGGAACAAATATTGCTATTGCTGTTACTGATTTTGAGGCTATCAAAATTTTTGTGTTGGAAAACAAAATCAATATGGTGGTAGTTGGCCCTGAAGATCCATTAGTAAAAGGGATATTCGATTTTTTTGAAACGGATGCTAGATTAAAAAACATACCAGTAATTGGTCCGCAAAAAGCCGGAGCTGAATTGGAAGGAAGTAAAGACTTTTCAAAAAAATTCATGATCCGTCACAACATTCCTACTGCACGTTACGAAACATTTACAAAAGAGACCTTAGCAGAAGGATTGAAATTTTTAGAAACATTAGAGCCTCCTTACGTTTTGAAAGCCGATGGATTGGCCGCTGGAAAAGGTGTTGTGATTCCGAATACATTGGAAGAAGCAAAAAAAGAATTAACCGAAATGCTTGCAAATGCAAAATTCGGTGCAGCATCCGCAAAAGTAGTGATTGAAGAATTTTTAAAAGGAATCGAACTTTCTGTGTTTGTTTTGACAGATGGAAATTCCTATAAAATTTTACCTGCTGCAAAAGATTACAAACGAATTGGTGAAGGCGACAAAGGATTGAATACCGGTGGAATGGGCGCTATTTCTCCTGTTCCGTTTGCAGATGACGCTTTTATTAAAAAAGTAGAAGAGCGTGTAATCATCCCTACAATAAATGGGTTAAAGAAAGAAGGAATTGTTTACAAAGGATTTATTTTTATTGGCTTGATGAACAACAATGGGAATCCGCAAGTGATTGAATACAATGTGCGCATGGGCGATCCGGAAACAGAATCTGTTATTCCACGAATTAAATCCGATTTGTTGGATTTGTTTGAAGGAGTTGCAAATGGCAATTTAAATGAAAAAACATTTGAAGTAGATGAGCGTTTTGTAACAACAGTAATGCTTGTTGCGGGTGGCTATCCAGAAGAATATGATAAAGGTGATGTGATGACAGGATTTGAATTGGTGGAAGGAAGTATGGCCTTTCATGCAGGGACCAAACAAGATGGGAACAATGTTGTTACAAACGGGGGACGAGTGATTGCTATCACTTCTTTCGGAAACACAATGGAAGAAGCATTAAAAAAATCTTTCGCAAATGCAGAACGTATTCAATACAAAGGAAAATACTACAGAAAAGATATTGGAAAAGATTTGGAAGTGTACTACAAATAAATTTAAAATTGAAGAAACAAAAAACCCATCCAGATTACAAACATTTGGATGGGTTTTTTAATATATTAAAGAAATTACTGAATAGTGCCTTTTGCTTTTGCTTCTTTATTAAACTTCGTTTGCATACGCAACCAAATTGCAATTAAAGAAATAATGATAATCCAAAACATTAAGTTAGGACCATTGCCCAATCCCGGCATAAATGAAAATGTCCATTGAAAAAAATGTCCTAATCCGTTAAAAATATCTGTCCAAGTCATAATTGTGTTTATTTGATTGTTCTCAAAAGTACAAATTTTATTTAAAATCAATAAATTTTTAAGCTAATTTTAGCAACGGAACCATGTTTATACGATTTTTTAAATCCAACAATGCATCTGCATTACTTTTTTTGCCCTTAATTGCTATTGTAATATGGGTGTTTGGGTTTATTAATCCGATTACATTGCCTGTTAAACACGCAATGCCTTTGTATGAATTGTTTGCTGGATTTGTCGTTAATATTCCTTGGTTGTCCACCACAATAGGTCTTTTACTTACTATTGCACAGGCTTTTTTGCTCAATTTTATTGTGACGGAAAATGAAGTGCTGGAGAAACAAAACTACCTTCCTGCCCTTTTTTACATCATTTTTATGAGTAACAACGATGCTATGCTTGCCTTGCACCCATTGCTATTTGGCAACTTATTTATATTGTTTGCTTTGCACCGTTTGCTTAGTTCGTATCGAAAGGACAAAGCATTTTCGAATGCTTTTGATGCCGGATTTTTAATTTCTGTAGCTACCTTATTCTATTTCCCTTTTATTGTATTTCTGCCTTTGTTGGGCGTAGCTTTGATTATCATTCGCCCATTTAATTGGCGCGAATGGGTTATTTCATTTTTTGGTGCTCTGATTCCTTACCTTTTCGTAATCACTTTTTACTTTTGTTTGGAAAAACTAGATTATCTCTTTTACGATAAAATGTTTTATCAATTTGTGCGGGAAAAACACCTTTTAAATTTACCAAAAACCTTTTATTTTATGCTGGGAATTGGTTGGACAGTGATTTTGTTTTCAATCTTTAAAATTATTTTAGGTGAGGGAATTGGCTCGCAGCGTACAAAAAAATCGATTATCCTTTTTGTATGGTTTTTATTCTTTTCTGCCCTCTCCATATTGTTGGCTCCCGAAATTTCCACCAAATACTTCTCTGCATTAGCGATACCTTCCGCTGTTTTTTGTGCTAACTACTTTGCTAATATTAAAAAAGGTTGGTGGGCCGAATTTCTGTTTCTTTTGCTCATTTCTTCTCTTTTTGTGAATCTTATTCTCTAGATTTTTTTAACAATCTATCAAGAGTGAATATTTCCGCTTGTTTTATTCCTAACTTTACACCTCTCCCGATAGCTATCGGGATTAAACAAAAATATAAGAATATGAGCAAATTTGGAGTAGTTATTTTCCCAGGTTCAAACTGTGATCAGGACATGATTTATGTTTTAAGAGACATTATGGGACAAGAAGTTGTTGAGCTGTGGCACAAAGATACCGACTTGAAAAGTTGTGATTTTATTGTTCTTCCGGGCGGATTCTCTTATGGCGACTATCTTCGTTCGGGAGCAATTGCTCGTTTTTCTCCAATAATGGAAAAGGTGATTGAATTTGCAAATAAAGGCGGTTATGTGTTGGGGGTTTGTAACGGATTTCAAATTTTATGTGAAGCAGGATTAGTCCCTGGAGCCTTGTTACATAATAACGAACGCAAGTTCATTTGCAAAAATGTATTTATCAAGGCAGAAAACAATTCTACTTTAATTACTTCTGAAGTCCCTACCGATAAAGCGTTGAAGATTCCCATCGCGCATGGCGAAGGAAAATATTATGCCGATGCAGAAACCATTAAGCAGTTGAATGTAAACGGACAAATTATTTTCCGCTATTGCGATGAAAATGGAAATGTAAACGATGCTGCAAATCCAAATGGTGCAACCGAAAATATTGCAGGAGTTTGTAATGCCGGCAAAAATGTATTCGGAATGATGCCACATCCAGAAAGAGCAACGGATGGAGAATTAAGCAATATTGATGGCCGATGGATCTTCGATTCTTTGCTTAGTTTGGTTAAAAACTAAACTTTTGCTTTCTTCATTTTTTACAAATTTTTGCTGTTTTTCATCACTTTTTGAAGCTTTTTGCCAATTTTTGATGTTTTTTTGGCTTTTTTGATGATTTTTTGTCATTTTCGACTTACCAACAAATTAATGAACAATTTTGGCCCTCCTTGTTCATATTTTAAGCTTCTTTTTCCTTTTATAAAGACTTAACTTTATACTGGTTATTAAAAAACAATTATTTACATCGATTTAAAAATTTTTTGCCATGAGTTTTATGAACGAAGCTACTCCAACCGTTACAGTGAAGAAAAAAAACATTTCTACATTGATTGAATATTGCATTGAAAACAGAATTGACTTTACCATTAAGTCGAAATCGGGTGATGATTTTGACATTGAGTTTATTGTAAGCAGCACTCCTAAGGCGATTGCATTAGGAATGTGTTTAAAAGAACTTAAGCTGGAGTTGAACGGACTAAGTGTTACATCTATTGCTAGTATCAAGGCGAACAAAAAGGTGTTATCACCAAAAGAAACCGGATTAACTATCGGAGAAGGTATTGTTGCTGAAGGCGAAACAGAAATGGCCTTTGAAAATGCATTAAAATTCGATTTGGGTTCTTCGAACTAGGAGCTGTAATTAAAATTTTTAAATGGCGTCCCGCATAAATGCGGGACGTTTTTTTTGCCGCAGACCTGTCTGTGGCTTTAGATTTATGTCTCGTAAAAATGCATTTCTCGCATATACTCCCACACATCAGGAGGAACAAAATAACGAATATCTTTTTTCTCTTTTATTGCATTTCTTATTGCTGTTGAAGAAATTTCCATCAAAGGAGCATCAATCAACTTCACATGTTTGTGTTTCAGAAATTCGTTTTCTTTTTTAGATGGACGAGGATAAACATACAACTCATAGTGTTTTAAAATCTCTTCGAAATTTTTCCATTTATGAATACTCTCCAAATTATCGCTCCCCATAATTAAAGCAAATTGATTAGCTGGATACTTCTCTCTTAAATACGCAAGCGTGTTTATTGTATAGGAAGGCTGAGGCAATTTAAATTCGATGTTACTTGCTTTCATCTTATTATTATTTCCTATTGCAAGTGTGACCATTTGTAAGCGTTGTCGTTCGTGCAATAGTGAATTTTTTTCTTTTAAGGGGTTGTGAGGCGACACTACAAACCAAATGCGATCTAAATCGGAATGAGCAAGCATATAATTTGCAATCACCATGTGCCCAACATGGATAGGATTGAAAGAACCGAAGAATAAACCTACCTTCATAATACTACGAATTACCAATTTTCACGAATTTACGAATCTGTGTTTGAGAAACGTGGGCATTCGAAAAACAAAGGAAAAAATATTTAACACCATTTTATTTATGCGAAAACTTTGAACTTTCCAACGTTGAACTTTGAACTATTTTAGCCACATAAAAATATTGGGATTGTTTTCGTATTGCTCAATGTCTTTACTAAATGTTATTACAAAAAAATCTATCAACGGAAGCACCCCAAAACATCCACCAAAAGTTGCAGCATACACTACCGGCACCCATGGTTTTGTTCCTAGCATTACTCGGTGTGCCCCCATAAATCCCAGCGGAAAAGGAAATGCAAAAAGTGCTGAGATAAATTTCTTTTTATTTACTTCTTTTTTTGATGCTTCTTTTACAATTGAATCGCATTTAATTTCATCCACTTGAAGAAAAAGTGTATCCCCCTCTTGTACAAAAATCATTTTTTCTAAATTGAGTCTTCCCTTATCCCCCAATGCATTCGCAGAGGTAACAAGACAAGAAAGAAATGAAAAAACGAATAAAATATTTTTTGTATTCAAACTAAAAAGAATAAAAAAAGGGATGTTTTAACACATCCCCTTAATAGTTTATCTATTATTTTGCTGAGGCAAAGCGTTTCGCAACTTCTGCCCAATTTACTAGGTTCCAAAAAGCAGCGATGTAATCGGGACGCTTGTTTTGATATTTCAAGTAGTAAGCATGTTCCCAAACATCCATTCCTAAAATAGGTGTTCCTTTTACATCTGCAACATCCATGAGTGGATTGTCTTGGTTAGGCGTAGAACTAACGGCCAATTTACCGTCTTTCACAATCAGCCAAGCCCATCCTGAGCCAAATCGAGTTGTTCCGGCAGCGGCAAATTGCGTTTTAAAATCAGCAAAAGAACCAAAAGCGCTACTGATTGCAGCACCCAATTCTCCTGTTGGTTCTCCTCCGGCATTTGGAGCCATTACTGACCAAAAAAGAGAGTGATTAAAATGCCCGCCACCATTGTTTCTCACAGGCATTGGGTATTTAGAAATGTTTTTACAAATCTCTTCAATGCTCAATTTTTCGGTATCGGAGCCGGCAATTGCGACATTTAAGTTTGTCACATACGCCTGATGGTGTTTTGAATGATGAATTTCCATTGTTTGAGCATCTATATGAGGCTCCAATGCAGTATATGCATAAGCTAGTTTAGGTAATTCGAAAGCCATATTATAAAGATTTAGAGGTTTATTTTAATTAATTGAAGGGTAAAGATATGGCTTTTTACCCTCTTTTTAAGTAAAAATATGCGAAAGAATCCTTGTTTTACAGGTTCTTATTCCACATTTTGGTTAAATTTTCGGTCAATCGTTTAAGGGAATAATGCCGATGCCAAAGCCGTATAGCCCAATAATATTGGGCTCTTTATCAATGGGCATTTCGGTATTAACAATACTTTGTTTAAATAAATGCGTTTTAGACACCCTTTACATTTTGCGGATATTGATTTTTAGCTACCTTTGCGCCCAGATACTAGTATTAATCAAAAAACAAAAACTAATCAAAATGAAAAAATTATTTTCTTTATTGTTCGTTGCTGGTGCATTAAGCGTTATGTCTTGTGGACCTTCAGCAGAAGAAGCAGCTAAAATGGAAGCAGATGCAAAAGCAAAAATGGACTCTTTGTTCAATGCTGCTAGCGCTGCAGTTACTACTGAAGTAGCTCCTGATTCAACTGCTACAGCTCCTGATTCAACTGCAGCTGCACACTAATCAGTAATTACAACATAAAAAAACCTCTCATTCAAATTGAATGAGAGGTTTTTTTGTCCTTGTTTTCTGATGTCTCTGCTTATTACGAAGAATACTCAAGATGACGGCTGCGTCATGCTGAGCGTAGTAAAAGCACATATAAATACAGCGCTGAATCATGTATCCTTCGACTACGCTCAGGATGACGGCATTATTTCATTAATTCGATTGCTTTTTTCAGAATATTGTCCTGGCTTTGTATCACTTGATAAAATCCTTCTCCGTTAAAAATGTTACGAGCAATCAATGCTTTTAATTGATTTTTTAGAATGCTTTCCGACAACGCAATTTCTTTAGGGTTGGATTTTATTTTATTTTTTTCTGCGTAAGCAACAAACTCATTAAAAATTGCGGGAGTAATAGAAAATGATTTGTTGAAATTTTCAATCGTTTTATATCCTTTTAATTTACTTCTTTCTTTATCTGCATATTCAAATGCAAAATCATTTACGGTTCCCGTAAATAAAACTTCACTCAAATAAAGTGAACGCCCAACTGTATCGAGTGCAACAAAAATGTCCGGAACAATTCCACCTCCACCATAAACAATTTTACCCGCAAGTGTTCTGAATTTAATCGAATCATTTACTTTTATACTGTCTGCATTTTCTAACTCTCCATTTGCAAACCGATTATTTTCTTCTTCGTAATAAGCATCCACTCCATTTGCATATGATTTTTGAATACATCTTCCTGTTGGAGTATAATAACGAGCAATAGTTAATCGAATTGCTGAACTATCAGAAAATTCGCTTTGCTCTTGTACCAACCCTTTTCCAAACGAACGTCTTCCAACAATGGTTGCTCTGTCGTTATCTTGTAAAGCACCTGCTAAAATTTCACTTGCAGAAGCCGAACCATCATCAATCAACACCACCAATTTCCCATTTTCAAATTCTCCTTTTTTGGTTGATTTGTAATCTTTACGGGGACGAGCTTTTCCTATTGTATAAACAATCTCTTTCCCTGAACTTAAAAATTCATCTGCTATATCAACTGCTGTGTTTAAGTATCCGCCACCATTTCCGCGCAAGTCCACAATTAGTTTTTCCATTCCTTGTCCTTGCAACTTTTCAAACGCCTGCATGTATTCGTCATACGTTGTTGCACCAAATCGACTGATTTTTATATATCCGATTTTTGAACTTACCATGTAAGAAACATCAATACTGTAAATTGGAATTGTTCCCCGAGTGATGGTGAAATCAAGTAATCCACGCTTACCTCTACGCATCATGCTTACTTTCACTTTTGTTCCACCAGCACCTTTTAAATTTTCCATCACCTGTTTATTGGTGATTTTTATTCCTGCAACTACTTTCCCATTTACTTTAATAATTTTATCTCCGGCTTGTACACCAACCTCTTCGGAAGGACCTCCCGCAATAGCAGAAATCACACGTATGGTATCATCCACCACATTAAATTCAACTCCTATTCCTTCAAAATTTCCTTGCAAAGGTTCGTTGCTTGCCAATAATTCTTCTGCAGTGATGTAGCTGGAATGTGGATCAAGATTGGCTAGTAGCGACACTATTGTTTTATCAACCAAGTCTTTTGTTTTGATGGTGTCTACATATTGGTCTTCCACGTATTTTAAAATCTGGTCTATTTTGCTGTACTCATTATCTCCATCAATAGAAATGGCTCCATTAGAATTTTTTAAGCTGAAAGTGCTTCCAATAAATATCCCAAGGATAAGTACCAATGCAAAAACAATAGGAAGATAGATATAGAATTTAGGGCGGTTCATTTCACAATTAGAGATTTGTTGAATTGTAGATTTGTAGAATTTAAAAACTATTTTTTTGCATATCGCACGACTTCTACACCAAATTTTTGAAGAAAATCTACTCCTTCATCACTTTTTAAACCTTTAAAATCGGCATAAGAATTTGTATAGATTACTTTTTTAATTCCCATTGTATAAATCACACGGGCACAAGCAATGCAAGGCGAAAGCGTTACATACAACGTAGAACCTTCAATCACCACATTGTTTTTGGATGCATATAAAATGGCATTTTGTTCAGCATGCAAAGCCAAAGAGCAGCTACCTTTGCTATCACGTGGACAACCATCTTTTGCCCACTCCAAATCACAGTTGTGAGTACCTGCAGGCGGACCGTTATATCCTAAGGAAACAATGCGTGTATCTTTTGTAAGAACGGCTCCAACTTGTGCTTTCACACAATGAGAACGTTTGGCAAGATTTTCTGCCAAGTCCATATAAATTTCATCAAAAGTTGGTTTGCTCATAGTGTTTGTAAATGGAATGCGAATTTACGAAATATTCGCTCTAGTGTGAATCATACACACATTTTTCATTTTTTAGCTGAAGCCACTAATGGTAAGAGCCCTTCCTGCAAGTACTGCGTCCAAACAGTTGAGCAAATATCAAAGCATTCAATTTTTGGAAGCAAGCCAAAATGTGTAAAACAAATTTGTGTTTTATTATCCTTTTCAGAAACTTCAAAACAAAGTTTCGTATTTGTCCATTCAGTTTTATCTTTCAAAAAATTTAATTTACTGTCCGTAACAAGCCAAACAATTTTTTTGTCGGGAACTAATTCAATTAATTTTTGTTTTGAATAATGCGCTCCGTCACCTGCCCAATAACTAAATTCGTCATTCAGTTTTTCCGATTCCCCTTCAAACGTTTCTCCATACAAGCCTGACCACCAAGCACGAACATTTTTAATGCTATTAAATACTTCTTGGGGAGATTGCTCTGTAATTAAAGTGATGCTAAAGTCTGATGTGCTCACACGTTTTATGTTGTAGGGTTTTCTTCGTTAAACAATTTGTCGACCAACTTTTGTATTCTTGGACCAACAATCAAAATCGCGGGAATAACCACTAAATAAGCTATTCCCCACGACTTGATCCAGATTTTTAAAAATAGTTCGGTGTATCCTATGTTTACAGAAATCAGAGTAAACGAAATAATTCCCGTTGTAACAATTCCCATGATAAGAGCAAACGCAATCTTGTTTTTCATTCGTTTATTTTTTAATAAGCGCTACTTGACCCATGTGATATTGCATGTGACTAATACGACCAATAACAACATTCAATCTATTGCGGTGTGGCTCCTTTGCAAAATCTGCTTCTGATACAGAAGTGTGTCTATGAAACCATTCATCCGGGGTTAAGCTATTAAAGTGTGATGCGAGTTTAGAATTTACCGCATCCCAAATTGCTCTTAATTCTTTTGCTGAAAGGATTTCTGAAACCGCACGATCAGGTTTATTTAAAAATGTTTCTTCTATATGTGGATAAAGTTGTGGTCCGAAATTAAGTAGTGGCAACATTTTATCGTGTACCCCCGCCAAATGTCCTAGCAAGTAGATACCTCTGTTTCTGCCTGGAGAAACTTCCTTTTGCAAATCTTCGTCAGATAATGAATTGAATATTTTATTTGCGGCATCAACTCTTGAGGTCCAAGCATCAATAACCGATTTCGTAACTAATTGTTTTGTTTCCATATTTTATATTTTTTATGTGTGCTCAAAGATACACAATTAAACTTGCAAAATGCAAGTTTAATTGTGTTTTATTTTCTATCTTTGTAGTAGAAATGAAAAAGCAAGTCAAAGAGACGAATGAAAAGCGGTCGGAATGCCCCATTTCCTGTACAATGGATTTGGTGGGTGATAAATGGTCCTTGCTCATCATCAGAGACCTGTTATATCTTGGGAAAAGCACCTACAATGAGTTTCTAAGCTCAAATGAGAATATTTCCACTAATATATTAAATGATAGATTGGTAAAGCTTACAGAAGTTGGATTGATTACTTATTCCGGCACTGCAAAAAGAAAAAAATACGAGCTAACAAAAATGGGGAAGGATTTAAAACCAGTGCTTGAATCGGTAGCAGTATTTGGAATAAAACACTCTACTGCCGATAAAGCATTTTTACAAAAAGTGAAGAGTGTAATGAATTTGTAATTGATCCTTAAGCAAAAACATTGAAGATACAAGTGCATTTGCTCGAATTTGGCGCTTGCAAGGTCTTTTCTGAAAAAGCTAATTAAACTCAACAAATTCATATTTCAAGCCTTAAATTTTAAACCCAATTATAAGTATATCGTCTGTTTGTTCCAAATCTCCCTTCCAATTATTGATGATAGCATCAAGTATTTTCTTTTGTTCAGATAAAGATTGATTTGAAATGGACTGTAACAATGCTTTCATTTGTTTATACTTGAATTTCTTTCCTTTGGCTCCACCAAACTGGTCAGTATATCCATCCGTATAAAGATAAAAGAGATCGTCTTTTTCGACATCAATAACCTGCTGCTTAAAATTTTCCGCTCGCTCTCCTTTTCCTATTGGCATTTTATCCGCTTCAAATTCAATCAATTCATTATTCCTGATTAAAATAGGGGCATTGTGTGCAGCCGCAAAACTTAGTTTTTTCTTTTCTTTATCAATCGAAACAACTACACCATCCATTCCATCTTGTCCACCATCCCGAGAAATACTGGTGATTAATTTATTTCTCACATATCCACAAATCTCATTCGGACTAAAAATATTTCTTTCATTTATTGCTTCGTTTAAAAAGGAAATGTTTAGTAAACTCATAAATGCACCCGGAACTCCATGTCCCGTTGAGTCACAAGCAGCAAGGTAAAAATTATCATTTTTAGATGTTGCCCAATAAAAATCTCCGCTTACAATATCTTTTGGTTTAAAAAGTATAAAATAATCAGAAAGATTATTTTTTAACAAGTCTTCATTGGCCAACATTGTTTGCTGAATCCGTCTTGCATAATTAATTGAATCGGTAATCTCCCTGTTTTTTTCGCGTATTTCGAGACTCTTTTGTTCATCTGACATTTTTAGTTTAGCCTGTGTTCTAACAAAATAATACTGAAGCAAATAAATAATAAAGGAAATCCCAATTACATTCATCAGGAAAAACCGATTGATGAACTTGTCAGAAAGATGCCAATTAAAATAAAGTGGCAAATAATCATTTAATAAAAAAGCGACTATCACAGCAAGCACAAAAGCAGCAAACCAATAAATAGATTTTTTTGCTCCGTAAAAGGCAAGAGCGCCAAGGGGAGATATTAGCGCCCATAATATTATGGAACTTGATTGCATAAAACCACCAAGCGAAATCTGAAGGAATAATGGTAATAATAAAATCAAAAATAGTTGACTAAACCTAAAAAAGTTGAACTTTTTAGAAATAAGAAATGCACCTATACTTATTAATGAAAGGATACCATAACTAAAGGGTATTAAACCCGGTAAAATTAAACCACTAAAAAAATACAAAGCTCCCCATACCAGCCCTGCAAAAGCAAAAGGGAAAGCCATTATCAGCAACGTTGATTTTTTTAATTTTTCGTTATCGGTATCATTTGGTAACTGTCCTTTTTGAAGTAATTTTTGAATTGGAGAATTCTTTTTTATTGCGATTTTATTTTCATTTTCAATCCACCCAAATGTTCCTGTTTCAAGAAAAAATACATTTGAAATATAATTTTCCCGAATAAAATCAGCTGCGCGTTCGGATCGCCCACCTCCATTACCACACACCATAACTATTGTTTTTCTCGAATCAAAGCTTGATTTTTTTGCTTCTATTTGTTCAATCGGAACATTTATTGCAAAAGGAATGTGCTGTCCTTTGTATTCCTCTTCGCTTCTTACATCAATAACCAAGAGGTCATTACTACTTTTGAGCAACAAATTCAGTTCAGCAAGATTTATTGATTTCTTTTCCATTGTTTGATTTATTATTTCTTAAAAAATTCTTCTTTATATTTTACTGATACATCTCATTCTGTATTCAATTATAATTGCAGATGAAATCGTAAGTAAACCAACTACTATAATTGATGTATAAACTCCCAAGCAATCCGCAATTATTCCGGTTAGTATTGCTCCTATTGCGTATCCTAAATCTCGCCACAAGCGAAATATTCCCAAGCTTTTTGCTCTGTCGGTTGGGTTAGTGTTTTCTGCAACTGTGGCAAGAAACGTTGGATATACCATTGCTGTACCCCAACCTAAAATAACAGAAAGGATTATAAAATGTGTCATTGTTGCTGCCCAAGGCATAATCAATAAAGCAATCCCTTGTAAAAACATTCCAACGAACAAGACATCTTTTTTACAAAACTTATCCGCCATCTTTCCGGTAAACAATTGACCAATGCCCCAAACAGCAGGATAAGTGGCTGTTACAATTCCTATTTGTTCTAATGAAAAATGTTTTTGTGCCAATAGAATTGGAAAAATTCCCCAGACCATTCCATCGTTCAAATTATTTATCAATCCTGCTTGTGTAACCGAACCAAGATTTTTATTTTTCCAAGTAGTATCCCAAAATATATTCTTTAGCGCAGGAATAGTATTTGAACTTGCTTCTTTTGCAACATGGTGCTTTGTGTCTTTAATAAAAAACCAACTTCCCAGTAAGCCCACAAAAGAAAGAGCGATTCCGATATAAAAAGGATAAGGCCTCAGCCCATATTCCCCGGCAATCCAACCAGTAAGGAAGGCTACAATTGCAACGGATAGATACCCTGCAAATTCATTTAATCCCATTGCAAATCCTCTTTGTTTTTCACCAACAAGATCAATCTTCATTACAACTGTAATACTCCATGTTAAACCTTGATTGATCCCCAACAAAATATTTGCAGCTATTATCCAATTCCAACTTGTGGCAAACATTAAAATGAAAGGAACCGGAATGGCAAAGAGCCAACCAATTGTCAGCAAATTTTTTCTTCCAAGCTTATTTGCTAAAGAGCCGGTAAAATAATTTGTAATTGCTTTTACAATTCCAAAAACAATAATGAATGAAAGAATGGCTGTTTTTGCAGCGATGTGAAATTCTCCTTCTGCAATTTGTGGAAGTATTGCACGCTCCAGTCCAACCATACCACCAACAAAAGCGTTGATGATAACAAGCAGTGTAAATTGTTGCCAGTTTTCCTTTATACCAAGTTTAATAGTATCCATTGCTGTAAATTTGTATAACAAAATTACCTTCAATGAAACTCAAAACACTTTACATATGATAAGAAATTACTTTATGCCTCTAATCCTGCTGAGGCTAACCGGAGTGATTCCTAAGTAGGAAGCAATGAGTTTCAGTGGAACTCGCATTAAGACATTGGGGTGGTCTTTCAATAAATTAGCATAACGCTCTTCTGCTGTATTGAACTGTAAGCTTTCTATTCTACTTACAGTATTCACGTATGAATTCTCAATAATCTTGCGGAAAAGTCTTTCTAAATCAGGATGCGAATCAAACAGTTTAAATAATTTGTTAGAATCTATTGCTATTAAAACGGTGTCTTCAATAGCTTGAATTGCCTTTTTAGAAGGTTTTCCTGTAAACAAACTTTCAGCTCTTGCAACAAACGCATTTTCAAATTCAAAACTTTCGGTGATATCGATTGTATCTTTGAAATAGTAAATTCTAACAACACCCGTTTTTACAAAATAAATAGTTTTGCAAGTATGCCCAATTGCTTGCACATCTTTTCCTTTAAGAAATTTTACTTCCTTACAGATTTCAGTTAAAGCCTTTTCTGACTCAACTAAAATAGGATAGATTGTTTTAATATGTTTTAAAATGGAATTCAAGTCCAGCAAAAATACGACAAATTGGATAGGTGGTTTGATTTTGCAACTCCCCACAGTGACAGAAAATTCAGAGGGGATAAAAAAGAGAAAGGGAGCAAACTGGTAAGTACGCAGAATCGGACTTATCGAACTTTTGCCCTGAAGTAGAAACTAACAAGCTCATTTCACTTCAGGACAGTGAAGTGAAAGGGCAGAATAAAATTCAAAAGGGCCACGAAATTAATCGTAGCCCTTTCTACTTCACTGTACCCAGGATCGGAGTCGAACCGATACGGTTTCCCACAGGTGTTTGAGACCAGCGCGTCTACCAATTCCGCCACCTGGGCATTAATTTGGTTTATTTGTTTACTAGCTCATTTGTTATTAGTAAATCTTAGCTAAATGTTATTGTACCAATACCAATTTACTACAAACCAGACTATTTAACCAATGAACTGATGAACTAGTCAACCAAAACGGGATGCAAAACTACCCAAATGTTTCAAATTCACAAAAAAATAAGCCCTAAAACAGCATTTTTCTTTGCCAAAACTCCATTTTTTACTACATTTGCAACCCTTATAAAAAAGGCAATGGACTATAAAGTAAAAATATTTTCGGGCTCTACCACTCATACGCTTGCTGAAAAAATCAGCAAAAGTTATGGACAAGAGCTAGGAAAGGTATCTCTTCTTCGCTTTAGCGATGGGGAAATGCAGGTATCTTACGAAGAAACTGTGCGAGGAAGTGATGTTTTTATCATCCAGTCCACAATGCCTCCTGTAGATAATTTATTTGAGCTTTTGTTGATGATTGATGCTGCTAAACGCGCTTCTGCTCATCAAATTATAGCTGTTTTGCCGTACTTTGGGTATGCTCGTCAGGACCGTAAAGACCAACCACGTGTTGCGATTGGAGCTAAAATGGTGGCTAATTTGTTATCCGCTGCAGGCGCTACTCGCATTGTTACTATGGATTTACATGCCGATCAGATCCAAGGATTTTTTGATTTCCCGGTTGACCATTTATACGCTTCTTCTATTTTTTTACCATATATCCAAAGCTTGAACTTGCCTAATTTAACAATGGCAGCACCTGATATGGGTGGCTCCAAAAGAGCAAACGCATATGCTAAATTTTTAAAATCGGATATCGTTATCTGTTACAAACAACGTGCAAAAGCAAATGTGATTGAAAGCATGACTGTTATTGGTGACGTAGAAGGAAAAGACATTGTTTTGGTAGATGATTTGATTGATACAGGCGGAACATTAACAAAAGCAGCTGATATGATGCTGGACAGAGGCGCGAAAAGTGTAAGAGCCGTTTGTACACATGCTGTATTATCAGGTAAAGCTTACGAAAATATTGAAAAATCGAGATTAACAGAATTGGTTGTTACAGATACAATCCCATTGACACAACAATGCAGCAAAATAAAAGTAGTATCGGTTGCCGATTTATTTGCAAAAGTGTTGCACAGTGTTCATAGTTTTGAAAGTATTGCATCCAATTTTATAGTGTCATAGGTCTTTATTAATTGCGTCAACACATATATAAACGTTGATTGAAAGACGCAACAATCAACTAACTAAAAACAAAATCCCACCTTCGCTAAAGCTTCGGTGGGTGAAACAAAATGAAATCAGTATCTATTAGCGGTTCGCCACGTGCGAACGTAGGGAAAACAGATGCAACAGCTTTGAGAAATTCGAAGCGAGTACCATGTGTATTGTATGGCGGTAAAGAACAAGTTCACTTTTCTGTGTTAGAAGCAGACTTTAAAGACTTGATCTATACTCCAAGTGTAAACACAGTTGACTTAGACATCGAAGGCAAAAAATTCAAAGCCATCTTACAAGAAGCACAATTCCACACAGTAAAAGACAATATTTTACATGTTGACTTTTTAGAAGTTATTGCTGGAAAACCTGTAACAATGAGTATTCCGGTTAAAGCTACAGGAACATCTCCGGGAGTTAGAAATGGTGGAAAATTGAATAAAAAATTAAAAACTTTAAAAGTAAAAGGATTAGTAGAAAAAATGCCTGATACAATTGATATCGCAATCGACAAGTTGGAAATTGGTGATGGAGTTCGTGTTGGTGATCTTAAAATTGAAGGATTAACATTTTTAAATGCTGCTAATGTAACTGTAGTAAATGTTCAGGTAACACGAGTTGTAGTTGAAGAGCCTAAAGTTGTTGCTCCTGTGGCTGCTGCTGCCGCTACACCTGCCGCACCTGCTGCTCCTGCTGCTAAAAAATAGTTTTCTTTTAACATTAATAAAACCCCGAGTATTTACCTCGGGGTTTTTTATTTTCGTAATTTTGGGGAATGAGCAAGTTTTTAATTGTTGGATTGGGAAACATTGGAGATGAGTATGAAGGTACACGTCACAATATAGGCTTTACAATTTTAGATACTATTGCTAAAGAAAACAGTTTTAAATTTACAGTAGATAAACTTGCTTCGGTTGCAACTTTTAAGTTCAAAGGAAAAACATTGGTTTTAATAAAACCGTCCACCTATATGAACCTATCTGGAAAAGCTGTAAATTACTGGATGCAAAAAGAGAACATACAAAAGGAAAATATTTTAGTGCTCACTGACGATTTAGCCTTACCCTTTGGTTCGGTAAGAATGAAAGGAAAAGGAAGCGATGGCGGCCACAATGGATTAAAAAGTGTACAAGAAACATTGGCAAGTACGGATTATGCCCGATTACGTTTTGGTGTTGGCAACGAATTTTCAAAGGGGAAACAAGTGGATTATGTGCTTGGAAAATGGGACGATGAAGAAAAAAAAACATTGGAAGCAAGAGTAAAACTTGCCATTGAAATGATACAAGGGTTTGCAACAATAGGCTTACAACGCACAATGAGTGCTTACAATAATAAATAATTTTAAAAACTAAAAACATGAAAAAAATTACTCTACTTTTTGCAAGTGTTATGATTACATTTTGTGCAAGTGCACAACTCCTGTACACTTTTGATAGTGTAAAAACCACTTCGGGAACCACCGATCCAAGTCCCGTCCCTGTTGGTGGTGCAGGTGTTGTTTGCGGAAGTTTTTCTGCTACAGGTACTCCTCCAAATTCGCTAGCTGCATTTCGTTTTGATTTTTCAGGTTGGGCAACTGGTTCAACTGGTGGGCCAGCAGATACGTTGTATTCTGGAATGACAGGATCGGTTAACACAGCCGAATATTATGAAGTAACGCTTACTCCTGGTGTGGGATATTCAATTACCGGGGACTCTATTAAATTTGAGTTCGAGCGCTCAGGAACAGGTGTTAGAACGTATGCTGTTCGTTCAAGTTTAGATGGATACGCTGCAAACTTAACAGCAGTGTATGGTTTGCCTACTACAAACGTAGATGTGCAAGCAGGAAACGTTTTTTTTCTTAAAAGAGATATCCTAACTCCACAAACTAGAAATATAATTGTTTTAGGTCCTTCATTTATGAACCTAACAAGCGCTGTTACTTTTCGTTTCTATGCATGGAACTCTGAAGCAGGTACAGGAACTTTTAGTATCGACAATGTAATGTTTATTGGTAGCTCAACGCTGCTTACCGGAATCAATGAAAAAAACAGCTCTGCTGTTGCTGTTTATCCTAATCCATCTGCAAATGGTATGTTTACGGCCGACTTAAGCAACGTTTCAGAAAACAGCAACATCATTGTGTACGATATCATTGGTAATGTTGTTTTGTCAAAAGATGCTTCTGCAAACAGCACACAACTGATTGATTTATCAACTTTTGCGAATGGAAGTTATTTCATGAGCATTAAAAACGATAAAGAAGTAATTACTAAAAAAATTATTATCAATAAATAAAAATCTGTTCACAAAAAAACCCAGACAGGTATTGTCTGGGTTTTTTGTTTGAGGAAATCGTTATTTTATTGTTTCGTTTCTAACTTTATTCACTACAGAAATTAAATCTGATAATTGTTTAGCAGTATAACTACAAATAATATTAGAGTTTCCCGAACCATCTTGCTTGACCACAACAGCAATTGGTTCGTAAGCTAGTTGAATAGCTCCCAACTTTGAATACAAATCATCAAATTCTGGTTTTTTATCCATGTAGTTCGTTAATTCTAATACATTTTCTAGAAATAATTTTTGTTGTCCAATCAAATTTCCGAATTCTTTTTTGTTTTGAATGGTTGGATGATTCAAAGAAAGATACAAGCCTTCAATGTAAGTTCCAGCCAAAATATATAAGCCATCTTCTTCTCTTTTGTTATCCTGAAAATAAGACTGCCATTGACCGAACGACTTTAAAATAATTGTACAAAGCGAATCTGAGTTGTCAAGATTTTTTTCGAAGTTTTTAAATTGATTAGAACTGACATTAGCAGAAATTTGAAGGTCGTTCAAAAGAGTATTCACTTCTTTATAATAATTTAAAGTAGTTTGTTTTTGCCCAAACAAAGTTGAATATCCCAAATCAGTTGTATAAACACCAAGATTAATTGCCCTAAAGTAATCAGATGAAAATGTCCGATTTTTTTTTGCAGGCACTAAAAGCTTTTCGGAAAAAGTAACATTGCTGTTTTTTAATACTGTAGGAATCTGCAACGGTGCAGGAATCGCAAACACGGCTGCCGAATTACTAGAAGAGTCTTTTTCTACAGCGCTTTTACTTATTGAATCGTTTGCTATAGTTTCATTATTGTTTTTCGAATCTCCTCCGCAAGAAAGAATGAATAATAAAATGATAAATAAACAAACAGTATTAGCTATTTCTTTAAATTTCATAAATTGATTTTATTTTATTACGATTTTTTTAGAGTAATTTTCTTTGCGAGACTGTCCTCTAACAATATAAACTCCCGGCTTTAGGTTGTTGGCTGCATCAACAGTAAAAGAAAAAGAACCTTTGTCGTCACGAGCAGGAACCTTTGAATATACTTTATGTCCAGCAGCATCAATTAATTCAACATTGATTTCTGGACTTTCAGAATCATCACAACCAGATAAATCAATTACACATTCGGTTGAGCAAGGATTTGGATAAACGGAAAGCACACATCCATTTCCAGTATTACTATATTGAATAGAAATTATTGATGAATAGACAAATTGTCCATTAAAATCTGTTTGCTTTAGTCTATAATAAGAAGTTCCCTCAATAGGTGTTTTATCAATTGTAGAATAGCTTTTTATAGAAGTACTATTCCCAGCACCATCAATGGTTGCAATAACATCATAAGAAACACCATTTGTAGAACGCTCAATAGTGAAAAAATCGTTATTGGTTTCCGTTGCTGTTTCCCAGGTCAATTCAATTGAACTTGAGTTTGATAATTTCGCGTTAAAACTTAATAATTCAATCGGCAAGGGACCCACACCATAGGTTACAGGACCAGGAGTAGGACCGGGTCCGTTCCAAACAGTAGAGCCACAAATGTTTATTTTTGACCCTGGGTTTCCTCCAGTTAATCGACCTGTAGCAGAAACATTCACTTGACCACCACAATCTAAATTCAATTTTTGACCATTTTCAAAATCCAGTGTTCCGCTAACATTTACAACCATATCAACATATGTAGGAGTATTAATATCCATTGTTACACTAATACCAACGGGGATGGTTATAATATCATAGTCGGCCGGGGCTCTTCCACATGACCAAACACCAGGATCGCTCCAATCGCCATTTTTGATAGCAGTACAGTCTGCTCTAAGGAAGTTAAATGTTAGCAGAAATAAACAAATCAAACCAATTTTAGAGTAATTCATGGCTTAAATTTTTTTAGTGTTTAAACAAATATATGGAAAATAGGGGCTTTTCAAAATTCTAACTAGAGAAAATAGGTCAATCTATCATTATCTTTGGTAAATAAATGCCAAAATCCGAATTCATACAAAATTTATTGAAAGCCTTGCCCCATAATCCTGGGGTATACCAATACTATGATGTGGAAGGAAAAATAATTTACGTAGGCAAAGCAAAAAATTTAAAGAAACGCGTTTCTTCCTATTTCAATAAGGACCAATCAGAAAACGGCAAGACATCCATTCTAGTAAAAAAAATAGTTGATATTAAATTCATTCTTGTCGATACCGAATTAGACGCTCTTCTTTTAGAAAACAACCTCATAAAAAAATACCAACCTCGTTATAACATTGCGCTAAAAGACGACAAAACCTACCCTTGGATTTGTATTAAAAATGAACGTTTCCCACGCGTATTTACTACACGCAACATTGTAAAAGATGGCTCCGCATATTTTGGTCCGTATGCCTCCGTAAAAATAATGCACACCGTTTTAGATTTGGTGAAACAGCTTTTTAAGTTGCGTAATTGTAATTTAAACTTAACGGAACAAAATATACAAGCAGAAAAATTTAAAGTCTGCCTCGAATATCATATCGGAAATTGTAAAGCTCCCTGCATTGCCAATGAAACTGAAGAAGAATACAATCAAACCATTTATAACATAAAAGAAATTATTAAAGGAAATATTAGCAACGTGTCGAAGCATTTAAAAACATTGTTGAATGAGCATATTGGGAAAATGGAATTTGAAAAGGCGCATATCATCAAAGAAAAAATTGATGCCCTGGAAAAATTTCAAAGTAAATCAACAGTTGTTAGCCCAACCATTACCAATGTAGATGTGTTTTCAATCACTTCGGATGAAAAAACGGCTTATGTAAATTTTTTAAAAGTGGTGAACGGCTCCATCATTCAAGGTCACACCATAGAACTAAAAAAGAAATTAGATGAAAGCAACCAGGAATTATTGGCGCTTTCAATTGTTGAATTGCGTGAACGTTTTCACAGCGATGCCAAAGAAGTAATTGTTCCATTTGAAATTGATACAGAATTTCCCGGAATTGATTTTGTTATTCCTCAGCGTGGTGATAAAAAACATCTATTGGAGCTCTCCGAACGAAATGTAGAATACTATAAGCGAGAAAAAATTAAACAGGAAAGTTTGGTTGATCCGGAGCGACATACAAAAAGAATTTTGGAGCAAATGAAAAAAGACTTGCGATTGACTGAAGAACCTCGTCACATCGAATGTTTTGATAATTCCAATTTTCAGGGAGCTTATCCCGTAGCTGCAATGACTGTTTTTAAAGATTGCAAGCCAAGCAAAAAAGACTACCGCCATTTTAATATAAAAACGGTTGAAGGTCCGGATGACTTTGCTTCTATGGAGGAAATTATTTACAGACGATATAAACGTGTTCAGGAAGAAAATCAATCAATGCCTCAATTGATTGTAATAGATGGCGGGAAAGGACAGCTAAGTGCAGCCCTGGAAAGCATAGATAAATTAGGCTTACGAGGAAAAGTAGCGATAATCGGAATTGCTAAAAAGCTGGAAGAAATTTATTTCCCCGAAGATTCCATTCCTTTATACTTAGATAAAAGAAGTGAGTCCCTAAAAATAATTCAGCAAATAAGAGATGAAGCTCATCGTTTTGGAATCACTCACCACAGAAACAAACGCGATAAAGGGACTTTAAAAACCGAGCTAACAGAAATAAAAGGAATAAGTGATACCACTGCTCAAAAATTATTGACACACTTTAAATCTGTTAAACAAGTGAAGTTGGCAACCGAAATAGAGCTAGCGGTTATAATTGGGAAAGCAAAGGCGAAGAGTGTTATCGAGTATTATAAATCACAACCTTAAAATTATCGTACATCGCATTTGTTTTTGTGGGGTTCCACAAATAAATAGATAAAATATCATTTTGATTTTTAAATTTAGGAAGCACAAAATAAAAATACACCTTCTCCATTTTATCTGATTTTTTGCAATAATCCTTGAACAAATAACTTTGATAATAGATGGCTTTACCCATATTATCAGTTGTTGCAACCATCTTCACATCCTTGTTGTCATCCGATAAAAAATCGCAGGAAACTAAAACTGACAAATTATTATTTTCCTTTAATTCGTTTGCACCAATTTTGAATGACACCCCAAACTCTGTCATAGAATCCAAAACAGCTATTGTTGAATTATATTTTTGCGAAAAAATAATGTTTTCTGTTTCAGTAAAACGGCCTCCGGTTGTATCTTCAAAGTTATTTAAGGACTCATTAAGTTTTTTCTTTTTATCCAGTTGAAGTAATTCTGAAAAAGATTTTCTCGACATTGTTTTGCTTCTCTTATAAACAGAAATTTTTCCATTTCCCGAGAACGGCTCTATCACAGACGCCACAATTGGATAATATTTTAAAACCTCCGAAAACAAAAATTCGTCTTGAATAACCACATAATCCCATTTTGCCCAAAACAATGCAAAAGCGGCATTATCTCTGTTTGTTTGATACACTGTATAACCTTTTCTGTTCATCATGTACAAAGGAATATTGGTTGAATAGGAGTCGATTACTAACATTTTGGCATTTTTGGCTACTCCTATCGAATCAAGAAATTTTTCCGAGTTTTCAAAGTTGGCTCTTGTAATTTCTGTTCTATCATTGCCAAAAAATGTATATCGTTCAAATTGATTTTTTCTGGCATCGCCATACATAAACATCACACATGTACTCGCGACAAAGAAAAGCAGTAATTTTCCACTCTCTTTTTCTATGTTGATGTTATTAATCGACAATAGAAATAACAAAACAAAAGGAATAAAAAGAGAATCTAAAAAATAATAATCATGATCGAAATATTGGCAAGCCATTAGTAAAAAATAAAGCGTGGCTCCTCCTCCAACAATAATTAAATTAAACCAGATGGCTTTATTTTCAATACATTTTACTTTTTTTATTGCAAGTGCTGAACAAATTATAGTTATTGCAAGTAAAAGGAAATGCCAAAATGTAAAATATTGAAACAGCCAATGATTATATATAAATGCAAGTATCGTTTTCAGTTCTGCAAAATTCTTGGCAGGTAGAAAGCGGTCTAAAAACATATTGCCGTAAATTATTCCGATGTGAATATTGTATCGGTAATAACTTGCAAACAAACCAAAAGCAACAACAAAAGCGAGTAGCTCATGAACACAAATTTTTCGCTGTTTTAAATACATGAACCCCTGTTGAACAACAAGCGCAATTAGAAAAATTAAAAAGGGCATACGAATCAGGCCCGCCAATAAAAAGAAAAAAACACTAAAATAAAATTGTTTCTTTTTGCCTTCTTCCTTGTAATTGTAGAAAAAATAATAGCCAATAAAGACAAATGAAATTGCAGGAACACAAGGAATAAAGCCCGTTTGGTAATAGGAATACACCGGAGATAAAAAAACAAAAAGAACAACCAAATAAGATTTGAGCTCCGATTTAGTAATTTGTTTAGAAAGTTGAAACAAAAATGCTAAGCCAGTGATGCTAAGAGAAAGCGTATACATTCTAAAAATGAAAGGGGAAGTTGTACCGAAAATTTTCATAAGCAAGGCAACAACAAATTCATTTAATGGAAAATCCACACGCGTTATTCCATCAATTGTTTGAAGGTTAAACGTAGCTGGGTGAAAAAAATCAAATCCATTGTTTAAAAACTGTAATGAAATTGCATAACGCTCGCTTTGAGTCCAGGCATGAATAAAGGCAGGAGGAAGAAAAATGGTTGCGTGATACAGCAAGCCACTTAACATCAACAAAAACAATACGAGCAGGAGTATTGATTTTTTGTTGGAGGAATTCATTCTTAAATTTTTTAAGATAATTTATCGGTCAACAATTTCATTTCAATTGCCGGAGAAATTTTTTCGTAAACGATATTGTATACCGCTTCGGTAATAGGCATTTCTACTTTGTATTTTTTATTAATCTCGTAAATACATTTCACTCCGTAATAACCTTCCGCCACCATATTCATCTCCAGTTGTGCATAACGCACAGAATACCCTTTCCCAATCATGTTTCCAAACATGCGATTGCGACTGAATTGTGAATAGGCCGTTACTAATAAATCGCCCAAATAAGCGGAACTTTTAATGTCTCTGTCAATTGGATGAACCACATCCACAAATGCTTTTATTTCCTGAATGGCATTTGAGATTAATACCGCTTGAAAATTATCGCCATAACCTAAACCGTGACAAATACCACTTGCAATAGCGAATACGTTTTTTAAAACGGCTGAATATTCAGTTCCAAAAATATCATCAGAAACAGTTGTTTTGATATAGCGGCAATTCAATTGCGATGCAACATACGAAGCATTTTCTGTATCCTGAGAGGCAATGGTTAAATAGGATAATTTTTCCATTGCTACCTCTTCTGCATGGCAAGGACCGGTAATTACTCCAATGTTTTCCATCGGAATAGCATACTGCGTATTAAAAAATTCACCAACAATTAAATTGTGCTCCGGAACAATCCCTTTGATTGCCGAAAATACTTTTTTGTTTTTAAAGTCTTCTTCCTTTAATTCTTTTAATGCTTCCTTTAAAAAAGCAGAAGGAACAGCCATTATTAAAACGTCTGCTTTTGAAACAACATTTTTTAAGTCCGCACTAAGTATAAGCTTAGCGGTTTCAAACTCCACTGATGTTAAATAATTAGGGTTATGTTTGTGCTTTTTAATGTGCTCAATTACGGTTTCGTTTCTTATCCACCAATGCACTTCCTTAGCGTTGTTGCACAGCATTTTTACTATGGCTGTTGCCCAGCTTCCTCCACCTATTACCGCTATTTTATGTGTTTCACTCATGAGTAGTCTTTAAATAATGTCCTAATTTATGTTTTTTATGCGAATTATGACAAAAAATAATGTCCTGCACAGCCCAATAAAATTAACCACATACATCCAACAAGCACATACATTTTGTTTTCCTTAATCCAAATCACACTTAGGAAAAGCAAACAAATTGTGAAAACGGAATAAGATATAATTCCTCCAACGATAATTGGTTTGTTTTTATAAATAAATTCAACCGTATGTTCCCCCCTAGGAAAGATAACCGACATAGTTAAATAATTTGACAGAATAATTTCTGTTTCTTTCCCATCCACAAATGCTTTCCAACCGGTATATTGATTTTGTAAAAGTGTCAACATCTCGGCAGTGGAACATTTGGCTGAAACAACTATTCTACTCGGCTCAAAAGATTTTATTTGTGCAACCACCGAATCGTTGGAAGATGCTGTAATTTGAGGAGAAACTTCCTGATATTTCTCATCCTTTAAAACAATAGTTTTGTGTGAGATATTGATTTTTTTATTTTTTAAATCGCTCTCCGAAAAAACATCATCCGAAAAGTACAGTAATGGATTGTGCAACATTGAATCGTACAAAGGACGAAGAGAATCCAACATCATTGCTTGATTTTTAAAACAAAAGGAATTAAATACATCTGCAGAAATCCGTTTGTGAAATACGCTTGTGTTGCGATAAAGTCCGCCCCTTTGACCTTTTTCCTCTGTGTTTTCCGCAATATTATTCATTGCGGGCATTGGAAATCCTTGGGGCAAGGTTGCAACATAATCGTGAAGCTCTTTAGGAGATGATTGAGAAAAACCAACATAAGCAAGATTCATTTGCACACTAATAAACATATTCAATACAATAAAAGCAGAAATAATTTGCATGCGATATTTTTCAGACGCTTTTATAACTGTTATTAAAAGGGCCATTAAAAAAAGTAATTGAATGGTTCCTTGTAAAACAATATTTTGATAAAAGCTGGATGCGCTGATAAAGTCGAAAGTCGTTTCAAAATGATTCCAAAAGAAAAGGGCCGCACCATTATTTTTCACCACAGCGAAAACAAGCAATCCCAATAAAACTAAAATTAACCCCACAATTATCTTCACTAATTTATCTTTACTAATTAAAAATGAAGAAAGCGTAAAAGCTAATTGTTTGCCACCAACCAAAAGCAGTATCAGTATGGTAAACAAACTGAAATAACTTGGAAAACGAAACAAATTCATAAAAGGGAAAAAGCTGAAAAGGAATTTATGAACGGGAGTGTAAGAACCAAATGATGCTAATAAACAAACAAAAGCAAAAGCTAAAAATATTTTTTCCAATGTTGTTTTACTTCTAATAAGTGCTAATAAAATAAATGGTAAAATAATTATTCCAATATAAACATTACACATCGAAGGATCGGTATTGTAAAAATCAACACTATTTACAGTTGAAAATGGGACAAATAAAGAAAGTAATGATTGTGGCGACAATGGATTTACAGAAGCACTTTTATAATCCATTCCGCTTAAACGATCGATGTATGGACGGACTTGTACAAAGGCAACAAAAACAACAGTTGCGAGAGCTGAAGTTAAAAAAATAAAAAATGCATTTAGTTTTAATAATTGAAAAATAATTTCTTTCTTCTTCTCTTTTATTGCTACAACAATAAAATATCCTCCAATTGCTAAAAACAAATAGGAAAGTATAAATGTAAACGTGTGATTTCCTCCTGTAAGATTAAAAAATAAAAACAGCGCAGTATAAATTGTTCGTTTATAAGAACGCTCCGTAAGCATCTTATAGTAATTCAAAATAATAAAGGGCAACCAAGCAGCACCAATCACTGCATAAAAATGTTGAACATGTGCTACAAAAAACCCACTCAACATATAACACACACCTGTTATGAATGCAGCTGTTTTATTTTCGTGGAAACACAAGGAAAGAAAATACATTCCCACGCCTGCAAGAAAAGTATAAAAAATAAAAAGTAATTGAACCACATAATTAGATTCTCCAACAGTGCTTCCCAAAAGCAAGGACTCTAAATACCAAGATGGTCCTTGTAAATCGGCATGAATAGGATAACCGAGTTGTTGATAGGGATTCCAAAATGGAAACACGTGGTTTTGTAAAGATTCTGAAATATAATGTCGCCAGGGAATCCAACAATTAATCATGTCGTGTGTTACTGAATATTTCAAAAACGAAATTTGCCAGTAAGCCACAATTGCAACAATCAGCAATAAGGTGATGTAGATAAAATGATTTTCTTTTGCTTTTTGTTGTTGAAGCAACATGCAATGGTTTTTAGTTTACCTAAATGGATTCGAAAATCGGACCTTCTCTTTTCACAACATTTTTCTCTGTCAACGAAGTCAGTATTTTATTCAATTGATTTTTTGAAATTCCTGTAGCTTCACTCACACTTGCAACAGTTGCTTGATTTTGTTTTTTTACTTCATCCAATACTTGTTGTTCCTCAGCACTTAAAACAACAGCCTCAACCTTTGCCACACTGAGCGCAGCCGATGTGTCTTCTGGTCTCATTTGCGGAAAGAATAACACATCCTGAATAGAAACATTGTTCGTCATTATCATTGCCAATCGGTCGATTCCAATACCAATTCCGGATGTTGGCGGCATGCCGTATTCAAGTGCACGTAAAAAATCGTGGTCAATAAACATGGCTTCATCGTCACCTCGTTCCATTAATTTTATTTGTTCTTCAAAGCGTTCGCGTTGATCAATTGGGTCGTTCAACTCAGAATATGCGTTTGCTAATTCTTTTCCGTTTACCATCAATTCAAAACGTTCCACCAAGCCCGGTTTGCTGCGGTGCTTTTTTGTAAGCGGACTCATCTCCACAGGATAATCTGTAATAAATGTTGGTTGCATATAATTTCCTTCGCATTTCGCACCAAAAATTTCATCAATCAATTTCCCTTTACCAATATTATCGGCAACAGCAATGTGTAATTGTTTACATGTATCACGCAATTGCTCTTCATTCATTTCACTAATATCAATTCCGGTAAATTCTTTTATGGAATCAAACATAGTGATACGCTTGAACGGACGTTTGAAATCAATTAGTTTATCTCCAACAGGAACAACGGTTGTTCCATTCACATTGATTGCAATTTTTTCAAGCAGTTCTTCTGTAATGTCCATCATCCAATTATAATCTTTGTACGCCACATACAATTCCATTACAGTAAATTCCGGATTGTGTGTTCTATCCATTCCCTCGTTACGGAAGTTTCGGGAAAATTCATACACGCCATCAAAACCTCCAACAATTAATCGCTTTAAATACAGCTCATTTGCAATTCGCAAATACATTGGAATGTTTAATGTGTTGTGATGTGTGGTAAACGGGCGAGCAGATGCTCCTCCTGGAATGGCTTGTAAAACGGGCGTATCCACTTCCAAATATCCTTTCTCATTATAAAAATCACGAATGGTGTTTACCATTTTTGTGCGTTTGATAAATGTT
>JAHEYB010000032.1 GCA_023251805.1 Bacteroidota bacterium | reverse complement strand
TACTTCGCAAGCATTCAACAACGCTGCAGCTGAAATAATTGCTGTACCGTGTTGATCATCGTGCATCAAGGGAATGTTCAATTCTTCTTTTAATCTGCGTTCAATTTCAAAACATTCAGGTGCTTTTATGTCTTCCAAATTAATTCCCCCAAAGGTTGGGGCAATGGCTTTGACTGTATTTACAAACAAATCAATATCCGTTGCATCCACTTCAATGTCAAACACATCAATATCAGCAAATATTTTAAAAAGTAATCCTTTCCCTTCCATTACAGGCTTTGAAGCCAACGCTCCAATGTTTCCAAGCCCCAAAACCGCAGTACCATTAGAAATAACAGCTACCAAGTTCCCTTTAGCTGTATATCTGTATACATCTTCGGGATTTTTTTCAATTTCTAAACATGGTTCTGCAACACCTGGTGAATATGCTAAGGAAAGATCACGTTGTGAACTATGCGGTTTTGTGGGAACAACCTCAATTTTTCCTGGTCTTCCTTGTGAGTGATAATCCAATGCATCTTGCTTTCTTAATTTTGCCATTTTGTGGTAAATTTTTTGAATTGCGAATATAACAATTTCTCAATAAATACTAGCCTTTTCAATCAAATTGGCGGTATAAAATTGCCTTTTCGAGAATAATATTTACATTAGCGATTCATGAAACAAAAATTAGTCGTTTTTACTGGTGCCGGAATAAGTGCTGAGAGCGGGATCAAGACCTTTCGCGACAGTGGTGGATTGTGGGAAGAATTTGACATAAATGAAGTTGCTACCCCTCAAGCTTGGGTCAAAAACCAATCCTTGGTTCTAGATTTTTATAATAGACGGAGAAAACAAGTGTTGGAAGCCCAACCCAACAAAGCGCACATTGCTTTGGTGGAATTGGAACAAAAATATGATGTTCAAATCATCACTCAAAACATTGATGATTTGCATGAACGTGCCGGTTCAAAAAAAGTGCTGCACCTCCACGGAGAAATCACTAAAAGTCGCAGTACAATTGACGATTCTCTAGTTTACAAAATAAAAGGAGAAGAAATAAAATTGGGGGATAAATGCGAAAAAGGCTCGCAACTTCGTCCACACATTGTATGGTTTGGTGAAATGGTTCCCATGATGGATGTTGCTAACCTTATTGCAGAAAAAGCGGATATTTTTGTGGTGGTAGGAACTTCTATGGCTGTTTATCCTGCCGCAGGAATTATTGACTTCACTTCACAAGACATTCCTAAATATTTAATCGACCCGAGTGATATTAAAGTTAATGGAATTACTAATCTGAAAATTATCAAAGAAAAAGCCAGCATTGGTTTACCCAAGCTGGCTTTAGAACTTTTAAAATAAGTTTTTTATTTTGAACTTACAACTAATTTCTTGGTTGAAATTGCTTTTCCATCCACTACAAATGAGTAAAAATAAACACCAGAATTAAGGTCATCTACATTTATTTTTGCTGTCCCTTTTTTATCATTTAATGCAATTTCTTTTACTGATTTTCCTACCATATCATAAAAAACAATTTTCCCTTTTTGAGAATATTCATTGATATCATATTTCATTGAAACGACTTCATTTGCAGGGTTTGGATAGGCATTTGAAATAGAACCTCCGATTTTATCCAGTTCATCCACCCCAACCGTTGAGTTGTATTTTAATGTCACACCTGTAGAGTCACTGGTTGTAGAAATATCATAAAACTGATAGTGAACATATCTGGTAATAGTGGAAAGTTTTGATCTGAAAATAGCATGAAATCCAAAGGCAGCAAAATCAACGGTATCACCGGGAGCAATCGCTAAACTCACACTTGACAAATTGGTATTCCAGTTATAGCACAAGCCTCCCCAACAGAACTGAGTGGAATCATCCGATGCAACTGTAAAAATGGTTCTACGACATTTATATGTATGAGAAACTGAGTCGGAGTTGTGAACTAACAATTCTGTTGTAACGTCTGAATTTCCAGGCAAAGCCACATCAAACTGAGTTCCGGAAATATCATTGTCCATATCGTCAAGAACAACGGCACTTTGTGCGAACCCCAAAAGACTGATGGCAACAAGGCTAATAGAAGTAATTATTTTTTTCATTTTATTTGATTTTAAAAAGGGATGATTCTGATTGTATACTCACAAATTTACGATTAGTTTCAAACTATCGCAAGTTTTTTAAATTCATTCTTAGTATTCGACCAAATCATACACTCAAGGGTTTTAATTTGCTTTTCACTACTTCTGCAAATTTTTTATTTTCAATTTTACTTTCTAACCATGACATAATATCAAAATAAACCAAGAATTTTTCTTCTAGCGGATCTTTTACTACCGGCTCTAATTCTTTTTTCAATTGCTGAAAAAACAATAATGATTCCTTTTTTGAATTTACATTTATCAATTTACGGATAGACGTGAGAATAATTTTTTCGAGCTTGTACAATTTTTGTTTGCTGGCTAGAAAGCGGTATGTCGACTTAATTCTATACTCCATAATATCAAACTTACCAAGTTCGTAGTGAAGCACAATTTCCATAATTCTGCCAATACATTCCAAATCCTGCCGAATATTATAATTCTCTGCAATATTTGCTCTTACTAACCATTTTAATGCTTGTTTATATTCTTCCGCAATCATCAGCAAGGCCGTAACCTGCCAATAAATAATTTCTTTTAGCAGTTTGTCCGACTCTTTATTTTTTTCTAGTAAAATTTCAATTTCAGGAATCAGTTGAAGGCATTTTTTCATATTTCCCATCCTGAAATACACATTGAGCTTGGTATTGTACGCTTTTAAAAGGATATTTAGCTTTTGAACGTCACTTTTAGGCTTTAGAATTTCCATTCGGCTGATATATTCCAAGGCCTCATGGTATTTACCAATATTATAACATTGGATGCTGTGGCGATATAAAAATTGAGTAGGAAAATTTACATTTGATTCAATAACCTGAGGATTTAGTTCGAGTAAGGCAATAAGTTTGGAAGAAAATTCATAGCACTTATTGTGATCTTCAATATAGTTATAATAGCTCGCATACAACTCATAATACAGCACCTTTGCGTTTACCGAAAGAGCTTGTTTATCATTTTTGAGAAGTGGATTTTTTAAAAACCAATCATAGCTCTTTATTTCCCGTTCGTTGCGCAACACACCCATTTCAATCCTCTGCACATATAATCTGTTTTTTAAGCTTTCGAACTCTGCCATGTTTTTAATTTTCATTGCGCATTGTTCTATTTCTTCAATCAAATTATCAGAGTTGTCTTTTATGTCGCCCAAATCGTATTGCATACGATAAATACTTTGCTCCATTAAGTTTATTTCGGGGATATAAGTAAGCTTTTCATTTGCTAACGCTAACTCTTTCGCTTTCTTTAATAATTTTTTGGCTTGGGCGTGCAATCCCTTATCTACCAATATTTCTATTCGATTTAAAATGCTTCTAATTTCTGTGGTAGAATTTTTATGATAGGCTTCTAAACTTTCGAGAATCATATCATACAAGTAGTTTTTAGCTACCGCAAACTGATTGATAAATCGTTCGGTTCTGAATTTTTGCAATATCTTTTTTTCATCATACTCTTTTTGATTATCAATAGCATCAAAAATCTTGGTGTAATTATTCTGCTCATTACGCACATGAAAATTCGCATACTTCTTGAAATAGCCCTTTTCCGATTTATTTAAAGATTTTACTAGCTTAAAAAGATTGTCTGATGTTTTCACTGAGATTGATTTAAAAGCGTGGCAAATTAAAACCTTTTTATTTCAATTATCTACAAAAAAATATATAATTTCTTGCAAAATAGGCACATCGAATGCTAAAAATTATATGCGTAAAAATACTAATTTTATTGGATAAAATGCAATATACCACCCTTCAAATACTAATAATAAATTTAATTACACTTGAATTCGGTTAATGGAGGGACTAAATTTGACTTATCGAATGAATGAAAAAAGAACAGCTTTATTTTGTTTGTATTATAATAAAGTAGTATATTCGTTATTCGTGAAACAGAATTCTCAAATTTTATATTAACCTAAATCCTAAATGAAAATGAAAAAAATTTTACAAATCATTGCAGCGGTGGTTCTGACCTTCTCTGCAACAGAAAGTAAAGCTCAATTAGCAGATGGAAGCATTGCTCCTGATTGGACTTTTACTGACATCGCAGGTGCTACACACAACTTGTACACTTATTTGAATGCTGGAAAAACAGTTTACATTGATGTATCTGCAACTTGGTGTGGACCATGTTGGGCATACCACAATTCAGGTAACTTAGAAAACCTTTACAATACTTATGGTCCTTCTGGAACAAATGAGTTAATGGTTTTTTATATTGAAGGTGACGGAGCTACTACATTATCCGATCTTCAAGGGTTAACAACAGGAACACAAGGTGACTGGGTAACTGGAACACCATATCCTATTATCAACCCTTCTTCTGCAGCAACAACAACTTTCAATTCAAACTATGCGATTGGTTATTTCCCAACCATTTATATGGTTTGTCCTGACCGTTCAATCACTGAAGTTGGACAATCTTCAACTGCTACATTGTACGCTGCAAAATCAGCATGTTCAATTGCTACAGCACCTGTAGATGCTGAAATGATGTTATCTACTTCATTAAATCCTTCATTGGCTTCTTGCGATAGTGTTACTCCTACTTTCCGTATTGGAAACGTTGGAACTACAACATTAACTTCTGCAACTATTACTTTAAAAGTTGACGGAGTAACTCAAAAGACGTTCACTTGGACTGGCTCATTAGCTACTTATGCTAACACTACTTTCACAGGTGTTAAAGTTGGTTCTTCTGTTGCAGGATCCCACACTATTTCTTGTGTAGTTTCAAATCCAAACGGATCAGCTGACCCTACAAGTTCTAACAATACTGCTACTGCTAGTTTCATTATTTATCCAACAACTGGTGGTGCATTAGCTGTTCAGTCATTCGAAGCTTCAGGTATGCCAACATCTTGGGCTATCAGTAATGGTGGTGATGCTGCAACTTGGGCAAATGCTACAGCAGGTTACTTATCTTCAAAAAGTATCACTTTAAACTGGTTTAACATTCCTTCTGGAGATGTTGATATCGTTACATTAGACCCAATGTCATTTACAAGCGGTACAGGTCACACAATGACTTTTGATGTTGCTTACCGTCAGTACTCATCTGAAAATGACAATTTAAAAGTAGAAGTTTCTACAAATTGTGGAACTACTTGGTCTGTTGTTTACAATAAATCAGGTGCTACATTAAAAACGTTGCCAGCTTCAACTACAAGCTTCACTCCAGCAGCTTCTACAGACTGGAGAAATGAAACTGTAAGTTTAGCTAGTTATTCTGGTCAATCTAACGTATTGGTTCGTTTCAAAGGAACTTCTGCTTACGGAAACAACCTTTATGTAGATAACATTAACGTTAGCGCTGCAGCAGGTGTTGAAGAAAACAATTTGGTTAACAATGTAACTGTTTATCCAAATCCAGCTTCTAACAATGCATCAGTTGATTTCAACTTAACTTCTGATAACAATGTTTCTATTGTTTTAGTAAACACAGTTGGACAATTAATAATGTCAGAAAACCTTGGTAACATGAATACTGGTATCCACACTTATCAAATGGATGCTTCTTCATTGAGCAATGGTTTATATTTCTTAAACATTACTGTTGGAAATAACACAATCACTAAAAAAGTGGCTATCAACAAATAGTCATCCTTAATAAAAAATAAATCAGCTTTTGGTATGTTTCTTGACATTCAAAGCTGATTTATTTTTTTATTAACCTTTCAAAACAACATTTTTTATGAAATACAAAAAAATTGTTATTGCTTCAATCGCAATCTTGTTTTCTTTTTCAGCAATTGCTCAAAGTACCATTCCCGCTGCTGATGTAAAAGCATTGGATGGAAAAACAGTAAACACATCAAAGTTTAGTAACGATGGTAAGCCAATGGTTATTAGCTTTTGGGCTACTTGGTGCAAACCATGCAAAAAGGAATTGGATGCCATTTCCGAAGTGTATGCCGACTGGCAAAAAGAAACAGGAGTGAAATTGATTGCTATCTCTACTGACGACTCTCGTAGCTCAGCAAAAGTAGCAACCGATGTAAAAAGTAAAGGATGGGAATATGAGGTGTATCAGGACGAGAATCAAGATTTTAAGCGTGCTATGAATGTTGGAGATATTCCTCATACATTTGTATTAAACGGCAAAGGCGAAGTTGTTTGGCAACACAATGGTTTTGCTGATGGTGATGAAGAACACCTTTTTGAAATTCTAAAAAAAGTTGCCAAAGGAGAAAAAATAGATTAACCTCAAATTGATTGTTTGTGAGAAAAAATTATTTTGAATTGATTAAATCTTCCGTCATTTTATGCGGAGTATGCTATAGCAGTTTTTCCACTGCACAAATTAACTTACCAAATTTACCCGCTAATATGGGAGATGTGCATGGCAACTTCCAAGCCACCGCACAATACTATATTCCCGATACCACCATCGGAGCGCCTGCAGTTCCCGAAAAAATGTTAATGAATGGATTTGCAAACATTATTTACACAAAAGGAAAATTTACCGCTGGTATTCGTTACGAGTCGTACTTAAATACATTACAAGGCTTTGATCCTCGCTATACCGGAAACGGAATTCCTTACCGCTTTGCAACCTATAAATCGGATGCATTGGAAGTGACCGTTGGAAATTTCTACCAGCAATTCGGAAACGGATTGGTATTACGGAGCTATGAAGAGCGCGGTTTAGGTTTTGATAATGCATTGGATGGAATACGATTAAAATACGAAGTAGTAAAAGGACTTTATCTTACTGGCTTAACTGGAAAACAACGTTCCTTCATGACTCAAGGTCCGGGTATTGTTCGTGGTTTTGATGGTGAATTACAAATCAACGAAGCATTCAAAAAATTAGCCGATAAAAAATTACATTTAACATTGGGCGGAAGTTTTGTAAGTCGCTATCAAAAAGATGATGATGCAACCTTAGTTTTACCCGAAAATGTTGGAGCATCAGCAGGAAGATTCGAATTAAACTATGAAGATTTTCGTTTGAATGCTGAATATGCTTATAAAATTAACGACCCTAACGCTGCAAATTTAATTGGTAAAATATACAAACCAGGAGATGCACAAATAGTGATGGCAAGCTATGCAAAAAAGGGCTTAGCTGTTGCTGCTAACGTTAGTAGGGCCGACAATATGAACTTTCGTTCTGATAGAGATGCAATTGTAAACAATCTGCTTTTAAATTATACTCCTGCATTTAATAAAAATCACACCTATAGTTTATTGACTTTCTATCCTTATGCATCACAACCAAATGGAGAATTTCAGTTTTCAGGAGAAGTGAATGCAAAGCTTATTAAGAAGCCTAGCTATAAAATGGACATTACCATTAATTATTCTGGCTCAAACAATTTAGATACAACACATTTAGATCCAGCTACCGATAGCACTTTGCAAGGGTATACCGTAAATTCTTATGGCCCCGGGAAACAAGTTCTCTTTCGCGATTTTTATGTAGAATTAAATCAGAAGTTTGGTAAAAAAATCAAAACATCTTTGATGTATGCACACCAAATCTATAACAAAAGCGTCATTCAAAAAGCAGGATTTCCAACCATTCATTCCGATATAGTTGTTGCGGATATTTCTTATCGCTTAAAAGGTGAAGGCAGTGTAAGGCTTGAATTACAGACCTTATCAACCAATGAAGACCATCAGGATTGGGGACAAATGATGATTGAGTACACAGTAAACTCACATTGGTTTATTGCTGCATTGGATCAATATAATTTTGGTAACGATGAAGTTGAAAAACGTTACCATTATCCGAACGCAACAGTTGGATTTAACAAAAATGCAAATCGAATTACATTAAGTTATGGAAAACAACGTGCCGGAATTTTTTGTGTAGGGGGCATTTGCCGACAAGTACCTGCTTCAAATGGTGTGACATTAACTATCTCAAGTAGCTTTTAAAAATTAGAACCTATGAAATACGAAGTATTCATAAATATCTTTAAAAAAAAACTCGCATGAATAAAAAAATATTCTTTTTATTACTCATTATTTCACTCACTTTCACTTCTTGTGATTTTGTTGGAAACCCATATCCTGAAACGAATGCGAATGTTTCCGACACAAGCTCTTGTACTACACTTACATTTCCGGCAGTAACAGCTTCGGGGTATAAAAAAATATTAATCGAAGATTATACCGGTCATACTTGTGGAAATTGTCCTCGTGCAGCCGATACCTTATTAGCATTGGAAGCCGATTATCCGGGAAAAATTATAGCCCTAGCATTGCATGTTGGAAGCACATTTGCAGCTCCTGCACCTGGACATCTGGGTACTACCTCATCCGATTTTTTAGATGACTACAGAACACTTGCAGGAGAAACGTATGATAATGTTTTTGGTGCAAGTGCATTTGGATTGCCTGCAGGAATGTTTAATAGAAAAGACTATGCTATCTCTGATAACATAAAGTTTTATTTAGGATGGCGTGCTTATCTTTCCAGTATTGTTTCAGAAACCGCTAACGTGGATTTACAAATTGCAACTGATTATGATGCTTCTACACGCAAAATTTGTTTTGCTACTAGGGATTCTTTTCTTACAAGCTTTAGTGATACACTTAAATTAGTCGTATTGCTGACACAAGATAGCATTATCAGTTGGCAAGATGTATTTGGAGTTCCGAGTTCAACTTACGTTTTTAATCACATGTTGCGTGATGCAATAACTCCTTCAGGTGCTTGGGGCGAATCCCTGGTAAGTGGAGCAATCACAGCGGGAACTACTCATATAAAAAAGTTTGCCTATACCATTCCTGCATCCTATACATCCATTCCTTGTGACCCCAATCAGGTTCATCTAATTGCTTTTATTTATAAAGCAAGCACTTACGAAATACTGCAAGTAGAGGAAGTCAAACTCACTCCTTAAAAAATAAAAAACAATTGCGAACGCCTGCACATCACATGTGTGGGCGTTTGTATTTTAACTAAATTTGCATTCATGCAAAGAATCATTATCATTCTTTTTTTTCTGGCTGCTTTTGCGTTTACTACTCAAGCACAAAGTCGCTTTAAAGCGGGTTTAAAAGCCGGTATTTCCACTAGTCAGATTGAAGGTGATACCTATGGTGGATTTGATAAATTTGGATTTGATGGCGGTGCCACACTCAATGCAAAAATAAATGAAAAGTGGGGCGCACAATTTGAAATTTTATTTGTTCAGAAAGGAAGTAAACATGTTGGTGATGCAAACAAAGGTGATTTAAGTTATTACGAAATGCGATTGAGTTATGCCGAAGTTCCTATTCTTTTGCAATACCGGCAAAAAAAATTTACTTTTGAAATTGGACCCGGAATTGGTTATTTGATTAGTGCAAAAGAGTTTGATGGATACGGAGAAATATATAATCCCATTCCATTTTATTCCACCGAAGTAAGTGGAAGCATTGGAATCAATTACCAACTTTATAAAAACTTTTCTGTGAATTGGCGTTTTACAAATTCATTGCTTCCTATTCGCAAATATGCTTCCGGAGCGAGTTTTTGGTATAATCCCGGACAAAGAAGTAACGTGTTGGCCTTTACATTAACTTATACTTTTGGCAGTGCAGAACCACAATAAACATAAAATAGTTTTAGCGATAACCGGTGCCAGTGGTGCCATCTATGCAAAAGTATTATTACAAAAAATGCAACAACTGCACGAGCAAATAGAAACAGTTGGCATTGTGATGAGCGACAATGCAAAAGATGTCTGGAAATTTGAATTAGGAAACAACGATTACGAAAAACTACCATTTAAAATTTATAGTAAATCTGATTTTTTTGCTCCTTTCGCATCCGGCTCCGCAAAATACAACACCATGGTTATTTGTCCTTGCTCGATGGGAACATTGGCAAGGATTGCAAGCGGTATCTCCAACGATTTAACCACCCGAGCTGCCGATGTCGTATTGAAAGAACGAAGAAAGCTGATTTTAGTGGTTCGTGACACCCCTTTAAGCCTGATTCACATTAACAACATGAAAACCGTGACCGAAGCAGGTGGAATCATTTGTCCGGCTAGTCCTTCCTTTTACAGCAAGCCTCAAAGCTTTGAAGACCTTGCTTCAACTGTTATTGACAGAGTATTAGACCTGGCAGGTCTAGAACAAGCCACCTACCGCTGGGGCGAAAAATAGCCCCTTAAACCTTTACCATTTTTTAACATAGAGCAGGAAAAAAAATACTTTTAAAATAAGTAACTTTGTACTTGACATTTCGTTTTAAATGAAGTAATTTTAATTATTGGTCTACTCCAAATTGATAAACCCTTAATACAAAGAGTATGTTTGAATTAAGTAAAAATATATTGCAAAAGGTGAGTTTTGATAAAACCCTTTTTCGCAAAGAGCTGATGAAAGCCGTTAAATGGCTGAACCCTCAAGAAAAAACGTTGTTAATGATTTGGTGCTTGACAACTTTCGGACATCAATACAAAGATGTGATTCACGAAGTGTATAAGAGTGTGGTGAAATCTTAAGTTCCATTTTCCTTCGAATCAAACAGATCCCGTGTCCTTGCACGGGATAATCAAGCCTAAGCTTTCAAGTGCAAGCACATTGAAAACTAAGTCTTGATAAACTCTAGATTCCTTGTTAATCCTGAAAACTTGGTTCGCTTAACTGCTGAACCATTAAAAACACGTTTAAAGGTTTCTTCTGTTAATTCATACCAATCGTCCTTTTTCATTCCTAGCAACTCTGTATTGGCTTGAAAATGTGGTTCTGAGTGGGGTTTTGAAAAGCTATTCCAAGGACATACATCCTGACAAACATCACAACCAAAAGACCAATTATCCATTTTCCCTTTTACTTCATTCGGAATGTTTTCTTTTAATTCAATCGTGAAATACGAAATGCATTTGCTTCCATCTACCACATAAGGCGCAATGATGGCATCAGTAGGACAAGCATCAATGCATTTGGTGCATGTTCCACAGTAATCTTTTATTGCTCCATCGTATTCTAATTCCAAATCAATAATCAATTCGGCAATAAAATAAAACGAGCCGCTGGATTTATTTATTAGATTGGTATTTTTTCCAATCCAGCCTAAGCCACTTTTTTTTGCCCATGCTTTGTCTAAAACAGGCGCAGAATCTACAAAAACACGACCATCTACTTCTCCGATATTTTGTTTGATGAATTCTAAAAGCAGATTTAATTTTTCTTTAATCACATCATGATAATCTTTTCCGTATGCATATTTACTAATCTTTGGGGCTGATTTATCTGTTTGTTCTTCGGAAGGAAAATAATTTAACAAGAGTGAAACTACTGATTTTGCTCCTGGCACAAGCAAACGAGGATCCAAGCGTTTATCGAAATGATTTTCCATGTAGGACATTTGCCCATGCATATTATTATTCAACCAATTTTCTAATCGGGGCGCCTCTTCTTCTAAAAAGTCTGCTTTGGAAATACCAACATAATCAAAACCGAGTCGTTTGGATTCGGATTTAATCTGTTGAGTATATTTTGAGGAGTTAGTCAAAAGAGTTAATTGAGGAGATTAGGCAAAACCTTATTTAACTTAATTGACCTAATTACCTGTTTTACTTTCATCAAATATCAAATAAACTTCCTTTGTGCCCACGCGGGATTTTACCAAGATGCTTGTACGCCTGTTCTGTTGCTTCTCTTCCGCGTGGTGTGCGGACAAGATATCCTTCTTGAATTAAAAACGGTTCGTATACTTCTTCAATGGTTCCTGCTTCTTCACCAACTGCAGTTGATATAGTTGTTAAGCCAACCGGTCCGCCTTTAAACTTTTCAATCAATGTAGAAAGAATACGAATGTCCATTTCATCCAATCCGTTTTTATCCACGTTGAGTGCAGCTAATCCGATGTGTGCTATTTCTAAATCGATAGAACCATTGCCTTTTATTTGCGCAAAATCTCTGATACGTCTCAACAAAGCATTCGCAATACGAGGTGTACCGCGACTTCTACGTGCAATTTCATTTGCTGCATCATCCGTAATCGGAACATTTAAAATTCCTGCAGCACGCACAATAATTTTTTTCAGCAATTTAGAATCGTAATAATTCAAGCGTGAATTGATTCCGAATCGTGCGCGCAAAGGCGCTGTAAGCAAACCACTACGAGTAGTTGCACCAATGAGTGTAAACGGGTTTAATTTAATTTGTACACTGCGTGCATTCGGGCCGGTATCAATCATGATATCGATTTTGTAATCTTCCATTGCAGAATATAAATACTCTTCAACAATAGGACTCAAACGGTGAATTTCATCAATGAACAACACATCATGTTCCTCTAAATTGGTAAGCAAACCCGCTAAATCGCCCGGCTTATCAAGTACAGGACCTGAAGTAATTTTTATTCCTACTCCCAATTCAGATGCAACAATGTTTGCTAAGGTGGTTTTTCCTAATCCCGGAGGGCCATGTAATAATATGTGATCAAGCGCTTCACTTCTTTGTTTTGCAGCTTGCACAAATATTTTTAGATTTTCAACTACTTCAAACTGACCGGTAAAATCATCAAATTCCGCAGGACGCAACACCTTTTCAAACTCTTTTTCTGCAGAGCTTAAATTTTCGGAATCTGGATTTATGTTTGGGTTCATTGGCAATTTTTTACTACCTATCCCATCATCCTGAGCATTCTGCGTTGAAGCAGACATATCGAAGGACAGGGAGAGGGCTTGGGTGAAGTTTATTTCAACATTATACTTGTTTGTCCCACAATCACATCATCACAAATAATATCTACCAAATATTTTCCAGGAATGAAGCCTGTTGGGCTAGGGCATAAAACATCAACCGCAACTTCTTCGTTTTTATAATTGATATCTTGTTTGGCTGCATAATAACCTTTAGAGCCATTAAATTTTACCATATTTCCCTCATCAGCCGATTTACAAATTTCTTTCCCATCTGGCGACATTAAGCGAACGTAAACAGGTTTCACACCTTTTTTCGCAATTTTATTTTCGCCAATTACAAACGAAACTTTAATACGTTCAACACGAGAAGCTTTTGTAGTTTCCACTTCTTTTTTTCCACCCGATTTAAATTTTACGCCTTTCACTGTAGGATTTTCCGCTTTCAAAATAGAACCTAAGTTCACTGTACTTTGTAAAGCATCTTTGTCTTTCGTTAATTGAGTTGTAACACTTTTTTCGGCAGTGAGGTCAGCAGATACTTTATCTTTTTCTGCAATTATTACTTTGTTTAAGGTATTTAAAGAATCAATCTCCACAACAAAGTGTTTCATAATTGAACGAAGTGTTTCTGTTTCCTTTCTGAGTTTAGAAATAATATACGCATCGTTTTTATGTTTTTCTGCCTGAATAATCAATTCTGCAATTTCTGCTTTTTTAGCATCCAATTCAGCTTGTACTGCTTTGTCAGATGTTTCCAGCTTTGCATATTCATCTTGCAATCTCAAAAGGTCGCCTTTCACATTGTCGCGTTCCACAATTACCTCTTGTCTTTCAATCACTACCTTGTCGGCTCTGTTTTTTTCTTTCCACCACAGGAATCCGAAAGTCCCATTTCCGCCTAATAACAGCAGTAATAAAATCCACAAAATTTTATTATTCGATTTTTTTTCTTCTTTATTGGTTTCCATATATAAATGATTGTTTATTTTCGACACACAAAAGTAATACTTTTTAGCCTTATTGCCCAAAAACTTATGCTGAACGACTTTATTTCACTGATATTTCCACAAGTATGTGTTTCCTGTGGAAACAGCTTGTATAAGAACGAACAAACCCTATGTACTTATTGTGTTTACCATCTGCCAAAAACCAATTTTCACTTGGATAAGGACAATCCAATCGCTAAAATTTTCTGGGGAAGGATAAACATTCATTCAGCTGGGGCATTTTATGGTTTCAATAAAGGTGGAAGGGTGCAACGCATCATTCATCAATTAAAATATAAAGGCAAAAAAGAAGTTGGCTATGCAGTTGGCAAATTGTATGGTTTTGAATTAAAAAAGAGCGATGCTTTTAATACCATTCAAACCATTATTCCTGTTCCACTTCATCCAAAAAAGGTGAAAAAAAGAGGGTATAACCAAAGTGAATCATTTGCAGAAGGATTGGCTATGAGCATGGAAGTAGAAGCCGACTTTAAAACACTTTTTCGTGCCTATGAATCGGAGACACAAACCAAAAAATCACGGTTCAACAGATGGCAAAATGTGGAAACCATTTTTCAATTGAAAGACTTCAAATCGCTGGAAGGGAAACACATTTTATTAGTGGATGATGTGATTACAACCGGTGCAACATTGGAAGCTTGTGCTCAAACGCTACAACAAATTCCAGGAATAAAAATCAGTGTGGCGACTATCGCTTATGCTAGTAATTAGACCTCACCTCTAGCCCCTCTCCGAAGGAGAGGGGAATAGCTCCGCAACAGAAATTTTACTCAAAATCATTTTCTTATCTTTGCAACCATATTTAGAATCAAGAATGGCTGAATCACTTAACGTTTCTGGGAATAGTAAAAAAGAAAAGTATGAATCGCTTCTTCCTCAAATCAATGCATTAATTGATGGGGAACCCGATTTTATTGCTAATCTTTCCAATATTATGTCGGCTTTAAAGTACGGGATGGACTTTTTTTGGGTAGGAATTTATTTCGTGAAGGGCAATCAATTGGTACTCGGTCCGTTTCAAGGGCCTGTTGCTTGTACACGCATTTCCTTGGGAAAAGGAGTATGCGGAACAGCTTGGAAAGAAAAGAGAACGATTATTGTAGACGATGTTGACCAATTTCCGGGGCACATAGCTTGCAGCAGTTTATCAAAATCGGAAATTGTATTGCCGGGATTTGATAAAAACGGAGAGCTGACGTTTATTTTAGATGTAGATAGTGAAGTACTTGCAAACTTTGATGAAACGGATAAGCACTATTTAGAACAAGTAATGAAGCTTATCAGTCGATGTGCAAATTAATTGATGTGCAGATGTGCAGATTAAAAAATTAAATAAAAGATAAAGAGTGATAGTCAGATTAAAATATATACCCCGTAAAATTATAACAATCTGCACATCTGCACATCTGCACATCAATACATTTTTACGAATGTGCCTCGTAACGATAATGCTCAGTTCCTGCGCTCAAATACTTGCTCCCGGAGGCGGAGAAAAAGATAAAACTCCTCCTAAAGTTTTAAAATATAGTCCCGATAGTGCACAATTAAATTTTGCTTCTAAAAAGATTGAAATCAATTTTGATGAATTTATTTCGTTAAAAGATGTGAATAATCAATTGCTCATTTCTCCTCCATTGGCTAAAGCACCGGATGTAACTGTTAAAAACAAAACATTGAACATTGAGCTAGATAAAAATGAACTACTAAAGTCCAACACTACTTATTGCATTAGTTTTGGAAATGCTGTTCAGGATTTAAATGAAGGAAATCCTGTCGAAAATTTTAAGTATATTTTTTCTACCGGAACGTTTATTGATTCGTTGTCACTAAAAGGGAAAGTACAAAACGGATTTAATCAAACTACCGAAAAAGGAATCGTAGTAATGCTTTATAACGATTTAAGCGACAGTGTTGTGTATAAAAGTCAGCCTGATTATTTTGCAAAAACAGAGAAAGACGGAACATTTCAAATCAACAATATTAAATCAGGGAAATATAAATTGGTGGCCATAAAAGATGCAAATGCCAATTATAAATACGATGGCGAATCCGAAAGCATTGGCTTTGTTGATGCTCCAATAGATGTTTCAGAAAAACAAAACATTTTAATTGATTTATTTCAAGAACCTGCAAAGAAAGTTTATTTAAAAAAGTATATTCATGATTCGTATGGGAAAGTAACATTGTTTTTTAATCAAGGGTCTGATAGTTTAAGAGTTCAACCGATAAATAACGACCAGAAAGGCGTTCAAGAGTATTTAGACTTTTCAAAAAACAATGACACGCTTACTTACTGGATAAAAAATTTCCAAAAAGATTCTTTGATTCTTCAAGTTAGTAATGGAAATAAAGTATTGGATACTGTTTCTTTAAAATTTATTTCTAGGGTAGAAGCCGAAAAATCAAAAAAACATCCTTTGAAATTAAAATTGCTAAGTAGTCCAAATGGAAATCAAAATTTTGATTTGGGAAGCGAACTAGCATTAAAATTTAATCATAATATCTCGGGGACTAATTCTGGTCCGTTCACGTTCAAGGAAGACAGTACATTATTGAATAAAATGAGCCTTTATAGCTCATCCAATATCATTGAATTCACCTATTGGGATTCAACTTCAACTGCAGAAGATTCTTATAATCCCGGAATGATGGTTGTTAGTCCTACAAAGTCCTTTTTCGGTCACTTAAAAGAAAACACCAATTACCATATTTTTATTCCCCCAGGAACTATTACTGATTTTTTTGGATTAACAAATGATACAATTAAGATTGATTTCAAAACACGTGAAGAAAAATTTTATGGAAGTGTAAAATTAAATTTAACTCTTCAATCGGATGACCTTATGTATATCGTTCAACTATTGGATGAGAGTGGAAATGTTGTAAGAGAAGACCTAATAAGAAAAACCACTTCCATTGATTATAGCTACTTATATCCTAAAAAATATAAATTGAAAATAATTTACGATAGCAATCAAAATCGCAAATGGGATACGGGAAACTATCTGCAAAAAGTACAACCCGAAAAAGTGATTTACAATAGCGAGTTGATTAATATTCGCTCGAATTGGGATGCGGAGCTGGATTGGAAAATCAACGAATAACGAATTTTTACGAATTTACGAATTACGAATCTTAGAGAGTAATCTCAAAATCATCTGCATCCAACATTACTGGGAACATTTTTCTAAACTCCATCAATTCAGAATAGCTCAATGTTATTGTTTCAATGAATGCTTCTTTTGATTTTGTTTTACTAATGGATTCTCCTTTTGCATTTAATACAACCGAATCGCCCGAATGATAAATATCGTTTCCATCGTTTCCTATTCTGTTTACACCAACAACATAACTTTGATTTTCAATCGCACGTGCTATCAGCAGTGATTTCCATGGATGTGCGCGCCTTTCTGGCCAATTGGCAACATAAATAAGTAGGTCATATTCGAGCGGGCTTATGCCTTTTTTATCTACCAACTCCCCACTCCTAACTACTGACTTATTGCGTGCCCAAACAGGGAAACGTAAATCGTAGCAAATAAGCGGACAAATTTTCCAGCCTTTTAGTTCAACAATTATTTTTTTTTGTCCGTGACCATAATGATTGTCTTCATCGCCCATTCGAAATAAATGTCTCTTGTCATATGTACTGTATGTTCCGTCAGGATTCATCCACACCAACCGATTCAGATGTTTCCCTCCTTCTTCACAAATGAAGCTTCCTGTGACAACACAATTTTTTTCTTTCGCTTTTGCTTTCATCCAATTAACTGTTGTGCCAGTCAATGGTTCAGCAAATTTTTCGGGATGCATGCTAAATCCGGTTGTGAACATCTCAGGAAGCACAATTAAATCAGTAGCTTCAGCGATAGATGAAATTTTTTGAGAGAGCGCATCCAGATTTTTCTGTTTGTCTTCCCAAAACAAATCGGATTGAATGATGGTTACTTTTAAGTCGTTCATGTTTATACAACCTTATTCAAAATCTCAGCAGCTTTTTCCAAGGTCTCTTCTTTCTTCGCAAAGCAGAAGCGCAAAACTTGATTGTCTTCCTGCTCGTGATAAAAAACCGACATAGGAATAGATGCTATGCCATATTCTTTTGTTAATCGAATAGCGTAATCGGTATCTTTTTCATTGCTTAAGTTTTTATAACTCAACAATTGAAAATAGGTTCCGGCAGAAGGAATCAAATCAAATTTTGAATTTTTGATGAGTCCGTTAAAATGGTCGCGTTTCTTTTGATAAAAATTTCCTAGTTCTAAATATTGTTCTTTTTGTTTTAAAAATTCGCTTAATGCCCATTGAATTGGAGTATTACAAGAGAATACCAAAAACTGATGTACTTTTCGAAATTCAGCCATTAAATTTTCCGGAGCCACACAATAGCCTATTTTCCATCCTGTTGTATGAAATGTTTTTCCGAATGAAGAAATAATAAAACTCCGCTCCGCAAGAATCGGAAAGCGAGCTACGCTTTGGTGTTTTTGATTATCAAAAATAATATGTTCATACACTTCATCACTGACAATTATAATATCTGTTCCTTTTGTAATTTTTTCGAGCATAACCATATCTGCAACACTCATTACACTTCCACTGGGATTTTGTGGCGTATTGATGATAATCATTTTTGTACGATGATTAATCATCTTTTTTACTTTCTCCCAATCAATAGTATAATCGGGCGCCTGCAGTTGCATATAAATAGTTTTACCACCATTCATTTCAATGGCAGGCTGATAACAATCGTAAGCCGGTTCAAAAATGATGACTTCATCATCTTCACGAACAATTGCTGAAATGGCTGTGTAAATAGCTTGTGTAGCTCCTGCGGTAATTGTAATTTCGGTATCCGGATTGTATTTTGCTCCGTAAAGTTGTTCTGTTTTTTCTGCCAATATCTCTCGTAAGCCAATCAATCCGGCCATTGGCGCATATTGATTGTTTCCTGCTTTCATGTACTTATTCACCAATGCAAGCATTTCTTCGTTACAAGCAAAATCGGGAAATCCTTGAGAAAGGTTAATGGCATTAAAATCGGCAGCCAATTTACTCATAATAGTAAAAATGGTAGTTCCTACATTTGGAAGTTTGCTGTTGATTAAATTGGGGTAATTCATAATGCTAGTTTAAAGTTTTCCAATAGGTGCTTACAGAAGCAAATTACAAATTTTAATTCAATGACAAATGATTATTAGGACAATTCCCCCTTTGGAAAAGTGGGCTAGTCCGAAGGACTCCCATGGAGGGGGATTGAGGCAAATCTCAATTAATGGCTATCAGTATCTTTCTAAAGCAGTAGCTTGCGATAATGTTTTTTCTTTACAATAATGATTCTCGTAATCCCCCTGGCCCCCTTTTCCAAAGGGGGAATTGATTCTGCTTAAATTAAATAACTCGCTTCAATAAATTATTATTAAACCCCTACAAGACATATAAAAAAGGGGGAATTGATTCTGCTTAAAATGGGCCAATGACTGCAATAACTCATTTCCATAAAAAGTTTATCTTTGCGGACTTAATTTTAAAAAATCTTATCATGACGATTGAAAACAACTCCGTAGTTTCAGTAAACTACACTCTTAAAGTAAAAGAAACTGGCGAGCAAGTAGAACAAACAAGTAAAGAACATCCCTTCGTATTCATCTTTGGAACAGGTGGATTATTGGAAGATTTTGAAAATAATTTACGTGGTAAAAAGGCTGGTGATGTGTTCGACTTCTTTATTGAGCATTCACGCGGCTATGGTGCTCGCGATGAGCAACACGTAGTAATGATTCCTATCGAAGCATTTTTAGGTGAAGACGGAAAATTTGATGTGGAAAATGTAAAAATTGGAACTACACTTCCAATGGTTGACAATGAAGGAAATCGCTTATATGGCAAAGTAATGGAAATAACTGCTGAGCATGTGAAAATGGATTTCAATCATCCTTTGGCTGGAACTGATTTGCATTTCAAGGGTGAAGTATTGGAAATTCGTTCTGCAACGGAAGATGAATTGGCTCATGGACATGTTCATGGTCCACATGGTCACCACCACTAACCCAATTTAACAATACACAAATTGGCAGTTTGCAAATACACTTGCTTACTGCCAATTTTTATTTCAGAGATCATGTTGCTAGAGCTGAAAAGTCCATCCGAAAAGGAATTTATTCAAATTTGTGATTTCATTCATGAATTTGAATTGGACAATCGCGGTTTAAAGCGAGAAGAATTTACCGCTGCCTTTCGAGATAATAAATTGGTTGGCTTTGGTCGCTTACGTGAACATTCCGATTGTATTGAACTTTGCTCATTGGGAGTGGTGACAAATCATCGCAGACAAGGCATTGGAACAGCCATCGTCAAAGAGCTTATAAAAAAATCCTCAAGCTCCATCCATTTGGTTTGCATTATCCCCGATTTTTTTACTCCTTTTGGTTTTCATATCACAGAAGCTTATCCGCCAGCCATCCGAGATAAACTTAACTATTGCACACAAGAACTAATTGTTCCAGAAAGCTATTTGGCCATGCACTTACCAAAGTAAATTATCGGCACCCCCTTTCAAATAAGCAGTTTTTCGTTTTAAGCACTTCATTACTGCCTCCTTGTTCAATTCCCTCACAGCAAATCTAATCAATTTAAAAACTATTTTAAACAATAGTTAAACATTATTTAACTATTAAATTGATGTGTTTAAATAATTTTTAAATCGATTTAATTGGATTTTATAAACAAATTTCTATAGTTTTGTATTGTTATTCACAAAAAATAAGGCTCTCATGCAAAAACTTACTTCTGACGAATACGAACAACTCGCAATACGTGGCAAAGGCCGCAGCTCTCACGTTTTTAACTCTATTGTGAACTTACAAATTGGAGAAGCTCTGCTGATTGAGCAAAAAGACTGGAACAGAAAAGCGAGTCCTAGTACTTTGGTCCGTTACATTGAAAAAAATCACGGAATGCGTTTTAGTTGTGGAGCAATAGCCGGAGGAAATGGCTGGGCAGTGAGAAGAATTGACGGATTAAAAAAAGAATACATCCAAAAAGAAACTATTGCGCCACAAGCACTAATAAACAAAGCGCCTGATAATGTTCGCTTACAACTAAAATCCGATTTAGTTGTTTTTTATTTGGGTCGAATGGCTTTTCATAAAATTGAACGCATAGAAGATTCCATAAAAGCATGTACCGTACAGTTTTGGAAAAACGACAGCACGATGGTGAATGAACTTTTTCATGAGATAATTAAAAGCCTGGAAGAACAAGGACACATTGTGATTGAGAATGGCAAGACCTACATTCCACTGCGCAGAAACTAAATCTCTTCCAGCCCCTCTCCAAAGAGAGAGAGGCCCGTCTTCGAAAAAACATTTAGCAAAACATGGCTTTTTATGACTTAAATAAAATTGAGCGTATTGAATTGGTCGAAAAAATCAATGAACATATTTTAGCAGAATTAAAAAGCACTAAACAAAAATACATTCTCAATTATTTTTCTGACGAGGACACCTATATTAGAAAAACAGGCTATTTAGCGATTGGTAAAATATATCTTTCAAATCCACCTCTTCAAAATTCTATTTTAAAATTATTGGACGAGCTTTTTAAACATGAAAATGAAAAAGTGCGTCAAACCATCATAAATGCTGCAGGGGAAATAGGAAAAACAGATTTCAAATCCATTGAACATTTAATGAATCTGGGCTTGTTTGATCAGCACCATTCGGTACGCAATGCCGTAATTGGTTCTATTAAAAAAATGGGAGAAAAAAATCCAAAACCCACTATCGCTTTTGCAAAAATATATTTGCACCATCCTGATAAAGAAATAAGAAGGGAAATTTGTCACGGAATTGAATTGCGTGGAAGAACACACCCACAGGACATTTTACCTCTACTAAAAGAATTGCAAAACGATAAAACGGCAAGAGTAAGAAATACCTTGGTGCATGTACTCGGACAAATTGCTTATAAAAAGGGTTGTTTAGAAACTGTAATTAAAGACCTGAAAACATGGGAAAACAAGGAATTGGTTAAAGATGCTGTAGAAGAAATTATTGATGTGCATCATCGCTATAGAAATTTTTCAATAAAAACTCAAGATGAAGCAATTGATTATGTTGAGAAAAATTTGGTTATTGAGTGATGAAGTAAATGAGGGGTGGAGTATTTGTTTCGGAGCGTTATTGCGAGGAACGAAGCAATCTCTCGCTCAATTATAGTTAGACTCAATAATAACAGATTGCTTCGTTCCTCGCAATGACGTTTCTATATTCACTCTAACACATCAAACACAAATCCTTTTTCTTTTGCGAATTGAATAAACTTAGGCAGGGCATATTCCATGTTTTTTTGCGCTTTGTAACTGTCATGAAAAACAATGATAGAGCCATTTCTGACATTCCCAACTACATTTTGTAAACACTGGTCAGGATTTGTGTTTTTATCATAATCTCCACTCAATACATCCCACATAATTACAGAATACTGCTTGGTAATTTGAGTCAGTTGTGATTTTTTTATTCTGCCATAAGGCGGTCGAAATAATTTTGAATTTATCAGCTCAGCACATTTAATCACATTGCGCACATATTGATTTCCATGTGTGTTCCAGCCATTCACATGATTATAGGTATGATTTCCCACGACATGCTTTTCATCTAAAATACGTTGATATATCTCAGCATTTTTAAAAACATTTTCTCCAACACAAAAAAAGGTCGCTTTTATTTTCTCCTTTTTCAAGATATCCAAAACCCATGGTGTAATTGTTGGAACGGGGCCATCATCAAATGTTAGGTAGATTTTTTTTTTCGTTGTAGGCACTCTCCATATTGCTTTGGGGTAAATTTTTCGAAGAAGGTAAGATGGGCGAACGATATACATGTTTTAAAGGTAGTACTATTTTGAAATTTCGCCATGTAATTTCTTTCCTTTCTTTTGGTGGCAAAAAAAGAACGATTAGAATTTCTCATTTATCTTTCTCACTTTTTTCCTTGATGAAAAAAGTGACAAAAAAATCAAGCCTGGGCGATTGCTCCCCGCCTCTCGCCATTTTCAACAAAATCTAAACAAAAAAACTAAAGTTTTTGTTAAGATTTTATATTGAAAATGCCGTTCACCTCTCAACGGTTTAGCCTGTCCTGAGCGGAGTCGAAGGGCGCCCAGCCAAGTCTCATGCGCGTCTCCGAAAGCTTATTTCAATTAAGAATAACATTTGAGATAATGCGAATAAATGGGGTTAGGTTTACAATGCTTTTATTCGTGTGAAAGATTTTTCTTTTGTTCTTTTAATCGAAAAAAAAGTGAATAAAAAAACGCTCCCGAATATTTGGGAGCGCTTTAATAATTTAGTAGAAAATAATTTATTTATCGTGGTTGACCTCGTTTTGGAGTAGGCAAGTTGAAATCTTGTATCAACTTTACATACCGATCTTGGAAATCTTTTGCCACAGCTGTTTGTTTAAAATAGCCGGAGAAAGAAACCAACTGCTCTAAAATGCCTTGCGCTTGTTTCAGCTCACTACCATAATCTCCAATTTGATCTCTATCTAATGCGTAAACATATTTGATAGTATTTTCATAATTATCAAATAATGTTTTTGCCAATGCATTTGCTTTATCATTTGCACCTGCTTGATAATATGCAAAAACAACGGAGTATAATGTTCCGTCAACCGGACAATTTTCAAAAGGCGTTACTTCCAAACATTTATCCAATACTTTTATTGCTTTGTCCTTTTTGCCTTCTTCTGCAAGAGCAGTAGCAAGCGTTCCTGCACGTTGACGAATATTCAGAACACAAGAACTTAAGAAAACATTGTCTAAGAATGTTCCTTTCTTATCCATATTTCCCCATTTAAACTTGTTCATGAAATTGTCATACATAATATCGGTTGCAACACGTGTTTCCTGTTGTGACTCTTCATCGTTTTGACGAATTGGCACTAAACGATATGCTAATCCTTCCAATTGCAAGTACGGTGCTAAATTCAAATACGAACTTGCAGGTGCTGTAGCAGCAAAATAAACAGGACGTTTCCAATTGTTGTGCGCCAACAAATCTAAAATCATCAAGTCATTTTTCTGAAGATAACTTGCAGAAGGAGTGTTTGGAACCGATGGCGACCAATCAATACTTTTTACAATACGATTTGCCAAGGCTTTTGGTACTGTCCCGTTATTGACAACTGTAGCACTATCCACAGCAATACTCATATTTTTTGTAGGGAAATAATTATACCAAGTATCTTCCGAAACTTGAACAGTATGATCCATGTCTTCGTTTTTCACAAACTCAACCAAATCTCTCACATCAATATATCCTTGAATATCTTTGCCTTGATAATTACTGAACAAAACTGCTTCGCGCGTTCCTTGACGGTACTGATATTTTGTAAACGAAAAAGGAACAGGGTCTGAATCATACGCCTTATGCACCATTTGGTCGATATACCAATCGGTGTTTAGGAGTTCTAAACAAACAACACGAACATCTGTTCTGATTCCTTCCACTTCCTGGGCGTACCAAAGTGGGAATGTATCGTTATCACCATTGGTAAATAAAATAGCATTTTTTGCGCAGGAATTTAAATAGTTTGCTGCAAAATCTCTTGCAATGTATCTATCCGAACGATCATGGTCGTCCCACTCTTCTTCTGCCATCAATATTGGAACTGCCAACAAACAAACAGCGGTAGCAGCAATAGCGCTTGTTGTTTTGTTCATCCATTTTCCAATAAAATCGAAAATAGCCAACACTCCAAATCCAATCCAAAAAGCGAAAGCATAAAACGAGGCGGCATAGGCATAATCTCGTTCACGCGGTTCCATTGGTTTTTGATTCAAATAAATTACAACAGCAACACTTGTGAAGAAAAATAATAATCCCACCACTGCTGCATTGCGTTTGTCTTTTTTGATATGAAAATACAATCCAATTAATCCAAGAATAAATGGTAAACCATACAAAACATTTTTTGCTTTGTTATTGTCGGCACCATCCGGCAGATTTTTTTGTTCTCCAATATTCGGATTTTCGAAAATTGGCAATCCACTCATCCAATTTCCATCGGTGGCATTTCCATGACCTTGAATATCGTTTTGACGACCAACAAAATTCCAAAGGAAATAGCGCGAATACATTTGTCCGATTTGATATTTAAAAAAGAATTTTATGTTTTCCGCAAATGTTGGAATTTCCCGAGATACCATCTTCCCCGTTTGAGGGTCTTTAATGGATTTGTGTTTAAAGTTTTTAGGATTTGTCCACCTGCGATAACCGGCAACGTGCTGAGGCTGGTCGCTCCACATACGAGGAAAAATAGTACAGAAATCTTTGTCGTATACACGAATAGCGCCTTTACGAGCATCCCAAATAACATACTCGCCTTTTTTCTCATCCCTAACATACAAAGGACTTCCATCTTCGTCATCCACTGCAGGAGCAGAATAATATTGTCCGTACATAATAGGCCATGTTCCATATTGCTCACGATTTAAGTAAGACAATAAGTTAACGGCATTTTCAGGATTGTTTTCATCCATCGGAGGATTCGCTTGTGAGCGAATAACTAAAATGATGAAAGAAGAATATCCGATTAATAAAACAGTAAAACAAAGTATAATGGTATTCATAATAGGTTTCACCTTTTTAGCTGTGTACTTTAAACCCCAAACAATACCACTAATCAATAACAAACCATAAATAATGGTTCCGCTGTTAAATGGTAATCCTACTGTGTTTACAGCAAACAACTCAAATTTTGCAGCAAGTTTAACTATCAAGGGAATCACTCCTGCCTGAATACCACCAAGGATGACAATGGCAATGATTCCCGCAATAATTAAACTATTGCGAGTAACTTTTTGATTTCTTTTAAAATAGTAAATGAATACAATAGCCGGAATAGCCACTAAATTCAATAGATGGACGCCAATAGATAAACCAACTAAATAAGCAATAAGAATAATCCAGCGGTCGGCATGCGGGTTATCATCCGCTTCTCTTTCCCATTTAAGGATACACCAGAACACAATGGCAGTAAAGAAGCTGGACATAGCATATACCTCACCTTCAACAGCTGAGAACCAAAACGAATCAGAAAAAGTATAAGCCAAAGCCCCAACAACACCTGCACCAAATACAGCATACATATTTGCTGTGGTAAATTCTTCGCCCTTAGCAACAATTTTACGTGCCAAAGCGGTAATCGACCAGAATAAAAACAAGATGGTGAATGAGCTACACAAGGCCGACATCGCATTAATCATCATTCCTACTTTAGCGGGATCGCCAAAAGCAAATAAGCTGAAAAAGCGTCCGATTAAAAGAAATAAAGGTGCTCCGGGAGGGTGACCCACTTCCAATTTATAGGCACAAGCGATGTATTCCCCACAATCCCAAAAGGAAGCGGTAGATTCCATTGTACTTAAGTAGGTGAAGGAAGCGATTAGAAATACAACCCAGCCGATGATATTATTAAGACGCTGATAATTAGTGATATTATTCATATTTTTTTCTTTATATAACGCTTGCGAAGATAATTAATAAAATGAACTGGGTAGAGATTTTTGACCTAAAAAATGTTAAGAACAGGGGTTCAATACAAAGCCTGAAACAAAGCTCTTCAGGACAAAATCTTCAAGAAATCAATTAAAATTTTGAGGGTTAAATATATTTCTTAATTTTGCACTCCTTCGCTAAAGCTATGGAGTGCAAAGCAACCACTGCTGAAGCCCGAAGGCAACATTGCCCGCCTCTGCTAAAGCTCTGGCGAACACTGTCCGATGGTGTAACTGGCAACACGTCTGGTTTTGGTCCAGAAGAGTCCAGGTTCGAGCCCTGGTCGGACAACATAAAGGCTTCTCAATTTGAGAAGCCTTTTCTATTAATATCATGCGAGAAGCCCGCCCTGAGCAGAGTCGAAGGGAGCCCTGGTCGGACAACTGAGAAGCCTCCCGAGTAACTTGGGGGGCTTTTTTTCTTATCTTTTCTTACTGTCTCCTAATCGCTTAATATTTTTGTCTATGTATTTTTCTGTAGGTAACATTGAGCGCTGAATTCGTCTGGCATAAAGGATACTGTCGGTTATATCTTTATTTTTTTCTTCAATGATTTCTTTGTGCTTTTCAACTATATCTTTTTGTTGTTCTATCACTTCCTTTTGTTTGCGAGTTATTCGTAATGATCTAAAAACATATCCGGCAAAAACAATCACTAATAATAGTCCGATTATTACCGACCAAATGACGATTGTTTGTTTTCTGTTCTTTTCTTCTGCAATAGCATTCTGCTTGCTTAATTCACTTTGGTGCTGAGCTTCGGCAACAGCTTCCTTTTTTTCAAAATCAAAGGTCATTTGAGTTTGAACCGTTTTTTTACGCGTTTCTTCATTGTCGATACTATCGCGATATAGCATAAAAAGTTTTTGGTTTTGATACGCCCCCTTATAATTTCCTCTCGCGCTATCTGCAAAAGCTAAATTGAGATAAATCTCTTTCAACAATTCTTTTCCTCCTATTTCTTTTGACAAGCGTTCTGAAGTTCTCAAGTATTTTTCTGATTCCGCATATTTTTTTTGCAAGTTTAAAATAATTCCAATATTTAGATTTGAGCTGGCAGTTCCTCCTTTATTTCCTAATTCCTCTTTTATTTTCAAAGAAGCCAAATAATTTTTTAATGCTTCCGGGTAATTTTTCTGATTCCCATATATATTTCCAATATTATTATAAGAACTAGCAGCACCTTTTTTATTTCCCAGCTCCATATCTATTTTTAAAGACGCTGAATTATATTTTAATGCTTCAGAATAGTTCCCTTGACGATTATAAATATTTCCTATGTTATTATAGCAATCAGACATTCCATCCTTATCACCTATTTCTTCACTTAATTTCAAAGCCGCAAAAAGATTTTTTAGCGCATCCGGATAATTTCCCTGTTCTTTATAAATACCACCGATATTATTTAAGCAATTTGCGATAGCTCCTTTACGCCCTAAGCTTTCACATATTTTTAACGCTGCCAACTGATTTTTTAATGCCTCGGGGTAATTTCCTTGCCAGAAATATACAAGTCCCATTGTGCTGTATGAAGTGCTCTCTCCCTTTTTAAAATCAAGTTTATGTGCCAAATTTTTTGCAACATTAATACATATTAATGCGGTATCGTACCTATCTTTTTTTACCAACTCCCAGCCAATAGCATTTAAAGCTTTTACTTTAACAGTATCCTCTTTGGCTATTCTTAGAAACTGTTCAAGTGAATCTATTTCATTTTGTTGTGCAAAACAAACACAACTTATGCATAGAAAATAAATAGATAGTTTTAATTTCATAAATTAAAGATACCCAATTTTAGTATTAAAATCTCTTCTATTTTTGATACTCATTTACCGTTTGTTATTTTTCTTTCCCTATATTTGAAATATGAAAAAACACCTCCTTCCTTTCATTTTATAATGATTGCCACATTGGGGTATTCACACTTCCAATCATTCAATTTTATGATAGTGCTAGTTTTTGCAGAATATATTCCCAGATTTATATTTCTCCTCAATAAATATTTCTAAAACTATTTTTTGTTTCGAAATAATTTGTTAAAAAAAAGCATATTCGTCAGGAACAAAATCCAGTTTGTAGGGCAAAAAATGACATTAGTGGAAAGAACGCCTAATTAAATTGGAAACACCCGCTAAATCTTACTAACAAGCCGAAATTCCATGCAACTTTTCTGCTAATTTCGGCATCTAAATATACAGCGCTGGAGATAATTTCGGCATTTTTAAAACTATAACTGCATGAAGACTGCCCCAACTAGTTCATTATTAAGGTTATTCGTTTTGTTTTCGTTTTTATTAATCGGATACACTACGAATGCTCAAGAACAAAAAGAAGTAAAAGACCTAACCTACAAGATTGTTGACAATGGAAGTGTCACAAACATCCAACCCTATATTGATGCCCTGAATAACTCAGATATGAGAAATCACAGGCTATTGAACAAACGATACGTTGTTGTTTTTGATAAAGGTGTAAAAGTGGAATTATTTTCTGCTACCGAAATTTCACAAAGCGGCATCCCAATCAAACTCTCTGAATATCCCGAAATTTTTAATTCTTCTAGGCAAGAACCTGTTTTTGCTTTAGGAGCCAATAATTTTATTTTAGAATATCATACTGCTACAGGCAAACAAAATCAAACTCTTACTAAATAATTTTTTTACTCTCTTAATAAACTTTTCACCCCAACATGAAAAAGTCACTACTCCTAATCTTTTCGTTGATCACACTGGTAAGTTTTAAAGCGTATGCCCAGCCAGCAAATAATAACTGTACAGGAGCTCAAAATTTGGGCTCATTACCAACACCTGGAGCCTGCGTTGCTGGTCTTCAGAATGGAGTTGCCACCACTGTAGCTGGAACAACAATTGGTGCAACAGCTACAAGTCCAGCTGTATCTATATTGAACTGCCAGGGAGGCACCGCTGATCAGCAGGCTCCTGCATTGGATGTATGGTATTCATTTGTTGCTACAGGAACAACAGTAAACGTAAACATTACTCCTGGCGCTCCGGCTTTGGCTACTCCAAATATTGGATTATGGACGGGAACATGCGGCTCCTTAACGGCTGCTGGTTGTGGGATTGGAAATGCCGCTGGAAGTTTGACTGCCTCTTTTACTCAAATAATTGCTGGTCAAACGTACTATATTCAAGTAGGAGGAAACACGACAACAAGTACTGGAAATTTCAATTTATCGGTTGACAATGATATTGACTGTAATGATTGTAATACAGTTTCATCTATCACTGCTAGTCCACTTCCTACATTTGGGGGATATGCTCCGGGAACCGTTGTTACTTTTTGTTATACTGTTTCAAATTTTGCGGAGATAAATACCAATTGGTTTCACGGAGTTCAAATTACAATGGGTGCAGGCTGGACAGGCACTATTACGGGTACTGTCCCGGCAAATGATTGTAACGTTGACGTAACTCCCGGTCCCGGTGATGCAGGAGATGGGGTTTGGGCTTTTTACCCGGCAGGTGTAACAAGCACTGCTACAGGAACTAGTTATGGAGCAGGATTTTATTTTGATAATATAAATGTTGCAGGAACAAATGCAGGAAATAATTTTGGCGACCCGGGAAATTGTGGCTGGACTTTTTGTTGGAATTTAACAGTAGATCCGGGTTGTGCCGCAGGCTCTGATTTAACAGTAACTGTGAATACAACAGGAGATGGAGAATCAGGCAGCTGGGCAAGTGCAGGATGTGCCGATGATGCAACACTGGTTTTCAATGCTCAAGGTTCTTGCTGTTTGCCAACGATGGCAAGCACACCGACATGTGTTGGTTCATCTACCGGAACCGCAACTGCCACTCCTGTTGGTGCTGGCGGACCATTTACTTATTCGTGGGCACCGGGAGGGCAAACGACTCAAACAGCTACAGGACTTGCTGCAGGAACATATACTGTAACCGTTACCAATGCTGCTTTGTGTGCTGTAACTTCTACAGTTACAGTAACAACTATTGCTTCACCCGTTTCAAATGCGGGTGCAGACATTACAATTTGTTCGGGCGCATCGGGTGCAATCGGAGCTGCTGCAGTAGCAGGGAATACATATTCGTGGTCTCCGACAACGGACTTAAGCAGTAGCACCGTATCAAACCCAACAACCACAGCAACAACCACAACTACCTATACCGTAACAACTACAAATGGTTCCGGCTGTACTTCAACCGATGCAGTAATAGTAACTGTGAATCCTTTGCCAGTTATAACGGCCGAACCTAACCTTGCTTTTTGTGCCGGTGCTGCCGTTCCAGTAAATACATTTATAAGTACCCCTGCTGGCGCTAGTTTCGCTTGGACAAATTCAAATACAGCCATTGGATTAGCAGGAAGTGGTATCACAAGTGTCCCTACATTTACTGCGACCAATGCAACTGCAGCACCTATTACAGGGACAATTACGATTACTCCAACTTTGTCTGGCTGTCCCGGACCTGCTATAACCTATACTATTACTGTAAACCCTCAGCCCACATCCACATATACGCAATCACCTAATCAATGTTTAACAGGAAACAGTTTTACTTTTACCAATACTGGTAATTTAGCTGGAGGAACACAGGCTTGGAATTTTGGTGGCGGAGGTGCTACACCAGCTACATCAACTACTAGTCCTGTTGTTGTAACATATACAACACCTGGAACCTATACAGTGACGCATACGGTAACTGGTAATGGTGGCTGTACTTCTTCAACTACAAGCTCTGTAACTATTTCTCCAATGCCTACTGTTACCGTTACTCCTTCTTTCACAATTTGTGCAGGAGCTGGAACTGCTGGAAACTTAACTGCAGCTGGAGCTTCAACATATTCTTGGTCTCCCGGAACAGGATTGAGTGCAACAACCGGAGCTACTGTTACAGGTAATCCTGCTACTACCACTACATATACAGTTACTGGAACTTCCGCATTAGGATGTACAGGAACTGCAACTGTTACTATTACTGTTAATCCAAATCCTGTAATAAGCGTTCCAGCAATTACTATTTGTGCAGGAACACCAGGAACATTAACTGCAAGTGGTGCTACGACTTATTCTTGGACTCCTGCAACAGGACTGAGCGCTACAACCGGAACTTCGGTAACAGCAAATCCTGCAGGAACTACAACTTATACTGTTACAGGAACTACTTTGGGATGTACAGGTACAACTACTGTTACTGTTACTGTAAACCCTGTTCCAGTTACAACTGTTAATTCACCAAGTATTTGTCCCGGACAAACTGCAACACTTACAGCTACTGGTGCTACAACCTATTCGTGGACTGCTGGATTAAGTTCAACTACAGGATCAACCGTTACTGGATCCCCAGCTGTAACAACAAGCTATACTGTAACAGGAACATCTTTAGGATGTACAAGTACTGCTGTTGCTACCATTACAATTGGTGGAAGCATAAGTCCGACAGTTAACTCTCCAACAATTTGTGTTGGACAAACAGCAACTTTAACAGCTGGGGGTGCAACAACTTATTCTTGGACAGCTGGTTTAAGTTCTACTACAGGAACAAGTGTTACAGGTTCTCCAGCAACAACAACAAGTTATACTGTAACTGGAACAGCCGGAGGTTGTACTGGAACAGTAGTTTCAACTATTACTGTTAATCCTTTACCAACTATTACAGTTCCTGCAATTGCTATTTGTGCTGGAACTCCAGGAACACTAACGGCTTCGGGTGCTTCCACATATTCTTGGGCTCCGGGAACAGGATTGAGCGCAACAACAGGAACATCTGTTACTGCTAATCCTGTGGGAACAACAACTTACACTGTTACTGGTACTGCGGTTTCGGGTTGTACAAATACTACTACTGTTACAGTTACTGTAAATCCATTACCAACGGTTAACGTTCCACCACTTACTATTTGTGCTGGATTATCTGGATTATTAACTGCTTCAGGTGCTTCAACTTATACATGGGCTCCTGCCGGTGGACTGAGTGCTACTACAGGAACTTCTGTAACTGCTAATCCAGCTTCTACAACAACATATACTGTAACAGGAACAACTGCGGCAGGATGTACAAATACTACAACGGTGATAGTTACAGTTAATCCTTTACCTGTTTTATCCGTTTCACCAATTACTATTTGTACCGGCATTGCAGGCAGTTTAACTGTTTCAGGAGCCAATACTTATGCTTGGTCGCCAGCTGGTGGACTAAGTGCAACTACTGGTGCCACAGTTACTGCTAATCCTGGATCAACTACAACATATACTGTAACCGGAACTGCAGCTAGTGGATGTACTAACACTACATCTGTAACAGTTACAGTTACTCCACCTGCTTCATTAACTCCATCACACGTGAATGTTTCTTGTTTCGGAGGAACCAATGGTACTGCAACAGTTGTTGCAGCAGGTGGCACAACGCCTTATACTTATTCATGGTCTCCAAGTGGAGGGACAGCAGCTACCGCAACAGGATTAGCAGCTGGAACATACACCGTAACTGTTACAACAAATAATGGCTGTATTTCAACAGCTACGCAAACTGTTACTCAACCAACAGGAATGACACTTACGATGGGTTCTGTAAATGCAACATGTGGTGCATCTAACGGACAAGCATCTGTAACTGTTGGTGGTGGAACTTCACCTTATACCTATTCTTGGACTCCTGTAGGAGGAACTTCTGCTACTGCAACTGGATTGCCTGCAGCATCTTATACTGTTACTGTTACAGATAACAATGGATGTACAAGTACAAACTCCGTAGCGGTAAACAATAGTTTATCACCTACAGCAAGTACTACAGTTATTAGTAATGTAACTTGTTTTGGTGGAACAAACGGTTCGGCATCGGTAACAATTTCCGGTGGGACTTCTCCTTATACTCAAGTATGGTCGCCAAGCGGTGGAACAGGAACAACAGCAACCGGTTTAGCTGCCGGAACATATACTGTTACTGTTACAGATAACGTTGGATGTATTGTAACTGCAAACGCAACAATAACTCAACCTCCACTTTTGTCAGCATCTACAGTAGTTACACCGGTTTCCTGTTTTGCTGGAACTAACGGAACTGCTACTGTTACAGGAAGTGGTGGAGTTACTCCTTATACTTATTCTTGGGCACCAAGTGGTGGAACTGCCGCTACAGCTAGTGGTTTAGCTGCTGGAACATATACTGTAACAGTTACCGGAGTTGGAGGATGTACTGCAACGGCAACAGCTGTAATTGTACAACCAACAATTATTACAGGAGCAGCAAGTAATACTCCTGTTTCTTGTTTTGGCGGAACCAATGGAACAGCAAGTGTTGTAGCAGGAGGAGGAACTCCAGGTTATACTTACTTATGGGCTGCATCAGGCGGAACAGCTGCAACAGCAACTGGTTTAGGCGCGGGAACATACACTGTTACTATTACCGATGCGAGTGGTTGTACTAGAACTACTACTACAACTGTTACTCAACCAACATTGCTTTCTGTTTCTACAACAAATACAAGTTCTACATGCGGATTAGCTAACGGAACAACTTCTGCAACTGCTTCAGGCGGAACAACTGCTTATTCATATTCTTGGTCACCAAGTGGTGGAAGCGCTTCTACTGCTTCTGGTTTAGCTGCTGCAACTTATACTGTTACGGTAACGGATGCGAATGGTTGTACTGCAACCTCTTCTACCACTGTAGCAGATCTTTCGGGTTTAACTGCATCAATTACTGCACAAATAAATGTGAGTTGTTTTGGTGGAACAAATGGTTCTGTTACTATCACAGCATCGGGATCTACCGGTCCTTACACTTATTCGATTAATGGTGGAGTTACCTATTTTGCGAGTGGAACTTTCGGTTCATTAGCTGCGGGCTCTTACACTATTATAGCAAAAGATGCAAACGGTTGCACGGTTTCAGTGCCTGTAACTATTACTCAGCCTCCTGCTTTATCAGCATCAACCGTTGTTACACCTGTTACCTGTTTTGCCGGGACTAATGGAACTGCCACGGTTACTGGAAGTGGTGGAGTAACTCCTTATACTTATTCTTGGGCACCAAGTGGTGGAACTGCCGCTACAGCTAGTGGTTTAGCTGCTGGAACATATACTGTAACAGTTACCGGAGTTGGAGGATGTACTGCAACTGCTACAGCTGTAATTGCACAACCAACTATTATTACAGGAACAGCAAGTAATACTTCTGTTTCTTGTTTTGGCGGAACCAATGGAACAGCAAGTGTTGTAGCAGGAGGAGGAACTCCAGGTTATACTTACTTATGGGCTGCATCAGGCGGAACAGCTGCAACAGCAACTGGTTTAGGCGCGGGAACATATACTGTAACAATTACTGATGCAAGTGGATGTACAAGAACAACTACCACGATAATTACACAACCAACTCAGGTTACAGTTTCTGCTTCAGTTGTCCATGCCACTTGTGGAGCTTCAAACGGATCGATAACTGCAACAGGAGCAAGTGGAACTCCAACTTATACTTATTCAATTAATGGAACAACGTTCCAAGCTGGAACAACTTTTACTGGACTTACTGCTTCAACATATACCGTTACAGTGAGTGATGCAAATGGTTGTACAAATACAACTACTGTTACAGTTAACAATTTAAGTGGATTGACGACATCTCTTGTAACCACAAATGTTAGTTGCAATGGCGGAACTAACGGAAGTGCAATTGTTACTGCCAGCGGATCTGTACCTGCTTATACTTACTCTTTAAACGGTGGACCATTTGTAGCAAGCGGAACATTCGCTGGATTAACAGCCGGATCGTATACTGTTACAGCACAAGATGGAAACGCTTGTACTGTCACTGTCCCTTTTACAATCACACAGCCATCTTTACTTACGGGAACTATTAGTGCACAAACTAATATTACTTGTTTTGGTGCAAATAACGGCTCTGTCACTGTTTCTGCTTCTGGCGGAACAACTACTTATACCTATTCCATCGATGGCGGGGCATTTGTTGCCGGTGCCACATTCGGAAGTTTAGCTCCAGGTGCTCATACCATCATTATTAAAGATGCGAATGGTTGCACAGTAACTTTATCTGCAACCATTACTCAGCCTGCAATTTTAGCTTTAACTACTTCATCTATTAACGCAATTTGTACTGCATCTAACGGTTCTGCTTCAGTAGTTGCGTCAGGAGGAACGCCTATCTATACTTATTTATGGACACCGACTGGACAAACAAGTTCTACAGCAAGTGGTATAACAGCAGGAAACTATACAGTTGTTGTTACAGATGCAAACTCTTGTACTCAATCTGCCACCGTTAGCGTAGGCTCAACACCAGGTGGAACAGCAACAATAACTAGCAACAATGTTACATGTACTGGTAATGCTGATGGAAATGCCACTGTTTCTATGAGTGCAGGAGCAACTCCTCCATTTACTTATTCTTGGAGCCCTTCAGCACAAACTACGGTTACAGCTATAAACTTATCACCTGCATCATACACGGTTACTGTTACAGACGGAAATGGATGTATTGCAACTGCGTCAACTATAATCACTCAGCCTACAATTCTTGCAGGTTCATTTACAAATTTCAACGTGTTTTGTAATGGAGGAAATACAGGTAGTTCAATTTGTACTGCCTCTGGTGGAACAGGACCTTATACTTATTTCTGGACTCCTACCTCACAAACAACCCAAACAGCTTTTGGCCTAACTGCAGGTTCGTATACTTGCACCATCACAGATGCGAATGGTTGTACTAAACCTGTATCTACTACTATTACAGAGCCGGCACCAATGGCATTAAGTACAACTGTTGTTGATGCAAATTGTGGTTTGTCAAACGGAAGTGCAACTGTTACAGCTGGAGGAGGAATGGGTCCATATACTTATTCATGGAGCACAACTCCGGTTCAAACGACTGCTACTGCTACAGGTTTAGCTTCTAATACTTATGTTGTTATCGTAACCGATGCAAACTCTTGTTCTCAAAGTGTTTCTGTTACAGTTAATAACTTAGCCGGACCAGTAGCAACTGTTTTTAGTGTTACAAATGTTTCTTGTAATGGATTAACAAATGGAAGTGCTACTGTTACTGTAAGTGGTGGTACTAGTCCATTTACTTTCCTATGGTCGGATGCTCAAACCTTACCAACTGCTACTAATTTAGGAGCAGGAACATATACCTTAACTGCAACCGATGTGAATGGTTGTGTTGCTACAACTTCAGCAACAATAACAGAGCCGGCATTGCTTGTAACTTCATTGACTTCAACTCAACCTACTTGTTTTGGTTCTTCAAACGGAAGTATTACTTCATCCACAACAGGCGGAACAATAGGTTACTCTTATCTTTGGTCACCTGGTGGAGCAACAACAAGTTTCTTAAGCGGAGTTACTGCAGGAACCTATTCATTGCAAGTAACCGATGCGAATGGTTGTATCACTCTTACAAATACTACATTAACAAATCCTCCTGCAATTTTAGCAAGTACAACAACTACCAATGTTTCTTGCAGCGGAATGTGCAATGGAACTGCAACAGTTAGTCTTTCTGCAGGAACTGGACCTATTACTTATTTATGGACACCATCCGGGCAATCAACACCAACGGCTACTGCATTGTGTTCTGGTTCATATACTGTTTCTACAACCGATGCAAATGGTTGTACTGCAACAGCTACTGCAACAATTATAAGCCCTACTTCATTGACCGTAAACATTACAAGTGTGGGACATAATTCATGTTTTGGCGCTTGTGACGGATTTGCTTCTGCAGGCGTAACAGGTGGAACAGCACCATTTAGTTTTATGTGGAATCCGGGTGGAACTGCTGGTGGTTCTGTAAATAACTTGTGTGCCGATACTTATACCGTTACTGCTACAGATGCAAATGGGTGTACTGCTTCTACTACAGTAATTATTACAGAACCAAATCCATTAATTGCAACAATTAATAATACTAACGTAAGTTGTTTTGGTGCATGTGATGCGCAGGCAACAGCTGTTTATACAGGTGGTACAGGACCATACACTTTTATGTGGATCCCTTCTTTACAAACTACACCAACGATAACAGCATTGTGTGCAGGTCCGCAGAACTTAACCGTAACGGATGCAAATGGATGTACAGCAATTAATTCGGTTGTTATTACCGAACCTACAGTGCTTGCTGTTACAACTACAACTACAAATTCTGATTGTGGTACAGCTAATGGAAGTGCTTGTGCTTCTATAACAGGCGGTTCGCCTCCATTTGCTTTTTCTTGGAACGATCCTGCAATACAAACAACTATTTGTGCGACAGGTTTAAATGCCGGTGTGTATACTATTTCGATTACAGATAATAGTGGTTGCATAGTAACAGCCACAGCAAACGTAAATGATAATACGGCTCCTGTTGTTTCTATCGTTAGCAGTACAGATGTAACCTGTTCTGGTGCTGCAAACGGAAGTGCTCAAGGTGCAATCTCCGGTGGGACTTTACCTTATACAAGCAGTTGGACAACAAGTCCTGTTCAAACTGGTACATTTGCGAATAACTTATCCGGTGGAACTTATTCATTTGTTGTAACAGATGGCGCAGGTTGTACTGCTTCTATTGCAGTCAGCATTGCTGAGCCTACTCCACTCATCAGTGGAATTATTTCTACTGTAAGTACAACTTGCAACTTGGCTTGCGATGGAGCTGCCACTGTGCTTGCCGGTGGTGGAACTGGTCCTTATACTTATTTATGGAATGATGTTGGTTTACAAACTACTACTACAGCTACGGGATTATGTGCACAAACATATTCGGTAACTACTACCGATGCAAACGGTTGTACAAGTGTTGCGGTTGCTATTGTTACAGAACCAACAGCAATAAATATCAATCTTGTTTCTCAAACAAATGTTTCTTGTAATGCTGGTAATAATGGACAAATCACTATCAGTGTAACTGGTGGTACTCCAGGATATACTTACAGTTGGATTCCTTCAGTGGGAGCAAGTTCAACGGTAACAAACCTTGTTGCAGGATCATATCAGGTAACTGTTACCGACTTAAATGGTTGTTCTCAAGTGATGACCTATGTTATTACTCAGCCACCACCTATTACTCTCACTACAATTACAAATCCAAGCACTTGTGGTAACTCAAACGGATTTGTTTCTGTTACTCCTACAGGTGGAACACCAGGATTTACTTATTTATGGAACGACCCTTCATCGCAAACGACTGCCATTGCTTTGTCATTGCCAGCAGGATCTTACTTAGCAATAGTTACCGATGCAAATGGATGTACTGCCGACACTACGGTGGTTCTTTCTGACATAGCCGGACCGACAATTTCAGGATTTACTTCTAACATGCCATCCTGTAATGGATTATCGAACGGTGATGTTACTGTTTTGGTAACCGGTGGACAGCCTTTATATACATATGCATGGTCGCCAGGAACACAAACCGCTGTAACAGCAACAGGATTACCTGCTGGTGTTTATAACGTAATTGTTACGGATGCAAATGGATGTACTGTTTCAGGTTCTGTTGTATTAAATCAACCAAGCCCATTAAGTGTAATTGGCGCGCCTAACGATACAATTTGTATTGGGCAATTAGCTCAGATATATGGAGCCGGTTCTGGTGGAACAGCACCTTATACTTATATTTGGAATCCTAGTTCGTTCGGAACAACAGGCGGACCTTTTGTTGTTACTCCAACTTCAACAACAAGTTATACGGTTGCTGTAGTAGATGCTAATGGATGCGCTTCAACATCAACTGCAACAACTGTGTTTGTAAATCCACAAATAGCTGTTTTCGCAACAGACGTTACAGTTTGTGAAGGAAGTTTTGTTACCATTTCTGCAAGTGCAATTGGTGGAACGGGGGGACCATATACATATACTTGGAGCAATGGATTTACCGGAGCTTCTCAATCTGTTAGTCCACCACTTGGTTCTTCACCGTTCGATTATATTGTTACTGTTAATGATGGTGGTTGTTCAATATCTATTTCTGATACAGCAACTGTAACTGTAAATCCTTTAGCCGTAATATTTATGACATCTCCTGATACAGCGGGTTGTGAAGATTTCTTTGCACAGTTTACTGGATTAAGCAATATTGCTGGCACTACATTCTCTTGGAATTTTGGTGATGGTAGTGGTTCAGCAACTGGAACAAATGTGAATCATGTATATCCAACTCCGGGATCTTATAACGTAACACTTACTGCTACAACTCCTTCTGGTTGTGTTTCATCAGCTACTAACACTTCTTTCATAGATGTATTCCCTGGACCAACAGCCGGATTTAGTTTTTCTCCAAACCCTGCTACTGCTTCTTCTCCTCTGGTTGCTTTTACAGATCAATCTACCGGAGCTACGAGTTGGTTATGGGATTTTATTTATACAAATCCACAAACCGGATTGTATACCGGCACAGATCAAAATCCGAATTTCATTTATCCGAATACAGGAGTTTATGTTGTTCAGCAAGTGGTAACAAATTCATTTGGATGTACAGATACTGCATACAACAATGTTGAGGTGGTTCCGGAATATGTATTCTATATTCCGAATGCATTTACTCCAACTAACCATGATGGAACAAATGATACTTTTGGCCCTAAAATTATTGGTTACGATATAGATACTTACGAGATGATGATCTTCGATCGTTGGGGAAATCTGATCTACAAAACAACCGATTTAAATAAAGGCTGGGATGGTAGAGCAAATGGCGGAGACAAAATTGCACAAATTGATGTGTATGTTTGGAAAGTAAATGTGGATGATTTTGCCGGAAGTGCGCATGAATATGTTGGTACGGTAACTATAGTGAAATAAAATATTTCCTAATGAAAAAGCCCTTCGTGAATTAATTTGCGAAGGGCTTTTTTGTTTTACGCTTCTTTCCCTATATTTACTCTATGAAAAAACATCTACTCCTTTTTACTTTTATTATTATAGTAGTTTTAGGCTATTCCCAATCCCGCACATTCACTGGAAAACCTCAATACCAAATCCTAACC
>JAHEYB010000031.1 GCA_023251805.1 Bacteroidota bacterium | reverse complement strand
GGATCCCTTTATGCTAAAACTCATGCCTTGCAACACAAAAATGGAAATGCACTTGCTCTTGCTGAGGATTATCTTAAAAAATCCCTTACAATTGCAGATAGTATTGGCTACATGGATGCAACAAGAGAATTTGAAAGTACTTTAAGTGTAGTATATTCCGGGATGGGAAAGCATCAGCTGGCTTTGGAACATTACAAAAAGTATATTTCTGCAAGAGACTCTTTGTTTAATGAAGAGAATACAAAAAAAACAGTTCAAACGCAAATGAGTTTTGAATTTGATAAAAAGCGAACGGAAGAAAAATTAGTACAAGAGAGAAAAGATGCGATTTCTTTAGCAGAGTTAAAACAGCAAAAATTGCAGCGAAATTATTTTATTGTTGGATTTAGTTTAATGATGCTATTGGTGTTTTTTATCTTAAGGGGATATAAGCAAAAACAAAGAGCGAACAATCTCCTTGCTGAAAAAAACACTATGATTGAGATACAGAAAACATTGGTGGAGGGTAAAAATAAGGATATCATGGATTCTATTCGTTATGCTAGACGTATACAAAGTTCATTACTTCCATCGGAAAAGTATATTGATAAAAGCATGAAAAGGCTGAAGAAATTGCTTTAGCAGCAAAATTAAGAGCACATAAGATTTCCTTTCTTTTCTCAAAACAAAAAATTCCGCTAAAAAGCGGAATCTTGTTTCATTCGTCTGCGGGCAAGAACATAAAGTTTCGAACAATATCCATTTATTTCCTGAAGTAGAAATCGCTGCGCAATTTCACTTCAGGCCTCATGAAGCGAAAAATCCTGACGGGTTACGTCAGGATTTTTCTGCTTCATAGGCGGAGAGGGCGGGATTATTGCATGATCCCTTTTCTCCCATTTGGAAAATGAAACAAGATACTTCGCTCCGCTTCGTTCTTTTTTGTTTTCATCCAAGCCATATGAAAGCAAAAAGGCTTTCATGACTTTGCCGAAAACAAAAAATTCCGCTAAAAAGCGGAATCTTGTTTCATTCATCTGCGGAGAGGGCGGGATTCGAACCCGCGGTACCTTGCGGTACACAAACTTTCCAAGCTTGCACGTTCGGCCACTCTGACACCTCTCCTAAATTGGGATGCAAATGTAATAAAGTTTGCTAATAAGTACGATATTTTAATGAAAGCTAGTTTAATTTTCGTGTTTTATTCCAATAACTAAAACATCATCTGTTTGTTCCATATCTCCTTTCCACTCATTAAATTTTTTGCTAAGAATAATTTTTTGTGCCTCCATATCAAAGGAGTTTATCTTTAAAAGCGTCTCAAAAAACTGTTTCTTCATAAATTTTTTTCCTTTAGGTCCACCAAATTGATCGCAGAATCCATCAGTGAACATATAAATACAATCACCAGGTAGTAAATCAATTTTATGAACTTTGAAAATTTTATCAGAATGATACCTTCCTCCAATGGGAAATTTATCAGCGGTGTATTCTATAATAGTGTTATTTCTTATTATGATAAGCGGGCGATTGGCGCCTGCATAATGCAAAATGCTTTTTTCTTTATGGATTGCACACAATGCTATGTCCATTCCATCTTTAGATTCATTTTCCTCTTCATCCTGTTTGAGAGCATTTTTAATTCTTTTATCTAGTTCTATTAATGCCGCATCCGGACTATTAATTTCGTGATCCATCACGATATGACCCAGTAAATTTGATCCAATCATACTCATTAAAGCTCCAGGAACTCCATGCCCAGTGCAATCAGCAGCAGCAATAATTAAATATGGCAAAGAAATATTTTTTACGGAAGAATTTTTTTCTGTTCCTGCCAAATTAAACCAATAAAAATCTCCGCTAACAATATCTTTTGGTTGATAGAATACAAATGAATTTTTATACCTTTCATTTAAAATTTCAACAGGTGGTAATATTGCTTCTTGTATTTTCTTTGCGTAATTGATGCTATCAGTTATATCTTTGTTTTTCTCTTTAATAATCTCTTCAGCAGCTTTCATTTGAGTAATATCAATATTGAAAATTCTTATAACTTTCACGTCTTGCAATATTCTCATCCGTTGGGTATAATATTTATCGGCAATTTTTATTTCAGATTCAAAAGAAGCCAATTCACCCGATAAAAATTTGTTAAAAATTTTTCTGAGAGGCTCAAGTATCGGATGATTATATTTAAAAAGACCGATGTCTGGAAAATGTATGTGAGATGCAGAATTCAAGTATGTGATGTTCTGGTCCATATCAACCTCAATAATAGGCGAAGGATTTTGTTCTGGAAAAGAGGCTAAACGAGATAAGTTCTGTTGTATTAACGTTCTTTCAGTTATATCTGTGGAATAGATTCGAATAAGATTGTTATTTGGAATAAAATATATTTTTTGTTCAAATATTTTTTCTTCAACAGTTACTTCGCAATTAAAATCTTTTTTAAAATGTAATTTTTTTTTAATTTCTGAAAACAAGGCATGCTCCGAATGCTGAATAAGTAATTCAGGAAATTTTGTTTTACAGGCAGGATTCATATAAGTGATTATTCCTGTTTCGATATTTATCTCAATAACAGGATTTGGATTCTGCTCTGGGAAAGAAGCAAGTCTTGCGATATCTTTTTCTAATAAATCCATTTAAACCTTAAATATGAATTAAAGATATTAATTATTTTGTATCAATTTGTTTCTTATGAATTCGATAAATAAAAACCAAATTTATCGCTACAAGCACACTGCTCCCAATCACAAAAAGTATCTGATTCTCCAGTGCACCCACTTTATCAACGTCTGAAGAAATTGTCCCTCGGTTAGAAAGCCAAATTAAAAAAACAGCCATTCCATTATTAAAAAAATGTGCTAAAATACCTGTCCACAACGAACCTGTCCATAAAAATAAATATCCCAAATAAGCACCCATCAACATTCGAGGAAAAAAACCAAAAAATTGCATGTGAAAGGCACTGAATAAAATGGCGCTCGTCCAGATAGCGATGTGCTTATTTTTAAAACATTCAATCATTACTTTTTGTACCACTCCTCTGAAAAATAGTTCTTCACTAATCGCGGCCATAAATGCCACTACAAACAAATTCAAGAGTAAAACGGAAACGGATGTTCCTTTCGTAAATAAATTGGTGAGCTCCATCGCTTTCGCCTCACTATCTTTCATCCATGCTTCAAGTCCGGCAAATGATTCGGGTAAATGCATTTGTTCATTTAATTGTGCAATCCAATTTATCGCAGGTAGCGCAAGTAAAATCCCAATGCTCCCTAATATTAAAGTGCTTAACGCTGGCTTTGTGGTTATTCCTAAATAAGGAATTCGTTTTTTTGTCCATACTCCAGCAAATAAAATACTAGGAGCAATAAATAAGATGAGTACACCAATCAACTGTCCAAAATACAATAATCCCACAGTCATTTGGTCGTCCATATTTATTTCAATATCCGATTTGCTGCCAATAACTGTAATTGCTCCGTACAAAAAAAGCCAAATACAAATAACAATTAATTTAATCCAGGAATGACGTTCTTGTTCTTCGTTTTGCATGAATAGGCTTATTTTGGTAACTTTGTGTAAAATTAGTAAAATAGTTAATTAAGTAGAATTAAGTTGATTGAGGTATAAGCCTAAATTACTTAGTACCTTAATTAACCTAATTAACCAATGACCAAAATAGGTAACATAGAATTAGGCGACTTCCCACTATTGCTAGCTCCCATGGAGGATGTGAGTGATCCGCCTTTTCGCGCAGTTTGTAAAAAAAATGGTGCCGACTTGATGTATACCGAATTTATTTCTTCGGAAGGACTCATTCGTGATGCGGCTAAAAGTGTTCAAAAGCTTGATATTTTTGAGTATGAACGACCAATAGGAATTCAGCTATTTGGTTCTGATATTGATTCTATGAGAGAAGCAGGGATTATAGCAGATAATGCTCATCCCGATTTAATTGATATTAATTATGGTTGCCCTGTGCGACAAGTTGCTTGTCGCGGTGCTGGTGCTGCACTTTTACAAGATATTCCCAAAATGGTGGAAATGACTTCTGCTATTGTAAAAATTGCTACTCGTCCGGTTACAGTTAAAACTCGCTTAGGCTGGGATGACAATACCAAAAACGTTGTGGAAGTTGCGGAGCGATTACAAGATATTGGAATTGCTGCATTAACTATTCATGGTCGTACCCGTTCACAATTGTATAAAGGTGATGCTGATTGGACATTGATAGGCGATATAAAAAATAATTCAAGAATTAAAATACCAATTTTTGGTAATGGAGATGTGGATTCGCCTGAAAAAGCATTGGCAATGAAAAATCGTTACGGAGTAGATGGAATTATGATTGGCAGAGCAAGTATTGGTTATCCTTGGATTTTTAATGAGATCAAACATTTTTTTAAAACAGGCGAACATTTAGCTCCTCCAACTATTTCGGACAGAGTAAAAGTTTGTAAAGAGCATTTGGATTTTTCTATGCGTTGGAAAAGTAATCATGCGGGTATTGTGGAAATGCGCAGACATTATACTAATTATTTTAAAGGCCTACCTAATTTTAAAGAATACCGTTTGAAATTGGTTACAACCTACTCTTATGATGAGATTATTACAATTTTAGATAAGGTAGAGAAGCAGTATTCTGTATTGGAAGTTGCATAGTTTTGAATTTTTTTTCTTCCGGAAAAAGAAAAAGCTTTAAAAGAACCAGGTATATGCAAACAATAGTGTTAATTTTCTCGGGATATCAATAAATTAAAATTTTATTCCAATTACCATAATATCATCTACTTGTTCATGGTTTCTTTTCCAGGTTGTAAAAAAATTTACCAGTTCAGTTTTTTGAGCAGCCATTGTGTCTTTTGAGGATGATTGAATCAATTCTCGAAATCTTTTTGTTCCTATTTTTTTATTTTTTTCTCCGCCAAATTGATCCGCATAACCATCACTGAATAAGTAAATGCAATCGCCTCTTTCATAGGTGAACAGATGATTATCAAATTCCTGATCATTAGTTGTATAGCCGCCAACAGAAGCCTTTGTTGCAGCTAATTCAAAAAACTCACCATTTTTTTTGATTCCCCAAAGTGGTCGATTAGCACCAGAAAAATACAATTTGTTATTAGACAAATCGATTGCGCAACAGGTAATATCCATTCCATCATAAATTTTTTCAGAATGATTTTTATTTATAGCCAAAGGCAATTTTTGATTGAGGTACTTGAGTACATCAGCCGGAGAGTTTATGTCTCTGTTTGTAACAGTTTGATTTAATAATTCGCTTGCAATTAAACTCATAAAGGCTCCAGGAACGCCATGTCCGGTGCAATCAACAGCACATACGATTTTTAAATTTAAATCTCTATTATCTGTGGTCTGAACACTTGTTATCCAATAAAAATCGCCACTCACAATATCTCTAGGTTGATAAATTACAAAAGCATCAGCAAACGATTCAACAAAAAGTGCTTCATCAGGAATGATGGATTTTTGTATGCGCTTTGCATAATTGATGCTATCGGTAATATCTTTATTTTTTTGTGATAATTCATTCTTTTGCATTTCCACTTCTTCTGTTCTTTGTTTCACCGTTTGCTCAAGTATAATTTTTGCAGTCATCAGCTTTCGAGTTCGTTGATGAATATAAAAAATAATGCTTAAAACAATTCCCAAACAGCAAAGTGTATAAAACCACCATGTTTGCCAAAAAGGTGGAGCGATAATTATTGTTATCGTCTTTGCATCATTGTTCCACGTTCCGTCCGAATTGGAACCTTTAATCATAAATGTGTATTTCCCGGGGTCGAGATTGGTATAAGTAATAAAGCGCGTGTTTCCTGCGTCTACCCAATCTTCGTTAAATCCTTCCATTTTATAGATATAACGATTGCGGGAAGGATTTGTAAAGTCCAAAGCGGCAAACTCGATGTAGATAATATTTTCATCGTACTGAAGGGAAATATTTTTTATTTCGGATACATCAGCTAGTCCTAAAAGTGCTTTATCCATTACTTTTATAGAAGTAATTTCTACTGAAGGAACAAGAGCATTAGTTTTTAAAGAAGCGGGATTAAATTTGTTGAATCCATTTGGCCCGCCAAAATAGATATCTCCATTTTTTGTTCTGTAACAAGCATTGGTGTTAAATTCATAATCTTGCAGTCCATCATAAATATCATAATTTTTAAATTCTGAACGTTTATCAAATTCCGAAATACCTTTATTTGTACTAATCCAGAGATGCTCTTTTTCATCTTCAATTATAGCATAGATGAATGGATTCGGTAAACCGTCACTTTCGTCAAATCGTTTAAACTTCAAAGTTGCAGGGTCTAATTTGTTTAAGCCATTTTGTGTTCCTACCCAGATGGTTCCGTTTTCTTCGATATAAATGGTTCGTACTCCGTTCTGACTTAAGCTAGAAACATCACCAGGAATTTGTTTAAATACATCAAATTTTTTTGTTTTCGGATCAAATCGGTTTAAGCCATCATTTGTTGCTAACCACAATTTTCCATTTTTATCTTCTGCAATTTTCCAAACAGTATTATTACTGATGTCACTGTTAATTTTATTGTAATGGATAAATTTTTGTGATTCCCTATCAAAGTAATTAAGTCCGTTTTCTGTTCCACACCAAACATTTTGTTTGCTGTCGATAAACACATTTCGGATGGTATTGTCACTAATGCTCAACGGGTCAGTATCTAAATGAATGTAATGAGAAATTTTTTTTGTTTTTAAATTCAAAAAATCTAAACCATTGTTTGTGCCTAGCCAAACACCATTCCACACAGAATCAAAACATACAGCCCAAACATTATTATCGTTGATATTGTTTTCGTTTTGTGAATTTCCTTTTTTATAATGCGAAAATTTTTGAGTTTTCGGATCAAACTGATTTAATCCCCCTACCAATGTTCCAATCCACAACTTCCCATTATTATCTTCACAAATACTTCGCACATAATTTTCGCTAAGACTTTGAGGATTGTTTATTTTTTTCTGAAAGTGTGCAAACTTTTTTTGTTTTAAATTTACTTTGTTCAACCCATTCCCTAAAGTTCCTACCCAAATGTTTAAGGAGTGATCCAGATATATCGATCGAATAAAATGGTCGTTGATTCCTGATGGATTGATTAAATCTTTTTTGTAATTAATAAAATTGTTTGTAAGTGGATTAAAAATAATTAATTCCATATCTGTTCCCACCCAAAGCCACCCATCTGTATCTTCCAGAATACATCGGATAGTGTTTCCACCATAATTATTTATGATGCTGTAAATATTAACGCCAGCCACCGCATTGTTTCTTTTAGTGGAAGTAAGTTCATTTTCTGATTTTTTAAAGTATTGGTGACTAAAAGTGTTATTTTCTCTATTGTACTTGTTCAATCCATCGAGGGTGCCAAACCATAGGTTTTCTCTTGAATCTTCAAAAATGGAAAGTACAATGTTATTACTCAATGATTCGTTTTGGTTGGCATTGGAAAAATAATTTCGTAGGCGATTTTCGGATGGGTCGTATTGCACAAGTCCGGAGGTGGTTCCAAACCAATAGATTCCTTTTTTGTCTTTGAAAATACGCAAAACTGTTTTTTGTTCCAGTACCGACATATATGGAAATTTTTCTTTCACACTTATAAAATCCATTTTGTCGGGATCAAAAAGAGAGATGCCATTTTCTGAACCTATCCAAATTAACCCGGATGGGTCGTTAAACAGACAATAAATTTTTTTGTTCTGAAAATTGTAAGTTGTTTGAACAAATCGAGTGAAGGTTCCGTTGGCAGGGTCGTATAAATTTAATCCGTTTAGGGTTCCTACCCATAGGCGTTTGTATTTATCAAGACAAAGTGCTGTAATGAAATTATCTGATATTGTAGTTTGATCGGTATCTGATGTTTTATAAACTTTAAAGGAGTATCCATCGTATTTATTAAGCCCGTCCTGCGTGCCAAACCACAAAAATCCTCTTGCATCCTGAATAATATCCATTACAGGATTCATAGACAAACCATCTTTCATCGACAGATGTTCAAATTGCATTTCTTCTTTTTGTCCGAAAAGAAAAACAGTATAAAAAAACAGAAGTAAAAGAAATAGCTTTTTTACCATCGAACTAAAGATAGTTATTTTTCAACACATAAAAAGATAGTTGTTTCTTAAAAAGAAAGATGTCGTTTTGTAAATATTCTCACAGGGTACCAAGCAGCAATAAATCCAATTGCTAAAACTGTTGCGATAATGGCAATAATGTCGTTGGTTTTTATTTTAACGGGATAAGCATTTATTACGTAGCCTTCCGACATAGTAACTACTTCATATCGTGTTTGAATCCAACAAATGGTTATTCCTAATACTAAACCAAGTATTGCCCCAATGCATGTAATTAAAATACCTTCCACCAAAAATATTTTGCGCACCAATTTTATATCTGCACCCATATTGTGCAAAATGGTAATGTCTTTTTTCTTTTCTATAATTAACATTGTTAAAGAGCCAATTACATTAAATGTTGCAATGATTAGAATAAATATCAAAATAATAAATGTCCAAACTTTTTCCGATTGCATTGTTTTATACAAGAGCGCATTTTGTTGCTCTCTGCTTTTTATTTCAAATTTATCCCCTAGTGTTTCAGCAATATCTTCTCTAAATTTAGTGGCATCACTTCCTTTCTTAACCGCAATTTCAAGTGAAGTAACTTCTGTAGTATAATCTAGTAAGGCTCTTGCTTTTTCAATATCCATAATCGTATAGCTATCTAGTTCATCATTGATAGAAAATATTCCGGCAGGATATACTTTTAGTTCATTCAAACCATCTTCAGAATTCATTGAAGTGATTTTGCCTCTCTTGGGAGCATAAACAGAAATGAGTGCAGATAAATCGTTTGTTCGTGTTTGTAATTTATAGCTGACGGCTCTTCCAATAACGACATTGTTTTTTTTGAGGTTAAAATTGCCTTCACGAACAAGTGTATCGAAGCGAGTCATTTTTTCAAAGGTGGGGCTTACGCCTTTAATAATGGTGATACATTGTTTGTCGTCATATTTCATCAAGGCATTGCCTTCCATTACTTCTGTGTAATAGGCAATGCTTTCGGATTTAAGAATCGTTTGAAATATGGGAGTGTTAGGATCAAATGTTTTTCCTTGCTTGGCGGTAATTTCAATATCAGCATCAAAAGAATTGTAAAGTGATTGTACCAAATCGGACAGCCCATTAAAAGCAGATAATACAATTACAAGTGCCATGGTTCCAATACAAATCCCCGCTACCGAAATGCCGGAAATGATATTAATAGCGTTGTGCGATTTTTTTGAAATCAGATAACGTTTTGCTATGAAGAATGGAAGGTTCAAGTTAGTTAATTAGGTTGATTAGGTTATTGGGTTAAATGGGTTAATTAGGTTGTGGGTATTTTAAAACTATACCTAAATCAACTTATTTAACCCAATAACTTATTTTATTTTTAAGAAGTGGTTAAACCTAAATCAACTTATTTAACCCAATTAACTTATTTACTTTTTAAGAAGCCATCATTTTGTCGGTTAAACCTAAATCAACTTATTTAACCCAATTAACTTATTTACTTTTTAAGAAGCCATCATTTTGTCGGTTAAACCTAAATCAACTTATTTAACCCAATTAACTTATTTTACTTTTTAAGCAGTTCATCAATGCGCATTGCATAATCCAATGAATCGTCATGAAAAAATACAAGATTAGGAATAATACGAACTTGTTTTTTTATTCTTTCCGAAAGCTTCATTCGTATTTCTTTTGTATTTTCTTGTATTAATTTTAGTAATATTTTATTGTCGGGAACATTAAATAAACTTACATACACTTTTGCAATTCCTAAATCCGGACTAACACGAACTTGAGTGACGGTGATTAAAGCATTTCCAAAAAGTATGCGGGTTTCTCTTTGAAAAATTTCCCCAAGCTCCTTTTGTATTAAACGTGATACTTTTAACTGTCGTGTAGAATCCATATTTAACGTAATTTATGAGTGTAAAATTAGCAAAATTAAGCCTACAAAACACTATCTTTGCCGAATGAAAAAGTTTTTTGGTGTTCTCCGTTATGTAAAAGGCTATTGGCGTTATGCCATCTGGAACATCATCTTCAATATTCTTTCCGTTATTTTTTCTTTTTTCTCAATAGCCCTGTTATTTCCTTTTTTAAATGTGTTATTTACCAAAAATTCTTCCGAAGTCACCGATATATTAAATCAAGGTGAACCACGATTGGTTATTTCTAAAGATTCGATAACGGCATATATCAAATATTTAATTGCTGACGGAAGCAATGAACATGGTAAAGTATACGTTTTGGTGATTATTTGCTTGTTTGTAATCGCAACTATTTTACTCAAAAATTTATTTCGTTACCTCGCCATGTATTTTTTAGCACCCATTCGCAATGGTGTTGTTAGGGATATGAGAAATAAATTATTCAATAAAACACTTGAATTGCCTCTATCATATTATTCCGAAGAACGAAAAGGAGATATCATGTCACGTATGACGATTGATGTGCAGGAAATTGAATACAGCATTATGAAATCACTAGAAATGATTTTTCGGGAGCCGCTTACCATTGTTGTTTTTCTGGTTGTGATGTTTGTAATAAGTGCTAAGCTTTCTCTCATTGCATTTGTATTATTGCCTTTAACAGGTTTATTAATTGGTCGAATAGGAAAAAGTTTAAAACGATCGGCATCCAAAGGCAAAGAAAAAATGGGGGTGTTGCTTTCCATGATGGATGAAACCTTAAGTGGATTGAGAATAATAAAAGGATTTAATGCAGAAAAGAAAGTAAAAGACAAGTTTCATAAGGAAAATCAAGACTATACAAATATCTCCATCAAAATGTATCGTAAGGAAGATTTAGCATCTCCTTTGAGTGAATTTATGGGTGTTACCGTGTTGGTAGTTATCCTTTATTTAGGGGGAAAAATGGTGGTGCAAGATCAAACGATGGATGGAGAGCTTTTGATTTTGTATTTAGTAATGTTCGCGCAATTATTGGCGCCTGCTAAATCGTTTACTACAGCCTACTATAGTGTGCAAAAAGGCTTGGCATCTGCAGATAGGATAGATCAGATTTTGAATGCTGAAAACACTATTAAAGATTCGCCCAACCCAAAATCAATCACCAAATTTGAAAATGAGATTGAATACAAAAATGTTTCTTTTGCTTATCGAGAAGGAGAAACGGGCTGGGTATTGAATGATATAAATCTGAAGATTGCAAAAGGAAAAACAATTGCTTTGGTGGGACAATCAGGCTCCGGAAAAACCACATTAGCAGATATGTTGCCTCGCTTTTATGATACTACCAAAGGAGAAATTTTGATTGATGGAGTTGCAATAAAAGATGCAAAAATGAAGGATATTCGTTCGTTAATGGGAATTGTAACACAGGAATCTATCTTATTTAATGATACTGTTTTTAATAATATTTCTTTTGGTATTGAAGGAGTGACAGAAGCTCAAGTGATAGAAGCAGCTAAGATTGCCAATGCACATGAGTTCATCACAAAAATGCCCCATGGCTATCAAACCAACATTGGCGATAGAGGGAGTAAAATGTCAGGAGGGCAGCGCCAACGAATGAGCATTGCCCGCGCAGTGCTTAAAAATCCTCCTATTTTGATTCTGGATGAAGCTACTTCCGCCTTGGATACTGAAAGCGAACGTTTGGTGCAGGATGCTTTGTCCAATTTAATGAAGAATCGTACTTCAGTGGTTATTGCTCACCGTCTATCCACCATTCAGCATGCCGATGAAATTATTGTGATGCAAAAAGGACTTATCATCGAACGTGGCACCCACACGGAGCTACTCGCTCTTAATGGAAGCTATTCTAAGCTCCATGATATGCAGTCGTTTGTTTGACCCAAACCTTTCCTGACCGTGTGTTGCTGTAGCCATAGCGGTGCAGGAGGGAAGTCGAATTAGACTGCAAGGATTTTCTCCTCTTTTATCTAAAAATAAGTGTGACCCTTCTAATTTTCATTCATCCACCGGTATTTTAATTTTGTATGCATTTTTTGTATATTTGTCTATAAATTTTGGATAAACCTTAAAAGCTATAAACATGAAAAAATCTTTACTATTCGTTTCAGCAGTTATCTTGGGCGCTTTGAATACGAACGCTCAAATAACCATTACAACAGCAGATGTTGCTGCACCTACAAAAATCATTTACCAAGCTAACGACACTATGCCAACTGTTTCTGAAGGTTCTTTCGGAATAAGTCAAACATGGAATATGTCGGCATTAAACAATCATACTACCGATACTATGACTTTTATTGGTTATTCTTGGGCACCAAATACTAATTTTCCTTCTTCCAACTTGGTTGTAAAACAAGGTTGGCAAAATAATTTTATTTATCTTACAAATAGTGCTAGTGGATTAACCGCGCAAGGATCTTCAGGAACGACCGATTTTGGTGTAGGACCAGTAACGATTAATCAAATAAATTCTCCTTCCGAAATTTTGATGAATTTTCCCGGAATGTATTTAAATTCTACTACTAATAATTACATGACAAACACACCGGCTTTCTACTTTGGTATCGATCCGGGTATTGGTTTTGTGATTGATTCGGTTAGACAACATTCTGAAGTTAAAAAAACAATTTTGGTGGATGCTTGGGGTTCATTAACTACTCCACTTGGAACATATAACGTTCTGAGAGCAGAAGAAACAGTTGTTAGATACGATACTACTGATGCTTATCTTTTTGGATCATGGAACAATGCAATTTTAACTTCCGCTGATTCTACAACCGGTTATTCTTGGTGGGCAAATGGTGTAGGCTTTCCATTGGTTTCTATCAAATTAGATTCATTATCAAACATCAAACAAACTCAATGGTTATTGGCGCTTCCTGCAGTAGGAATAAACGAGCAAACCAATGCCACTGAAGTAAGTGTTTTCCCTAATCCAGCGCAAAATCAAATCAACTTTAAAGTAGAAGCAACAAAAGTAGCAGCTATTCAAGTACTTGATATCGCAGGCCGAATGATTGATTTTATTGTAGTTTCGGGAGAGAATGTTGCAGTCAATACTTCTATGCTTTCTAATGGTGTATACTCTTACGCTTTGGTTAGTAAAGATAATGCGATTCTTAATCGTGGTAAGTTTACGATAGCTAAATAGGTTAGTTTATAATTTTAAAAAAGCGTCAGAGTTTTAAACCTCTGGACGCTTTTTTGTTTGCTGGAATTGATATTGGCAAATATTAATGCTATATTTGTTTATACTTTTAAAACATATAAAATGAAAAGAATAATACTTTCTGCAACTGCAATTTTTGCTTTTGCTTTTAACGGATTCGCTCAGGCGCCAGATTTAATGTTCGAAAATTGGGCAAATACTCCATTTAGTACAACTGTTCAAGATCCTATAGGCTGGGCAAGTTTAAATGCATTGACTTTGGTAGGTACAACACAATCAGTTTATAAAGAAATGGTTGCTCCCAATCAAGGATTAATCAGTGCAGAAATCAGAACAGTGAAAGTTACTGGAGCTGCAATCCCAAATCCATACACAACAGGCAATATTGATACTGCCGGAATTTTGGTAATGGGAACAATAAATATTTCTCCTCCAGGTTTGGCCTACGGTAAACCAATGTCTGGTCGACCTTCCACTTTAGCATGGACTTCAAAATACACTCCAATGTCAGGCGATTCGGCTTTTGTTTTGGCATATTTAACTCATTTCAATGGAGCTACAAGAGATACCATCGCAGAAGGGAAATACGCAACCGGAGCCACAACAACTACTTATACTGCAAATAGCTTAACCATGAATTACAATGCATCTTTCGGTACCGTGTGGGCTGATACAATGTTGGTTTTTGCCAGCTCTAGTGTTTACAATCACCCAGGTGCAAAAATTGGAAGTACATTCTATATCGATGCAGTATCTTGGTCAGGTTTCACAGGAATAAATGATGTGACTAAACCAAGTACAATTTCAATATTTCCTAATCCAGCAAGCAATTACATTAGTTTCACAAGCTCAGTAAATGCAGAAGTTGTTGAAGTGCTTGATATCATTGGCCGTAAAGTGGGTGCGTTTTCAATGATTGGTAATGCAGTAACGATTGAAACCTCTTCTTTCGCTTCTGGAATGTACATTTATAATGTACTAAACGATAAAAAAGAAATTTTGAACAGAGGTAAATTCGAAGTAACAAAATAAACGTCCATTCTATATTTTAAAACGCCTGTAACGATTAACGTTACAGGCGTTTTTTTTGAGAATTGAAACACTTCGACTACGCTCAGTGTGACGTTCTAATAGAACTCCTCAGTATTATGTCATGCTGAGCGTAGTCGAAGCATATGGGCAGAAATAAGACGTAAATTTAAGTCTATTATTTATTACAAGAATCATCACTACCTTTACATAAAGCAATCTAATTGAACTCAAAAATCTCAGACGGACTCGTTTTCTTTTCTAAACTCTCAATCAGAAGAGTTTGGAATGCCACAAAAGTGGTGTCGAGCTTCTATGTTTCTAAATGGACAAAATCACCCGTTCAATGGGGCGTTCCAATTAGTGTTACTTTTGAACCAACCACTTCTTGTAATTTACGGTGTCCCGAATGCCCAAGTGGTAAACGCGAATTTACTCGTCCGACAGGAATGCTTCAAAACGATTTTTTTAAAACAACCATCAACGAACTCTACAAAGAAATTTCCTACTTGATTTTTTATTTCCAAGGCGAACCATTTTTAAATCCTAAATTTTTAGAAATGGTAAATTATGCATCTTCAAAAAATATTTATACCGCGACTTCCACCAACGCACATTATTTAAATGACGAGGTGGCTAAAAAAACAGTAGAAAGTGGTTTGAGCAGATTGATTATTTCTATCGATGGCACAACTCAGGAAACTTACGAGCAGTATAGGATTGGTGGCGACCTTAAAAAAGTAATTGAAGGAGCAGAGAATGTGGTGAAATGGAAAAAACAATTGAAATCGAAAACACCACACATCATTTTTCAATTTTTGGTAGTGAAACCTAACGAACATCAAATTGAAGAGGTAGAAGTACTCGCAAAAAAAATTGGAGTAGATGAGGTGAGATTTAAAACAGCACAGATGTACGATTATGTAAATGGAAATAAGTTAATTCCTACCATTCAAAAATATTCCCGCTACAAACAACAAGAAGACGGAACCTACGCCATAAAAAATGAGATGCTAAATCATTGCTGGAGATTGTGGCATTCCACCGTAATCACTTGGGATGGCCTAGTAGTGCCATGTTGCTTTGATAAGGATGCACAACACCAATTAGGAGACTTAAAACAAGTTTCTTTTAAAGAAATGTGGAGAGGGGAGAAGTACAATAATTTTAGAAGTTCGGTATTGCGCTCCCGCTCCGAAATAGACATCTGTAAAAATTGTACGGAGGGAACGAAGGTATGGGCTTAAAAAATTGTTGAATTTTAGGATTGTTGATTTGTAGAATTAAAAAGCTCCGAAATAATCTTTCGGAGCTTTTAATTTTTTTGACTTTTGACTTTTTTCTCTTTTGACTTTCCTTTCAGACAGTCATAATCTCTTTTTCCTTTACTTCTAAATGTTTATCACATTTCACAACAAATCCGTCTGTTAACGTCTGAACAAGGGTTTCAGCGCTTTTTATTTCATCTTCTGGTGTTCCGCTTTTTTGAAGTTTTTTCAATTCTTCGTTTGCATCTTTTCTAGCAGTACGCAAAACAACTTTCGCAGCTTCAGCTTCCGACTTTGCTTTTTTTACTAAATCTTTTCTACGCTCTTCTGTCAATGCAGGAACTAAAATGCGAATCAATACACCATCATTTTGTGGATTTAATCCCAAGTTAGCAGCCATAATTGCTTTTTCAATTGGAGTCAACATCGATTTTTCCCAAGGTTGAACAACCAATGAACGTGCATCTGCAGTATTTACGCTAGCAACTTGATTTAAGGGTGTTTTTGTTCCATAATAATCAACCGAAATACTTTCTAGCATAGTCGGGCTAGCTTTTCCAGCACGTACTTTTACTAATTCCGCTTCCAAATGAGAAAGTGTTTTTTCCATTTGCTCTTTCGCACTGTCTAATATAAATTGAATATCTTCAGTCATCTTATAAGTATTAAGTATCAGGTATTAAGACAAAAGTACAAAATTAATTTTCCAATACCCCAATTTTCCCCGAAGTGGTCCTTCGGACAAATTTTCAAATTTTTCAATTTTTCCCGAAGGGACTCCAATGGAGCAAATTAGAATTCCACCAACGTTCCCACCTTCTCGCCTTCAACCAAACGTTTTAAATTACCTTTTTTGTTCATATCAAAAACAATAATTGGTAATTTGTTTTCTTTACAAAGTGTAAACGCAGTCATATCCATTACTTCCAAGCCTTTTGAATACACTTCTTCAAAAGAAATGGTGTCGTATTTGGTTGCAGATTTATCTTTTTCAGGGTCAGCAGTATAAATTCCATCTACACGTGTTCCTTTTAAAACCACATCTGCTTCAATTTCAATCGCTCTTAAAGTTGCTGCAGTATCCGTTGTAAAATATGGGTTTCCAGTTCCCGCTCCGAAAATAACTACACGATTTTTTTCTAAGTGACGGACTGCTTTTCTACGGATGAAAGGTTCACAAATTTGTTCCATTTTAATAGCCGATTGCAAACGAGTTTCCACTCCAGCCTTTTCTAAAGCAGCCTGTAAAGCCATTGAGTTAATAACGGTAGCAAGCATCCCCATATAATCACCTTGCACTCGGTCCATGCCACCTTCAGCAGCTTGAATTCCTCTGAAAATATTTCCTCCACCAATTACAATTGCTACTTCTACACCCATTTTAGCTACGTCTTTAATTTGAGCAGCATATTCGGTTAAGCGATCGTGGTCAATACCAAATTGCTTGTTACCCATTAAGGATTCACCGGAAAGTTTCAGCAGGATTCTTTTGTATTTCATAGAGTACAATGTTATAAGGTTGAAATGCTAAATGTAAAGTGTCAAAAAAAATCCCCCCGAGTACTCGGGGGGACTAAAAATAAATAATGAATTAGCTTAAAGCGATTCGTTTGAATCCTGCTACTGTTAATCCTTTTTCTGATTCGTTCAAATATTGAGCGATTGTTTTTTTGTTGTCTTTTATAAACTCTTGGTTCAATAAAGTAGACTCTTTGTAGAATTTATTCAATTTACCCATTGCAATTTTTTCAAGCATTTCTTCCGGTTTCCCTTCTTCACGCGCTTGTTCTTTTCCAATTTCGATTTCACGCTTAATAGTATCTGCATCTACATCACCTTTGTCAACCGCTACCGGAGCCATTGCTGCAACTTGCATTGCAACATCTTTAGCAACATCAGCATTTACACTTGCAGAACTAAATCCTACAATGTTTGCTAATTTGTTACCCGGGTGAATGTAAGCTAATACAAAAGCAGCTTCCACTACTTCGTATTTTGTTAATTCAATTTTCTCTCCGATTACACCTGTTTGCTCAATTAATTTATCAGCGATAGTTAATTTAGCATCAAAAGGCAATGATTTTAATTCGTCAGCTGTTTTAGGATTTTTTTCGATGGCGATATCTAAAATCGCAGTTGTCATTTTAATGAACTCTGCATTTATAGCTACGAAATCTGTTTCGCAGTTAACAGCCAATACAACTCCTCGTTTGTTATCAGCGGTTACTTTTGCTAAAACAACACCTTCTTTAGATTCACGATCACCACGATTTGCAGCTACTTTTTGTCCTTTTTTACGTAATTCGTCAATTGCTTTTTCGAAGTCACCTTCTGCTTCGGTTAATGCTTTTTTGCAATCCATCATTCCTGCCCCCGTCATTTGTCTAAGCTTGTTGATGTCTGCTGCTGTAATCGTCATTGTTGTCATTTTTATAGTATTGAGATATGAGATTTTAGATATTAGATTCGTTCTATTGTAAAAAATTTGAGACGCAATATTAAATCTCACGTCTCAAATCTATAATCTAATAATCTATTTTATTAACTATTAATTTTTCTTCTTGGTTTTTTACCCGGACCTTTTGGTTCACCATCACCAGATGATTTTACTTTTGCTCCGGCACTTAATTGTTCTGCTTCATCGCGAGAAGTTTTTGTTCCTTCTTTTTCTTCAGCTTGTGTTTCTTTATCCACTTTGCGTTCAGCTAAACCTTCTTCAATTGCTTTAGTAATGATACCGGTAATTAAAGAGATAGAAGTTGATGCATCATCATTTGCAGGAATTGCAAAGTCAACAGCATTAGGATCAGAGTTTGTATCAACAATTGCAAACGTTGGGATGTTTAATCTTTTTGCTTCAGCAACTGCGATATGCTCTTTAGAAATATCTACAATAAACAAAGCTGCTGGTAAGCGACTTAAATCTACGATAGAACCTAAGTTCGTTTCTAATTTCGCGCGTTCACGAGAAATTTGTAGTTTTTCTTTTTTAGAAATATTATCAAATGTACCATCAGTACTCATCTTGTCGATAGTAGCCATTTTCTTAACTGCTTTACGGATAGTAGCAAAGTTGGTTAACATACCACCAGGCCAGCGCTCAGTAACATAAGGCATACCAATTGCTTTTACTTTATCAGCAACGATATCTTTTGCTTGTTTTTTTGTAGCAACAAATAAAATCTTTTTACCAGATTTTGCAATTTGTTTTAAAGCATCTGCTGCTTCATCAACTTTAGCAACTGTTTTGTTTAAGTCGATAATATGAATACCGTTTTTTTCTGTGAAGATATAAGGAGCCATTGCTGGATTCCATTTTCTTTTCAAGTGTCCGAAGTGGGAACCTGCTTCTAATAAATCGTTGAAATTTGTTCTTGACATTGAGTCTGTAATTTAATGTTAATTAATACTGTCCCTCGACTACGCTCGGGATGACATTGTAGATGATTATCGTTTACTGAATTGGAAACGCTTACGAGCTTTTTTCTGACCCGGTTTTTTACGTTCAACCATTTTAGGATTACGTGTCATTAAACCTTCTGCTTTTAACAAGGGCTTAAGATTTGCATCCGTTTCTACTAAAGCACGAGCAATTGCCAATCTAACAGCTTCTGCTTGTCCTGTTACCCCGCCCCCTTTTACATTTACTTTTACATCAAACTGATCTTGTGTTTTAGTAACACCAAATGCTTGAGTAATTTTGTATTGTAAAACGGATGTTGTGAAATAAGCTTTGTAATCTTTATCGTTGATTACAATGTTCCCATTTCCTTTTTGCACATATGCACGTGCTACAGCGGTTTTTCTTCTACCAAGAGTATTTACTACTTCCATTTTTATTATTTAATTGTATTTATTTTGATTTCTTTTGGTTGTTGAGCTGCATGTGGATGCTCTGCACCTGCATAGATAAACACATTTTTTCTTAATGCATCACCCAATTTGTTTTTTGGTAACATACCACTAACAGCTAATCTTACTACTTCTGTCGGTTTTTTAGAAAATAATAATTTCGGAGTTGCAAAACGTTGCCCACCCGGATAACCAGTGTGACGAACGTATTCTTTTTCAGATACTTTATTACCTGTCAACTTAATTTTGTCAGCATTGATGATGATTACATTATCACCTGTATCAACGTGAGGAGTAAAGTTTGTTTTGTTTTTTCCTCTTAAAATGTAAGCTACATTTGATGCCAAACGACCCAATATTTCGTTCTCTGCATCTACAATAACCCATCCTTTTGTAACAGTTTCCTTACTTGCTGAAACCGTTTTGTAACTAATTGCTTCCACTGTATTTAGATATTAATTTATGTACTTAAAATGCCGTATTTTTCTTAAAACGGGACGCGAAGATAAGCACATTTTTATTTCCTGCAAAATAATTCACAAATAAATGTTCATTATTAATGCTTTTGATAGGCATTTCAATCGAATACCTATACATTTTTCTTAATTTTAAATTCTTTAAAAATCGTCAAAATCAATGAAAAATGCCAATATTTCGACTAAATTGACCAAAAATTGACCAAAAATTGACTAAAAATTAGCAAAAATAGACCAAAATCGTTCTTTTTTTAAAGTTCCATTTTCCTATTTAAACTCTTTTCTTCCTGCTTCCAGCTCAAAAAAATGGCGTCTAGCATGTTTAGCCATTCCTATTTTGCTCTTTTTATTGGGTTTCCTTTCCGCCCACTTATTTAAAATAGTTCTAATTAATACTTCTGACACTATTGTGACAATTCTATACGGAATCATTCCCAAATTTGTAGAGCAAAAAAAGTATACCATTGAACAAGTTTAAAATAATAGCATTCACTCACAAAACAACCGATGTTAATGATATCGGAAAATTGCATGTGGAAGATCATATTGCTAGCGAAAAATTAGCCTTGGTCAAAGCGGTAATGGATATTGAGGAAATGTTATACCTCAGCACCTGTAACCGAGTGGAATTTATGCTCTCAGTTGAACAAGAAATTGATGCGGTTTTTCTAGAAGGTTTTTTCAAAGCCTTTAATCAAGATTGGGATACCGATTATCTCGACTGGATACAAAAAAATGTTCAGGTATTTGATGGAGAAGCAGCACTTCGCCATTTATTCAATGTCGCTTCTTCTATCGATTCATTAGTTGTTGGAGAAAGAGAAATTATTACTCAAGTTCGTAATGCGTATGAAAAATGTGATGGATACGGACTAACGGGTGATTTGATTCGTCTCGTTGTGAAAAAGACAATTGAGACAGCAAAAGAAATTTATACTGAAACAAATATTGCCAGAAATCCTGTTTCTGTCGTTTCACTTGCATATAGAAAACTGCGCTCACTGAATGTGAAAAAAGATTCGCGTTTTATTATCATCGGTTCGGGTGTTACCAACACAACCATGGCGCAATACTTGAAAAAACATAAGTTTGCAAACTTCACTGTTTTTAATCGTACGCTTTCTAATGCTGAAAAATTAGCACACGAACTTTCGGGGAATGCATTTCCTCTTTCAGAATTAAATAATTATAAAGGAGGTTTTGATATCATTGTTACTTGTACCGGTTCTTCCGAAAGTATTATCACTCCTGCAGTATACAAAAGCTTAGTAGGAAACGATACATCCAAAAAAATTGTAATCGACCTTGCTATTCCAAACGATTTGGATGCTGAAATTTTAAATAATTACGATGTCAATCTTATCGCAATTAATAATCTGCAGGAAATTGCGAAAGAGAATTTAAAAGCACGTGAGCAGGAATTAGATACGTGCAAGGTAATTATAGATGCAAACATCTATGAGTTTCGCCAAGTTCTCAAAACACGTAAAGTGGAATTAGCAATGAGTGAAGTTCCTAAAAAAGTGAAAGAGATTCGTGAAACAGCAAATGAAGTATTCGCCAAAGAATTAAATGCATTGAATCCCGAATCCAAAGAAGTGCTTGATAAAATTATTTCCTATATGGAAAAAAAATACATCAGCGTTCCAATGAAAATGGCCAAAGAGATTCTTACTAATCAAAAATAGAACGCAGATTAATCGTGACTCATGATATTATTAGAACGTCATTGCGAGGAACGAAGCAATCTCTTCGAAAAGTTAATACATGTAGATTGCTTCGTTCCTCGCAATGACGCTTCGAAAGAAACATAAGAAAAAAAATGGACAGAAAAATTATAATCGGTAGTAGAGGAAGTGACTTAGCATTGTGGCAAGCCAATTACGTATTGCGTAAAATTCAAAAATTAGGATTAACGGCCGAATTAAAAATCATCACGACACAAGGTGACACCATTCAGGATTTAAGTTTTGATAAATTAGAAGGCAAAGGGTTTTTTACAAAAGAAATTGAAGAGGCGCTTTTGAAAAAAGAAATTGACCTCGCTGTTCATTCTCACAAAGATTTACCAACTACATCTCCCGAAGGATTAAAAATTGCTGCAGTTTCCGAACGTGAAGATGCTGCCGAATTAATTTTGATTCGCAAAGAGTGTGTCGACAATACACAAAAATATTCGTTTAAAAAAAATGCAATCCTAGGGACTTCTTCCGCTAGAAGAAAATCGCAATTGCTTGCTTTTAGAAAAGATATCAAACTGGAAGACCTTCGTGGAAACGTTCCTACTAGAATTCAGAAATTACGCGATAAAAAGTACGATGCCATTATGTTGGCAGCGGCAGGTGTTGAACGTTTACACATCGATTTAAGTGAATTCAAAGTTTTGCGTTTAGATCCGAAAGAGTTTATTCCAGCGCCCGCTCAAGGTGTTTTGGGTTTACAAATTCGCGAAGACGATCACGAATTATTTGAATACATCCACAAATTAAATTCCGAAAAAGTAGAGGATACAATCGGCATCGAACGAAAAGTACTCAATTTATTTGATGGCGGTTGCCAATTACCATTGGGCGTGTTTTGTATCAAAGAGGATAATAAATTTAAAGTGTGGACATCCAAATCGGATGCTTGGGACACCATGCCGAAACGTTTGTATTTTGAATCGTTTACTGCGGATGGCTTTGCACAAAAAATTGTGAATCAGTTAAACGCAATAAAAGGTAAATCAGTTTTAATTACCCGCGATTTAAAAGAGGACTCCTTCTTTAAAAATGTATTGGAAGGCAACGGATATAAAGTAGAAGGTGTTTCGTTCATTGAAACTAAACAAGTAAAAATTGCTTCAGTGGCGCAAACGGATTGGGTATTTTTTGCAAGTTCCAACGCAGTAGATTATTTCTTTACTCAAAACCCTGATTTGAAATCAAAAACCAAATTTGGTGTGATTGGGAAATCTACGGAGCAGGAATTAAAAAAACACAATCGCAATGCTGCATTTGTGGGTTCTGTAAATGATACAAAAGTAGTCGGCAAAAAATTCGCAAAAACAGTTGGCGAAGAAACCGTTTTGTTTCCACAAGCAAAAGGCGGATTGCGCACCATTCAACAACAGTTTGAAGATGCCAGTAAATTGACAGACATAGTAGTTTACGAAACAGTAAAAAAGGAAAACACGAAATTACCAGAAGCAGAAATTTTAGTTTTTACTAGTCCGTCAAACGTAGAATCCTTTTTCCAAAAAGCTAAAATTTCAGCGACACAAAAAGTAGTTGCCATCGGAAAATCAACTGAAAAAAAATTAACGGAGCACGGTGTACAAAATTGTTTGTTGCCTGCATCATTTGATGAAGTGGGACTTGCTGAGGCTGTTTTCGGCATTCAATAGAACCCCGAATGTCATCGGGGCAGGCGCAAAAATTGTGATTTTAAAGGATTAAAAAAATTATAAAGAAAAATATATCAAGATTCAAATCAAAAAAAATTTAAACAACAAAAAATAAAAAATCAGATTTTATCATGAAGATCATGAAAATCTGCGTTCCATTACCATGATACAAAGACCTCGTAGATTAAGAAAAAATGCAATCGTTCGTGAAATGGTTGCGGAAACACGTCTTTCGAAAGACATGTTTATCTATCCTTATTTTGTAGTGGACGGGAAAAATGTCGTTCACAGTATTGATGCGATGCCGGGCATCAATCATTATTCGGTGGATGAATTGTTAAAAGATGTGGAGAAAGGATTAAAAATTGGAATCAATAAAATTTTACTGTTTGGTGTTGGCGAACAAAAAACAGAAGATGCAAGTTCATCTTTTAGCAATAATTCCATTGTTGTAAAAGCAGTAAAAGCATTAAAAGAAAAATTTGGTGAAAGCTTGTATGTAATTACAGATGTATGTGTATGTGCATATACAACTCATGGGCATTGTGGTATACTTCACGATGAATATGTACACAACGATTCATCTGTTGAAGTTTTAGCAAAAATGGCACTCGCACATGCACAAGCCGGAGCAGATATGGTTGCGCCAAGTGATATGATGGATGGTAGAATAGGAGCGATGCGTGAGCTGTTAGATAAAAATGGTTTTGAGAATACCGCAATCATGTCGTATTCAATTAAATATGCTTCAGCGTATTACGGACCATTCCGTGAAGCTGCAGATTCTGCTCCGCAAAAAGGCGACAGAAAATCATACCAGATGGATCATAGAAACGGAAATGAATCCATGACAGAAGGGTTATTGGATGAAGCAGAAGGAGCAGATATATTAATGGTAAAACCTGCTTTAGCTTATATGGATGTAATTTTTAATTTACGTCAGCATACTCTTTTGCCAATTGCATGTTATAATGTTTCAGGCGAATATTCCATGGTGAAAGCAGCAGCGCAAAAAGGCTGGATTGACGAACAAAAAATTGTGATGGAAAACATGCATGCCTTCGCAAGAGCAGGAGCAAACATTATTATTACTTATCATACGAAAGATATTTTTGAAAAAGGGTGGTTGTAGGACAATTTTAAAATAAATCAATTTGAAAATTTGAAAATGAAAAGGACACTTCTTATTTTACTAATATTTGTTTTGGTTTCCGTAAAATATTACGGACAGGCTACACCGCAGGAATTGAGCAAAGCATTTACTAATAGCCTTCTAAATTACAATGAAGAAAAGTTGAAAGCGCTTCTTTCTTCAGATCCGAAAGTGCAAATAGCAATGCTCGAAAAATTAAAACAAATATCTTCAACAGATTTGAAGCCATTAAAAGGTTCAAAAACATTAAGTTCTTCTACAAGAGCAGTGTTAAAAGATGGAGATAAAATCTACAAAGAAAGAGCAGATATATTTATAATCATTACCGACAATAAGGAATTGAAATACGAGCTAAAGCTTTGGGGTTGCGGAAAAGTGAACGATAAGTGGCAACTCGGGAATAAGATTGAATCGGAAAAGGTAGCTGTATTTTAAATTGATGTGCTGATGTAATGAATAAAAATTACTTTACAACAGTAGTAGTTTAAAAGAAAATTGAATATAAAAAATAATTTTCAAATTTTCAAATCGGCAAATTTTCAAATTATTTATTTTTCAATCACCTTCGGCACTTTAAAATAATCCGAATCGTGCTTTGGTCCATTCTTTAAAGCTTCTGCTTGAGTAATTTCTTGAATAACATCATCTTCACGTAACACATTCACTTCATCACTCATATAAATTAATGGCTCAACGTTAGACGTATCTAATTCGTTCAGCTTTTCAATAAAGCCCAGCATGTTATTCATGTCCTTTTTGATTTCCTCTTTTGCTTCGTTTGCAAATTCCAAACGTGCTAAGTGAGCAATCTTGTCTACCGTATCGTTATCTATTTTCATTTTTATCCTTTATGTCATTTCGAGCGGAGTCGAGAAATCATGGTTGTCCTCCCCCTGCCCCCTCCAAAGGGGGACAAACTCCGAAGTTATATTTTAGTTTTATTATAGTTATTTAACTCGTTCGAAATAATCTCATGCACTTTCGTTTTCAAAGATAGTAAATCATTTTCTGTCATGCCAACAGTTGAAATCGGCTTGTGTACAATTATTCTAGAAATACCCGGTCCGCCCATTGATTTAAAGAATCCGCCATTTTGCAGAAGTCTCCAATTATTTAAATACGTTATCGGAACAATGGGAACTTGTTTTTCAATTGCTAATTTGAATGCTCCATTTTTAAATCCTCTAGGTTTGCCATTGCTGGAAATTCCACCTTCGGGATACAGAAAAGTGCTGTGACCTTTTTCAATTTCTTGCCCGGCACGAATAAAGGCTCTGTGAGAAGAAGTATTACTTGAACGATCCACCAAAATATTCATGTCTTTAAAAAAGATGCGGAACAAGGGTGCCTTGTCCAATTCTTGTTTTCCCATAAACACATAATACTTAGGAATGATTATATAACTAATAACAATATCCAAATACGAAGCATGGTTTGCACAATACACTGCGGGTTGTGGAAGCGCCTCGGGAGCAATTTCATACTTTACATTGATAAATATTCCGGGAACTTTCAAAATCCAATGCGCCCAAAATTTCTTGAGCTGAAATGCTCTTGGGTACGATTCTTTTTTGGTCAGAAAAACCGCGAACAAGGGATAAAGAACGATTAAACCCAATACAAAATTGAGAATAAACAATAGCTTCCAAAGCGCTCGTGGTATAATTAACAAAAAGTTCATCGGGAGGACAAAGATAGGAAATTTTAAGGCTGTTTTTCAGTATAAATAATCTTGTATCTTTGTTTCTAGTTTGGAGTTGGAAGTTGGGATTCGGAGAGTTTTAAAGGAAAGCCAACAACCAATAACCAATATCAAACAACCAAATTATGTCACGAATACTTACCGGAGTTCAGAGTACAAACATCCCGCATTTAGGCAATATCCTTGGTGCAATTGTACCTGCAATCGAAATGTCGAAAAAGGCAGGAAACGAATCGTTCTTTTTTATAGCGGACTTACATTCGTTAACTACAATTAAAGATGCTGCTTTTATAAAAGAAAGCTCTGACGCGGTTGCTGCTACCTGGTTGGCTTTTGGTTTCGATACCGATAAAAATCTTTTCTATCGCCAAAGTGATGTTCCTGAAGTTTGTGAATTGACTTGGTATTTGAATTGTTTTACTCCATTTCCAATGTTGGCCAATGCGCATTCATTTAAAGATAAAGCAGAACGGTTGTCGGATGTGAATGCTGGTTTGTTTACTTATCCGGTGTTGATGGCTGCAGATATTATTTTGTATGACGCAAATTATGTTCCTGTAGGGAAAGACCAGATGCAACATTTGGAAATGACACGCGACATAGCGGAAAAATTTAACAATGTTTATGGTGATGTGTTTGTTGTTCCTGAAGGGAAAGTAAACGAAGCAACCATGCTTGTTCCGGGAGTTGATGGAAAAAAAATGAGTAAATCCTTAAATAATTTCATCAATATTTTTCTTCCTGAAAAAGAATTAAAAAAAGTGGTGATGAGCATTGTTACAGATGCTACTCCATTAGAAGCTCCTAAAAACCCTGATACTTGTAATGTATTTGCATTGTATAAACTGTTAGCAACGGATGCTCAAGTTATAGAGATGAGAGAAAATTATGCGCGTGGTGGTTATGGTTATGGGCATGCAAAAACAGCATTTTTTGATTTGCTATTAGAAAAATTCAAAAAGGAAAGAGAGACTTACGATTACTATATGAGCAATAGAAAAGAGTTGGATGCGAAATTGCAAATGGGTGCCGACAAAGCAAGAGTAATTGCAAAAGCTACGTTGAGAAGAGTAAGAGAAAAATTAGGATTAAAAATTTAATATTGAATTTGAGTATTCAATGTTTGGGCTCCGTGTCCATCACCCGCATCTCTTCGTGAATCCAACGTGCCATTTACGTAAATGAACATTTCGTAAATTCCACCACCATTTCCTTCTACCGAAAGAGAAAGATATTTACCAATTTCAACAGCAGTAATTTTTTCAGAAATCCATTTATTGGCAGTGAGTCCGCCTATAGTTTTGGTAGTGCCATCCGCCAAAGTATAGCTAACAATATAAGTTGGAGTATAAGCACTTGTTTCAGTTATCTTATAAGAAACATAAACTGTTTTTGGTTCTTTCTTGCAAGAAGAGAAAGCTAATATTGTAAAAAGTACGAAAATTAATTTTTTCATTGTCGAATTGTCGAATTGAAAAATTTCCAAATTATTTTATCCCATACTTCGTTTTGTACTTTTCGTAAAGTGCTTTTTGATCATTATTCAAATCTATATTCATTCCTTTTACGAAAGCCCGCTCCACATTGTTGCTTTTCATATCTAAAGCATCTCCGGTTGAAATAAAAATAGTAGCATCTTTCCCAAGTTCAATACTTCCTGTTGTTTTGTCAATACCCAAAATTTTGGCAGTATTTAAGGTGATGGCCTTTAAAGCTTGTTCTTTTGTTAATCCATATGCAGCTGCTGTTCCTGCCAAGAATGGTAAATTTCTTGCACCCATTGCTTCCATGTCTCCTTCGTTATTCAAGCAAAATAGTACTCCGGCTTTTTGCAATAAATAGGGAAGTTTGTAAGGTAAATCAACATCATCCTCGGGATAAGTTGGCAAATCGTGAACGCGTGAAATAACAACTGCAATAGTGTTTTGCTTTAATAAATCAGCAATCATCCAACTTTCTTTTCCGCCCACAATTGCTACTTTTACAATTTTATTTTGTTTTACAAAATTTATGGCTTCCACCATTTCTTTAACGGTATTACTGTGAATAAACAATGTTTGTGTTCCGCTAAAAAGTCCTTTCATTGCTTCAAAACGAAGATTTTTCTCTTCTTTTATTTCTGTTTCATTATATGCTTTTGCATCAGCAAATAATTTTTTCAAAATCTCTGTTTGTTTAATATAGTCTTTGTTTTTTTCAAACGGACCAGGATAAATATTGTCCTCATCTAAAAATTTTCTGCTTTGAATTGTCGGCCAATTAATGTGAATACCATCATCTATTTTGTAAGCTGCATCTTCCCAGTTCCATCCATCCAACACAACTATGCTTGAAGTTCCGGAAACTAGCCCTCCACGCGGAGTAATTTGAGCTAATAAAATTCCATTTGTTCTCACAGTGGGAATAATTTTAGAATCGGTATTGTAGGCAATGAGCGAACGTACGTTTGGTAAAGTAGTTCCGGTTTCTCTAAAATCGTTTGTTGCTCTAACGGATTCAATTTCGGTTAATCCTAATGTTGAATTCGGAGCGATAATTCCCGGGTAAATATGTTTCCCTGTTGCATCAATTACTTCATCGTATGATGTTTTATCGAAGTTTGCATTTTTTGTATCCGCTACTAAAATAATTTTACCAGCTTTTATTCCGATGATGGAGTTTTGAATAACGCTATCGTTGCCGATATGAGCAGTAGCATTCATAATCAATACACTTTTTGTTTGTGCGTTTGAAATGATTGGAAGAAGTAGGAGTGCGAATGAAATTAGTTTTCTCATGATTGCTTTTTTATGGAACGCAGATTATCAAGATTTTCATGATAAATTCTGATTTATTTCTAGTGCCTTGTGATTTTTAAAATGATTGTTAAACGCTTTGCGTTTAAATTCTGCTTCTTTTCCAAAATTTAAAAGGAGACCAACTTCAATATTTGTTGCTCTTAAATAATTAATTAATTGTGCTTCGTGTTCTTCCAGCAAACATTCAGTTGCTTTTAATTCAATAATTACAGAGTCATTTATTATGATATCAGCATAATATTCACCAACACATTCGTCATCATAAAAAACTTTTATTGCTTTTTGTTTCTCACATTTCAAGCCAAATTTTTTCAATTCAATTATCATTGCTCTTTCGTAAACCTTCTCAAGAAATCCATATCCAAGTTTATTATACACATTATAATAAGCTTTAATTATAGTACTAGTTAAATTTGAATGAAGATATTTGTTGTTTAAATCCATATTAATTTTTAATCCTTATAAATCATGAAGATCATGAAAATCTGCGTTCTATTTATCTCACCTCCAAATAATCCTCCTGCATACTATCACACTCAAATAATTGCTTTCTTTTCATAATTGGTTTTTGAGTTGGAGCCCCACCTTTTTTTTCTTCAAGCATTTTTTGGATGATGCGTGCGCGTTCTTTTTGAATTTCTACTCTCATTTTTGCGTCTTCTTCGTTGTCGAAATAAATCTGACCATCGATAATGGTTTTTTCCACTTTCGCATAAATAGATAATGGATTGTCGGACCATAATACTACGTCCGCATCTTTCCCAACTTTAATACTTCCCACTCGGTTGTCGATATGTAATAATTTTGCCGGATTTAAGGTTACTAATTTTAATGCTTCTTCTTCTGAAAGTCCGCCATACTTAATAGATTTAGCAGCTTCCTGATTTAATCGTCTACCCATTTCGGCATCATCCGAATTGATAGCTGTTGTAATCCCCATTTTTGTGAGAACAGCAGCGTTATAGGGAATAGCATCTTTCACCTCCATTTTATATGCCCACCAATCACTAAATGAAGAAGCTCCTACTCCGTGCGCTTTCATTTTATCAGCTACTTTATATCCTTCTAAAATGTGTGTGAACGTATTTACTTTGAAACCCATTGAATCGGCAACATGCATCAACATATTTATTTCGGATTGAACATACGAGTGGCAAGTGATAAATCGTTTTTTGTTTAAAATTTCAGCAATCGCTTCCAACTCTAAGTCTCTTCTGAATGGTGTTGCAGTTAGTTTTGCTTTGTCGGATAAAGCTGCAAATGTTTTCTGTTTTGCATCATATTCTTTTGCGCGTGTAAATGCATCGTAATACACTTGCTCGACACCCATACGCGATTGAGGAAAACGAATTGTATTGGCATCTCCCCAATTACTTTGTTTCACATTTTCTCCTAAAGCAAATTTGATAAAACCATCTGCTTTAGAAAATTTCATTTCTTCAGGTGATTTTCCCCATCGTAATTTTACAATGGCTGATTGTCCGCCTATTGGATTTGATGAGCCATGTAATAATTGTGAAGTAGTTACTCCTCCGGAAAGTTGACGATAAATATTTATGTCCTCTGAATTAATAACATCACCCATTTGTACTTCTGCGCTTGATGATTGTGTTCCTTCATTCACACTTGCAAGTGCTATGTGTGAGTGTTCATCAATAATGCCTGCTGTTAAATGTTTTCCTGTGCCATCAATTATTTTTGCAAATGCTAATCTAGGAGCACCAATGTCATCGGCAATGCGAACAATGTGACCTTCTGTAATATACACATCTTGATTTTTTAGAACACCTTCTGCTTCATTTGTCCATACCGTTACATGTTTTATCAATATTGCTTCATATCGTGTTTTAAAATCGTTTATGTATTTGTCAAATCCATCACGTTCATCATTTTGTTTTCCATAAGCACAAAAAGGGTAGAGAACCTGACCATATTTTATCTTTTCTTTTTTTGTACTATCCGTTTTTGTAACTGACATAAACTCACTTGAATAAGTTGCATTCCAGCTCATCCATCCTCCATCAACAGTTTGCCCTGTACCACTCATTTTTAAAGGTGCTGTAGATATGTTTCCGCTCAAACGAATCGTTCCAGTTGGATCTTTCGTATTAAAACTTATAGAAACGGAGTAGCCGGAAACAATAATATTCACAGGTATTTTAGCTGTATCAGTACTCATCGTTGCTTTCAATTTATCCAAGTCACCTTCTATTTTTAATTGATGCAATACTCTTTCCGGGCCATAAGAGAAATCATAATTTCCTCTTATGTCAACTGTATTGTAATCGAATAATTTGTAGGTATTTCCCTGAATCCAGTTTTCATAAATAATGGTTTTTTCATCAAATAAATTTCCGGAGGTGATGATAAAATTGGCAATCATCCCACTCTTTAATTTTCCCAACTTATCACTAATATTTAGCATTTCAGCAGGGATTGATGTAAGTGATTTTAGCGCCTGTTTTTCGGATAACCCGTAAGAAATGGCTTTACGTAAGTTTTTCCAGAAATCTTTTTTGTCCTTTAAATCGGAAGTAGTTAATGCAAATGGAATAAAATATTTTTCAAATGCTGAAGGGTTGGCAGGAGCCATTTCCCAATGTTTTAAATCAGTTAATGAAACGTAATTTGCATCATAAGCATCCTCCACATCGTAAGCTAAAGGAAAATTAAGAGGAAGAATAAATTTACAATTGCTGGCTTTAATTTCGTCTAGGCGCTGATATTCATTTCCGCTTCCTTTCATGATATAATTGATTTTAAATTCATCACCAATTTTATCAGCTCGCAAGGCATTTAATTTGTCTGTAGTTTCAAATAGCTGAGGGAGTGTTTGTAAAGCATTGAAAGCATCTAATGAAATATTAATTTCCTTTTTAGTTTTATCTGATTTATACCAATTGGCGTCCAGGTAAGTTTGTCGCAATAAAGCGATAGAGCCCATTAGTGATGACGGATAGTCTTGTGTTGATGTTCCTTTGTCGAAGGAAAATAGAGCTGCAGCTTTTTCACTCACAATTAATTCGTTTTCACGATTTTCATCTAAAGTAACAACGGCTCCTGTACCTCTTACTATTCCATCTTTTTGAAATGTTAAAACAGTTCCGAATCCCAATCTGCGATATTCATCCGCTGTTTTGCTGTCTTTTGTAAATAGTTTTATGGCATCAATTTCCGATTTTATTGCTTGATTCCATCCGTAAGCACCTTTGTTGTTACTTTCCATCTGGGGAGTTCCGCCACCAAATGATTTTTTAGCTTCTGGCATTCCGTATGATGAATAAGCATCAATCAAACCAGGGTAAATCGATTTACCCTTTAAATCATAAATCACTGCCCCTTGAGGAATGTTTATTTTTGTTCCAACGGCATAAATTAATCCATCTTTTATGATTAATGTACCATTTTCGATAATCTCATCAGCATCCACAAAAATCTTTGCATTCATAAATGCATAAACAGTGTGATTTTTGTTTGCGGTTCCGTTTATTGGAAATGTTTCCTGAGCAGGTGTAATCAAATATGTTGAAATAGCCAGAAAGAGTAAAATGATTTTTTTCATAGGTTATGATTGTTCTAAACAAAAATAGCATTTTATACTGATTTTCCTTTAAAATTGTATGAGCGGTAAAATCAGCAGATTTTTACTACTTTTGAACTGATAAAAAATTCAAAAAATGGAAACGGGAATTCGCCACACGCACTTATTGACAGTTATATTATTTCTGGCAATTTATTTAATCAAAACAACATTGCTGTTGATGAATAAGGAAGAAGCACTTACTAAATTTTCGAAAGGTGTAAAAGTACCAGAAATGATCGTTAGTTTCTTGTTTTTAGGAACAGGAATTTATATGATGACTCAGCTTCCTGAAATAAAATCCTTGCTAATTATAAAAATTGTTGCGGTGTTGCTTTCAATTCCATTAGCTGTTATTGGTTTTAAAAAGAAAAATAAGATGTTGGCTGTTGCTTCTCTATTGCTAATTATTACTGCTTACGGTTTGGCTGAAATGAGTAAAAAGCAAAAATCAAAAAGTATGGAAACGATTTCTGAAAGTACTATAAACGGACAAGAACTTTATATTGCAAGTTGTGAAAAATGTCACGGAGCTGACGGTAAATTAAATTTGATGGGCGCAAAAGATTTATCTGTTTCAACCATGGATGTGAATGCAAGAATTGACATTATTAAAAATGGAAAAAATGCAATGACCCCTTTTGAATCAATGTTAAGCCCAGAACAGATAAAAGCAATTGCTGAATATACACAAGCACTCAAAAAGTAAGCGAGTTTAACTCATAACATTATTCATAACTCATCCTTACTAAGAATGTACGATACAGGGAAGAAGCAGGAAACAGCAATTTTAGTCGGATTGATTAATAGAAGTCAGGATGAAAATACAGCCAAAGAATATTTGGATGAGTTGGAATTTTTAGCAGACACTGCCGGAGCAAAAGTACTCAAACGTTACACACAACGATTAGAACATCCCGATTCGCGAACATTCATTGGTGCTGGAAAACTAAATGATGTAAAAACCTACGTTTTAGAAAATGGAGTTGACATCGTTATTTTTGATGATGAATTATCTCCCGCTCAACAAAGAAATCTCGAGAAAGAAATTAATACCGAAAAGGAAATCAGAGTAAAAGTTGTGGACCGTACACGATTGATTCTCGATATTTTTGCTGCTCGTGCACGTTCCGCTCATGCCAAAACACAAGTTGAATTGGCGCAATCTATTTATTTATTGCCACGCTTAACAAAAATGTGGGATCACTTGGATCGTATCAAAGGAGGTATTGGTATGAAAGGAGCCGGAGAAACGGAGATTGAAACAGACAGACGAATTGTACGCGATAGAATTGCTTTTTTGAAGGAACGATTGAAAGTAATCGACCGTCAAATGGAAACGCAGCGTAAAAATAGAGGCGATATGATTCGAGTTGCTTTGGTAGGCTATACCAATGTTGGAAAATCTACAATTATGAATATGTTGAGCAAAAGTGAGGTGTTTGCCGAAAATAAATTGTTCGCCACATTAGATACAACGGTTAGAAAAGTAATAATTGAAAATCTTCCTTTTTTATTGTCAGATACAGTAGGATTTATTCGTAAACTTCCTACTACACTGGTAGAATCTTTTAAATCAACATTAGATGAAGTGCGTGAGGCAGATGTTTTAATTCATGTGGTAGATATTTCTCATTCGGGTTTTGAAGATCAAATAAATGTTGTGAATCAAACCCTAACAGATATTGGCGCTGGCGACAAACCTGTACTGCTAGTTTTTAATAAAATTGATGCTTTTGTTTTTGATGAAAAAGAGGAAGATGATTTAACGCCAAGTACTAAAAAGAATTTGAGTCTGAACGATTTGAAAAAAACATGGATGAATAAATTACATGACGAATGTTTGTTTATTTCTGCGGTTGAAAAACAAAACATTGATGCCTTCAAAAAAACACTTTACGATAAAGTGAAAGACTTACATCAAAAGAGATACCCGTATAATAAATTTTTGTATTAATCAGGTTTAGACTCTTGTTTGGCTGCGCTAGCCTTGCTTGAAATATTCTTTCTCCCTCTTCTCAATGCTTTCATCATTTTCTCATCTCTTTTGTAAACGTCAATAAAAAAATGTAGTTCACTGTATTCGTCTACTTCTGCAGTAAAATAATTGATGTAAAGTGCAATTGGTTTTTTGATGTAGACATATTTTTGTTCTTCTTTTGCAATATCTGAAATTAATGAATCTACAGGATATTTAACACTATCGTCACGAATTAAAAATTGCGCAAAGTCCATAAATTTTTCTAATCGGCAACAACCGTGGCTCATGGCGCGCATTTCTCTGTTAAATAATTTACGACTATCAGTATCATGCATGTATACACCGTATTTATTTTCAAAATTAAATTTTAGAATTCCCAATGAATTGTCTTCACCAATACCCTGACGCAATCGCCACGGAAAATATGTTTTTGTATATCTTTTCCATTTTATGTTGGATGGGTCCACCACTTTATTGTTTCCATCTAATACTTCAAAATGTTTCCTCCTCAAATAAGAAGTATCACGTTTTAAAATGGGTAAAATTTCTTTTGTGGCAATACTAAACGGAACAGTCCAATAGGGATAAATTAAAAAATAACGAATGGTGCTTTTTAATAAAGGTGTTTGATGGTCGGGTGCGCCAATGATAACGCGCGACTTCATTACTAGTGTGTCTTTTTCAATTACTTTCATTTCAAACTTTGGAATATTCACCCATACATATTGTTTTTCAACAGGTGTTTTCGACCACCGCCAACGTTCCATGTTTAATGCAATTTGATTGATGCAATCTTGTTTGGTTCTTTGCATTGCTTTGAACGTGAGTTTGCCAATTTTTCCATCTTCCGTCAAATTATTTCTACATTGGAAATTTTTTATCGACTTTTCTAATTTGATAGAATCCTTTAGCGCTTCTGTTAACACAAAGTTTTGTTTGTTTTTTGAAGCTCTATATAATCTGTTGGAATCGGAGACAGAAAAATCATCAAAGTAATCGTGGCTCTTAATCAGTCGCTCTTTTACTCTCGCTATAAATGTTGTTGAGTCAGAGTTTCTATCTGCAATACTATCCCAATCAATGTCCTTAAATTCATACTGGAAATTTTTCAGAGAAAGTTTGAGCGCTTGATAATAATCGTTTTGTGGTTCAAGAGAATCAATCGCTGAACGAATTTTATTTTTTTCTATTACTATATTTAAAATGTTGACAATATTTGTGTCTAACTGATTCGCTTTCCATTCTACTGTTAAGCTATCAGCATTTAAACGACCTTTATTGATATGAACAGCCATTGTAAAAAAGGCATCGGTGAGCAATAAATCAGCGCTGGAAATTTTAACTGCATCAAACTTATTAGTGGTGCTGTCTTGCGCTGTTTTTAACAGCGCAAGTATTTTAGAATAATGGTAATCTTCAACTATTAAGCCATACTTTTCGGCACTTTCAATGACATCTAAAAGCGTATCGCCTTGTTTTGTAAGAATACCTTTATCTGTAAATGCGACAGTAAATTTTCTTTGAGTATAAAAGTCGGCTACAAATTTTGTGGCAAATAAACTATCGTTTTCTATCAGTAAAATCGTTGAAGTATCTATGCCGGTTAATTTTTTAGTAATGAGTTTGCCAACTTCTTCATTTACCATTTCAGGCTTTTCTACGAGAACAATTTCTGTTGGTTTTTCTTCAGAACATTTGTTACAACCAATTACGATTGTAACAAAAAAAAGGAGTAATAAAAATCGGTAGGAATTCAAAGGATGAATTTTTGTTCAAATTTACAAAATTGCTTTCATATTGGTGGAAAGCACTATTTTTCTTGTATTTTAATGCTTGTATTTCAAAAGAGCCTTACTGATGGCCTCTCTTCAACCTAATAAGTTGTTAACAATTGACCAAAGTTTTTAACGGCACTAGTTTGTTCTATTGATTTTCTTCTTATTTTGTCCCTGCTAAAAAACAGGATAATTAATTTTTAATCTATTTTATGAAAATAAACAGGCTTTTCTCTAATGCTATAGTTGTGGTGGCTGTAGTTTTAGCTTTTAACTTGAATGCATTTGCTCAGGCGAAATATTTCCCAGGGTATGTGATTAATTTAACCGGTGATACAATTAAGGGTGAAATTAAAAAGAACCCGAAGCGTGATTTTGATAATTTTGCTAAGGCAGCTTATCGCAAAAAAGAGGGCGCAGAAATAAAAACGTATAACCCAACAAAAATTAAGGAATATTGTGTGGATGGCGTTACATTCGTTTCCCGCAATGTGGATGGAGAACAGGTTTTTGTGAAGCGATTGTCGGTCGGTACGGTTAATTTGTACGAATCTCAAGTGGAAGTGTTGCAGATGAATGATTTAAAGGTGAAGTCCGATTACTATATGGAAAAAATCAATGGAGCTTTCGTAAAAATTAAATCCGGAAAATTTAAAAAGCAAGTGGAAGAAGTGATGTCCGATAATCAAGAAATTGTAAAGGCTCTGGCCGACAAAAAATACGAATATGAAAACATTGTAGAGTTGTTTAATGCTTATAATAAAGCAACAACCAACTAGTAAAAAGTACTAATTATTGAAAGCTCGGAGCGTTAAACCTCCGGGCTTTTTTTATTTCCCAAATACTTTTAAACACTTCGTAATAGCTAACTTATTTGAGTTATTTTTATACCCTATTTAATTATACTCATCATGTCGGAAAACAATAAAAAACTTTTTTTGCTTGACGCTTTTGCACTTATCTATCGTGCCTATTTTGCTTTTGCAAACAACCATAGAATCAACTCAAAAGGGTTAAATACTTCTGCGGTATTAGGTTTTACAAATACATTGTTAGAAGTTTTGAAGAAAGAAAAACCATCTCATATTGCAGTTGTTTTTGATACGCCTGAGCAAACAGTTCGACATGTTGAATTCACCGAATATAAAGCCAATCGTGAAGAAATGCCAGAGGATTTATCATTGGCCATTCCTTATATTATAAAAGTGATTGAAGGATTTAATATTCCTGTGATAGCAAAACCCGGTTACGAAGCGGACGATGTGATTGGTACATTGGCAAAGATGGCGGAAAAGCAAGGGTTTACAACTTATATGATGACTCCTGATAAAGATTACGGTCAGCTGGTTTCAGAAAATATTTTTATTTACAAACCTGCTCGTTTAGGAAATGGAGTGGAAATAATGGGTATCCCAGAAGTTTGTAAAAAGTGGGACATCAAAAATGTAGATCAACTGATTGATATTTTGGGATTGATGGGCGATAAAGTAGATAACATCCCTGGTATTCCCGGTGTAGGTGAAGTAACTGCGATTAAGCTCATCAAAGAGTTTGACACAATTGAAAATTTGCTTCAGAATACAGATAAACTAAAGGGTAAACTAAAAGAAAAAGTAGAGCAAAATAAAGAAAAAGCGATACAATCAAAATGGTTGGCGACAATTATTTGCGATGTTCCTGTGGAGTTAGATGAAAAAGCATTGGAGATGAGTGAGCCCAATAGAGAGGCGTTGAGAGAACTTTTTAATGAACTTGAATTTAGAAGATTGGCGGAACAAATATTAGGAGAAGGACTTTCTTCTTCTTCTGAGCAAAAAGTAGAAAAAGGAAAAGCTCCGAAAGCAGTAAAAACAAATCCGGATCAAATAGACATGTTTGGCGCTGCAACAGAAACAGAAGTGTTGATAGAAGTTTCTGAAGAAGAATCAGAAGCTCCGAAAAGTTTCGATACGATAAAAGATGTTGCTCATACCTATCATTTAATAGATACAAAAGAAAAAAGAGCGCAACTCATTTCAGAATTAAGTAAACAATCGGAAATTTGTTTTGATACCGAAACAACAGGATTGGATGCACATACTGCCGAGTTGGTGGGAATCTCTTTTTCGTTTAAACCTACAGAAGCATATTATATTCCTGTTCCTGAAAATCAAAAAGAAACCCAACAAATTGTTGATGAATTTAAATCGGTTTTGGAAAGTGAAAAAATCATGCTTATTGGTCAGAATATTAAGTACGACCTTTCCGTATTAAAAAAATATAACATTAGTGTCAGAGGAAAATTATTTGATACAATGGTTGCTCATTTTTTAATTCAACCCGAAATGCGTCACAACATGAATGTGTTGGCAGAAACCTATTTAAATTATTCTCCTGTTTCAATTGAAACGCTTATTGGTAAAAAAGGAAAAGGGCAAATTAGTATGCGCGCTGTTCCTATTGAAGACATTAAAGAATATGCCGCTGAAGATGCTGACATCACACTTCAATTAAAAAATAAATTTGTAGGTATGTTGAAAGAGCCTGCTACTAAAAAATTATTTGAAGAAGTTGAAATTCCACTCATCACTGTTTTGGCTGCAATGGAAGGAGAAGGAATTGCATTAGATAAAAATGCATTAAAAGAATTATCACAGGAATTAGAAAAAGATATTTTAAAAGTTGATACCGAAATTCAAACATTGGCCGGAACACCATTTAATATCTCTTCTCCAAAGCAAGTTGGAGATATTTTGTTTGAAGTATTGCAAATAGCAGAAAAACCAAAAAAAACAAAAACAGGGCAATATGCCACCGGTGAAGAAATTTTAGTGAAATTAGTTGGAAAACATGAAATTGTTGGAAAAATATTGGATTACCGCGAATTGGTAAAACTAAAAAATACCTATGTAGATACTTTGCCTGAATTGGTAAATCCAAACACCAATCGTATTCACACTTCCTATAATCAGGTAGTTGCTGTTACGGGTCGCTTGAGCTCTGATAATCCAAACTTGCAAAACATTCCGATTCGTACTGAGCGCGGTAGAGAAATTAGAAAAGCATTTGTTGCAAGAGATGAAAATCATGTTTTACTATCTGCCGATTATTCTCAAATCGAATTAAGAATTATTGCAGAGTTAAGTAAAGATGAAGGAATGATTGAAGCTTTTCAGTCGGGACAAGACATTCACAAAGCTACAGCTGCAAAGGTATATAACGTTGCCTTAGAAGATGTGACTTCCGACATGCGAAGAAATGCAAAGATGGTGAACTTTGGAATTATTTATGGTATTTCAGCTTTTGGATTATCCGAACGATTAAACATTCCGCGCAAAGAAGCGGCATCTATCATCGAAAATTATTTCGAAAAATACCCTCGTATAAAATCGTATATGGATGAAAGTATTGAAAATGCACGTGAAAAGGGGTATGTAGAAACCATTATGGGAAGAAGAAGGTATTTACGTGACATCAATTCTAGCAATCATACTGTTCGTGGTTATGCGGAGCGGAATGCTATCAATTCCCCCATTCAAGGTAGTGCTGCCGACATGTTAAAAATTGCAATGATTAATATTCATAAGGATTTTATTGCTAAAGGAATCAAATCGAAAATGCTTTTGCAAGTGCACGATGAGTTAGTATTTGATGTATTAAAAGAAGAATTGGAAATTGTAAAACCAATTATTGAAAACAGAATGAAAAATGCAATTCCGTCCTTAACTATACCAATGGAAGTAGGAATGGGAGTTGGAAAAAATTGGTTAGAGGCCCACTAGAATTATACTCCTTATCATGAGAGATTGCCACATCCCGCGAAAATGCGTGACTCGCAATGACGTTCTGATATAACATCTCATAAAAAGAACGTCATTGCGAGGAACGAAGCAATCTATAACATGAATGGGTTGAGAGTTTCTTTAAAAATTATAATCTTTGTAATCTTTTGTAAATTCCTCAGGAAGAATAGGCGTATTTACTTGTAAATCTTGGTATTCGTAAGTTTCAAATAACCCTTGGTCATCAAATACTTTATTGCTTACCGGCAATAAATATTCTTTGTCAACTAATAAAATAGTTAGTTT
>JAHEYB010000030.1:4182-40409 GCA_023251805.1 Bacteroidota bacterium | reverse complement strand
AAGAAAGGCAGGGAATGGTAATCCTTACATAGTTGGTGTTACTAATTCTACTGATTTTCCATATTTTGGAAAACTAGGCGCACATAATGATAGCTTACTTGGAGCTCCGAGTACAGATGATGGATTTATTGCTGAATTTAATAATACTACCGGTTCAGCAAAGTGGATTACGTATTTTGGAGCTTCAGGAAATGATTTAATCTTTAGTCTCGATTTTGATACATCTAATCGCTTATTCATCGCAGGTAGGACAAATTCATCCACTGGTATTACGCCCGCGACCCCTTCGGGAGCATACACACAATCGTTTGGAGGAGTTTATGATGCATTTATAGCTCGCTTCACTCCAAGTGATAATTATGATTGGTTTACCTTTTACGGTGGTTCCAGCAGTGACCTTGCTACTGCTGTAAAAATAGATAAGTACAATAATCCTGTAATTTATGGTGAAACATCTAGTATCAATTTGCCAACAACAAATCCATCTGGTGCAGGAGATTATTATGATGACACTTTAAATGGAGGAAATGATGCCTTTGTTGTAAAGTTCTCCTTCGGAGGAGCCGTACAATGGGCGACATATATCGGAGGCGACAGTATTGAATTACCTGGCAGGAATAGTATTGATTTTAATAGCTATAACGACCTTTATTTAGGTGGGTCAACTTGGAGCAATAATTTTCCAATGAAAAATTCTGGAGGGTTTTTCGATAACTCATTTGCTGGGGACGATGAATATTTGATGAGAATTGATGGAGTAACTTATGACACGCTTTTGAGTACTTATATTAGCGGAAGTAGTTTCCCTGATAATCTTTCACTCACATCAATTGCAATAAATGCTGATGACGAAGTCTTTATTGCAGGCGGAACGTCTGCTATAAACTTCCCAGTTTATCAACAAGGAGGATTTTATTATCAAGATACATTATCTGGCTTAGGGGTGGCACCAGATGGATTTTTGATGACTTTTGACTTATGGGACAATGAGATATTAGGAACATATTTTGGAGGATATGAGTTGGCAAACCAAGAAAATATTTACGATATGGTTATAGACAATGATTTTTTATATGCTGTTGGTCAAACTTCAAGTGTTGATACAAACGGAATAAGACGCTTCCCTTTGTTTGACCCTGGTTTTACTGCGTATTACGATTCTACATATAATGGAAATGTTTATGATGGTTTTGTTTCAATGTTTTGTATTGGCAATATTACGGGTATTGAAGAAACAAATAATAACAGCTTTAATAATAATGATTTCATTGTTTACCCTAATCCTGCAATCGAAAAGTTAACTATTAAGTTAAACGGAACATTAAAAAATGACGCAATCATAGAATTGTTTTCAATTGATGGGAAATTAGTGTATTCGGATAAGTTCTTAAAGCTTAAGGAATCTATGATTATTGATATAAACAATCTATCCCAGGGCTTGTATTTATTGCGAATAAGCAATGTTGAATTTAACTCAACTATTAAATTTTCAAAAAATTAATGAAACGCAGACTACATATCCTTCTTATATTATTTTTTGTATCTCACAATATTATAGGGCAGTCTCTAGAATGGCAAACTACTGGAATGCCCTTCTATGGAAGGCAGGTCAGAAACATTTATACAGATACTTTAAATAATGTATTGTTTGTCACTGGCGAAATTATGGCAACCCCTTCAAGTTTTTCTACTCAATATATTTGCAAGTATGACGGCACAACATGGACTAATATTGGAGTTTTTAATGGACAAGTTCTTTCTGTTGCGAATTATAATGGGGATTTAATTGTAGCGGGCTTTTTTAGTCTTATTAATGGGTTGCCATTTTTTTCTATAGCAAGATATGATGGTACAAATTTTTATTCGATGGGTAATTTTGACCAAGAAGTCACTCAATTAAAAGTCATTAATTCTGACCTTTATGCTATGGGCTGGTTTAGCCAAGTTGATGGTATCTCAGCAAGAAGAATCGCCAAGTGGAATGGAAGTGTTTGGACAGATGTAAATGGCTTTTATGCTGATACGCTTGATGGTCATATTAATGATGTTGTTATTTATGGAGGGAATACTTATGTGTGCGGAAATTTTGTTAATTCGTTAGATGGGATTAATCATGTGGCAGTGTACAAAGGAGGGATATGGCAGAATGTTGGTGGAGGAATTTTAGGTGGCTGGACAGACCTTGCAAGGCTTCTTGTTTATAAAAATGAATTGTATATGGCAGGGTCAATTATTAAACCGGATGGGAATGTAGGACATATGATACAAAAATGGAATGATACGATTTGGTCGGAAGTAGGTGCTGGTGTGAGAGATATAACTGGTGGCTATGGTTTCTGTACAATTCGAGATATGATAGTGCATAACAATGAACTATATATTGCTGGAGGGTTTGGATACGCAGGGAATGTACCAGCTACATTTATTTCAAAATGGGATGGCTTAAAATGGTGCGGGTTTGTCACAAAAGATTTGTTTACTCTAGGAGCGGGCGCACAAGGAGGTACTGCAATAAATTTTTACAATGATACATTGTACTTAGGAATTGGCAATGATACGTTGAATGGAGTTTTTACCAATCGAATATTAAAATATATGGCTGGAACATATAATGATACTTGTAGCATCAATTTTACAGGTATTGAACAATTAACTATTGAAAATGAAATCAATCTTTACCCGAATCCTTCTTCTAACGAAATTACTCTAGAATTTAATTTGACTAAGCAAGAAGTCATTTCATTTGAAATTAGAAATATTCTTGGGCAAATTGTTTATTCAAATCAAAATCAGTTGCTACAAGGGAAACAAAAATTAGAAATTGATGTGAGTTCTTTTTCAAATGGAATTTACTTTTTACAAATGCAAAATGGCAACAACCAAAGTAGTATAAAATTTGTAAAACAATAAGTTACTTTAATTTTTTCCTGCAATCGCATTCGCACATTTTTGTCCGTCAATTGCTGCCGAAACAATTCCTCCTGCATATCCGGCACCTTCTCCGCAAGGATATAAACCTTTAATTTGAGGGTGTTCCATTGTTTCTTTATCTCTTGGAATACGAATGGGAGAGGATGTACGCGATTCAACTCCAACAATTACCGCATCATTACTTAAATAACCACGCATTTTTTTTCCAAATTCAACAAAGCCAATTTGTAATCGTTTCCCAATTTCTGTTGGTAACAATTCATGCAGTGGCGCAGATTTAATTCCTGGTTGATAAGAAACATCGGGTAGGAATGGAGAAAGTTTATTATTTACAAAATCTTGCAAACGCTGTGCCGGAGCGGTTTGTCCGTTTCCACCTGCTGAATAGGCCTGCTTGCCGGCTATGTAGGCCTGCCTGCCGGCTAGGTAGGCCATTTTTTCCAATGCTTGCTGATAGCGTAACCCAGCTAATGGTCCGTGAGATGCAAATTGTTTATAATCTTCAGGCTCAATAGTAACAACTATGCCGGAATTAGCAAACGGATTGTTTCGTTTAGATGGAGACCAACCATTTGTAACTACTTCTCCCGGTGCAGTGGCACAAGGAGCGATAATTCCACCGGGGCACATGCAAAAAGAATAGACACCACGACCTAATGCTTGATGGACTAAGCTGTACGAAGATGCGGGCAAATAGTCGCGTTTGTGTTCTACTTCGTTTAATGAGCAGTGGTATTGCAATGAATCAATCAAGGCTTGCGGATGTTCAACACGAACACCCATTGCGAAGGTTTTGCCCTCAATCAAAATGTTTTTTGAATGCAATAGTTCGAAAATATCTCTTGCACTATGTCCTGTTGCAAGAATAACCGAATCAGCAATAAATTCAAGAGATGCATCTGTTTCCGATTGTTTGCAAACAACACCTTTTATCGAATTATTTTTCACAATCAAATCAATTACATGCGTATTAAAAAGTACTTCGCCACCATTGTCGATAATGGTTTGACGCATAGCTTCAATTATTTTCGGAAGTTTATTTGTACCAATGTGTGGATGTGCTTCAATTAAAATGGTTTCTTCTGCACCATGAGCAACAAATGTTTCTAATACTTTAGTAATGTCGCCACGTTTTGTGGAACGTGTGTACAGCTTACCATCACTATATGTTCCAGCGCCTCCTTCTCCGAAACAATAATTCGAATGTGGGTTTACAATTCCTTCTTTATTGATAGTCGCTAAATCTCTTCTGCGCTCTTTTACATTTTTTCCGCGTTCTAGTACAATCGGTTTCATTCCTTTTTCAATCAATTCTAAAGCAGCAAATAATCCTGCTGGTCCCGCTCCGATAACAATCACAGGAATTTTTGAAGAAACATTAGGGTAATTAATTTTGTAGGAAACAGGTTCAGGAATTGTTTCATTGATGTACACTTCAATTTTTAAATTGACTTTAATATTTCTCGAACGCGCATCGATGGAACGTTTTAGAATTTTAATAAAATGGATGTTGGAAATTTTTTCAGACAATTGCCGAGCAACAATTGCTTTGATTTTTTCGGGATTAGCTGCTTCTTCGGGAGAAACAACCAGGTTGAGTTCTTGCTTCATTTTTTTGTGGCACGTGTTTATCGTGCAAGTTGTATGACAGGTTTTAAACCTGTCTTTTTTAATTTTTTTTGTGCAAAACACAGGTTACAAACCTGTGATACAAATCTGGCGCAAAACACAGGTTACAAACCTGTGATACTAACCTTCAAACGTAAGCGAAATCAAAAACACTTTTGAATTTAATTTATCAATTGAGTTGGAATAAATGGTATTGTCTTTAATCAAAAGGTTTCTGGTTCCAATGCTCAATTTTCCTTCTATGGCAAATTTAAAATATTCTAAATAAAATTCAGCTCCGGCACCAACTTCATAGCCAAAATCATCGCGTTTTAGTTTTACAATCTGCTCATTTGGGTCGGTGCTGGTAGTAGCTTTTCTTTTTGATGCTAAATCGAGACTGTAACTTCCTCCAACCAAAATATAGGCTCCGAAATTTTCTACTCTTTTTGAGCGCAGTTTTAAATCGAGCGGAAAATTTAGAAAAGTTGATTCAATGGATTTTTTTCTTAGGATGGTATCTGTTCCTTCAAAATAATATTGGAGGTTACGTTCAGCAAAAGAAAGGTTGGGTATAAATCGTAAAGTAACGTACTGATGGAGCATTAATTCAGAAATGATTCCAAGGTTAAAACCATATTTAGGAACCGATTCAACTGTTTTTAAAGAATCAAAGCGTTCGAAATGTGGAGCAGGGTGAATAATGAAGTTTGCACGATTCACACCAATGGTGAAACCAAAGTGAATTCGTTCTTTATAGTAGGTTGGCAAATTACCACGAGCGTCTTGTGCAAGTGAAGATAAGCTTGAACAAACAAGGACAAAAACAAGACTATATTTTAAAAACGGTTTCAAATTTTAATTTTTTGCTTGATATTAACGCAATTTTTGATGATTTATTTTATTTCTTAGCAATATAGATGGAAGCAACCCCAAATGTTACGGGAATGGCCTTTGTTTCCTTGAATCCCGCTTTTTTCAAAACAGCCAAAAATTCTTCTCCTGCCGGAAAAGCTTTTACCGATTCAGGCAAATAGGTATATGCTGAGCTGTCTTTTGAAAATAATTTCCCAATTGCCGGAGTGATGAATCGGAAATAAAAATGATACACTTGTTTAATTGGAAATGCTTGTGGTTTAGAAAATTCCAGAATAGCAATCATTCCGTTTGTTTTTAAAACTCTGTAAATATCATTTATTCCCTTTTCCAGATTTTCGAAATTACGAACTCCGAAACCAACTGTAATTGCATCAAAAGAGTTGTCAGTAAAAGGTAAGTTTTCCGAATCGCCTAATTTTAATTCAATTTTATTTTGCAATCCGAGTTTATTAATTTTTTCCACTCCAATTTTTAGCATTCCTTCTGAAATATCCACACCAATAATTTTATCAGGAGAAAGTTTCATCGCTTCAATGGCAAAATCTCCGGTTCCAGTAGCAATGTCTAATATTACTTTTGGATGAACCTCTTCCAGCAAAGCAACTGCCTTTTTTCTCCAACCTTTGTGAATACCCAATGAAAGTAACTGATTCAGGAAATCATATTTTGGAGCAATGTTGTTGAACATGGTTGCAACTTGCTCTTTTTTACCTGTTGTTAAATCTTTATATGGGGTTACTGTTGACATTTTTTTTATTTACTCCATCGAATTACAAATTTTTTACGAAAAATACGAATAGCTAATCGATTCGTATAAAATTTGTAATTCGTAATTCTCGTTTTTTATTAGTAATTCGTTGGGATCTAATTATGATTTTAGTTTCAATGCTTCTTGTAATAGTTGTTTTTTGTCGATAGGCACAACTCCGACTTTTTCACACACTAATCCGCCTGCTAAGTTTGCAAGTGTAGCAGTAGTGATAGGGGAAAGTTTGGCTGCTATACATAAAGCGGCTACACTTACAACTGTATCGCCTGCTCCGGAAACATCAGAAATGTTGCGAATGTGAGCAGGCACTAACGCTTTTATTTTTGCACTATGCGTATATACCCCTTTTTCAGAAAGTGTAATCAATGCGGTTTCAATGTCCTGTTTTTTAATAAAGTGTGCAACTACTTTTTCCAACTCTTTTAAATCGTGGTGATTGAAATCGATTTTTAAACCTTCTTTCAATTCCTTTAAATTCGGTTTAAATAAAGTTACTCCGGTGTAATCCATAAAGTTTTTTCTTTTTGGATCAACTACCGTAGGAATGTTTTTTTGTTTTGCAAATGCAACAACTGTTTTTATTAGTTCTGCATTGATAGCACCTTTATCATAATCTTCAAAAACGATAACATCTATTTTTTCAGATGTAATTAGTTTTTTTATTTCAGTAATAAGCGCTTGAATTTCTTTGTTATCAATACTGCTTTCAATTTCTTCGTCTACCCGTAACATTTGATGGTTACTGCTGATGACACGTGTTTTAACTGTGGTGATTCGTTTTTTACTTTTTAAAATTCCTTTTGCAGAAAGTTTATTGTCTTTCAATAAATCTAAAAATGTTTTTGCGCCTTCGTCATCTCCAATTACAGAACAAAGAATAGGATTTGCGCCCATTGCTTGGATGTTGAGAGCAACGTTTGCGGCACCACCTAAACGATTTTCCTTTTTATTAATTGTTACAACAGGAACAGGAGCTTCTGGGGAGATACGATTCACAGTTCCCCACATGTATGCATCAACCATCACGTCACCAATAATGAGAACATTTAGTTTGTTGAATCCTTTGAAGACCTCTCTCCAGACCTCTCCAGAGGAAAGGGAGACTTTTTTCGAATCTTTTTTTGATTTTTGTTTCATCTTTTTAGCTCGTTATCTGCAATAAGTTGTGATTTCGAGTTATTGATTTATTTCAATTTTGATAAAGCCTCTTTCATTCTTTTTACGGCTTCAATTAATTTATCTTCGGAAGTAGCATAGGAAAAACGAATGCAATTATCATCTCCGAAAGCATCGCCTGAAACCAAAGCAACATTGCCAACTTCCAAAAGAAACATGCTTAGGTCGGTTGAATTTTTAATGTGATAGTTTTCGTATGATTTTCCGAAGTAGGAAGATATATTCGGGAAAATATAAAATGCACCGTCCGGCATATTGGTTTTCATTCCCGGAATTTCTTTCATTAGATTTAACACTAAATCTCTTCGTTTTTTAAATGCATCACGCATGTAAAACATAGCAGAAGGTTCGGCTTTTACAGCTTCCATAGTTGCCATTTGAGAGATAGAAGAAGGAGCAGAAGTAAATTGTCCTTGCATTTTTTCGCAAGCATCTGCAATCCATTTTGGAGCGCCAATGTATCCAATTCTCCAACCGGTCATGGCATATCCCTTTGAAACACCATTTACCGTAATTACACGGTCGTAAATAAAATCAAATTGAGCTATGCTTTCGTGTTTTCCAGCGAAGTTGATGTATTCATAAATTTCATCAGAAATTACATATAAATCGGGATATTGAATAATCACTTCTGCTAAGGCTTTTAATTCTGCTTTGTTATATACCGAACCGCTAGGATTACAAGGTGTGCTGAACACAATCATCTTTGTTTTAGAGGTGATTGCTTTTTTTAATTGTTCGGGACTGATTTTGAAATTTGATTCGATTGAAGTTGGAATAGTAACCGGAATGCCTTCTGCCAGTTTGATGGTTTCGATATAGCTCACCCAGTATGGGATAGGAACAATCACTTCTTCGCCCGGATTAACCATGCTTAAAATAACATTTGCGATGGATTGTTTTGCTCCTGTAGAAACAACAATCTGGTCGAAATTATAATTCAAATTATTATCTCGTTTGAATTTTGCAGAAATGGCTTTTCGTAATTCTAGAATTCCCGGGACAGGAGTATAGCGGGTAATGTTATTGTCGATGGCTTTTTTTGCAGCATCTTTTATGAATTGAGGAGTATCAAAATCGGGTTCACCAATACTCAAACTGATAATGTCTTTTCCCAGTGCTTGTAATTCACGGCTTTTTTTTGCCATTGCAAGGGTTTGGGATTCTGCTAGCTTGTTTATTCTATCAGATAATTTGCTCATAATAATTAATTAGCGTTTAGAGAACACAAATCTACTAAAATTGTGTTATGCAAGCATGTTAAATGCGATTAGAGGTGTTTTTTTAGATATGAATCAATAATCCTTGATATGAAAGCCAATGGAGACGTTTGCAAGCACTCCCGAAACCGATGTTTTAGGTGAATCACTCAAGAATTTTCCATTGTATCGCCATTTTGGGCTGGAGCAATCCAAAACGTATCCACCGGCTAGACCTATTGTAAAATCTCCGATATTGAAACGAAGATTTAGCATTGCATTTATGGTTGGAGCAGAATTGCGATAAATCTTATAGTCACCTTCATTAAAAGCATATGCCATGGAATCGATGTTCTGTATTTTAAGCACTTTTAATTTGAGTTGTTGAAAACCAAAGCCTAAAGCGGGAGCTAAATCAACAGCATTGGCTTCTATAAAATCATATCCAAAATCTAAATTGGTATTCCATCCTGATAAACGTAAACGAATAGAATCATTCAGTTGAGCGGATATGGCGGGAGTCCAATTAAGATTATAAAACCAATACATTTCATTTTCAATCACGCCCGACCAATCAAATCCGATAGATTGAATTTGAGGATTGAGTTTGGTATAGGATTTTTGATAAAAAAAATCGTTCAAGGGGTCAAGGTTTACTAGTTGACCGTAACCCAAAAAACATACGTTTACTATTGTGCCTTCATCAGAAGGACTATTGTGATGATTATCTCTTCCAATATTATTCATTCCGTATCGTGAGGCATAAAGTATGGAATCGATATGTTCTGTTCCGTCAATACTATCAAGTTTATAAATAGTTCTCTTTTGAGTAGCGTAGTCGTATTCGGCTTCTTTCAATATTTTTGTCACAACTGTTTGTTCTGAAAATTCTTGCCAAATGCCTGTGGGCTCTCCATTTCTATAATGTCCTTTTTTGAAAATAAATTTGCCATCGTAATTATATTGCTGCCATTCACCATCTTTTAATCCATTTTTGTATCTTCCAATTATGGCAGTATCCCAACGAGAAAGATTATCTGGATCATTTTCTTGGTACATATAATAATTCTTGTACTCGCAATATTTGCCATTATACTCGCCTTCCCATAACTTATTTCCTTTCGTGTCATAGTACACCCAAACGCTATCCGGATTGCCATTCTCCAAACATTTTCCTTGCCACTTGATTTTTCCATTTGAATAAAAAGAGGTGTACATACCGGCCATCGACATGGTTTTTGCATATCTTTTTTTACCTTCTTCGCGCCAGAAATTATCTTCCCAATGTTCTTGAGAGAAGACTTTAGTAGAAATAAAAATTAATAAAAGAAAAAGTGTTTTTTTTATCATGTCCTTTTTTAATAAGACGAAGCATTCATTTTTGGTTGTGTATTAATCAGCAGTTGGCATATTATATTTTGCCCAATCTTCTTTGGAAGGTCCATAAACACCTGGAACCAGCATTCCCGATTGGCGCATCAAAACAGTTAATTGTCCGCGATGATGTGCTTGGTGTTTTATCAAAATTGAAAGTGTTACACCGTGTTTCCAGTTTTCCCCATATAAATTAGCCTCTTCCAGTAAAGAAGCATCGTTCCACTTTTTTTGGACTTCTTGTGTAACTGATTTTGCTGAACTATCATAAGCTGCAATTATTTCAGAAATGCTAGTAGGAGGTTTGCTGTGTTCATCCGGACCGACAACATTCAATCCTGCTTTATTCAGCATTTCGTTTAAAGTAATGGTAATGTGCCATGCTAAAACAGCAATGCTTCTCACATTTTCATGATTTTTTTTATTTAGTGCTTCGTTGCTAATATTTTTAAAAAGGTTGATTGTTCCTTCACTTTCGTAACTCCAATCTTTGATAAAGTCTTCTATTTTTCTATACATTGTTTTCGTTTTATTGTACTGCAAGTTTAATTAAAATAATTATGATTTCGTATTCGTTAGTGAATATGCATCTCGATTTAATTATTTAGCAAAAAAATGCGATATTTAGCCTTTGAAAGAAGAAAGAGCTTAGACACGAGAATTAGGAGGAATGCTGTATCTTAATTTAATTATAGCATTATTTAAAAATACCAAACCTTACAAAAAGAAGCACTATGGATCCATTATTCGAAATTGTAAAAATAGTATTGCCATCTGCAATCGTTTTTTTAACAGCATATTATCTTGTAAAAAACTTTTTAGACCATGAAAGCAGAAAGCGAATAGTGGATTTAAAGTTGGCGAATCAAACTGTTATTACGCCTATTCGTTTACAAGCATACGAGCGTGTTGTTTTGTTTTTGGAACGCATTAATCCCACAAGTATGGTTATGCGAATGAACAAAATAGGAGGGGCGCAAGATTTTCAAAGTGAATTATTAAAAACAGTGAGGACAGAGTTTGAGCACAACCTATCACAACAAATTTACATGAGCACAAAATCATGGGATGCAGTTGTAAAAGCGAAAGAAGAAACCATAAAATTAATAAATGTGGCAGGAACAAGAGTAACTCCGCAATCGTCTGCAATGGAGTTGGCTCAGGCAATAGTAGCGGTATCCGGACAATTAACGGAACTGCCAACAAAAGCATCGATAGACTTCATTAAAAAGGAGATTGGTAAGGAGTTTTAAGTTAAATGGGTTAAATAGGTTGAATAAGTAGATTAAGGTAAGTATGGAAGAAAAAGAACGTAAAGACAAGTTTTTAACTGATTCAAACTTAAGTTAAAGGGGTTAAATAGGTTGAGTAAGTAGATTAAGGTAATATGGAAGAAACGGAAAGAAAAGAGAAATTTTTAACAGACTCAAACATTGAGATTAAACGGGTGTATTACCCATCCCCTTCTCCTTTGGGGAGGGTTGGGGAGGGGTATGAGCAGCCTGGTGAATATCCTTATACACGGGGTGTTCAATCAACAATGTACAGGAGTAAGCTTTGGACAATGCGCCAATATGCTGGTTTTTCTACCGCTGAAGAATCCAACAAGCGCTATCATTATTTATTGAACAATGGTACAACCGGTTTGTCGGTTGCCTTTGATTTACCAACACAAATTGGTTATGACAGCAGTCATGATTTTGCGGATGGAGAAGTAGGGAAGGCCGGTGTTGCCATTGACTCACTGAGAGACATTGAAATATTGTTTGACGGAATAAAATTGGAAAATATTACTACGTCAATGACCATCAATTCTACAGCATCCATTCTTTTGTCGATGTACATTGCTTTAGCAAAAAAGCAGGGAGCTGATTTAAAAAAGATATCAGGAACAATACAGAACGATATTTTAAAAGAATATGCAGCAAGAGGAACCTATATTTATCCTCCTCAGCCAAGTATGCGTATCATCACCGATATTTTTGAATATTGTAGCAAGGAAGTTCCAAAGTGGAATACTATTTCTATTTCTGGCTATCACATAAGGGAAGCAGGATCAACAGCGGTTCAGGAGTTGGCTTTTACGTTGGCAAATGGTAAAGCATACCTTAAGGCAGCAATAGATAAAGGATTGGACATCAATGTGTTTGCTAAAAGATTGTCTTTCTTTTTTAATGCACATAATAACCTGTTTGAGGAAGTCGCAAAATTCAGGGCAGCACGTAGAATGTGGGCACAAATCACCAAAGATTTAGGAGCAACAGACCCGAAAGCTCAGATGCTGCGTTTTCATACACAAACAGGAGGTTCAACACTAACTGCTCAGCAGCCACAAAACAACATTCCGAGAGTCACTATTCAGGCCATGTCGGCTGTTTTGGGCGGGACACAAAGCTTGCATACCAATGGTTTTGATGAAGCAATAGCCTTGCCCACAGAAGAAGCAGCAAGAATAGCTTTGAGAACCCAGCAGATTATAGCATTTGAAAGTGGAATTGCGGAGACGGTGGATCCTTTAGCAGGTTCTTATTTTGTGGAATCACTTACCAACGAAGTAGAAGCAGCTGCTTGGGAATACATCAATAAAATTGATGCGCTGGGTGGTTCGGTGGCAGCAATCGAACAAGGGTATTTGCAAAATGAAATAGCTGCATCGTCATACAAATATCAAAACGATATTCAAACCGGAGAAAAAATTATTGTGGGAGTGAACAAATTTACCAGTGAGGAAAAGCCTTTAGAAGATGTCTTTACAATTGACGATTCTATTCGTCAGCTTCAAATCAACAAAATCAATCAGGTGAAGTTGGAGCGAGATAACGAAAAGGTGAAAGCCATTTTAAAAACCTTAGATGCTAATGCAAGGGCAAACATCAACCTAATGCCAACAATCTTAGAAGCCGCAGAAAGCTATGCCACCTTGGGAGAGATAGCTGATACGATGAGAAATGTGTTTGGTGAGTATAAAAACTAAGTTGGTCGAATTTAGGTCTCAGAAAACCCTCCATTGACCTTTTTGATGCAACCTTTTTATAGTAGTTTCGTCTATGCTTACAGATGTAAGTATATTTGAAAAACATGAAAAAAAATTTACTCCTAATTTGTTTTTTCGCACTTTTCGCTTTTGAAAATTTATTTTCATCGACTTTGTATTCAACAGCCAGTACCGGCTTTAATACTTCAGGTACGTGGTCTACTATTGGGTGTGGAGGCGCAAGCTGCGGTTGCACTCCTGCTGCAGGCGATGATATTGTAATTTGTACAGGTTATCAAGTATCTCTTTCTGCCGGTTTAATCACGATTGGGCCAGGAGGTGATGTTGCATCTATTACTATTCAAAGTGGTGGAACGCTTAGTATGCTTGGCGCAGGTGTAATGACAGTAAAAAATGGAGGTTTTCTAACCATTGATGCCGGTGGCAGCCTGAGTGTGAATGTTTTTACTAATAATAATAACAGTGATGGTGTTGTAATCAATGGTTCCCTTTTATTGGGAGGAGTTAGCCCTGTATTTACTAATGGTAATGGTGCTGATATAACTGGAATAGGTTCTATTACAATACCTGGCGATGCTACCTTTAAGAATGATGGAACTATTTTTGGTCCCACAGTGCTACCTATTGAACTACTAAATTTTAATGCGATTGTTAATTCTGAAATAATTGAAGTTTCATGGACAAGCGCCTCCGAATTAAACAATGATTATTTCACAATAGAAAAAAGTAAAGATGGTCTTATTTTCTCGGAGGTAATTTTGGTGGATGGTGCCGGAAATAGTACTTCAATAGTTGAATATTTTGATACAGATAGAAATCCTTATGAAGGGATTTCCTATTATCGCTTGAAGCAAACAGATTATAATGGAAAAACCTCCTTTTCCAATATTGTTCCCGTAGAATACCATTCAAACGGTGAATCATCTATTTCTTTGTTTCCTAATCCTGTTCAGGAGAATACTGCTAGCTATATTTCTTTAAGCCAACTTGAAGGAAAAGAAGTTTTAGTTGTCTTAAGAGACATTGCCGGGAATGAAATTTATTCGAAAGTAGTTATTAGCACTTCAAACAATGAAATTGTTGCTATTGACCAAGAAGGGAAACTTGCTAAAGGAACATATTTGGTTACAGCATCGAGTGCAAATAAATTATATAGTAAAAAATTAATAGTTAAATAAAAATCTGCTTTATGAAAATTAGATTAGGATATATATTGTATGGGTCAATTGTTTTGGTAGCAATTACTGTTTTTGCTATTTCTATTTATAAGATTTATTTGTAAAATGTTTTCATCAGATAAAACGAAGTCTTCGAAACATAAAGTGGTAATGCTTGTTGATGATAACAAGATAGATAACTTCGTGAATGAAAAAGTTGTTATCAATTCAAAGTTTACCGAAAACGTGTTTGTTCACACTAATGCTCAGAGTGCTTTGGAGTTTCTGAAAAATTTAGAAACATTGCGGTCAGATTCTGCACCTTCCATTCTCCCTTCCTATATTTTTTTGGATATCAATATGCCCATTTCAGATGGTTACTATTTTTTGGAGGAATTCAATCGGTTATCGGATGCAATTACCTCAAAAATTAAAATAGTGATGCTTACATCGTCTTTGAATCCGGATGATGAAAGAAAATCGATTTCGTATAAAAGTGTGGTAAGTTATTTATCTAAACCTTTAACGGCAGATAGCTTAATAAACATGAACTAGCGCTCCGTTTTTTCCTCTACAATTACAAATATATCTTCATTGTCCCTTTTCATTAAGTACTTTTCGCGAGCAAATTTTTCAAGCGTTTTTGGGTTGGTATATAATTCCTTAATGTCGGAAGTGATGCTTTTTATTTCTTTGGCAAAATAGTTTCTTTCTTCTTCCAGTTTTTGAACATCTTTTCTTAGCTCCAGCTGTGTTTTCAAATCATTTTTATCAAAAAAAATAACCCATGCTGTTAATGCAATAACAGTTATTAGGTATTTATTTTTTAAGAAGCCGACAATTTTCTTCATTTACTATTCTTAACTTTCCACAAAATTAATCTGTTTTTGGCCGAAATATTGCTCTTCATAAATACGTTATCAACTAAAAAATTAACAATATGCTAAAACGAAACCTACTTTTATTCGCTTTGACACTCTCAATAGGTGTTACATCCCAAACTTTTAAGGCAACTCAGCAAAAAGCAGCCAGAGTTAAATCTGCCTATTCTGAAAAATGGGATGGCTTAAAAATGGATTTGGCTAAAAAAGGAATAAATGAGAATTTTGAACTTTTTTTGCGTGTTTTTAAAGCAGATAAAGTGGTTGAGGTGTGGCTAAAACCGAAAGCAGAAAAGGAATACAAACTGTTCAAGACGTATGCCATTTGCGCCTCTTCAGGAGAATTAGGCCCTAAAAGAATGCAAGGTGATGGACAAGTGCCTGAAGGTTTTTACTCGATTGCCGTTTTTAATCCTTACAGCAGTTATTATTTGTCGCTTGGAGTTAGTTATCCAAATGCAAGTGATAAAATTATCGGAAAAGGGAACTTAGGAGGTGATATCATGATTCACGGAAATTGTGTAACTATAGGCTGTATGCCTCTAACAGATATGTATATAAAAGAAGTATATATTTTAGCTGTGGAGGCTCGCAATAATGGACAACAAACTATCCAGGTTCATATTTTTCCGACCAAAATGGACGAAAAAGGAATGGCATTTTTAGTAAAAGAAAATGCGAAGCATACGGATTTTTGGAAAAACTTAAAAACCGGCTACGATTTTTTTGAGCAAAAGCAACAATTGCCTAAAGTTTCAGTTGATAAAGCAGGCCACTATTTGTTTTCTGAAAAATAATCGTTCTCCATCTACTTTAGCTTACCAATAGGCATTTATAGAAGTGTATTTGAGCTCCGACTTCAAATAGTCGACTCATTTGGGTTTGCATTCACTTTGTTTGCATTTTATATTTGAGTGAATCAAATCTCTCTCTCTAATGACAAAAGCAGAACAAATCATCCTAACTATCTTTTACTCAATTGTAGTAGCGGTAATACCGGCAAAGCCTATTACCAATAATTCGTAATTTTTTTAATTTGTAAGTAAAGGTGTTTTTGGTCTATATTTGATAGGATCAAAATTTATACTATGAGAAAAAATAGAAAATTACTCTCAACACTTTTCTTTCTGCTAGCTGTGCTAGTTACTCATGCAATTCCTGCAACTATTTCCCAGTTTATTAAAATTGACCAATTCGGTTACAAAACGGGAGACCAAAAAATTGCTGTTATCAGCGATCCTCAGGTTGGCTATAATTCTGCATTGTCTTTTTCTCCCGGAGCAACTTATCAGGTACGTAATTGGATTACAGATGCAATTGTATTTTCAGGAGCTATAACCACTTGGAATGGCGGAGCAACACAGTCTCAATCGGGGGACAAAGTATTTTGGTTTGATTTTTCTTCGGTAGTAACTCCAGGAAGTTATTATGTTTTTGATCCCACAAACAACGTGGGTTCTTATCGCTTCGAAATAAACAATTGTGTTTATAACGATGTTCTAAAAATAGCAATGCGCATGTTTTATTATCAAAGATGTGGTTTTGCGAAGTCGTATCCCTTTGTTGACACAGGATATGTTGACGGAGCGAGTCATTTAGGAACACAACAAGATTTAGATTGCCGATTGTATTCTTCTCCAACTATTGGAACATCAAAAAATCTTTCAGGAGGATGGTATGATGCTGGTGATTACAACAAGTATGTAAATTTTACATGGGGAACATTGTGTGATTTGCTGCTAGCTTATGAAGAAAAACCGACTGTGTGGGCAGATAATTATAATATTCCTGAATCAGGAAACGGCATTCCGGATATATTGGACGAAACAAAATATGAATTGGATTGGCTGTTGAAAATGCAAAATTCAGATGGTTCGGTATTAAGTGTAATTGGAGGCGGAGGGGCGAGTCCACCATCAGCAGATGCTGCTTACAGAAGATATGGACCAGCAAATACCTCAGCCACTTTATCAGCGGCAGGAATTTTTGCATTAGCCGCAAAACAATATAATTCGGTTGGATTAACAACTTACGGAACCACTTTACTAACAGCGGCTGTAAATGCATGGACATGGGCGAATGCAAATCCAAGCGTTACTTTTTATAATTCCGGTGTGTTGGCAGCAGGCGAACAAGAATTGGACACCTATCAAACTTTGTGTAGAAAATTTGCCGCAGCAACTTATTTATATGCTTTAACAGGAGGTGCAACTTACAAATCATTTGTGGATGCAAATTATAACAATATACATTTATTGATGTGGACGTTTGCTTATCCGTTTGAAGGAAATGAACAGGATATGTGTTTGTATTATGCAGCTTTGCCCGGTGCAACTGTTTCTGTAAAAAATGCAATTGTAAGCGCTTATAGCAATTCATTGAGTACTTGGAATGTAGATAACCTTCCTGCTTATACCGGAAATACAGATGCTTATCGTGCTTATTTGAATGATGGAAATTATACTTGGAATAGTAATCAAACTAAATCGAAGCAAGGAAATATGTTTTTGGCGATGATTCGATATAATTTTGATGCTCCAAATGCCACAAATTATACAAATGCTGCTTCTGGTTTTGTTCATTATTTTCATGGAGTAAATCCAAATTCAAAAACGTATTTAAGCAATATGGGAAAATTTGGTGCTGAAAATTCCGTTACATCTTTTTATCATAGCTGGTTTGAAAATGGAAGTGCCTTATGGGATGAAGTAGGTATCTCAATGTATGGTCCTGCGCCTGGATTTATCCCAGGTGGTGTAAATCCTTCTTACGATTGGGATGTATGTTGTCCGAGTGGATGCGGAAGCGCTGCTAATAATGCTATGTGTGTTGCCGAAAGTTTGGATCCTCCTAAAAATCAACCCATCCAAAAATCATGGAAAGATTTTAATACTAGCTGGCCGGTGAATTCTTGGACCATTACGGAGGCAGGAATTTATACCCAAGCAGCGTATGCTCGAATGCTTTCTAAATTTTGTACAAGTCCTTGTGTTGTGACTACTGGTGTTCCAAATTATTCATCCTCCATAGGACTGATTGAAACCATTTATCCTCAGCCGGCTGACAATTCTATTTCTGTTAAATTTTATGGTCACGAAAATGAAGCAGTGACTATTTTTGTTTTTGATGTCAATGGAAAAGAAGTGAAGCAAGTTAAACAAAACATTAGTTCAAGTAGCCTAATTGAAATGGATGTAAACCAAATTTCAGCAGGTGTTTACTTTATTCGTTTTGTAACAAATGATAGAGTGGAAGTGAGAAAAATTGTGAAAGATTAGGTTCACAGATTTAGTTGATTTCCGAAGCTATAAAAATAATTTACAGTGTCACTTTTTCAAATAAACTTAATTTGTTAAGGTCTTGGGATGTTTGCCCCTCTTCATTCTGACTGAACACACTTATCCATTTGGCTCCGTAAATAAGCTCTTCATGTGTATAGGAATAGCGTGATGTTACGTTTTGAGAAAATGTATCATCAAATCCGCTTAAAGAAATCATAAATTCCAAATCCGCTTCGTGCATCTCTTTTTCAGTCATTTCATAAAGCGGACTGTTTTCATCAATTGGATGATTAATGGTCCAAGTCATAGGGAAGAAAATGATATTTTTAATTTCCAGTTCAAGCACTCTGAATCTTCTGACCATTTGACCATTTTCATTTTCGAGTTTTGAAAGAGTCACTCTGCAACTCATATCAGAAATTTGGCTGTTTCTCATTTTGTTTGCTAAGCGAAATTGAAACGCTTTTCCTTCTTTAAAAGGGGCAATAATGGCATTTTTACTAAAAGTTAATCGGGCAACGGGGCGCGAAAATCTTCCATAGAGCAAGCCGGTTGCCAATGCAAACCCTAATAAACCAACCAAGGATTCAATTGCTGCTATGGAGCTTGTGAGGTTTCCTGCAGGGGATATCCTTCCAAAACCTACTGTGCTGAATGTTTGTGTGCTAAAGAAAAAAGCCTCTAAAAATTTATCAAATTCACTTGTAGCTTCAACACCCTTTAAACCTTGCATCCCAGTATAGTAGTATAGTGTCGCAAAAAATACGTTGATGATTATAAAATAAATGAACACAACTAAATTAAATTTTCGCCAGGACATAGAAACCAATGCATGGTAGATACTAATGGAGCTCCATTTGGATATTTCAATACGATCGACATTGAATGAACCATCTTTGTTTATTAATCGACTTTTTTGAGTGGATGTTTTTGTCCCAAAGCCCAATTCTTTATTTTCACTCGTTTTTCCCATTGTCCTTGATTATAATTCATTCATTTTAAGTTTAACAAATATAGAATTAATTGATAATTTTGTCCATTATTTGATTATTTATATGGAATATATTGGCGAAAGAATAAGTATTAAAAAAAAGGAAAACGAAACGAGTATCGTTATTCTTTCTTCGATTGATAAAACCAAAAAGCAATTACTGTTAATTTGGTTTGTTTTGTGGACGCTCGGTGGGGTAGCCGTGTTTATTGAGTATTTTTTTATTCCTGATCATCAAACACGTGTTGCAATAATTGTATGGTTGGGTTTTTGGGCATATTTTGAATATAAAATATATAAAGCATTGATATGGCGATTATCAGGAGTAGAAAAAATAAAATTGCGTGAGCGAAAATTATTTTATAAGCGAGATGTGAAAGGTAGAGGGAAGATAAAAGTGTATGAGTTCGATTTTATGAAAGAATTTAGACAAATTGAGAGTAAGGAAAATTCCTTTTTCGAAAATTTAAATAATTCTTATTGGGTAATAGCAGGTGAAAAACTGGCCTTTGATTATTACGGAAAAGAAATAAAGTTTGGTATTCAATTGAATGATGCAGATGCAAAGGCTTTGTTTAAGATGATTAACAATAAAATGTAATTGTTAGCGGGATTTTAAATTTTGCAATATTTTTTCATATTCAGGAGTTTCTACATGTAATGTTTTTCCTGTTTTTACTACATATTCGGTTAGTGAGCGGTATTCTGTTTTTCCTCCTTTTATAAAATCACTATGCATCGATGTTGTAGTTTCGTAAGGCAAACTTTCCATTGTAGTTATGGTTTTCTCAATAATGTTGCTTGGCAAAATTATTTTCTTGGCGTCCGCTACCGCTTTTATTTCGTTCAATAGCATGTAAGCTAATTTTTTATGATTTTCATGTTCTAAAATAGCGCGAATAGGCAGATTTAAGTAGCTGGTAAGAGTTGCTCCGACCGAAATAAAAATATATTTTTCCCAGATGGTGTGAATGCTGTTTTCCGATAAATGAGAATCAATGCCTGCTTCTAACAGAATAGAATTAAATTGGTTTAGTCTTTCATCATTTTGTTCGGAACCAAAATAAAGAGAATGAATTTTTCCACTTTCTGTTACTATTCCTGGTTCTGTTAAACGAGCAATAATATAGACACAGCCGTTCCAAGCGTTGGCATCTGGCAAAACAGAGTGAATAATTTCTGTTGCATCCACACCATTTAAAAGAGGTAACAAAATGGTTTCGTTATGAATACAATCTTTTAGTTCTGTTAAACTTTCGGCTAAATCATAACTCTTTACACAGCATATCAAATAATCTAATTTGCCAATTTCTTTTGAGTTATTACTAACTATATGTGGGAAAACAATTTTTTCATTTGTAGGAGTAATTATTTTTAATCCCTTTTCTCCAATAATTTTTGCACTTCTTTCTCTTGCAATAAAAATAATTTCAACAGAAGTTGAATTGGAATATTTTTCAGCTAATTGCCCGCCAAAATACCCGCCAACCGCTCCAATTCCAAGAATTCCAATTCTAGTTTTTTGAGACATTTTATAATTTTTTCTCCATTAGATAATGTTGAATTTCATCCCACATTAAAAAACTTTTTTCAACAATTGAGTAGTCACATTTTTTATAAAATTCAACAGCAATTTCTCTGGCTTGTAAAATTATTTTGGTAGCTCCGCGTTGTTTCGCTTTTTGTTCAGCATAAATAATTAGTTGTTTTCCTATTCCCAAGCCTTGAGTATTTGTTTTTACACCCATGAAACGTAATTGAGCTTCTGTTTTAGAATTAAATTGTAAGCGACAAACTCCTACTACAGTGTTGTGTTGATCGAAAGCCATTATATGAATCGAGGAGTCCTCATTGGCATCCTTTTCACTACCGATTGGCTGATTCCAAGGTTTCCGTAGTATATCATATCGCAATAAATAATAAGCCTCAAACTCTTTTGGGGTTTGAGGCTCTTTTATTGTTATAGAAACCGATGTTTCCAGAGGTTTAGAATTTAGAACGTGTTCTGCGTTTTGCAGGTATTTTATAAGAAGCGGTAACATTAATAAACATATACGCATCTTTGTGTTTTGAATGCCCGCGAACTTCACCCGGATTTGTTTGGTAGGCAGCTACAGAAGCACCTCCCAAAGATTCTGGATAGTTAAGTAAGGATGGGTCTGCCAAATCAGCTGCCATATCACCGTGAGCTGTTCTTATTGCTGCATTGTCGTAATACACTCCACTCACGTCATCAATATAGTCGGTAAAAGTTTTACGCATTCCAATTTCCAAACCAATCGACCATTCTTTAGTGATTGCATCTTTTACACCAAGTCCATAAGGAATGACTACAGAAAATCTGGAATACTTTTTTGGACCACCAGGCAAGCCTTGTCCTTCTGTTCCCAGAGGTTGAAGATTTACCCAATTACCTTTATATTTGGCTTGAGGGTTATAAAATATTCCACCAACACCAACAAATCCATAGGCTTGAAAATTATAACTTTTCATTCCCTTTGCATTTTTAATTTGGTAGCGATGACCTTGTTGCTCTTTTGTGAAAAAGAATTCTAATTGACCCGATACTTCATGGATGCTAGATCGGAAATGTAAGTTACGATTATTTCTAAAAGGTTCTTTCGTTAGTTTATCATCACCACTTAATAGTTGATAATAATAACCACCTTTAACAGCAAAACGAGAATTAAATTTTTTGCGAATAGCAATTTGTGCCGAAGGACGGGTAGCCTTAAACTCTAAATCTCTAACGAAAAACGTTCCAATCTGATTCGCCCCACCTAATTCCCCTAAAAAGTTGGAAGCACCAACACCAATAATAAATTCGGGGCGAGGTTTTTTTCTGTTGTAAAAGGACTTCCCTGTCCTCATTCCACGCCCTTTTCTTCCGCCATACTGAGCAGAGGCTATAATAGGAGTGATGATCAATAAGAAAATGAGTAGCTTTTTGAGCATTTTGTTTATATCCAGATTTAAGGATTAGCAAATTTAATCAAATTATCTAGAATAACAAAATTTAGAAAAAATGAATTTTTTGTAAGTTATTGTATATTAATGAGTTATGTAAAATATAGAAGATTTCACAACCAAAAAATCGCTAGAAAAAGAAGATTTTCCCTTCAATGTAAGTTTTAGTGCGTTTTTATTTTGAAACACTTCTTTGATAGATTTTATTGTTCCGGCAGGAACATCTTTATGAATAAATGCTTTTATTAATTTTTTCGAGCTCCATTTTTTAATTTCAGGCAAGAGTATTTTAAAAAGCATGGCTCTGTTTTTTACTCGATTACTATTTGTAATATACAAGTCGTTTTTTAAGAGAGAATTTATTTTTAAAATAGAACAGAGCATGGTAAATTGTTTATCATTTCCAACGGCAAGCACAATTAATTTTCCATCTTTTGTGGGGAAAATCTCCCCGTAAGGTGCAATATTAGGATGTAAAGAGCCAATAGCTTGAGGATTATGCTTTGCCATTAACCAATTGGTAGCTTGGTTTGCCAAAGAAGCAACAGCAGTATCATAAAGTGAAACAGATACATTAGCTCCTTTTCCTGTTTGCATTTTCTTAATCAAAGCAACCAAAATTCCTTCTTTTAACTGGTGCGCGGCTAAAATATCGATAAGCGCTAGAGGCATTTTAATTGGGCCACTTTCGGCTGTTCCATTCATAAACATAAATCCTGTTTCTGCTTGAAGTACAATATCGAATGCTGTTCTATTGCTATTTTCACCAAAGCCCGAAAGGTGCGCATAAATTAAAGAAGGATTAATTTTTTTTAATGTTTTGTAATCCATTCCAAATTTTATATCGTCTCCCTTTTTATAATTTGAAATGACTACATCAGCATTTTTGATGAACAACAAAATTTTCTTTTTTTCTTCTTCATTCTTTAAATCAGCAAAGACCACTTTTTTATTCCAATTAACAGAACAGTAATAAGAAGAAGTTTTTGATTTTGGGTTTTCCGAAGGCAATTTCCAGCTTCTGGTAACATCACCATTCGTAGTTTTGTTTTCAACTTTTATAACTTTAGCACCCATTTCAGAAAAAAACATACCGACAGCCGGACCTGCCAGAACATTTGCAAGTTCTACTACTTTCAGATTTTTGAAAATTGCATTCATAGGAATAAAAATTAATAGGAGATTTTGAGGTAAAAAAGTACTCGGGAGGAGATTCGAACTCCCACGTCTTTCGACATACGCCCCTCAAGCGTACACGTCTGCCAGTTTCGCCACCCGAGTATATTGTAAAGGTAAAGTTTTTCTTTTTGCTAAGAAGAAAATCTTTAAAAAGGGGATTATTCTGTTACAATAATATCAAGAGAAATTGTTGCATTATCTGATAAGGTCATACTACTTTCTCCCACTCCATAATCCTTTCTGTTAATAGAGAAACTTCCTTTAAATTCAGTTTTTTCAGGAATTTTCATAAAAGTAAATGGAATAATTACCTCTTTGGTAACGTTTTTCACTGTCAGCTTGAATGTTCCCTTATAAGTAATTGGGCCGGTTTTTTCAATTTTAGAAGATTGAAGAGTAATTTTAGGAAATTTCGCCACATCAAAATATTCTGGTTTGCTCAAATGCTCATCTCGCATATTGTTTCCTGTATTAACACTTTTTGAATTAACACTTGCTTTTATTGAAGCTTCCTCAGGTTTTAATGGATTGAAATTGATATCTGCTTCCAAACCGGTGAAGCTGCCATCCACTGTCATTCCAGCATTTTTTATTTTAAAGGTAATAGCTGATGATTTTACTTTCCAAGGTATCGCGCTTACCACATAAAGGGCAGGAAGAAATACAAAAGCCAATTTTATTATTATTAATTTCATATTGAATGATTTAAATTATGCCTTATTAATTTTTTGAATCAAATAATTTTGTCCAACAAAAACACCACAAGTACGAATAGCGCCAACTGTTACACCTAATACCCCATGCATATTTAAGTTTTGTCCTGTAAAAAAAAGATTAGGAATTTTTGTTGTAGGTGAAATAAATGTTTTTAGCGGGTCGCGATAATCTTTTGCAATACCGTACAAACCACCATCTCTTGCCCCAATATAATCACGATATGTGAGAGGGGAGGAAGAAGTATACGATTTTATACAAGCTCTAATATTTGGAAATTTTTTTTGAACTTCATCAATTAGTTGTTCTGCTTTTGCAGCTTTAAAATCTTCATATTCTTGCCCTCGGCCATCTCTGTGCTTAGGAATAGTAGAAAATGTATTTTCCCACTGCTTCACATCATCGTATTGCATATAGCTTAAAATGGTCATGCTATCTGCATACGCATCTGACTTAGATGATTTTGGAACAAACACACAATATCCATCCGGCCAAGCTGGTCCGGTTTGATACATGCCTGTCCATACATCATTGCGCTTGTAGTGATAGTAATTACAATTTTTATATTCAAAAGTGTTTGGTTTAAGTGCAATATCTACTATGAATGCCGAAGAAGAATTTACTAGGCTTTGTACTCGATTTCGAAACGCTTTTTTTATTTTATCGGAATCTAAAATATTCATAGTAGATGCAGGATGAATATTTGAAATAAAATGTTTTCCTTCAATTTTTTCTCCGTCTTTTAATTCAACATGAGTTATGACACCATCTTTCTCCACAATTTTTGTTACTTCGGCATAGTTTCGAATTTCTCCACCCATCGCTTTAATATTTTTTGTCAATAGGCGTTCTATTTGAGCTCCGCCATCAACACACTTGTATGAACTTTCGATATAGGTGTTTACAACCAAAGCGTGTACATACAAAGGTGTTTTATAGCCATCACCGGCATACAGCGGGTTGGACCCTGCTAAAACACTTTGTAATTTTAAGTCAGATGTAATGCTTGCGATAAAATCTTTGGTGTTAATGTCGAGATATTTTGTTCCTAAAATAGGAGCATCGTCTTCTTTTAATTGATAAAGAGGAAAATAATCACAAACTTCTTGAATTTGTTTTACGTAATTTTTTAAAGCCCCTCGCTCTGAAGGAAACTGTTGCGACAATTGTTCAACAAAATTGTCATACCCTTGCGCATGTTTATATTCTGTTGGATCGCCATCAAACGTTATTCTATCAAAACCATCCATATCCATTTTATGCAAATGGAGTTTGTCCATGATACCAAAGTATTTGAAACTTTGATTTAGATTTTGTCCTTCGTTTAATCCACCGATATAATGAATTCCTGTATCGAATATGGCTTTGTCGCGTACAAATATTTGCAAACTTCCTCCTAATTGACGGTTCTTTTCAAGCACTAACACTTTATAGCCCTCTTTGCTAAGAATGAATGCACTTTCCAGTCCTCCTAATCCGCTCCCAATAATTACAACATCGTATTGTGACATATAAATGCTACTTTTTAATAATATAGGTTATGTTGGAAGTCAATTTTGTGTTATCTATTTTTTCAAAATTAAAGTTGTTTTTTTTCACCACTTCCAAAATAAAGGATGAAGATACAAATTCTAATTTATTTTGTGTTTTATTAAAACCCACATTTGTAGAAACAAACTCCGTATAACGTGTCCCCCAATGGCGGCCTTTTAAACTGGCATCCGCATCTCTCAAAAGAATCATTCCATTTGGGTTTAAACTTTCCATGCATTTTACCAATAATTTTTCTTGTTGATGCATTGGTAAATAATGTAAAATATCGCTTAACACAAAAGCATCGCTTTTTGGCAATTCACATTCGGTTGCGTCAGCAGCAAAAAATGAAATATTTTTTGTTTTCGAAAAACAATTGTTCGCCACAGCAATTTTTTCTTCATCGTAATCGGTTCCTATTACAATTCTGTCTTCACTCATATAAGCAAGCATGTAGGGCAGGAAACCATATCCGCAACCAATGTCAGTGATTGTACCCTTTTTAGGCAAAAGCGATTCAAATAGTTTGTAGTTGTCTTCCAGTTTTACTTTTATTCGCATATACCATTCTAAAACCGGACCTTTATAAATATAATTTTTACTTAAGCGATTAAAATAGTAATCAACGGTTTCAACTTCGGTTCTAATTTTCAAATACTCTGATTTAAAATATTTGCTAATGTTTTTTGTTTTGTCGCTATACGTTTCCCCATAGGACTTATCATTTGTATCAATACGAGGCAAGTAGTTAACCGTTACAATACCGGGTTTTAATAAAAAACTGTCGTCTTTTCCTTGGACAAAAGCATTCCCATGAAAAATAATGGGAACAATATCTACATTTAATTTTTCAGCAATATAAAAAGCTCCTTTATGAAATCGGCCAATTTTGACCGTTTCGGAGCGGGAACCTTCAGGAAAAATACCTAATGAATAACCATCATTGATGAGTTCTTTTATTTTATCCAAATTCTCTTCATAACCGGCAGCTTTTGGAATAAAGCCACCCAAACGAACAATGGGTCCCATAAAAGGTGAGTCCCAAACCCAATCGTTTACCATTAAAATTAATTTGGGATTAAGTGATTGCATTAAAAGAGAATCGATAACGGAATGATGATTTGCAATAACAATTGCGGGTTTGGCGAGTTGCTCATTCAAATTGTTGATGATTCGTTTTTTCACGTGCACATTCACATAAATCATCGATTTGGTATATGCGTATCGTAGGTTGTGGAATATTTTTAATCGTATTTTCTTAGGCAGGGGCAATCCTTTTACAATAATAAAACCTAGTGGAATAAGTGTGAAGCAGCCAAAAGTAAACCAAGTAAATGCAAATACAGATTGCAATAAACTGATCAATGTAAATGGAACACGTTTTTTTTCTGTACGATTTGTGATTAAAAATTTGAATAAAGCAGGTTGAATGGTATTGGAAATAATCAATACCGAGAACATTCCGATAATGGTGATTAATCCGATTGATTTCAATGCCGGATGGGATGCAAAAACCAACACACCAATTCCAATCATCGTGGTGATTGCAGAAATAAAAATACCTGTTTTATAAGAAGCTAAATTTTTCTGGCCGGTTTTATATTCATTCATTAATGCGTCCGTAATAAAAATGGCATAATCGTCACCGAGTCCAAAAATAAAAGTGGAGACAATGATGTTAATGATGTTAAACTTTATTCCGAAAGCGCCCATCATTCCTAAAATACACAGCCAGCTTAAAACCATTGGTATGTATGTAATTAGCGCTAATTCAAAACGGCCATAAGAGAATAGCAACATAAAAAACACTAGTAAAGAAGAGGTGGCAAGGATTAAATTGAAATTGTTTTTTATTATTTCTATAAATTTATTGGTCAGAAATTTTTTATCAAATACAACCAAGTGTTCTGTCTCTTTAAAAGCATTCACTACTTTGTCTTCGTTTTCTGCTGTTGTTTTAATAAGAGTAACAACCATAGTTTCGTTTCCTTTTTCAGTAATATAGTTGTCGAGCATGCTTGATTTTAATCCACTAAATGCAGAAGCATCAATGGTTGCAAAATCTTTATTCAACATTTCGTAGAATTGGTCAAATGCATTTTCTTTGAATTTGAATTTTTCACTTTTGCTGATTAAATCATTTTTTAATTTTCCTTTTTTATTTGTTGTCCAATATTCTTTCCAGCGTTTAATACGCTTCTCTTGTTCTTGCTTTGAGAGAAGAATGGTAGAGATGGTAGAATATTTTTTTAGAACTTGCTCTTTTTCCAGATGTTGCAGTAAAGGAAGGCTTTGTTCACTGTTTTCTAACGCTTCATCTAAGTTCTTTCCAGTTGCCACCAAATAAACGCTCCGTAATGATTCATTGCTGATGGCATTTAAATTTCGCTCCGCATTTGCCAAATGAGGTTCCATATAGTTGAAACTCATCATGTCGCCTTCGAAACCAACAAACTGAGAAGTATAAATAGAAATTGCTGAGATGATAATGATTATCCAAATTAAAAATTTATTTTTTTCGAATTTATAAGTTGCAATTTTTTCGATAATGTTTTGTTTGTGGTGCTCGGTTGTGACACTGTTTTTTTTCTTTCTCATAAAGTGTGGAAAGATAATAAGCGTGAAAAGAGCGGCTCCCATTAAGCTAAATGCAGCAAACATTCCAAAATCTTGCAGGGCTTCTGATTTAACAAAATATAAACTTAAAAGTGCTCCAATGGTGGTGGTGCTACCTAAGGTGAGAGGGAAAGCAAGATCTTTTACCGTTTCTTCGGCAGCATTGAGATGCTTGAAGTGTGTATAAAAATGGATGGTATAATCCATTGCGATTCCCAAGATAATGGAACCCGCACCCAAAGCAATGGCAGAAATTTCTCCTTTTAAAAAGTATAGCACTGTCAGTGAAAATGCGGCACCAAAAGCAACAGGAATAAAAATAATAAAGAAAACTTCAATTCGTTTGAAAAATAAACTAATGAACAAAAATAAACCTACAAGCGTAATAGAAAGTGTAAGAATAACATCGCTCTTAATTTGCTTTGCGTTGCCAACAGCAACAGCTACACCCCCAAAATATTCGGCAATCACATTTTTGTTTTTCGAGCTAACAGATACAATACTGAGATCTATTTGTGTTAATAGTTCCGCGTTTTTGGCTGTTTCAGAAGATTTGGGAGTGGGGGTGATGAAAAATAGTAAATGCTTTTTGTCTTTTGTAAAAATGCATCCATTTTCCAATTCAAAATTGTCATCAAATTGTAAGCTCTGCATTCGCTTTAAAGCATAAGGTGTTATTCCAATTGGGTCACGAAGAATATTCTTTTTCAGAATCATACTTGCGGGGGAAAGTAATGTCTTATAGTTTTTCTCTAAAGTTGTGTCGAGTCTTTCGGAAGTTAAGAGATGATCAAGTGTTTTGTAGTCTTTCTCTTCTAAGAAAATAGGAAGATTTTCAAGAAATGTGTTGTACACGTCATACATTACATTGTCATTCACTTTGTAAGTGATTTCCTTTAATAAGGAAGAGTCAATTTGTTGGATGGATGCAATCAAACTATCCGAAAATTCAATTAATTTTTCGGGTGAGGCTTCAGCAGTGGAATCAGCTAATGAAATAGTAACAACTAATCGGTCAAGAAATTTAGAACTTTTGAAGAAGGAATTTAATCGTTCAATTTTTTTATCAGTAGGCATCATTTTGGTGATATCCTCTTCCAATTTAATTTTAGAAGCAAAAAAACCAACAAATGCCATAGCACCTAAAAACAAAAGAAAGAAAAGAATCCTTCTTTTTTTTAAGATGCGATAGATGGCTGTAAATAGTATTCCCATTTTATTGGTTCACCGGTTTATTAGTTCATTTGTTTATTGGTAAAATCGCGCTCTAATTTTTTGCCAACTGTCCATTTGCCCACTGCTTCATTGTTTTTTAAAACCAAAAGCTTTAAGTAATATAAATGTCAGTAATCCAAATCCAATTGCCATGATAGTAGCAAACACCATACTCCCCAATAAATATTCATATAAATGTTGCAATACTTTTCCACTGAATAAATATTCGTGCAGCAATTGTTTTGTTGTTTCAAGTGTTAACTGATTCGTTTCAATGGTTTCACTCATATCCCTTCCCAAGAGCCATTGCCCGGTTCGTAAACTACAAAATAATAAAATCGGAATCATTGGTGGAACGCTTATTTGGGCTGCTAAACCAACAATTGCTTTGTTTAGTTTCATAAAATGTGCCAATACTAAAGCACTTACAAACTGAAAACCCCAAATGGGTACAATACCCATAAAAACTCCAAAAGCAACACCTACCGATTTTCTCATCGTTGATTCGTTGGAGTCTAAAAAGTATTTTTTAATGACCGTTTTAATATTTTTTATTCGGAAATGTTTTATCAAACGAATAGGTTTATGCCACAATAGTGCAGGAAAAAACAAATACATATTTAGCAAACTGATTCGAGTAAAATCTTTACCAGGGCGAAAATGACTGATTCGTTTATCGCCTTCGGCATAAAATACTTTGATAGGAACAGGTAAAACAGTAATGCCACGCCATGCGGCCTTTACGCTTACTTCAATTTCAAATTCGTACTTAGAAGTAAAATAGCGAGCACCTTTCATTTTTTGAATAGGGTAAAGGCGATATCCGGATTGTGTGTCGGGTAAATTTATGCCGGTAAAAAGCATGAACCAAAAGTTAGAAAATTTATTCCCGAATGTATTTTTCTTAGGCATATTTTCTTGATTCAGGTTGCGTGCACCAATTAACAATGAATCGGGGGCTTCTCCAATTTTATCAATAAAAACCGGAATGTCATCTGCAAAATGTTGTCCGTCACTATCAATTGTGATGGCATAGCGGTAACCTTTGTCTTGCGCTGCTTTTATTCCTGTTCGCAACGCAATTCCTTTTCCACGATTGGGCGAGTAGGAAATAAGTTGAATAGTTGGAAAGGATTTTAATATTTCGGGAGTAGCATCGGTAGCGCCATCATTTACCACAATTATATCAGGCGTAAATTTAAGCGTATCGTTTACTACTTGAGCAATGGTTTGTTGATTATTATAAGTTGGAATAATGACGCAACAGTTAAGGGTGCTCATTTTCTTCTTATATAACTCATAATCAATAATAACCGACATATTTTTACTAACGTTTTTAAAAAAAAATTTGCCCAAAAGAGGCAAATTCTTATCGCTACAAAAATAGCATTTTTATTGGTTTTAGAAGCTTAAAAATAGACGGATTTTAAGCGTTTTTTAGGAATCAAATTTCCTTGAAGCTACCTCTAAAAGTAAAGAAATTAGTGGTTTCAGCTGAAATAACGCTTTCAGCCTGAAATACGCCCGGCTCCTTGATTTTGATGTTCAAGGTCATTGTTACATAAGGATTTATTTCTGGGTTGAGAATAGCGGTAAATTTCAAATTATCACCTCTCAACATTTGAAGATTTTTATTGGTAATGTGCTCAACGGTTTCTTTTACCATTTGTGTTAAACAAACTCCGGGAGTGATTGGATTTCCCGGAAAATGACCATTATAAATGTCATGTTTCGGATTCATTTCAATGCTTACAATATATTTTTCAGCATTTTGAATGTCTGTTATTTTAAAGAAGTCGTTGAGTAACATTACAATTTAAGTCAAAAGGGTTAAGTCAAAAGTCAAAAAAAAGAAATTATTTTTTAAGCAAATTTAATTCTATTTTCAATTTAATATCGTGATGCTGAATCAAAATATTTCCGGGGAAATCAGCTTGATAATTTGAAAGTGTAAAGGTAGTCTTTTTTCTCCTTTTTTTAGCTTGTTCAATTTTAATCAAATGTTGGGAGCTTTTTTCGATAAAATAATAGTTTTGAGTTGGACCGAATTCAATTTTGTGAATACTTAACAGCCCTTCTTTATCTCTATATAATTCGGTCTTTTTTGACGAAAGGTTATTCATCAATAGTACCTCGATATCTTTTTGTATCACTTTTAGCAACTTTGGTTTGTTGAATTGTGGAACGCAATAGTGTAAGGTAAATGCAGTGTCCTTAAATTCAAAATCAAACAATTTCATTCCTAGCTCAGTGGTAAAAATTACACGGTAATCTTGTGGCGACATTTGTTTTGTAACGAGTAATCCACTATAATCTTTTCCGTAAACGGTGATGTTTGTTTTAAAAAGGAAGGAATTAAAATTGTCGCCAAAAATAGCTTTGGGATAAGTTGAATAGGCCTGAGTTACTTCACTATATCGTCCATAAAGACCGAATGAACAGCTTGATAATACAAGCCCGATGAAACTACTTAATAATAAATTTTTCATCTGCTATTGGCTGATTGGTTTTACGGTTCGAAAAATCAATGCTGGTATAATCATCACTCGGTTCAATCATTTTTACTTTGTCAACCGCATAATCGGTTTTGTTGATGTAAAGTTGAATTACTTTTAAAAAATCTTTTGCTCCTTTTTGCAAAGGCGATAATTCCAACATATAAAACTTCTCATTTTCGTAAAATTTTGCTTTATAATCCTTGTTATTCAATAGATTCCCTTGAACAGTGTTTACCATCATTTCGTTGATGCTTTTGAACATCTTATTGGAATTGATATCATACTTGCTCACCTTTCCATTGTCCTTAATAAACATTTTGTCTTTGTTGATAGCGATTAAATATTTATACGGTTCATTGTATTCCCATCGTAACATATTTACTTTTTTGAAATGAAAATGTCCCTTGCTGATAATTTTTTCCGACATCACACTTAAATATTTTTCTTGCGTGAAATCACTTTCCAAAGTGCTAATGAGTTTTGATTGTGCTTCCATTTTTTGTTTGAAAGCAGTAGTATCTTTTACCGGTTTGAAGCCAGCAGGAACTTGTGCGAAGGTGAAGGAGGAAATAAAAAGAATAATGGTAACGGTTGTCGAAAATAATACACTTCGACTACGCTCAGTGTGACGTTCGGTGCGATGTTTAATCATAGATTCTATTGGTCCGTCAGTCTGAGCATTCTGCGTTGAAGCAGATATATCGAAGACTATTGTGTTTGAATTGAATTTATACATACGCCTTCATTTTTAAAAGCTCTTCCACACTTACAATTTTGAAGCCATTTTCCTTTGCAAAATTAAGAGTTTGCTTTAATACTTGAGCAGTTTTTTCCGAAGTATCATGAAATAGAATAATTGCCCCTGGTTTTACTTGAGAAATCACTCTTGAAGCTATTTTTTCTTCTGAGTCAGCAGTAGTGTCTAACGAACGAATGTTCCATCCAATAATGTCATACTTCAATGCCTTTGAAGCGCTTGCTAAATGAGGAGTGGTAACACCATAAGGCGGCCGAAAATAGTTCATTCGTTTTTTAATAATGTCATAAATAAGGTCAGATGTCGTATTCAGTTCAATCATAAAACCTGTTTTCCCTTTAAAATCAATAAAAAAAGAATGCGAAAATGTGTGATTGCCAATGGTATGTCCAGCTGCATCTATTTTGCGAATAATATTCTCATTGCCTTGAATGTTTTTACCAATCACAAAAAAAGTTGCTGGTGTATTGTATTCATTAAGGATGGAAAGAATTTTTGGAGTAAACTCAAAATGCGGGCCATCATCAAAAGTAATTGCGATTTGTTTTTCTTCGGTTGTTAAACTGCAATAAGCTTTTGTGTAAAAATTGGATTGAATGTTAGCAGAACCCCAGATGATAAAAAATTTATAGCTGAGAATAGGAACAAAAAACCACCATAAGCTGATTCCTAAAAAATGGTATAGCAAACCAATTGTTATGCTTTCGATAACAAAACAAAGACTCGCTATTTTAAAATTTAGCATTGTGAAAGTAAATACACAGAATGATCAACGTCCAGGAATGTATTATAGATAAGTAAATGTTTGATGGATTTACTTTTGTTTTCGCCCATTAAAATTGCACTTGGAATAGTTTGTGTCTTCAATACTTTAGCGGCTAGCCACAAGGCAAAACTTCCGGCAGTTTGGTATTCGCCACACAAATGTTTGAAATAGGTAGCAGTACTATTTTTTAATAAATTATTTTGTAAATGCGTATATGTTTTGTCAAATCGTCCATCACCATTATTTCCATAAACAACCACATCAATATCGTTTGCTGTTAAACTATTTGCCGTCAACAGCTCCGTAATTTTAATTTCAACTTCCTGATTGCTTTCTGGTTTGTATATGTTTTTTACTCCTAACAATTTTGCGTAGGAAGAATCAGATTTTGCATTACTTAATATAAAAAAAGAGGCACCTTCACCACCAATACTTCCACTGGTTTTGCTATTTATTAATTCCATTGTAGGAACTGAATCTTCGGCTTTCCAGTATCCAATACGATCGCAAACGCGATAATATTTATCTGTCATTTCATCATGTCCGCCAACTAAAATATTTTTTGCTTCTCCTTCAGCCAATGTCATTAATGCATCTAATACCGCACTTTCAAATGAAAATCCTTTGTGAACATAAGTGAAATTGTAGTTCATACACTTTAATTGCAAAGCAATTTGTGCGCTAACAGTATTGTGAGTAGATTGAATAAATGAAGTAGGTGTCAGGAATTGCTCATCATTTTCAATTATCGCCAACAAAAATTTTTCGGTGTCTTCCAAACAGCCCAATGCTGTTCCGGTCATAATTGCATCAGGCATTTCTACTTTTGCATCTTTGAAACAAACGCTAGATGCTGCGATACTCATTTTAATGATACGCGCCATTCTACGGGCTAGCGTAGGATTTAAGAACTCTTTGTAAGAAGGCTCAACACAGGCTAAACATTTTGAATTGTGTTCAATCACTTCCGATAAAAAATCAGTTGTGTCAAAGGTTTTTTGTGGTGAAATTATTCCTATGCCGTTTATGAATGCTTCCATTTTTATCAATTGGTGATTTGTTGAATTCTAGAATTGGAGAATTTGTGATTCTGCTCTTTACGGCACTTAGTTTTTATCTATAAACAATTCTTTTATTCATTTTAATTTCTTCTCTAATTCTCCATTTCAAGGAATCTCTAATTCTTTTATTTCCTTCTCTATTTCTCCATTTCAAAAATTCACTAATTTTTTTGATGTCGAGAAAAAATTAAGGCTGACGTGTTTCCACCAAAACCAAAAGAGTTACTCAATACGTGATCAATTTTTTTATTTTTTTCCAATACTGTCGTGGGTTTAAAGCTCAACTCTTCCATTGGAGTTTTATAATTTAAGTTTGGAAAAATTTCATTGTGCTTGATTGCTAAAATTGAAAATATAGCTTCAATGGCAGCGCAAGCACCCAAAGTATGTCCTGTATAAGCCTTAGTTGAACTTATGCTCGGAACATTTTTAGAAAATAATCGGTCGATTGCTGTGCCTTCCGACAAATCATTTATTGCTGTTCCTGTTCCATGTGCATTGATGTAATCAATATCACTTGGTTTTAATCCACTTATTTTAAATGCTTTTTCCATGGCTAAATATGCTCCAGCTCCGTCAGGTGATGACGCTGTTTGATGATAAGCATCATTGGAATTTCCATAACCGGATAATTCGGCATAAATTTCTTTTCCTTTTGAAGCTTTTTCCGATTCGATTACAATGAAACCTGCGCCTTCTCCTAAGTTTAAACCTTGACGACTGGCATCAAATGGTTTGCATTGTTCTTTGTCTAATATCATCAAAGTCATAAAACCATTGATTGTAAAGCGAGCCATAGAATCTGTTCCTCCAACAATTACTCTGTCTAAAATCCCGTGTTTAATTAATCGGGCACCAAACATAATAGCATTGGCAGAGGAGGAGCAAGCGGTACTGATTGTAGATAAATATTCTTTAACTCCAAGATGATCTGCAATAAATTCTGTGCTGTCGCCACATTCGTGCGCTTCAATGTATTTTAACCAATCACCACTTATTTTTGTATCCAAATATTGGTACCACAAATTTTCAGTCATTCCCATTCCGCCAACACTGGTAGCAGAAATGATTCCTGTTCTGAATTCTTTTATGTTAGTGATTCCTGCTGATTTTACTGCTTCCTGAGCAGCAATTAATCCAAGTAGTGCAGTGCGTGTACTTTGTTCGGCAGGTTTGAGTCCAGCCAATACAGTTAGTTCTTCGTTGGTAGATTTTACTTCACCAACGGGAACAATTTCTTTGTGACGAGAAGTAACATTTTCCAATGTTCCAATTCCGGATTTCATTGCCTCCAACGAAGTGAGTGATTCGGCAACATTGTTTCCAATGGCCGAAATTACTCCCATACCGGTAATGTAGATTTTTGATGACATACTATTTCAAGATGCTAAAAACACATTTTCCCTTCGCCCTTCGCCCTTCGCCCTTCGACTACGCTCAGAGTGACGGCTCAGGTGACGTTTAGAGATGGCTTGAATGAAAGAAGAGCTATAAATTAAATGAGAGTCAAATTTCCTCAATTCCCCAATTCCTTAATCCCCCAATCACTTAATTACTTCTTATTATCCTGAACATATTGCGCCATTGTTCTTACCGATTGAAATATTTTTTTTCCATCAGCAGGATTGGCGATTTTAATTCCATAATTTTTTTCCAACAATACTATCAGCTCCAATGCAT
>JAHEYB010000030.1:0-4082 GCA_023251805.1 Bacteroidota bacterium | reverse complement strand
TTATTATCCTGAACATATTGCGCCATTGTTCTTACCGATTGAAATATTTTTTTTCCATCAGCAGGATTGGCGATTTTAATTCCATAATTTTTTTCCAACAATACTATCAGCTCCAATGCATCAATAGAGTCTAATCCAAGTCCTTCACCAAAAAGAGGTGCATCATTATCTATGTCTTCTTTTTTTAAATCTTCTAAATTTAATTGTTCAATGATTTCTCCTTTAAGCTGGTCAATTAGTGCGTCCATGTTTTTTTTTATTTATTAGCCCATCCCTTTATCCCTTCCCAAAGGGAAGGGGAGATGTTCAAATTTGGTTTATATATAATTTATTAAGTTGTTCTGATGTATGTTCAATGTTTAATTCATTCTTTTCTTTTTCCACGAGATATAAAAATGCTTCATACTCATTTTCATAAAATTCTACCCAACCGGATATACAACATGTTGCTTTATTGCTACTTAAAAGCGAGTTATTGTAAGACCCCATGAAATCAGCGTCAAATTTATCAAAAATAAAGAAAGTATTCTCTCCTTTTATACTATTTCTTATGGCTATTTCTCCTATCAAAATATTGGCTAAAGTGTATACAAATACTGCGGGACTAGGGAAGTAGTTGTTTTTGTCGGAAATGGTGTTTTGATGCTCGGTATCTATTTCCAAAGATGAGGCACTATTTGCAATAATTATGGCAATATCTTCAGAAGCATATTTTTTTGTAATCGGATTGTGTTTGAGCAATAAATCGGAAGCAACCATGGCTAATTTACACAAATGATCCATTTTATAAAACTTCGGATAGTTCAATTGAAAATGTTTGTATGCCGATTTAATAAAATCTGCTGAAGGAAGAGAGCTATCGGAATACACTTCTGTTCCGTTTACCATCACTTTTCCTTTTTTAATGGAACAATAAGATGTTATGTAGTTTGTGTGGTTCATTAAATTATTTTTCTTATGCTACTTTTTTCTCGCAGATTTACGCGGTTCTGTGTAATTTTTTTATTTAGAAAAACATCATAATATTTTTATAGTAAAATCTAATTTCTTATTAATCAGCGTTTTTATCTGCGTTCTCTGCGATATCTGCGAGAACTCTTCTATCTATGCTTTTGAAAAAAAACTGCAGCATTGCAACCACCAAAGCCAGCAGCTGTTTTTAAGCAATTGTTTACTTCTTGTTTCTGAGTATTTTTAATGATGTTGATTGGTTTTGTTACTCCCAACTCATTAAAATTATATGTTCCAATCAAAGTGTTTTCTCTCATGGAATGTATACCAATAATTGATTCAATTACTCCGGCAGCACCAAGTGTATGACCAAAATAGCTTTTTAAACTATTCATTGGAACGCTTGCTAATTGAGCATCCGTTATTGCTAATGATTCCATGTCATCATTATAAAGTGTAGCAGTCCCGTGTCCGGAGATGTAATTAACTTCCGAAGCTTTTACATTTGATTCTTTTAATGTTTTTTCAATCGCCAAAAGTAATCCGTCACCGGTACGTGATGGGCCAGAGATGTGATTGGCATCGTTTGAACTAGCTCCACCTGAAATAATGATTGCAGAAGCCTGCCCTTCGTCCCTCGACTCCGCTCGGGATGACGCGCTCAGGGTGACGGCTAGAGATTTGTTGTTTGAAACCACAACTGTTCCGCAACCTTCGCCTAAAGAAATCCCATCACGTTTGACATCATAAGGTTTTGCTACTTCGTTGCTGATGGCTTTGAAGGATTGAAATCCGGAAACTACAAAATGAGTTAATATATCGGCACCGCTCACAATGATGGTGTCGTATTTGTTTTCTTCTAGTAATCGCTTCGCAAGAATAATTGCTAGCACCCCAGAAATACAGGCATTTGAAACCGTAAGTGCTTGATTGGGATTGTTAAAATGTTTTGCAATCACATTGGCTGTTTCCCAAAGGTAAATTCGTTTTTTGTCAAATTTTGATGCCAAGGATGCATCCAGCAAATCCACATTTCCTTTTGTGCTCGAAAAAATGAACAGTGTTTTTTTATTGCTGATATCGATATTTTTATTCTGATTCAAACAATCATTTATAGAAAGAATCACCATTTTTTCGAGGCGAGTATATTCTTGTTTTGCACTTAGCTTTTGAAATGCAGCATCTAATTTGTTGGTGTCAATTACGGCAGCACAAACAGGCTCGTTTGAAAGAGTTGATTTTTCAAGGCGTTTGACACCCGTATGCATTTTTTTTAGCTCATCAAAATTTTCAGAACTGGTAAAGCCAAGCGGGGAGATGATATTATCGGCAATTATAAAAGCGTTCATTTTAGTTCAAAGTTCAAAGTTTGCTAGTTCAAAGTCTAGCTTCTATTCGTCTAGTAATATTTCAATCAGCACATCGGTAATCTGCACATCAGCAAATCAGTCATCAGCACATCAAATTCTTCTTCTTCCAGTTTTCAAAAAACTCCGGAACAATAATAAACAATTCATGTTCTAAGTTCATAAACACTTGCACCGATTCTCCTGTTGCAACTAGCTCACCATCCGATTCACGATAAATTTCATAGTTGAAAATAATTTTTGCGGCAGCAGAAGGAATAAAAGTGGTAATGATTTTTACTTGATCACCATATTTCACTGTTTTTTTAAAATCCACATTTATCTTCACCAAGGGAATAGCAAAATTGTTTTTATACACATCCAAATAGCCCAATTCATATTGTCTGCCAAACGCTTCTCTGCCGTCTTCAAAAAATTTAAGATAATGCCCGTGCCAAACAATGCCCAATGCATCCACTTCGGAAAACCGAACGGGAACACTGGTCGTGTTTGAAAGTGATTGCATCTTCTTATTAGACAAGGTTTCCATCTCTTTTTAATTGAATGCGAATTTAGTAAAAAAGGATGAAATAATGGGAATATTTGATGAGTAATGTAAATTCTATTTATTCGTTATTTCTGCTAATGAATGCTAATTTTTCATTTTTATATTTTGAAAATTAGATTAAAATTCAGTGTTTTTACAAATAAATTACGATCAGGGGTTTTGCTTGTTTTTATATTTGATGCATTACTCGTAGCTCCTAATATTCTCGATGATATTTTAGTATTAAAAGAAACTGCAAAGTCAATATGCTCAGCGATTTTGAATAATCTGCCATAATTTATTCCAGTAAACATTATTATTTGAGGACTGGGATATTCATATGTGTAATCAGAATCGTTTTGTCCCAAAGTATATTCTACATGTGAGAATTCTTTAAAGTAAAATAATACTCCACAATCCAAATTTGCACCAATAATCCATCGATTATTTTCTCCTACGAGCCAGTTTATATTGAGGTTGCCCTTATAAAATTTGTGATAAAATATGTAATCTACTGATGCCTGAGTAATACTGGTATTTGGGTAATTGTAAATATGCAGATTTTTACTTTGATAATTTGCATAACCCATTCCAAGAGTTATTTGCTTTCTTTTTGTTTTAAAACCAACAAATAACTCCCCTTCTCCTGCAAAACAAATTTTTTGATCATTGAAACTTACATTATTTCGATCTAATTGATCTCGATATAGAGGATAATATAAAAGGGTATTGTTAACACCCCCTCCAAAACCAATGATAAAAAGTTTATGTTTTTTCAAACTATCGTATTGCCCCTTTACTTCAGAACAAAGAAGAAAAGTGAAAACAACTAAAAAGAATGTTACTTTTTTTGATAAAGTTGAATTTTTCAAATGATTGTGCAATTTGTTAAATCTAATATACAAAAAAAGAAATTCAAAGATTTAAACTACTTATGATGCTTTTCATTAAAGAAATAAGCAATTCCTAAATTGATAAAGCAGAATACCAGTAGTTTAGTGATATGTGGCAAAATACTATTCACATCACCTGAATTTAAAAACAGTTTATGAAAAGCGCTTAAGCCCCAATATAGCGGTGAGAATTCCGACAATACTCTTAAATAATCAGGCATTACAAATACCGGCACCCAAATGCCTCCCAATGCTGCTAAAATAACAACCGATACTGCTCCAAAAGTAGATGCCTGCTGATGTGTTTTAAAAATGGTTCCAATCAAAATTCCATATCCTGTGGCT